>CAYZBJ010000006.1:0-6557 GCA_964476625.1 uncultured Burkholderiaceae bacterium | reverse complement strand
TCTCGGCACCGGGATCCGGCGCGGCGTGGTGGAAGCGCTCGGGTTGCGGACAACGCGACAGGTTGATCGGCGAGCGCACCAGCTGGATCTCGCCGAGCACCGGGTGCAGGGCCGGCCGCGTCATCCGCAAATGCCGGGCCTGCGGATCCTCGAAGGCCTGGCCGATGTCGTAGATCGGCCCGCAGGGCACGCCCGCCTTGTTCAGGCGCTCGATCAGGTCGGCGGCCGTGAACTTCGAGGTCACCGCCTCGATGTCCTGGTCAAGCTGGTAGCGCGCCCGGGTACGCCCCGCCGGATCGGCGTACTCGGGCTTGTCGAGCAGGGCCTGCGCGCCGAGCGACTTGCAGAAGTTCTCCCACATGCGCGGGGTCGGCGCGGCGACGTTGACGTGGCCGTCGCTGGCGCGGAAGGTGCCCATCGGCACCAGGGTCGGATGGCTGTTGCCCTCCTGCCCCCCGACTTCGCCACTGACGGTATAGCGCGCGCCCTGGAAGTCGAGCTTGTTCAGCATGCCCTCGATCAGCGAGGTGTGCACCCACTGCCCCTCGCCGGTGTGCTCGCGATGGAGCAGCGCGAGCAGGATGCCCTGGCCGAGGAACATGCCGGCGGTGGTGTCGGCGATGGCGATCCCCACGCGCATCGGGCCGCGACCGGGCTCGCCGGTGACCGAGCTCAGGCCGCTCATGCCTTGCACGATCTGGTCGACGCCGGGTCGGTCGCTGTAGGGGCCGTCCTGGCCGAAGCCGGAGATGCTCGCGAGGATGATCCCCGGGTTGATGGCCCGCAGCCGTTCGTAGTCGAGGCCGAGGCGCTTCTTGACATCGGAGCGGAAGTTCTCGACCACCACGTCGGTGCGATCGATCAGCTTGCGCAGGATCTCGCCGCCGCGCGGCGATTTCAGGTCCACGCAAAGGCTGCGCTTGTTCCGGTGCAGGTTCTGCTCGTCCGAGCCGCGGCGGCGACCGGTGACCGAGCCGCGGTCGCGCGGCGGCGGCGGCTCGACGCGCGTGACGTCGGCGCCCCAGTCGGACAGCAGGCGCACCGCGGCGGGGCCGGCGCGGGCGATGGTGAGGTCGAGCACCTTGTATCGTGACAGGGGCAGTTGCGGATTGCTGGTGTCAGGCATTGCTTTCCTTCGGGAGAATCATTCGCTCGGCGTGTTCAGCCGACCACGGCCACGCCGGCCGGATCGATCGACAGCATCGAGCGATGGCCGATCTCCAGCACGCTCGAGGGCGGCGCATGGACCTTCATGAGTTCGCCCCCATCGACCGGACGGACCTGGTAGTCCCAGTACTCGCCGAGGTAGGTCCGCGCGACGATGGCGACTTCGCCCATCGGCAGTGCGCCGTTGGCGGAAGCGCCAAGATAGAGCGACTGCGGGCGGATCGACACCTGCGCCTGGGCCGCATCGCGCGGCGCGCCATCGACGACCGGCAGCGCGCCGCCCAGGCCCGGCAAGGTGATGCGCCCGTCGCTGAGCTCGCCCGCCACCAGGTTGGTCTGGCCGATGAAGCCGGCCACGAAGGGTGTGCGCGGCCGGTTGTACAGGTTCCACGGGGTATCGATCTGCTCGAGCCGGCCGAGGTTCAGTACCGCGATGCGATCGGAGATCGTCATCGCTTCGGCCTGGTCGTGGGTGACGTAGACGGTGGTGTAGCGGAACTCGTCGTGCAGGCGGCGGATCTCGCTGGCCATCTCCTCGCGCAGGTTGGCATCGAGGTTCGACAGCGGTTCATCGAGCAGCAGCACTTCCGGGCGCACCACCATCGCGCGCGCCAAGGCGACCCGCTGCTGCTGGCCGCCCGAGAGCTCGGCCGGATAGCGCTGGGCGAGCGGGCCGAGCTTGACGATATCGAGGATCTCGTCGACCCGCCGCTTCATCTCGTCGGCCGGCGTGCGGCGCACCTTGAGCCCGAACGCGACGTTCTCGGCCACGGTCATGTTGGGCCAGATCGCATAGCTCTGGAAGATCATCGACATGCCGCGGCGCTCGGGCGGCACGGTGCGCTTCGGGTCGGAGATCTCCTGGCCGTCGATCGCGATGCTGCCCTCGCTCAGCTCGATGAAGCCGGCGATCATGCGCAAGGTGGTCGTCTTCCCGCAGCCAGAAGGCCCGAGCAGGGTGACCAGCTCGCCCTTCTCGAGCGACAGGTCCAGGCTGTCGACCACCTTGGTCTTGCCGTAGGCCTTGGAGACGCTGTTCAGGACCAGTTTCGACATACGCGCTCTTGGAATGGAACTCGGTGGATGGACACGGCCGGCCTCAGCCACGCCGCAGCATGAAGTCGCGACCCGCGATGCGCATGCCCGCGGCAACGACCAGCGTGGTGACCACGACCAACACCACGCCCATCGCCGCCAGGGTCTCGTAGTTGCCCTGCTCGCTGAGGTCCAGAGTCAGCACCGAGACCACGCGCGACTCGGGGCCGGTCAGGAAGATGGCGGTCGAGAGTTCCTTGGTGCAGATCACGAACACCAGGATGAAGATGCCCGCCAGGGTCTTGCGAAGCAGCGGGAAGACGACCGTCGACATGACCGTCAGGCGCCCGCCGCCCAGCACCCGCACCGCCTCCTCGAGCTCGGGATTGAGCGAGCGCACCGAGGCGGAGCACCCGACCACCGCGATCGGCAGGAAACGGGTGGTGAAGGCGATCACGATCAGGGCGCCCATGCCGTAGAGCGAGAACGGGGGCCCGGCGTAGGCGGCGTACAGGCCGATCGCCAGGATCAGGCCGGGCACCGCCACCGGCGCGATGGCCAGCGCCAGCACCACGTTGGGGAACGGCGTGATGCGCCGCTGCACCGCGTAGGCCACGCACATGCCGATGCCGACGCACACGAGCGCGGTGACGGCGGAGTAGGTCACGGTGTTGATCAGCGCCGAGCGCACGGTCAGTTGCTGGAAAAAGATGTCGTAGTAGTTGGCGAAGGTCAGGTTGCCGCTCGCCAGCCCCCGGGCCCAGGCCTTCGAGAGCGAGGCGACGACCAGGATGAACAGGGGCAGCACCACCGCCAGCACGCCGATCAGGGCGGAATACGCGAGCAAGGGCCACTTCCAGAAGCCGATATCGAAGGGCCGGCGCTCGCCGCCCTTGCCCGAAACCGACACGAAGCCCTTGCGCGAAAGGATGCGCCGCTGCATCCACAGCATGACCACCGTCAGCAGCAGGATCGGCATGGCGAACGCAGCGGCCTGGTTGATGCGGATCGGATACTCGAAGAAGCTGCTGATCTGGATCGTGGCGAGGTTGATGCCCGCCGGTATCGCGATCAGG
Source organism: uncultured Burkholderiaceae bacterium (assembly GCA_964476625.1). Classification (GTDB taxonomy): domain Bacteria; phylum Pseudomonadota; class Gammaproteobacteria; order Burkholderiales; family Burkholderiaceae_E; genus JAMLIN01. The sequence goes on along the minus strand of CAYZBJ010000006.1, from coordinate 3,279 downwards.
GCCGGCGTGCCGTAGAGCGCGACCGCTTCGAGGAAGATGAGGATCCCGGCGCCCACGATCGAGGGCATCACCAGGGGCAGGGTCACCCGCGTGAGGGTATGCAGCTTGCCCGCCCCATGGATCGAGGCGGCATCCTCGAGCTCGGTGGACACGAGGTCGAGCGCCGATTTCGTGAACACGTACACCAGCGGAAAGATGTACAGCGCGATGACGAAGGACAGGCCCCAGAAGCTGAAGATGTTGAACGGGCCCCGCTCGCCGCCGAACAGGCCGATCCAGGCGCGGTTGAGCCAGCCGGCATTGGGCCCCGCAAGCAGGATCCAGGCAATCGCGCCGAGGAAGTTCGGCATCACGAAGGCAGCGAGCACGATCAGGTTGGTCAGCCCGCGCCCCGGCATGTTGGTGCGCGAGACCGCCATCGCCAGCGGTACGCCGAGCAGCAGCGAGATGAACGTGACCGCCGCGCCGAGGTAGAGCGAGTTGACCATCGCCTGCACCTGGCGAGTCCGCCCGAACGCCTGCGCGTAGTTGCGCAGGGTCGGTTCGCCCCCGGCCGAGGAGAGACTGTCCCAAATGAGCCGCAGGATCGGGTTGGCGACCAGGAAGACCAGCAACACGATCAGTACGCCGAACAGCCACAGGGACGGATCGGCGAGGCGGCTCGACGCTCGCGGTCTGAACCCCGCCAGCATCGGGGTCGGCGTGGCGGCCATCGGTTCAGACCCCGAAGGCGTCGCGCCAGAGCTCGATCACGCCCCGCAGTTCGTCCACCGATTCCTGGGGAGTCGGGCGCAGGAAGACCCGGTTCGGATCCTCGAAGCCGAGCACGCCTTCCCGGGGCTTGGCGCCGGCGCGCTTGGGAATCCCGTAGCGGTCGATCGAAAGCTGGTCGACCTCCTCCGATCCGATCAGGAACTCCATGAACAGCTTCGAGGCATTGGGATGGGGCGCGTTGGACATGATGGCCGACGGCGAGAGCATCAGGATCGACCCCTCCTTCGGCACGACCCGCCCGAGGGGATTGCCCTTGGCCGCCGTGCTGGCGGCAAGCTCCATGGGGCCGGCCGAAACGGAACGCTCGCCCGATGCGAGGGTGGTGATGGTGTCGATGATCGAGCGGCCGACCTGCGGCTGGTTCGCGGCGAGCTTCTCGAACCAGCCTTCGCCGTAGAGCTTCTTCATCGCGATCGCCCAGACGCCGACGAAGCCGCTGAAGCCGGGGTGGCCCACCGAGACGAGGCCGCGCCATTTCGGATCGGTGAGGTCGTTCCAGCTGGTGGGCGCATCGGCCGCCTTGACCTTGTCGGTGTTGTAGATGAGGCCGATCGTCGCGACGCTGGCGACATGGAAGTAGCCGTCCTCGTCGAGGTTCTGCAGCCGCTTGTCCATGTTCACCGACGCCGCCGGCGTGTACTTCGTGAGCAGGCCGCGGCGCTTGAGGTCGAGGTAGTGCGAGATATCGGTCGACGAGAAGACGTCGCAGTTCGCGCTCTTGGCCTGCAGGTCCTGGTTCAGGCGCTGGAAGGCCACCTGCGCGGTCGTGCGCACGACGTTGACCTTCACGCCGGGGTAGCGCGCCGTGAAGGCGCGGCCGACGTTCTCGGCGTCTTCCGAAGGCAGGTAGACGATGTACCAGGTGAGCTCGCCTTCCTTCTTCGCGGCTTCGTACAGCGTTTCGATGGAGGGCTGTTGCGCGCGGGCGCCTGCCCAGCTTCCAAGCAGCGCGGCTCCGGCAGCAGCTGCGACGAACTGACGTCGGTCGAGGGCCATGTGGGTGTCTCCTTGTCGGGGCGGCAAGCGCCGCGTGACGGGTCCGGGGCTTGGGAAACGCCCCATGTACTTGCGGATCGCGGTAAAGTATATGCACATGATCTCTGTGTATACATTAGATCATCGTATGAATTTGTTCGGGCGACAGTAGAATTTCGGATGAAATCGGAATGCGGCCGTCCGGCCTGCCCGTCCGACCTGCATTCCCCGCCCGAACCTGCCGTCCACCTGGAGTCGAGATGTCGTCCGCCGCCCGCGTCAACCTGAGCGACAAGATCCGCCAGGCGATCGAAGCCGAGATCAGCACCGGCCGGCTCACGGCCGGGGCGCGCATCGACGAACAGGCCCTGATGGAACGCTTCGAGGTGTCCCGCACGCCGGCTCGCGAAGCGCTGCTGCAGCTGATGTCCGCCGGCCTGGTCGTGTCGGTCCCGCGCCAGGGCGCGGTGGTCGCCGGGCTGAGCGCCCCCGAATACATCGCCATGCTCGAGGTGCTGGTCGAGCTCGAGGGCCTGGCCGCTCGCCTCTCGGCGCGCCGGATGCCGGCCGTGCTCCGGGAGGAGCTCAGGGCGGCGCACGAGGCCTGTCGCAAGGCCGCCGAGCGCGACGATTCCGGTGCCTACGCGGCGGCCAACCAGTTGTTCCATGAAGCCATCTACGACGGCAGCCTCAACGATGTGCTGGCGCGCCAGCTGCGCGCGATGCGCCTGCGCATGCGCCAGCCCCAGGGCAGCCTGTTCGATCGCCCGGGCCGCATCCGCAATTCGCTCGCCGAGCACCAGATGGTGCTCGAGGCCATCCTGCAGGGCGACGAGGAAGCCGCCTACCGAACCATGACCAGCCACATCTCGGTGGGCGGCAACACCTATGCCGACGCCATCGCGCGGCTGCCGTTCGACCCGGTGCCGGCGTCGCCGGCGGCGGTCCGGTAGGGGCGGCCCCGCGCCGGTGCGCGCGGGGCCATGCAGGGATCACGAAACAAGGACGGGAGACAGCAGGCAATGAAGACGATGGCGATCCAGATCGAGGCGCATGGCGGCCCGGAGGTCCTGCGGACCATCGAGGTCGATGTCGGCGAGCCCGGGCCGGGCGAAGTTCGCATCCGCCAGACGGCGATCGGCGTGAACTTCGCCGACATCTACCAGCGCCGCGGCGCGCATGGTCCGCATTCGAGCACGCCGTTCCCGGTGATCCTCGGCGCCCAGGGCGCCGGCGTCATCGATGCGGTCGGCGCCGGCGTCGCCGGCCTGCCCGTCGGACGGCGTGTGGCCTACTTTCATCCTGGCGCCTACCAGGCGGTGCGCAATGTGCCGGCCGGGCGCGTGATCCTGCTGCCGACGGACATCAGCGACGAAGTCGCCGGGGCCACGATGCTGCGCGGCATGACCGCCGAGTACCTGCTGCGTCGCCTGTACGTCGTCAAGCCGGGCGATACGGTGCTGGTCCACGCGGCCGCCGGCGGCATGGGCGTGATCCTCTCGCAGTGGGCGCGCGCCCTCGGCGCCACGG
>CAYZBJ010000005.1:77334-90386 GCA_964476625.1 uncultured Burkholderiaceae bacterium | reverse complement strand
TTCCGCAACAACCGCAACAACGAGGCCTTCCTCGACCGGATCTACATCGTCAAGGTGCCCTACTGCCTGCAGACTTCCGAGGAGATCAAGATCTACGAGAAGCTGCTGGCCAACAGCTCGCTGGCGAGCGCGCCCTGCGCGCCGGGCACGCTCGACATCATGTCGCAGTTCGCGGTGCTCTCGCGGCTCAAGGAGCCCGACAACTCGAGCATCTACACGAAGATGCGGGTCTACGACGGCGAGAACCTCAAGGACGTCGACCCGACCGCCAAGTCGGTGCAGGAGTATCGCGACTACGCCGGCATCGACGAGGGCATGAGCGGCATCTCGACGCGCTTCGCCTACAAGGTGCTGTCGGCGGTGTTCAACTACGATCAGACCGAGATCGCGGCCAACCCGGTGCACCTGATGTACGTGCTCGAGCAGAAGCTGCTGCGCGAACAGCTGCCCGAGGACGTCCAGCGTCGCTACCTGGACTTCATCAAGGGCTGGCTCGCGCCGCGCTATGCGGAGTTCATCGGCAAGGAGATCCAGACCGCCTACCTCGAGTCCTACTCGGAGTACGGGCAGAACATCTTCGATCGCTACGTCACGTACGCCGACTACTGGATCCAGGACGAGGACTACCGCGACCAGGAAACCGGCGAGAGCTTCGACCGCGCGCAGTTGAACGGCGAGCTCGAGAAGATCGAGAAGCCGGCAGGCATTGCCAACCCGAAGGACTTCCGCAACGAGATCGTCAACTTCGTGCTGCGGGCGCGCGCCAACAACAACGGCAAGAACCCGGCATGGACGAGCTACGAGAAGCTGCGCGAAGTGATCGAGAAGAAGATGTTCTCGAACACCGAGGAGCTGCTGCCGGTGATCTCGTTCAATGCCAAGGCATCGGCCGAAGACCAGCGCAAGCACGACAGTTTCGTTGAAAGGATGGTCAGCAAGGGATATACAGAGAAACAGGTGCGCCTGCTCTGCGAGTGGTACCTGCGGGTGCGCAAGTCGCAGTAGGCGCCGCGGGGGCGCGCGCTGCGGCGCGCGCCGATCGGAAACCTTCCGGGCCCAGACGATGTCAGTAATCATCGACAGACGACTGAACGATCGCAACAAGAGCGCGGTCAACCGCGCCCGCTTCATGCGCCGCTACAAGGCGCACCTGCAGCGCGCGGTGGCCGACATGGTCTCGAAGCGCTCGATCCGCGACATGGAACAGGGCGGCACGGTCCACATCCCGCACCGGGACATCGCCGAGCCGATAATCCGCCACGGCGCCGGCGGCGACCGCGAGACGGTGCATCCGCGCAACCGCGAGTTCAACACGGGCGATCGCATCCGCCGTCCGCCCGGCGGGGGCGGCCAGGGCAGCGGCAGTGGCGAAGGAGGTGGCGAGGGCGAGGACGGCTTTACGTTCACCTTGTCGCGTGAAGAATTCATGACGCTCTTCCTCGACGACCTCGAGCTGCCGAACATGGTGCGCAACGTGGTCGGCAACCTCAAGGAGAGCCGCCCGCAGCGCGCCGGCTACACCCCGCAGGGGGCACCGACCAACCTGGCGGTGGCGCGCTCGCTGCGCCAGGCGCTCGGCCGGCGCATCGCCCTGACCGGCGCGGCGCGGCGCCGGCTCGCCGAGATCGAGGCCCGCGGCGACCCCGATGCCCAGGCGCGGGACGACCCCGCGCTCGCCGAGGAAATCTCGAGCCTGCGCCGGCGCATCGCCCGGGTGCCCTTCCTCGACGAGATCGACCTGCGCTATCGCCACCGGGTGATGGTGCCGCGCCCGCTCAGCCGGGCGGTCATGTTCTGCCTGATGGACGTCTCGGCCTCGATGGACGAGCGCAAGAAGGATCTCGCCAAGCGCTTCTACACCCTGCTGTACCTGTTCCTCGAGCGCAAGTACGAGCATGTCGACGTCGTCTTCATCCGCCACACCGACGACGCCGAGGAGGTCGACGAAGAGCACTTCTTCCATGATCCCAAGACCGGCGGGACCGTGGTGTACTCGGCGCTGCACCTGATGGAGGAGGTCATCGCCGATCGCTATCCGGCCGACCAGTGGAACATCTACGCGGCGCAAGCCTCGGACGGCGACGCCTTCGGCGCCGACCCCGAGAAGAGCCGCAACTTCCTGGTCGAGAAGCTGCTGCCGAAGGCACGCTACTTCGCCTATATCGAGGTCGGCGACGAAGGCAGCAGCCGGGCCTCTTCCCTGTCGGCCGCCTACCGGCGGATCGAATCCCCGCGCTTCGCGATGCGCGGCGTGCAGGAACGCGGCGACATCTACCCGGTGTTTCGCGAGCTGTTCGGCCGCCAGCCGGCCTGAAGGAACACGATGGCCCAACGCACCCCGATCTCCACCGGCGCCGACTGGGACTTCGAGCTGATCGCCCGCTACGACGAAGCCATCCGCGAGATCGCGGTCGGCGAGTTCGGCCTGGACTGCTACCCCAACCAGATCGAGGTGATCAGCTCCGAGCAGATGCTCGACGCCTATGCCTCGGTGGGGCTGCCGATCAGCTATCCGCACTGGAGCTTCGGCAAGGCCTTCATCCGCGACGAGAAGGCGTATCGCGAAGGCGCGCGCGGCCTCGCCTACGAGATCGTGATCAACTCCGATCCCTGCATCGCCTACCTGATGGAGGAGAACCCGATCGCCCTGCAGGCGCTGGTGATCGCGCATGCCTGCTACGGGCACAACTCCTTCTTCAAGGGCAACTACCTGTTCCGGCAGTGGACAAGCGCCGACGCGATCATCGACTACATGGTGTTCGCCCGCAAATACATCATGAAGTGCGAGGAGCGCCATGGCATCGGCGCCGTCGAGGAGACGCTCGATGCCTGCCACAGCCTGATGGACTTCGGCGTGAGCCGCTACCGCCATCCGCCGAAGCTGTCGGCCGAAGCCGAGCGGGTGCGCCAGCGCGAGCGCGAGGAATACGCCTGGAGCCGACATGACGAGATCTGGCGGACCCTGCCACCATCGCCCGCGCCGGCCGGGTCCGACGAGACGGCCGATACCGGCCTGCCCGGCGAACCGCAGGAGAACCTGCTGTACTTCGTCGAGAAGTACTCACCGCGCCTCGAGCCCTGGCAGCGCGAGATCGTCCGGATCGTGCGCAAGATGGCGCAGTACTTCTATCCGCAAGGCCTGACCAAGGTCATGAACGAGGGATGGGCCACCTTCTGGCATTACACCATCCTCAATCGCCTCTACGACAAGGGCCTGGTCACCGACGGCCTGATGCTCGAAGTGCTCGCCTCGCACACCAACGTCGTCAGCCAGCGCGGCTTCGACGAGCGCGGCTACGGAGGCTTCAACCCCTACGCGCTGGGCTTCTCGATGTTCCGCGACATCCGGCGCATCTGCGAGGAGCCGACCGACGAGGATCGGGAATGGTTCCCGGATATCGCCGGCACCGACTGGCAGCGCACCCTCGACTTCGCGATGCGCAACTACAAGGACGAATCCTTCATCAACCAGTACCTGTCGCCGAAGCTTATCCGGGAGTTCCGCCTGTTCGCGGTGGCCGACCACGAGGACCGGGAGTTCCTCGAGATCGACGCGATCCACAACGAGCAGGGCTACCGGCGGGTGCGCAAGCTGCTCTCGGAGCAATACAACCGTGACAACCTGCTGCCCGACATCCAGATCGTCGGCTTCGACCGCGACGGCGACCGCAGCCTGCGGGTGCAGCACCGCCGCCATCGCGGCCGCGGCCTGTCCAATGAGTCGACCCGGGTGATGCGCAACCTCCAGAAGCTCTGGGGCTTCACCGTCTGGCTCGAAACCGTCGAGGAAGACGGCTCGCTGGTCGACACCTCCGAATTCCCGGCCTGAAGCTCGACCGCGCCCGATTCGACGCTCGCGACGACGCTGCTCATCGTCAAGGCACTGGCCGCGCCAGGCCTGCTCCTCGAGATCGAGGCCGTCGCCGCCGGCTGAACGTCTAGATATTGCCGCGGCGACGCCTGTTGCGCCGCCTCGGCGGAAAGTACCACCAGCTCGCGAGGACCAGCATCGCGAACACCGTGTATGCCAGCGTAAAGATCCAGAACGGCGCCTCGTGGAAGATGAGGCGCCCGAGCCAATGCTCGACGAAGCTGCTGGTGTAGCCGGAGGCGCCGGCCCGTACCCGCAGCCAGGATTCCAGGGTCGTCAGGGGGCACAGCTTGCCGAGCCACGCCTGCGCCACGACGATGGCGATGGCCGCCAGGTGCGCCAGCCGGAACCACCAGCCGTTGACCCATCGCCAGCCGCGCCAGTTCCCGGCGAGGACGGCCATGAGCCCTCCGACGACGAACACCACCACGCCGAAGTGCACGACGAGAACGACATCAGCGAGGAGCTGATACGGCACGAGGGCAATTGAAGGCACATCCCTGTCAGACATCGCGGGTTTCGGCTTCGAGCAAGCGGGCAGTTTCCCGCTTCATGAAAAGAACGAACGCCGTGAGCCGTTCCGCGCGCAAGACCAGCCGATCTTCCCCCTGACCGAGGTACGCCTGCCGGGCTTCGAGCAATACGGGTCGATGCGCTGCGGGCAAGCGCGCCATCGCCCAGTCGGCAGCGACATCCTTGGGCACGATCTTCCCGGTTGCCGCGCTGTACCAGATGCGCGCCAGCGTAAGCACGACATTGCGTTCATCGTTCGCCCAGTCCGGCGGTGAGTTCCAGAGCTTCAGGGTATCGGCCAGCACCCTGGAAAGATCGTCAGCGGGCACGGGATCGAACATCTCCGACGCCGCTGGACCCACGAGGGCGATGCTGTGCTGCCTTGCCTTCGTCAGCAGGATCGCCAGATCGGGATCGATGATGGCGGGTTCGAACACGCCGGCGAGAATGTCCTCGCGAAGCCACTCCCCGAACTGGAGCTCCCGTCTCGCCGGATAGCGCCACGGCACGATACCGTCGCGCACGACGACGGTCACTTCGAGGGCACGGAGAGCCCTGCTTTGCCCAGGCGGCGCCGAGACCTCCAGCAGGTCGCGCATCACCGCCCGTCGCACGGCTTCATCGGGCGCAGCGGCCAGGGTGACCAGCAGATCGATGTCGCTGAATGGTTTCAACCCGCCATCGAGCGCGGAGCCGTACAGATGCACCGCCAGCAGCGTCGGCGCCAGATGATTGCCGATGACATCGAGTGCCTGTGAAAGCTGCGCCGAGATCTCGGTGGGTACAGAGTCGTTCATGGTGTCGGAGAACGGCGCTCGGCGGCGGCTGACCCGGCAACGGTGGCTCAGCCGACCGGCACCGTGGCCCGCATCGAGGCCCGCTCGGCGAAGTTCTCGTACCAGGCGGCGAGCGCGGCCCGGTCGGTGCGCCAGCCGATGTCGGGAAACCGTAAATCGAGGTAGCCGAGCAGGCAGCCGACCGTGATCGCGCCGAGATCGGGCTTCTCGGTGTCGGCTGGTGGGTCGCCGACCTGGCGATCGAGAACATCGACGGTGCGGATGATCTTGGCGCGCTGGCCGGCGAGCCAGTCGTCCCAGCGCAGCGCCTCGGGCCGCAGGCCCTGCTCGTAGCGCATCAGGAGCGCCGCATCGAGGGCGCCATCGGCGAGCGCCTGCGTCGTGAGCACCCGCCAGCGCGCCGGCCCCTTGGCCGGCAGCATCAGGCCGCCGCCCAGGGCATCGAGGTATTCGCAGATCACCGGGCTGTCGAAGAGCCAGTTGCCATCGTCGTCCTGCAGGGCGGGCACCTTGCTGAGCGGATTGGCGGCCTCGAGCTCGGGCACCCGGTTGAGCACGCTGGGCGAGGCGGCGATCTTCTCGATCCGGGCCTCGAGGCCATGCTCGATCGCGACGACCATGCACTTGCGAACGTAGGGCGAACTCGGCGAATGGAACAGCTTCATGGATGTCTCCTCGGTGGGTCGTTGCGATGCCCGGTGGCTGGGCTCCGATGCTACCTGCAACCGCCGCCCGATGCGGCGTACCCCTGCGAGATTTCCCGTATTTCGACCAGGGCGACAGACTCGGCGAAAACCTGCCGCAGCGGCCATACTCATTGCCATGAAGAAGATCCGAAACGCCGCCCTGGGGCTGCTGGCCGTACTGGTAGTGGCCGCGGTGGCCGGCTGGTTCAGCCTCGACAGGGAAACCCGGGCGCTGCTGGCGACCGTGCCGACCAACCGCGACCTCCTGTTCTGGAACCAGGAACAGCGCGATGCGGCGTTCCGTGCGCTCGACCGGCTGCCGGTGCTGGCGAAGTCCCGGGTGATCCCGGCCGGCGCATCCCCACGACCGCTGCCGCCGGGGCCACCACTGGCGCTCCCGGTCGATATCGACGCGTTCATGGCCGGCCAGCGCAGCGCGGCGCTGCTCATCCTGCACGACGGCAGGCTGCGCCTCGAGCGCTACGGCCTCGGCTTCGACGCCGCGGGGCGCTGGACCAGCTTCTCGGTGGCCAAGTCGATCACCTCCACGCTGGTGGGCGCCGCCCTGCGCGATGGCGCCATCCGCAGCCTCGACGACAAGGTCAGCGACTACGTCGCCGACATGAAGGGCTCGGCCTACGACGACGTCACCATCGGCCAGCTGCTGACGATGACCTCGGGTGTGCAGTGGGACGAGAACTACAGCGACCCGGAGTCCGATGTGGCGCGCTTCAACGGGCACAAGCCGGAATCCGGCGTCGATGCCCTGGTGAGCTACCTGCGCCAGCTGCCGCGCGAGGCGCCGGCCGGCACCCGCTGGAACTACAGCACCGGCGAGACCAACCTGGTCGGCGTCCTCGTCGGCGAGGCGACCGGCAAGCCCCTGGCGAGCTACCTGTCGGAGAAGATCTGGATTCCCGCCGGCATGGAGCAGGACGCCACCTGGATCCTCAGCCGCAGCGGCCGCGAGATCAGCGGCTGCTGCATCCAGGCCGCCAGCAGGGACTTCGCCAGGTTCGGCCTGTTCATCCTCGACGGCGCGCGTATCGATGGCGAGAGCATCGTGCCCGAGGGCTGGCTGGCCGAGGCCACGACGAAACAGGCCGATATCGGCCGGCCGGGGCGCGGCTACGGCTACCAGTGGTGGACCTTCGACGACGGCAGCTTCGCCGGGCGCGGCATCTTCGGCCAGGGCCTGTTCATCGACCCGAAGCGCAGGATCGTGATCGTCTCGAACGCCAACTGGGCGGGCGGCGCCCGGGACCCCGTCGCCGACAATGCCCGCTACGACTTCTACCGGGCGGTGCAGGCGGCGGTGGATGCGGAAGGCACCGGCCGCTGACGAATCAGGATCCCGCCAGCGACTCATCAGGCCGCCTCGGGCGCAGCTGCGCGCCGGACCGCCCTTACCCGGCGCGCAGTTCCACTTCCCCCTCGATTTCCACCGGAATGCCGAAGGGCAACTCGGCCATGCCGACCGCGCTGCGCGCGTGCGCGCCCCGTTCCTCGCCAAAGACCTCGACGATCAGGTCGCTGAAGCCATTGATGACCGCAGGTTGCCGGTTGAAGCCTGGCGCCGAATTGACCATGCCGAACACCCGGGTCCAGGCGACGATCCGGTCCAGGCTGCCGAGCTCGCGTTGCAAGCTCCCGAGGATGGCGAGACCGGTGAGCCTTGCGGCGGCGCAAGCCTGCTCTTGCGTGACTTCCGCCCCGACCTTGCCGAGCGGCTTTGCAAGCGAACCGTCCGCATGAGTCGGCCCGTGCCCGGAGATCAGCGCCCGGTTGCCGACGATGCGAACCCAGGGGAAGGAAAGCTTGGCGCCCGGCGGCAGCTGGAGAGGGGCCGGTAGTTGCAGCCCGAGCTCACGCAGGCGGTCTTCGACATCGGACACTTCGAGTCTCCTGGAGGATGGGTTCAGGCCGCATTCTGCGTTCACCCCCGACGGCGGACAAGCAGTTCGTCGAACCCCGTGTTCGCGTCGTATTCCCGCGCGAGCGACCCGTCGGGCAGGAGCGCCAGGAGGATCTCCGCCGTCGTCCTGATCGTGCAGCCATGACCGACGTGGCCGCCATGCACCCGACCCGAGGCATCGGAGACGGACATGTGCAGGTGCGCCCCTGACGCGGTGAGACTCCCCGACAGGCCCAGGATCTCGAGCGGACCCGCAAGCAGGGTGGCGCCGGATTCGCCTGCGTACCGCAGGCTCGCCTCGACCAGGCTGCCGATGCCGGCGACGACGAAGGCCGAGTCCGTGCCCCGGCTCGCCGCGCCGTCCTGCAAGGCGCGCCGAAGGTCAGCGCCCGGGTAGAGCCGGACGGGGAACAGCTGCATTGCCGGATACGCGCCGGGAGAACCCCGCATGAATCAACTCCGCCTGGTAGAACTTCACCGGTTCGTCGAAGCCGCCTTCCTCCGCCCTCTGGCGACAGACGTCGATCATGGCGCCCCTGGGGTCGAAGATGGCCCTTATCTCGTCGCTGTGCATGTGATCTCCCAACCGACGGTTCTCACAGGCAAGCCACCGGTAGGTTAGTCCACTGAGCCCGCGCGGCTCCACTTGTCGGCCCAAACCGAAAGAGGACTCAGCGCGGCCAGTAGCTCCTGGCCATTCGGCGTCAGCAGGTAGCCCTCGCCATGGTGGGCAACGATGCCGGTATCGCGCAGTTCACCGAGGCGCGTATTGAGCAGGCTCGGGTTCGTCTCGGCCGCCTGTTGAAGCGCGCGAAACGTCATCGGCGCCCCTCCCCTAAGCTCCCACAGGATGCGCAGTGCGCTGCGTCGACCCAGCAGGTCGAGCGCCGCCATCACGACGCTGGCCAGGGACGAGAGGCTGTTCAGGAAGTTCTTCGCGGGCGGCCTGCTCGACCGCGGTCACCTGACACTGCGCCAGCGCGAGATCGTGATCGACCGGGTAACCGCGCTCTGTCGCTCGGAGTACGAGTGGGGAGTTCACGTCTCCTTCTTCGGACATCGTGCCGGGTTCACCGAAGAGCATCTTCGTTCACTGGTCCACGGCGACGCCACGGATGGATGCTGGAGTGACGACGAACGACTTCTCCTGCGCCTGTGCGACGAGCTCCATGGAACGTGCACGATCGGCGACCCGCTCTGGCATGAACTCCGAACGGTGTTCTCCGAGCACGCGTTGCTGGAGCTGCTGCTGCTCGCTGGCTTCTATCGCACGGTCAGCTATCTCACGAATGCCCTGAAGCTTCCGCTGGAGAGCTTTGCAGCCCGCTTCCCCGAAGGGAATGAAGATGATGGCAGCGGGCGTCCGGCATGAGCGGCTGGTCACTCAGTGCCGGGTGAGGATGATCGGCTCGCCCCGGGTAATGATCATCGTGTGCTCGTATTGCGCCGACAGGTTGCCTTGCGCTCCGACCAGGGTCCATCCATCGGCCGTCTCGGTCACCATGCGGCTCTTCGTCGAGAGGAAGGGTTCGATGGTGATCACCATGCCCTCTTCCAGGATGCGCCTGTCCGTCGGGTCGAAGTACCCCGGAATGTGCTCGGGCGCTTCATGAAGGGCTCGACCAACCCCGTGGCTGCCGAGGTTCTCGATGATCTTGAAGCCGTAGGCCTTCGCGGTTCGCTGGATCGCGGCGCCGATGCCATTGATGGGCAGGCCCGCGCGCGCCTGCTTCATGGCTTGCTCGAGGGCCGTGCGGGTGGCATGGCACAAGCGTGTTTTCTGTGGACTGGTCGGGGGCACGACCTTCGTTCCCCCGGTATCGGCGAAGTAACCTCCCAGTTCGGCGGAGACATCGATGTTCAGTACATCGCCGGGTCGGATCAGGCGATCACCCGGGATGCCGTGCGCGGCCTCCTCGTTGATGCTGATGCAGGTCGAGCCCGGGAAGTCGTACGTGAGCCTGGGCGCCGATCGCGCGCCGTGTCTTTCAAGCAATTGCTCGCCCAGCGAATCCAGCTCGCGCGTCGTCATGCCGGGCCCGGCCGCGTCGAGCATCTCCTGCAGCACATATGAAACGATCCTGCCGATGCGCCTGAGCGCCGCGACATCGTCTTCGGTCTCGATGGTCATGTGATCCCCAGGCTTACCCGACCTTCGTTGCTATCCACCATGTCGTCCCCCCGGCGTCCTTGACGCCACCTCGCTTGTCTTCGTCCTGCTTCCTGACCGGCGCCTGAACCGATACCGCACCCGCATCGAGCGCCTTGCGGTACGTCGCGTCGACGTCCTCGACGTAGATGTGCACATGCGAGGCGATGGCGGGCCAGTCGGGTGGCAGCGGATCGGCAAGCATGAGGACGGTGTCCTCGATCCGCACCTCGGCGTGCATGAGCCGTCCGTTGTCGCCCGGGAACCGGCGCAACTCGATGGCGCCGAAGACTCGCTTCAGGAACTCGATGCTGGCATCCGCGCCATCGACGATGAGGTACGGTGAGACGGTGCTGTAGGTATCCGGCTTGAACTCTGGCATTCGAATGCTCCTCGCAAATCCTGTCATGAATGTCGCGACGTGAAGTGGAGCCATGCCACCGCCCGCCTGCGCTCAGTACATCGCCTGCACCGAGAACCGTAGCGTACGCCCGCGCGCCGGGAACAGGTACTGCGCGCCCCAGTACTGGGTGGGGGCATCGCGCCAGTAGCGGCGATCGAAGATGTTGTCGATGCCCACGCGCCAGACCGTCGCCGTGTTGCCGATGCGGCGACGCAGGGCAAGGTCGGTGTCGAACTGGGCCCAGGAGCCGAGCTCGACCGAGCGATCCGCGAAGACCGCCTTGCGGCCCGAGTACTGCACCTGGTTGCTCCAGGTCAGTCCTTCGATACCGGGCACGCGCCAGCCGATGCGGGCCGCGGCGGCCAGCGGCGCGGTGTTCGGCGTACGCCCACCGACCAGGGCGGGATCGGAGCTGCGGCGGATCTTCGCGTCGAGCCAGGTCGCCTGGACCTGCGCATCGAGGCGTGGCGCGAGCCGCCCGGCCCAGCCGACCTCCAGGCCGCGATGCCGGGCCTTGCGGGCGCCGGCCACGCGCAGCACGCTGCCGTCGGCCTGCTCGACGTCGTCGGCGGAGGGCTTGTCGACCTGGAACAGGGTCAGCGAGAACAGGCCGCCGTGCTCGAGCTGCTGGCGCCAGCCGATCTCGACCTGGCGGCTGACCAGCGCCTCGAGCGCCTGGCCGTAGTTGACATAGTCCTGCGGGCGGTTCGGCACCGATTCGGTCTCGACCCCCTCGCCGGCCGACACATACGCGAAGCCGCGCGCGCCCACCTTCAGCCCGAGCGCCGCCCAGGGGGTGGTGAAGCTCTGCTCGAGCGACACCGCTTCGGTGCCGTCGGTGCGGATGCTGCTGCGCTCGAGCCGGGTATGGCGCAAGCCCAGCCACAGGGAGAGCCGCTCGGTGAGCTGCATCGCGTCATGGACATGGATCTCGCGGCTGCGGGAGTCGGCGTCGGTGTTGGTCTCCGTCAGCGACGGGTCGCCCGGCAACACCACCGGGTCGAACATGTTGCCGGTGCCGACCCAGTTGTAGGCCTGCAGGTCGGCGGGCCGTTCGCGATAGCGGTTGGCGGTGATGCCGACGCTCAGCTCGTGACGAATCGAGCCGGTGTGGGCAGTGGTCTCGATGCTCGCGTCGAGCACATCCATGGTGCGCCGCTCGCCCTCGGTGCGGAAGTCGTAGAGGTCGAAGTCGCCATTGCCGCAGAAGCCGGGGTAAACATAGTTGGCGGCGCTGCCGCAACCGTCGGGAAACGGCAGGCGGTCGTCGGTGGCAATGTGCTGGCGCTGCCAGCGCGCCCGCCAGCGCCAGTTGTCGAGTCGCTGCGACAGGCGCAGCGAGCCGACCGTGGAGCGGCTCTCGAAGGGCAGCGCCCAGGGTTGCGCGGCGAGGTTGCGCGAGGGATCGACCGGCGCCGGCAGAGTCTCGGCGAAGCCGTCGCCGTCCGCATCGAGCAGGCCGAAGCCGGGCACGCTCGGCTGGCGGAAGCGGTGGTGCTCCAGTTCGGCCTCGAGCAGCAGGCCAGCCGGCAGGCGGGCGTCGAAGAAGCCGCTCACGAAGCGGCGCTGGCCATCGGTGGCATCGACATCGGGCCGCAGCTGCTCGGCGGCGAGATTGACGCGGTAGCCGATCACGCCAGTATCCAGCCGTCCGCCGAAATCGGCGTGCAGGCGGGTGGTGCCCTTGTCCGACAGGCCGAACTCGATCGCGCGCAGGTCCTCGGCGGTTGGTCGCTTGAGCACATGGTTGACGAGCCCGCCCGGCGCCGAAGTGCCCGCCTGGATGCCGGAGAGCCCCTTGAGCAGTTCGATGCGCTCCCGGTTCTCGAGCGCGGCCGGCGCATGATTGGAGATCGCCATGCCGTCGCGACGATAGTTGCCGACGCTGTCGAGCAGGAAGCCCCGGATCTGCAGGCTCTCGGGATAGCCGACCGTGTTGTAGTGGTCGGCGACCGAAGTCTCGAGCCGGATCGCCTGCGACAGGTTACGTACGCCCCGTTCCTCGAGCGATTCGGCATCGATCACCGAGATCGACTGTGGCGTCTCGGCCATCGGGGCGGCGCCGAAGCCGCCGACCGCGGTGGTGGCGCGGGCCGGCGCCCGGCCCGGATCGTCGCGCGAGGCGTCGACCGTGATCGGCGCAAGGGTGCCGGTAGCCGGGGCGCTGGCGTCCGGGGTAGCGGTGGTCGTCGTGCCGGTCTGGGCGCCGACCGGCGCGACGACGAGCAGGCCGGCCAGTGCGAGCACGAACGGCAGCGGACGCAGCGAGCTGGCAGGGTATTGGGGTGCGGCGGGGTACGGGATAGTGGCCATCGAGGCGCTTCCTCTTCGATGGCAGGTCGGCGGCGGCATGGCTGTCGCCCCGCTCGAGACCATGAGGCGGGAGGCGATCCGGTGCCGAAACGCTTCCCTGCGCAAGTCTTAACTCGATCAGGTTCCAAGGGTTTTTCTCACCCGTCCGCTCGCGCGGACCCGTGCAACTCGGCACGGGATTTCTACGGGACCCCTAGCGTTCGAACCTCGATGATAGCCCATGCGCGCGGCTCGGGCCGATTCGACCCGCAGCGGCTGCCGCGGCATGGGGCGGCGACTGTCGCCCGCCATGAACGAGGCACGAAAAAAGGGGGGCGCCTTGTGGCGCCCCCCTTTTCATGGCGATGGCATGCCGAGCGCGTTCAGCTCGTCCCAGGAGAACGTCTTCTCCTCGTCGAGGAGGCC
>CAYZBJ010000005.1:15936-77324 GCA_964476625.1 uncultured Burkholderiaceae bacterium | reverse complement strand
GCGCGCGGCCGGCGCCAGCGGCGACAGGCCGACGGGGACCAGCGGGCGGCGCAGCGACGACCCGATCGACACCACGTTCGCCGGCAGCTGCCGGACCTGGGCCGGCGCCTTATCGAGCCGCTCGGGCAGCAGCGACAGGGCCTGACACAGCAGGGCGGCGAGATACGGCATGGCCAGCAGGCCGAGCACACCCATCCACAGCAGCGACTCGATGTGCCCGGGCAGGCGCGTCAGCGCCATGCCGACGATGCAGGCCACGAGACCGCCCAGCAGCATGGCTTCCTCGCGTATTGCGCCGAGGCTGCCGCTGGCGGTTGCCTTGCTGCCCTTCTTCGTGATCTCGAAGACACCGGTCTTCTGGGCCAGGCCGGTGAAGACACCGGTGGCGATCGCATGCGACAGGCCCATGCCGGCGAGCGCGGCGCCAATGATCTCGCTCATCGAGCACGGCACCCGGCGCCAGTACAACAGCGGCCCGATCAGCACCTTGGCGACGACGAACACCGCCAGCGGCACCATGAAGAGCGAGATGGGCAGACTGATCCACTGGGGCACCGCCATGATCGCGATGGTGTAGAACATCGCGGCGAAGGCGAACACCAGGTGCAGGGCATCGCCGATCCAGGGCAACCAGCCGGCCACGAAGTGGTAGCGCTGGCCGCGGGTCAGCCGGCCCGGCCGGACCAGGTCGTGCCAATGGCCCTTCATGATCTGCATCGCGCCCTGCGCCCAGCGCTTGCGCTGCTTGCGGAAAGCGGCGAAATCATCGGGGGTCAGGCCTCGACCCATCACCCGGTCGATGTAGATGGTGCGCATGCCTTCCTTCATGAGGCGCAGGCCGAGCTCGCTGTCCTCGCAGATGCACCACTCGGACCAGCGGCCATGCTGCTGGAGCGATTCCGCCCGCACCAGGGTCATGGTGCCGTGCTGGATGATCGCGTCGCGCTCGTTGCGATGATGCATCCCGATCCGGAAGAAGCCGTCGTACTCCCAGTTCATCATGCGGCGGAACAGCTGGCGACTCCAGCCACGGTGCGCCTGCGGCGCCTGCACCACCCCGACGACCGGGTCGGCGAAGTAGCCCACGTAGCCGGAGAGCCAGTCGGGCTCGACGACATAGTCGGCATCGACCACGCCGACGACTTCGGCGCGGGGGTCGGTCTGGGTCAGCGCGAAGTTGAGCGCGCCGGCCTTGAAACCGGGCCAATTCTCGAGATGGAAGAAGCGGAAGTTGTCGCCCAGTTCGGCCATGAACGCCTCGACCGGCTTCCAGAGCGCCTCGTCGCGGGTGTTGTTGTCGATGACGAGCACTTCGTAGTTGGCGTAGTCAAGCTTGCGCAGGCTCTCGATGGTGGCGATCACCATCTCGGGCGGCTCGTTGCAGCACGCGAGATGAACCGAGACGAAGGGCTGGTGGTTCGGGTCGGCCGCCGGCAGGGGCTCGAACTCGCGGCGCAGGTTGCCCTTCCAGAAGAGTTCGGCGAACTCGAAGGCATGCGATAGCAGGATCGCGGCCATCACGCCGAGCGAGGGCACCAGCACGGCCAGGGCAGCCCAGTCCGCCGGGCGCAGGTAATAGTCGAGTGGCAGCGCGACCAGCCAGACCACGAAGGAGGCGACCGCCTGCGCGATCAGCGCGAAGGCGACCCGGCTCGCCAGGCGCATCCGCGCGAAGGCGAGGCAGAACCAGACCAGCGGACCGAAGGCGAGCAGGCAGGCGAGCACCGCCTTGTCATGCCAGTTCGGATCGGTGAAGAGCGGGCCGTCGAAGCTGAACTTCTCGGTGCGATCGGCGCCGAGCATGCCCCAGTAGGCACCTACCCGGCCTTCGTTCGCGGCCTTCCAGGGCTGGTCGATCGCCTCCATCAGGAAGTAGTCGAGCGAGGGATCCTTATCGGCGCGCGCGAGGAACTCGCGCAGGAAGATCGCCTGCGCCGCCGGCGAAGTCGACGCGTGCTCGAAGCGGTCGCCCTGGCTGGGCCAGCCGATCTCGCCGACGACGATGTGCTTGTTCGGGAAGCGCTTGCGCATCTCGTCGAGACGCTGCATCGCATAGTCGACGCTGCCGCCGTCGGCGGGCACGCCCTCCCAGTAGGGCAGCAGGTGAACGGTGATGTAGTCGACCGCATCGACCAGCGAGGGGTTGCGCATCCAGACGTGCCACGGCTCGGCGGTCGACACCGGGACGCGCAGCTCGCGGCGCAGGGCGCGCAGGTAATCCGTCAGTTCGGTAACGGTGAAGATCTCGTGCAGGATGGTCTCGTTGCCGGCGATGACGCGCTCGACCGCGCCCGACCGAGCGGCATTGACCACCGCCTGGATCTCCTTCTGGTTGTTGCCGAAGCGATGGTCGAGCCAGACCCCGGCGGTCAGCTTGAGGCCATGGCGCTGCGCGAGCTCCGGAATCATCGGGAACTCGCTCGAGGTATAGGTCCGGACCCGGTCGGTGTAGGTGGCGAGCAGCGCCATGTCGGCATCGATGCTCTCCTCGCTCGGATAGCGCTCCGCGATCGGGCTGTCCCAGCGACCGTAGGCGTTGTAGGCGAGGCCGTGGATCGGGCCCTTCACCACCGGCGCCTCGATCGGCGGATTCAGGTACTGCCAGCCCGCCATGTTCGCGGCCCCGACCGCCAGCGCAATCGCGATCGCGGCAAACCAGGCGCCGACCCGGGAACGGGAACGCGTGTACTGGCGCTGGGAGTTGACCGCAGGAACTTGCTGCATCGGATACCTCGCTTCGACCCGGAACCCATCCAGGTTGGTGAATCAACAAACCAAGCCGGCCACGTCGTGTGCAGCCGTCTTCCTTGCCCCCGGGTCGTCGCATCGACGACCCCATCACCCCCAACAATCACTCGCTTGCCGTCGATGCCTTCTGTGGACCTGGCTTCGTACGGTGAGTCGAACTCGCTCCTTGTCCGGTATCGCGAACCAGCTTCCTGCCGTTCGCTACCGAGGCACCTGGCGACCCGATGAAAAAATTCTAGGGGAAGAGCCGGGAGGCTGCCGGGGGACGAAAAACGATGCGCAGGGAAGTGCAAGGGACATGCCCATCGCTTCGGACAAACCTGCCTGATCCGTGCAAATCCTTTGCCGGCGCGGCTTTCCGGCGCTTGGCCCAAAATGGAATCCGGCCCTCGAGCAGCGAATCCGGTTGCCGCGGGCACGAATTACGCGACAATCCGGGGGCACACGCCGAATCACCGATACAAACTTCCACCGCGCCGCCACTGCGCTGCCACAGGAATGCCCCGATTGGACGAGGACCGCCCCAGGAAAAAGCCGCCGGCAGCGCCGCTCTGGCGACGCATCGTCGCTCTCGCCGCCCTCGCGGTGACCAGCATCGCGGTCGTCGCGACCCAATACCTGGCCGGCCAGCCGCAGGAAGTGAGCGAGGCCGATGACGAGCGGATCGCCTGCGTTTCGTACGCACCGTTCCACAAGCCGGGCGAGACCCCCTTCGATCCGCAGGCGAAGGTCACCCCGGAGCGGATTCGCGATGACCTGCAGCGACTCTCGACTCGAACCTCGTGTGTACGCACCTACTCGATCAACCAGGGTCTCGATGCGGTGCCCGCCATCGCGCAGGAGCTGGGCATGCAGGTGCTGCTCGGCGCCTGGCTCGGCCGCGAGGAGGCGAAGAACGCGGTCGAGCTCGAGCGGGCGATCGCGCTGGCCAATCGCCATGCCGACACCGTCCGCGCGCTGATCGTCGGCAACGAGGTGCTGCTGCGCCGCGAGCTGCCGACGAGGATGCTTGCTGCCCATCTCGAGCGGGCCAAGCGCGAGGCCGACGTACCGGTGACCTATGCCGACGTCTGGGAGTTCTGGGTGCGCAACGAAGTGCTCGCCGAGCACACCGACTTCCTGACCATCCACATCCTGCCGTACTGGGAAGACGATCCGATCGAGGTCGGCGCCGCCGTCGACCATGTCATCGATGTCGCCAGGGAGGTGCGCGAGCATTTCGATCGCCCCATCCTCATCGGCGAAACCGGCTGGCCCAGCGCGGGCCGCCAGCGCGAGGGCGCGGTCCCCTCGCTGGTGAACCAGGCCGAGTTCGTACGCCGCTTCGTGAGCGCCGCCGATGCGGCCGAGCTCGACTACAACCTGATCGAGGCCTTTGACCAGCCCTGGAAGCGCGCGCTCGAGGGCGCGATGGGTGGCTACTGGGGTGTGCTCGATGCGCAGGCCGAGCCGAAGTTCCCCTGGCGCGGCCCGGTGACGGAGGATGCCGACGCCGATCACGGGCTGATCGCCGCGGCGCTCGGCGCGATCCTCGGGCTGCTGGTGGCCCTGGCGACCCGGCTCGGGCTGGCAGGCAGCCTCGGCGCGGTGCTTCTGCTGGCGCCGGCGGCGACGATGCTGGTCCGGCAGTGGGACTACATGCTGGTCTGGAACCGCACTCCGGTCGAGTGGGCGGTGAGCGGCTCATGGGCGCTGGCCGGGGCGATGCTGTGCCTGCTCGCCGCTCCGCGGCTCGGCCAGCGACTCGACGGCCGGGCGATGCTGCGCCTGCCGGCGGTGGCCAGGGCGCTGGCGCCCGGCGTACGCGACCGGCTGA
Source organism: uncultured Burkholderiaceae bacterium (assembly GCA_964476625.1). Taxonomy (GTDB): domain Bacteria; phylum Pseudomonadota; class Gammaproteobacteria; order Burkholderiales; family Burkholderiaceae_E; genus JAMLIN01. The sequence continues at coordinate 72,760 of CAYZBJ010000005.1, read as the reverse complement.
TCACGATCGGTCGCCTGCTGGTGCTGGCCGGCGCCTGCGCGATGGCGATCATGCTGGTCTTCGACGCGCGCTACCGTGGCTTCCCGCTGCCGCTTTACCTGATGCCGGGCATCACGCTCGTGCTGCTCGCCCTGCTCGGCGACCGCCCGCCCTCATCGGCCGCCGAGGAACGGGTGCTGGCGCTGCTGCTGGGCGCATCGAGCCTGGTCGTGGCCTTCGCAGAGGGACCCTCGAACACCGAGGCAATGATCTACTGTGCGCTGAGCCTGGCGATCGCACTGGCTTGCTGGCCACGGCCGGTGGTCGGCCAGGCCACCCATGAAAGCGCAGGCGCGCCGGCCAACGGCACGGCCGGGCAAACGCCCGGCGCCACGCCCACGGAAGTTCAACGCCGCGCGAGTATCAGGAGCGATAGCAACAGGGCGGCGGCCGAAGGCTCGGCCGAATAGAGCACCAGGCCGGCGCCCGCCAGCGCGAGCGCGAGACTCGCCACCGCGCGGCGGCGCAGGACCGCCGCCGCGACCGCCACCAGCAGCGCGGTCCAGCCGATGCCCTGGCCGAGGAAGGCATGGACGAGCGCCGTGCGCGCCGCGCACAGGCCCGACCAGGGATCGGGCTGGCAGGCGTGCGCGATGCCCTCGGGTTCGATGGCGTAGTAGCGCAGCAGCGCCGCGATGACCATCGCGAGCAGCGCCGGCCAGACGGCGCGCAGGAACTCCGGCGCGCGGGCATGCGCCCGCAGCCGTGGCAAAGCCCGCTCAGGCATCGGGCGGCGCCACGAAAGCGCGGTACTCGCGCTCGAGCAGTTCGGCGAAACGGATCGTGGTGAGGTCCGCGAAGCGCGGGCCGACGATCTGCACCCCGACCGGCAGGCCGGCATAACTCGAGCCCGGGGCGGCCAGCCCGATCGGGGCAACGGTGCCGGGCAGGAAGAAGGCGCACGAGATACCGGCCCAGAAGAGTTGCGTGGTGGTCGGCTGGTCGCGGCCGTTGACGTCGAGCATCCGCTCCCAGCGTTCGCCCTCCTGCATGTGCGGGAAGGCGGGCGTCGCCGCGGTCGGGCACAGGAGCACGTCCCAGTCGCGGAAGAACGCCTCCCAGGCGGCCAGCATCTCGTAGCGACGGTGATTGAGCCACGCCCATTCGCGATGGCGCAGGGTACCAGCCCGCAACATGGTGGCTTCGTAGCCGCGGTCGTCGGCGGCGAGCCCGCCGACCCGCGCGAGCTGCTTCTCGAAAGTGGCGTCGTCGACCGACCAGCCGGTCTCGGCGCGCAGCATGAGCACGTACAGCCGGTGGGCCTCGTCGAAATCGAAATCGGGGCGGGCATCGAAATCGACCCGCGCGCCCTGCTTCGCGAGGAATTCGCCGAGTTCGCGCAGCGGCGCCTGTACCGACTCGTCGACCTCGGCGGTCGGGTCGGAGGTGACGATCGCGACACGGAACTGCGACAGCCGGCCATGCGTGGCCGGCGGCAGGCGCATCGACCAGGCAGCGGCGTCGCGCGCCGACGGGCCGGCGGTAAGTTCCAGCGCCAGCGCGAGGTCGCCGGCGCTGCGCGCCAGTGGGCCCACCACCGCGATGTCCTTGGGCACGATCTGGCCGGGCAAGCCATGGCCGTCGGAAGACACGATGCCATAGGTCGGCTTGTGGCCGAACACGCCGCAGTAATGCGCCGGATCGCGGATCGAGGCGCCGATGTCGCTGCCGTACTCGAGCGCCGAGAAGCCGGCCGCCAGCGCGGCCGCGCTGCCGCCCGAGGAACCGCCCGGGCCGCGGGTCGGGTCCCAGGGGTTGCAGGTGGTGCCATAGACCGGATTGAAGGTCTGCCAGTCGGCGAGCGACACCGGCACGTTGGTCTTGCCGAACACGACGGCGCCGGCCCCGCGCAGGCGGCTCACGACATGGGAGTCGGCGGCGGCGATATTGCCGCGCTGCGCGGGGAACCCCCATGTGGTCGGCAGGCCCTCGATGTCGAAGGACTCCTTGACCGTCATCGGCACGCCGAACAACGGCAGGGCCCGGTCGGGATGCCCCGCGGGCAGGCGGTCGAGGTGGCGCGCCGCCTCGAGCGCCCGGTCGAAGTCGCGCACCACGACTGCATTGATCCGGTCGTCATGCTGGCGCACCCGCCCGATGCAAGCCTCGAGCGCCTCGACGCAGCCGAGTTGGCCGCGGCGGATCGCGGCGGCCACATCGCGGGCCGAACCATGGGGAAGTGCCGCGGGTGCGCTGTCCGATGTGCTCACGTCGTCTCCTTGTCGGGGTTCATGTCGTCCGGTCTCGTGCGACCCAGCCCTTGCCGGGCGCTATCGATCGTCGCTGGCGGCGCCGCAGCAACGCTTGTACTTCCGGCCACTGCCACAGGGGCAGGGATCGTTGCGCCCGGGCGCCGGCCCGGCGCGCCGGATGGTCGCCGGCGCGGTGGCCCGGGTGCGCGCCGGTTCGTAGTGATGGTAGAAGGCGAAGGCCGAGTCGATCATGTCCTCGACGACGGCCTGGCGATCGCCGTCGATCGGCTCGACGATCTCGTCGCTGGCGAGGTCGCGCTCCTCGGCGAGCAGTTCGAAGGGCTCGAGCCAGTCGGCAAGATCGGCATCATCCTCGAGGCCGGACCATTCCTCGGCCTGCGCATCGATGCCGCGCAGGAAGCCGATGGCCCAGAGGTTGCCGGCCGACTCGCCGGCTTCGTCGCGTTCCATGACCGGCTCGAGACCTTCGCCGGCGTGCAGCGCTGCGGTGATCGACAGGCGGTGGCGCCGCAGCAGGCCGGCGAGTTCCTCCCGCTCGGGCCCCGACCTCGAACCGGAATCGGGACCAGGGCCGGCATCGGGTCCGCCGTCCGGGCCCGCATCGGGTTCGTCGCCGCAGGCGAGCGCGAGCGCCGCCTCGTCGGGCAGCGGCCGGGGACAGCAGGCGAGCGCGGTCAGGAAGCCGTCGAGTTCCTCGAGGACCATCGCGGCATCGGGATCGATCGCTTCGAGCAGCGCGTCGATGCGCGCGAGCTCATCATCCGCGAGCGGACGGGCCGGATTGGATTTGCGCATCGCGGCAGTATATCGCCACCGGAAATGGCGCCACCGGAAATGGGGTCAGACACCATTAATTTCCAATTAATGGTGTCTGACCCCATTTCCGTGCAGACAGCCAGCGCAGCGGTCGCCGCTCCCTACAGGCTGCGGCTGATGACCTCCTTCATGATCTCGTTGGTGCCGCCGTAGATGCGCTGCACCCGCGCATCGGCATAGGCGCGCGCGATCGGGTACTCGAGCATGAAGCCGCTGCCGCCATGGAGCTGCAGGCATTCGTCGATGACCTCGCACTGCATGTCGGTCGACCACATCTTGGCCATCGCGGCGGTGACCGGATCGAGCTTGTTCTCGAGCACCCGGCCGAGGCAGTCGTCGATGAAGCTGCGTCCGACGCGCGCCTTGGTCCGCAGTTCGGCGAGCTTGAAGCGCGTGGTCTGGAAGTCGAACACCGTCTTGCCGAAGGCCTTGCGGTTGCGCACGAACTCGAGCGTCCAGTCGATCGCGGCCTCGGCGGTGGCGACCGCGCGCAGCGCGATCATCATCCGCTCCCAGGGCAGTTCCTGCATGAGATAGATGAAACCCTCGCCTTCCTTGCCCAGCAGGTTGGCCGCCGGCACCCGGACCTCGTCGAAGAAGAGCTCCGAAGTGTCCTGCGCCTTGAGACCCAGCTTCTTGAGGCGCTTGCCCTTCGAGAACCCCGGCGTGCCTTCCTCGACCACGATCAGGCTGGTGCCCTTCGCCCCCTTGGACGGATCGGTCTTGACGACCACGATCACGAGGTCGCTGTTGTAGCCGTTGGTGATGTAGGTCTTGGAGCCGTTCAGCACGTAGTGGTCGCCGTCGCGGCGCGCGGTGGTGCGGATCGCCTGCAGGTCGCTGCCGGCGCCCGGCTCGGTCATGGCGATCGCACCGATCCGCTCGCCGCGCGCCATCGGGGGCAGCCAGCGGTTCTTCTGCTCCTCGTTGGCGTAGCGCAGCAGGTAGTTGGCGACGATCTCGGAGTGCAGCGAGAAGCCCGGGCCCGAGGCAACCGCCCGGGCGAACTCCTCGATCAGCACGGTGCTGTAGCGGCGGTCGACCCCGGCGCCGCCGTACTGCTCCGGCATGCTCACGCAGAGCAGGCCCGCCGCGCCGGCCGCGAGCCATGCCGAACGGTCGACATAGCCCTGCTCTTCCCAGGCTTCGTGGTGGGGAGTGATCTCGCGTTCGATGAACTTGCGCACGGTGTCGCGGAACTGTTCGTGGTCGCTGTCGAACAGTGGTCGCTCGGCGCCGGTGGGCAGGGATTCGACTGTCATTTCATCTCCTGGGAATTTCTTGGCATCATTTCGGGAAACCCGGACCTGGCTTCGCCTCGTTCCGAGTCTATCCGAAGCCCCGGGGTTCCCTTGCGTTCCGAACCCGGTTCGCCGCGGAAGCCTTTCATTATCCCGGCCCGGGCGAACCGGGCGGGCCAGTCCGATTCCTCATTTCCGAACAGGGAGACAGCAATCATGGGCAGCATGCTCGAGAACAAGGTCATCGTCGTCACCGGCGCCGGCAACGGCATCGGCCGCGACTTCGCGCTGGCATTGGCCGCCGAGGGCGCCAAGGTGGTCGTCAACGACATCGGCGCATCGCTGGCCGGCGAAGGCAGCGATGCCGGCCCGGCGCAGAAGGTCGTCGAGGAGATCCGCAAGGCCGGCGGCGAAGCGGCCGCCAGCACCGACAGCGTCTCGGACTGGCAGAGCGCGAACCGCATCGTGGCGACCGCGCTCGACACCTTCGGGCGCATCGACGGGGTCATCAACAACGCCGGCATCCTGCGCGACCGGATGTTCTTCAAGACGAACGAGGAAGAATGGCGTTCGGTGATCGACGTCCACCTGAACGGCTCGTTCTTCGTTGCCCGGGCGGCGGCCAACCACTTCAAGGACCAGAACAGCGGCTCCTACGTCCACATGACCTCGACCTCGGGGCTGATCGGCAACTTCGGCCAGGCCAACTATTCGGCCGCCAAGCTCGGCATCATCGGCCTGTCGAAGTCGATCGCCCTCGACATGTCGCGCTTCAACGTCCGCTCGAACTGCATCGCGCCGTTCGCCTGGAGCCGCATGACCAGCTCGATCCCGGCCAACACCCCCGAGGAGAAGGAGCGGGTCGAGCGGATGAAACGGATGGAAACCGCCAAGATCGCCCCGCTCGCGGTCTTCCTGATGTCCGACCAGGCCAGGGACGTCAGCGCCCAGATCTTCGCCGTGCGCGCCAACGAGATCATGCTCTTCAACCACAACCGGCCGATCCGCACGGTGCACAGGGACGAGGGCTGGACACCGCAGTCGGTGGCCGAACATGCCATCCCCGCGATGCGCGGCAGCTTCTTCGCCCTCGAGCGCTCCTCGGACGTGTTCTGCTGGGATCCGATATGAGCCACGGCGCATCGGCGGCGTGATTCGTCGCCGCCGCCCAAGGGCGGCCGGCAACGCAAGCACTGCGGGGTCGGCCGCCCGGCGCCGGCGTTCGCGCCATACGCTCCTCGTTTGCCTGGCGCTGGCGGGCACGCTCGCAGCGCTCCCTGCACCGGCCGAGGCGGCCGAACTGCGCAGCCTCGTGCTGCAGGTCGACAACGACGAGTTCGCCGGCTTCGACCCGCACGATCGCTGGTACACCAGCGGCCTGTACGCCGCGGCGATCTTCGGCATGCAGGCCGGCGGCGCCGCGCACCGCTTGCTCGACGCCTGGTGCGGGCCGATCCGTTGCGCCGGCGACGGCGAGGCGCTCGGCTTCATCGCCCTCGGGCAGAACCTCTATACCCAGGCCGACCGCAAGCGCACCACGATGCTGCCCGGCGACCGGCCGGTCGCGGGCTGGCTCTACCTGCGCGGCGGCGGCGTCATGGACGGTCCGAGGCGCCATGACATGGTCGCCTTCGAGATCGGGATCACCGGACCGGGCGCCATGGGGCGTCGCATCCAGAACGCGATACACGACATCATCGACGTGGAACGGGTGCCGGGCTGGGCCCACCAGCTCAGGCCCCGTACCGGGGTGGCGCTGCGGGTCCAGTCGTCACGGCGATTCCCCCTGGGTGACCAGGCCGACCTGGTGGCCGAAGGCCGGCTCCATCTCGGCAACCTGAACACCCACCTCGGCGCAGGCCTGGGGCTGCGCTTCGGGCGCGCGCTCGACGGCGCCCGCCTGCCGGCCGAAGCAAGCGATGCCGCGCCAGGGGTGCGCAGCCCCGCCGGCTGGCATGGCGTGGTCGGGCTGCGGGCCCGGGCGGTGGTCTTCGACGGTCTCATCGAGGGCCCCGCCTTCGGCTATTCGCCGACGACGCGCGCCCGGCCCTTCGTGCTCGAGGGCTTCGCCGGCATCGGCTATCGCTTCGCCCGCGATGCCGAACTGGCGTTCACATTGTCGCGCCGCTCGGCCGACTTCAGCGGCGACACCATCCCCCACGGCAGCCTCACCGGCCACACCGTCGGCGCGATCCGGCTCGGCTGGCACTTCGGCCCATGAACGAGGTATTGGGTCGATGCGATGAAGGTGAACGCTCACACACATGAACAAGTGAGTGCACGCTAATCTACCTTATCGAGCATCGCCATGGCCGAGTCGAGCCGCTGCGCTCCCACACCGGTGACCGGCAGCCAGCGGACCCGATGCCGGTCGAGCAGGTCGACCAGGCTGCGATGGATCCGCTCACGAGTCTGCGGACCGATCCGCTGGATGCCGTCGGCCACCCAGTCGATGTCGGGCATGCACACCAGGGTGGCCGCATAGCCGCGCTGCCAGTCGATGGCGCCAGCGACCAGGCTGGCGTCCTCGAAACAGTCGATGCTGTAGAGCGCGATCATCAAGGGGCTGGTGTCGCAGATCACCCAGTCCGCGCCTCGCTCGGCGGCGACTTCGACCGCGAGGCGTTCGCGGCGCGCCTGCTCGGCGGCGATGCCGGCCTGCTCGTCGACCCGCGGCACCCGGCCCGCCTCGTGGCAGAACTCGCGGAGGTATTCCTCGACGACGATGCCGCCAAGCCGACCGCCGAGGGCCTTCGCGAGGCTCGTCTTGCCGGTGGACTCGGCGCCCAGCAGCGCGACCCGGCGTGGGACGCGGCCGGCGCGGTCCCGCCCAGGGCCAGCCGGATCATCCCCGGGGGCCGGGTCCTTCAGGCGGCTGCCGGGCGGCTGCCCGCCGGGTTCAGCTGGCGAAGCCATCGTTGCCATCCGATGGCGGCGAGCAGGCAGAAGATCGCATAGAGGATCGCGGTCAGGTACAGGGACTTGTAGGCGAACAACGCCGTGCCGGCGATGTTGACGCCCAGCCAGACGGGCCAGGCCTCGACGAGTTTACGCCCCATCAGCAAGGTCCCCAGCACGCTGCCAGCGGTCGGGAAGGCGTCGAAGTACGGCACGTCGGAATCCGTGAAGCGCGCCAGGCCGAGACCGAGCAAGCCCCAGCCCGCCAGCCAGCCGAGCGCCAGCAGCGGCCAGCGCCTGGCATCGAGGCGGGCGATGCGCAGCCCGGCCGGGTCCTCGGCGGGCGACGCCGCCCCACTTCGGTGGCCGTAGAGCCACTGCGACCAGCCCCAGATCGCCATCGCGGCGAAGAACAGCTGCAACCCCGCCTCGCCATAGAGGCGATGGACCTGGAAGAGCCAGCCATAGAGCAGGCTGCTCGCGAAGGCGAGCGGCCAGGCCCAGTGGATCTCGAGGACCTCGAGGATGACGCAGGCGAGCGCCAGCCCGAAGGCCAGCAGCTCGAGGAGGCTCAGCGGATAGCCCCAGGCGACGATGACCGGATCGAGCACCGCCGCCCGGGACCGCCGCTCAGGCCGTCGCCGGCTGCGCCCGCCGGGTCGCCCGGGCGACCAGCACGGCGATGCCCACCAGGACGATGCCGGTGAGGGTCAGCTGGATGTGGCTGTAGGGAATGTGCTGGCCACCGCCGGGCATCGCGAACGCGATACCGCCGATGACCATCACGATCCGGCAGAGCCAGCCGACGGGGCTGCGCCGGAGGTCGCCCACCCCGGGGAAGTATCCCTCGAGCGCGCAGCCGGCGAGATAGATCCCGATGAACGCGGTGACCACCGACCAGGTGACATCGTAGGCCGAGCCGTTGAGGATCAGCGCCGGGTTGAGCACGAACAGGAAGGGGATGATGTACATCACCGAGCCGAGCTTCACCGAGGACAGCCCGACCTTCATCGGCGCGGCGCCCGCGATGCCGGCGGCGACGAATGCGCCGAGCGCGACCGGCGGGGTGATGAAGGACACCATGCCCCAGTACATCATGAACAGGTGCACCGCCAGCGGGTCGAAGCCCGCATTGATCAGCGAAGGGGCGAGGACGATCGCGAGGAAGATGTAGCACGCGGTGATCGTCATCCCCATGCCGAAGATGAAGCTGGTCAGCGCGCCCATCACGAGCAGCACGTAGATGTTGTCGCCGGCGAGGAACACCAGGTCGGTGGCCAGGGTGCCGGCCAGGCCGGTCACCGACAGCGCGCCGATGATCATGCCGACGCCGGCGAGCAGTGCCGAGAGCTCGATCAGGGCGCCCCCGATGCCCACCACCAGGTTGCCGAGCTTCTTCAGGTTGAGGCGATGCTCCTTCGAGAACTGGTTGATGATGAGCAGGAGCGCCGTCGCGTAGAACGGCGCGAGCGACTCGCGCTGCAGGACCACCAGCATCCAGATCAGCAGGAAGAGCACGAATATGTAGTGCCAGCCCGCGGCGAACGTCTTGCCGAGGGCGGGCAGCTCTTCGCGCGGCAGGCCGCGCAGGTTGTTGCGCGCGGCGTAGGCGTCGATCTGCACGAACAGGCCGAAGTAGTAGAGCAGCGACGGGATCGCCGCCGCAATCGCGATGCTCACGTAGGGCAGGCCGAGGAAGGACGCCATCACGAAGGCGGTCGCCCCCATGACCGGCGGCATCAGCACGCCACCGGTGGAAGCGCAGGCCTCGACACCGCCGGCGTAGCGCGGCGCGAACCCGGTGCGCTTCATCGCGGGGATGGTCACCACCCCGGTGGTGAGCACGTTGGACACCACGCTGCCGCTCACCGAGCCCATCAGGCCACTGGCGAAGATCGCGACCTTCGCCGCGCCGCCGCGCACGCCGCCGAACAGGGCGAATGCGATGTTGTTGAAGAAGGGGGCGGCGCCGGTGAACTGCAGGGCGGCGCCGAACATCACGAAGCCGATGACGAGTTCGCCGAAGGCCTGGGTCGGGATGCCGACCACGCTCTCGGAGCTAGCGAAATGATAGGCGGTGGTGGTGGCGATGTCCTGCGGGAAGCCCGCGATCGGCCCGGGCATGATGCCGGCGACGATCGGGTAGATCGAGAACAGCGCCACCACGGCGAAGACGGCGGTGCCGCCGGCGCGGCGCAAGGCCTCGAGCACCAGGATCCAGCCGACCGCGGCAATCCAGACCACGTAGGACGGCGGGCTGTATTCCCAGCCCTCCTCGGCGATCCGCTGGCCATGGAAGGAAAAGAACATGAACACCGAAAGGAGGGTGACGAACAGCAGCGCGTCGTACCAGGGCACCCGGTCGCGCGGGGAGTTCGCGGTTCCGGGCATGATCAGGAAAGCGGCGCCGGTCAGCAGCCCGCACAGGGCATAGAGATAGGAGTTGGCGAGGATCGCCTTGCCGGTCAGGTGCAGGTTGAGCAGCTGGTTGAGCGCGAGCAGGAGCGCAAGCGAGGTCAGGGTGATCAGGAGGATCCGCCAGCCACCGCTCAGCTGGCGGTAGCGCGATTCGGAGGCTTCCGCCTTGGCGAGGATCTCCTTGGCCTTGGCAATCTCGGCATCGGTTTCGCCGTTGTCGACCCCATTACCTGCTTGTGTCGTCATGCAATGCTCGCGGCGCGGACGCCGCACTCCGGTTGGGATTGATGAAACAAGGGGCCGCGGCACATCGCAATGTGCCGCGGCCCGTCAGTTTACTGCCGGCCTGGCAACCCGATGATCACCAGTCCTCGAGGACCACGACCATGCCGGCATCACGCAGGGCGCTGGCGCGCGCCCGCTGCCAGGCCACCATGTGCGCCTCGCCATCGAGGTCCTGCGCCAGCACCTTCTTCCAGGTGTCGGCCAGCACCTGCTGGCGCTTGATCAGCATGTCGTTGTGCTTCTGGTGGGCATCGGTCCACATGCCCTTTTCCTTGTAGTACTTGATCGCGCCCTCATGGTAGGGCACCACCCATTCGAGGTTCTGCCGATCGAGCGCCCAGCCGTCGTTGCCCGGCGCGGCATCCTTGTAGATCGAGTAGGTCTCGTCCATGGCCTGCATCATGGCGTGCACCTCGGGAACCTTGCGATCGACCGTGGTGGTCAGGATCGGATACGGATACGCGGCGGTCTCGGCCGGATTCTCCTTCGAGAGCCCCGCACCGTTGGTCGCCGTCATCGGCACGAAATACGGCGCGATCGCCTGAACCCGCTTCCAGCCTTCGGTATCGGAGGCCGGCATCACCGGGTAGACCAGGCCGCGCGGCGACTTCTCGAGCGCGTAGGCCTTGCCCGAGACCGACACCGAAAAGCCGGCGTCGGACTGGTTGTTGACGATCGCATCGAGCGAGGCGCCGTAGCCGCCGAACTCGACCTTCTCCACGTCGTCCCAGGTCAGGCCCGCGAAGGCGAGCACCGCGGTGATGTTCTGGTTGAGCGCCGGCGCGCCGATCACCCAGGAGACCCGCTTGCCCTTGATGTCGGCAACAGTCTTCACCCCGGTGTCCTTGGCGACGATCATCGACAGTGACTGCGGTGCGATATTGGTCATCAGGATGCGCAGGGGCATCGGCCCCCAATCCTTGCCGCCGAACTCGTACATGCCTTCCTGGGCCATGTAGGTGCCGACCCCGTTGGCGACGAAGTCGAGCCGGTTCGTCTTGAGCGGCAGCATCCGGGACACGTCGTTCTTGCCCGGGATGATCCGCAGGTTGACGCCGTACTTGTTCTTCAAGGCGCTGCCGATGGCGACCGCCTGGTTGTAGCCGCCGGAGCCGACGTCGTACGCGCCCCAGGCCATGGTCTCGGGCAACTTGGGATCGGCGGCGAGCGCCGGCTGGGCAACGAGAGAGGCGGCGGCAAGCGCGCCGCCGATCGCGGCAAAGCGGATCTTCATGGGGTGTCTCCTCTGGTCTGCTTCGGGCCGGATCGGCCCGACCATCATGCGGCGCCGGGCAGCGTCCGCGACGATGTTAGCACCCGCCCACATGCCCTTTGCACTAGGGCATTCCGACGGCGGGCGCGCCTCGGCCACGACCGGTCGTGGCGATAACAGGACGTGCCGAGGCGCACCGTAAGTGCTTCAGACCAGATGACCGACGAGTCGACTCACCACTTCTCGAGGACGACCGGCATGTCGGCCGCGCGCAGCGCATCGGCCCGCGCCTTCTGCCATGCCGCCATGTGCGCATCCCCCTCGAGGTTCTGCGCCAGCACCTTCTTCCAGGTGTCGCCCAGGATCGTCTGGCGCTTGACCAGCATGTCGTTGTGCTTCTGGTGGGCGTCGGTCCAGAGGCCCTTTTCCTTGAAGAAGCGGATCGCCCCCTCGTGGTACGGAGCCACCCATTCGAAGTTCTGCTGCTCGAGCGCCCAGCCCACGTTGCCCGGCGCCGCATCCTTGTACATCGGGAAGGTCTCGACCATCGCCTTGGTCATCGCGTAGACCTCGTCGGCCTTGCGATCGTCCAGGGTGTGCAGGATCGGATACGGATAGGCCGCGCTCTCGACCGGCGCCTCCTTCGAGAGCCCCGCGCCCTGGCTGGCCTTCACCGGGACCATGTACGGGGCGACCGCCTTGACCCGGTTCCAGCCTTCGGTATCGGAGGCCGGCATCGCCGGGTAGACCAGGCCGCGCGGCGACTTCTCGAGCGCGTAGGCCTTGCCCGAGACCGACACCGAAAAGCCGGCGTCGGACTGGTTGTTGACGATCGCATCGAGCGAGGCGCCGTAGCCGCCGAACTCGACCTTCTCGACGTCATCCCAGGTCAGGTCCGCGAAGGCGAGGATCGCGGTGAGGTTCTGGTTGAGCGCCGGGGCGCCGATCACCCAGGAGACCCGCTTGCCCTTGATGTCGGAGACCGTCTTCACCCCGGTGTCCTGGGCGACGATCATCGCCAGCGTCTGGTCCGAGATGTTGCTCATCAGCAGGCGGATCGGCATCGGCCCCCATTCCTTGCCGCCGAACTCGTACAGGCCTTCCTGCGCCATGTAGGAACCGACCCCGTTGGCGACGAAGTCGAGCCGGTTCGTCTTGAGCGGCAGCATCCGGGACACATCGTTCTTGCCCGGGATGACGCGCAGGTTGGTACCGTACTTGTTCTTGAGCGCAGCGCCGATGGCGACCGCCTGGTTGTAGCCGCCGGAGCCGACGTCGTACGCGCTCCAGGCCATGGTGTCGGGCAGCTTGGGGTCGGCGGCGAGCGCCGGCTGGGCGGCGAGCGTGGCGGCGGCGAGCGTGGCGCCAATGGCAGCGAATCGAATCTTCATGAAGAGAATGCCTCCTTTTTTGTCTGGATGTGGTCAGGCCGGCCCGGCGCCCGGGCGACCCTTTTAATCTGGCGGCGCGATGTTAGCACCTGGCCGCACACGTTTTGCACCGGGATATTTCGACGGTCAACGGCTCACCAGGTCTCGAGTACAACGGCCATGCCGGCATCGCGCAAGGCCGTGGCCCGCGCCTTCTGCCAGGCCGCCATGTGCGCATCGCCATCGAGATTCTGCGCTACCACCGACTTCCACGCATCGGCCAGCACCTGCTGGCGCTTGAGCAGGTCGTCGTTGTGCTTCTGGTGGGCATCGGTCCACATGCCCTTCTCCTTGTAGTACCTGATCGCGCCGTCGTGGTACGGGATCACCCAGTCGAGATTCTGGCGATCGAGCGCCCAACCATCGTTGCCCGGCGCCGAATCCTTGTACATCGGGTAAGTCTCATCCATCGCGCGAGTCATGGCATAGACCGCATCGTCCTTGCGATCGGCGAAGGTATGCAGGATCGGATACGGATAGACGGCCGATTCGACCGGGCTCTCCTTCGAGAGTCCGGCGCCATTGGTCGCGGTCACGGGCAACATGAACGGGGCGACGGCCTGGACCCGTTTCCAGCCCTCGGCATCGGCCGCCGGCATGGTCACGTAGGCGAGACCGCGTGGCGACTGCTCGAGGGCGTAGGACCCGCCCGAGACCGAAGCCGAGAAGCCGACATCGGACTGGTTGTTGATGATCGCATCGAGCGAGGCTCGGTAGCCGCCGAACTCGACCTTCTCGACATCGTCCCAGGTCAGGCCGGCAAAGGCGAGTACCGCGGTGATGTTCTGGTTGATCGCCGGAGCGCCGATCACCCACGAAACCCGCTTGCCCTTGAGATCGGCCACCGTCTTCGCACCGGTATCCTTGGCCACGATCACGGACATCGACTGGGGTGCGATATTGGCGAGCAGGATGCGCACCGGCAGCGGACCCCATTCCTTGCCGCCAAACTCGTACATGCCCTCCTGGGACATGTAGGTACCGGCGCCGTTGGCGACGAAGTCGAGCCGGTTCGTCTTGAGCGGCAGCATCCGGGACACGTCGTTCTTGCCCGGGATGATCCTCAGGTTGGTACTGTACTTGTTCTTGAGCGCGGCGCCGATGCCAACCGCCTGGTTGTAGCCGGCGGAGCCGACGTCGTACGCGCTCCAGGCCATGGTGTCGGGCAACTTGGGATCGGCGGCGAATGCCGTCTGGGCAACGAACGCAATGGCAAGCGTCGCGCCGATCGCGGCGAAGCGGGTATTCATCGACTGTCTCCTGGTATCCGGATTCCGCTTGCCGGGCGCCGTGCTGGCGACTGCCCCGGAAGGGCGCGGCTTTACCGCGTCGCATCATGGTATCACCAGCCCGCGCGCCTGCAACGCCACGGCTCGGTGATAATCGACGGATGCCGAAGATCCTGCTCGTCGATGACGACGATGAACTGCGCGACATGCTCGCCGAATACCTCGCCCGCGACGGCTTCGAGATCGAGACCGCCGCCGAGGGCGCCCGCGGGGCCGAGCTCGCACTCGCGCCCGGCGTCGACCTGGTGGTGCTCGACGTGATGATGCCCGGTACCGATGGTATCGAGGCGCTGCGCCGCATCCGCGCGGCCAGCCCGATCCCGGTGCTGATGCTGACCGCGCGCGGCGACGACATCGACCGCATCGTCGGACTCGAGCTGGGCGCCGACGACTACGTGCCCAAGCCGTGCACCCCGCGCGAGCTCGCCGCCCGGATCCGGGCGATCCTGCGACGCAGCGACACGACGGGTCGCGACCTCCTCACCGTGGGTGCACTGAGCCTGCATGCCTCGCAGCGCCGGGCGACCTGGGACGGGAATCCGCTCGAGCTGACCGGCGCCGAATTCGAAGTCCTCACCGTGCTCGCCCGCCACGCCGGTACCGTGGTCAGCAAGCAGGTACTCTCGCGCGAGGCCCTCGGCCGCGAACCGGGTCGGTTCGATCGCAGCATCGACATGCACGTCAGCGGGATCCGCCAGAAGCTCGGCAGCCGCAGCGACGGCAGCTCCTGGATCCAGACGGTACGCGGCCGCGGCTACCAGCTGGTGATCGATTAAGCCATGGGCCGGCTCTTCTGGAAGATCCTCGCGGGTTTCTGGCTGGCCCTGATCGCGGCGGCGATCGGCGTGGGCATCGGCGTGGCGCTCGAACAGCAGGCCCGCTTCGACGAGCGCATGGCCGAGGAGGAGGCCTCGCCGCTGGCCGCCGGCCCGTACACGCGGGCACGGATCGCGGAGACCGCGGCGCTGCTGCGCCATGCCGGGCCGGAAACCACCGTGCGGGTGCTGGCCGAACGCGGCCCGCGCGCCGCGCGTCGCCCGGTGCTGGTGGTCGATGCCGGCGGCCATGAGTTGCTCGGACGCGAGGTCCCTGCGCAGGCGCTCGCGCAGGCGCGCGCCGAAGCGATCGACGACGAGAGCGACGACCGCCCCGCCGAGGACGACAAGGCCGCTCCCGGCTCGTCGGGAGAATCCGACGAGGCCCGCGGCGCCGCGCGCCGCCTGCGCCTGGCCGATGGCAGCGAGTACGTCCTGTTCGCCCCTACCCTGCGGCCGGCGGGCGAGGGCTTCGGCCGACGTCCCGGCCCCGGGCCCGGGCCCGGGTCGCCCTGGTTGCTGGTCGGCGCCGGCCTCGTCGCCAGCCTCGCCTTCGCGGCCGGACTCGCCTGGTACATGGCGCGGCCGATCCGGCTGATGCGCGCCGCGGTCCGCCGGGTCGCCGGCGGCGATCTCGAGACCCGCATCGGCGCGAGCCTCGGCGCCCGGCGTGACGAGCTCGCCGAGCTCGGGCACGACTTCGACGCCATGACGACCCAGCTGCAGGCACTGATCGGCGCCCAGCAGCGATTGCTCCACGATGTGTCGCACGAACTGCGCTCGCCGCTCGCCCGGCTGCAGGCCGCGATAGGGCTTGCGCAGCAGGACCCGACGCGCGCCGGCGCGATGCTCGAGCGCATCGAGCGCGAGACGCTGCGGCTCGACCAGCTGGTCGGCGAGGTGCTGGCGCTCGCCCGCGCCGAATCCGGCCGCGAGACCGGCGCCCGCGCGCCGGTCGAGATCGACGAGCTGCTGGCCGACGTGGCCGACGATGCCCGCTTCGAAGCGCAGCCCCTCGGCCGCTCGGTCATCCTGGCCTGCGCCGCGCCGGGCGCGACGATCACCGGGCATGCCGAACTGCTGCATCGGGCATTCGACAACGTGGTGCGCAACGCGCTGCGCCACACCGCCGAAGGCACGGCGGTCGAGATCGCCTCGCAACGCCGGGGCGAGCGGATCGAGATCACCATCGACGACCGCGGCCCCGGCCTGCCCGCCAGCGAGCGCGAGCGGATCTTCGAGCCCTTCACCCGCGGCCTCGCCAGCGATGGCGACGGCAATGGCTTCGGACTGGGGCTGGCGATCGCCCGGCGCGCAATAGAGGCCCACGGCGGGCGGATCGAGGCGCGCGATCGCGCGGGCGGCGGCCTGTCGTTGCGGATCGAGCTCCCGGTGGCCTGAGGCGCTACCGAGCGCCCCCTACGGGGCGGCGGACGACAGCGCCCACGGGAGTCGCTTGTCTTCAGCCGCTCTTTGCCCGCTGGCGCTCGGCCCGGAACGCCGCCATAGCGCGGGCCGGCTCGTCGGTCTCGTAGGCGCTGCCGAAGGCATCGATGCCGGCGCGCACCGCATCCGAGACCGGCAGGTCTTCCCATTTGCGGATCAGCGCCTTCTGCAGCCGGATCGCCTGCGGCGTAGCCAGCAGCAGGGCATCGACCCATTCATCGACCGCCGCGTCGAGCGCCTCGTCGGCGACCACCCGCTCGAGCAGGCCCCAGCGCGCCGCCTCCTCGGCCTCGTAGACCTCGCCCAGCAACAGCAACTGGCGAGTGCGCCCCCAGCCGACCAGGCCGGGCAGCAGCGCCGCCTCGACCACCGAGGGAATGCCGAGCCGGACCTCGGGCATGCCGAAGCGGGCCGATGCGGCCGCGATCCGCAGGTCGCAGGCAGCGACCAGTTCGAGCCCCGCACCGAGGGTGAAGCCCTGGATCCGGGCGATCACCGGAACCGGCAGTCGACGCACCGCATCACAGCACCGATGCACCCGCGTGATGAACTCGCGACCGCCGGCGGGATCGCGGATCGCACCCATCTCGTCGATGTCGGCGCCCCCCACGAAGGCCTTCGAACCCGCGCCGGTCAGCACCACGGCGCGCAGGCCCTCGTCCCTGGCGAGCTGCTCGAAGGTCGCCACGAAGGCATCCATCACCGCGGCGTTCATCGTGTTGAGCCGTCGCTCATTGGCGATCGTGACCCGCGCGATCCGGCCGGACTCGCCGCGCTGCTCGAATCGCAAGGTGACCAGCTGCTGCTCTTTCGACTCCATCGTCTGCTCCAGAAATCACCCGATGCCACCAGCGGCGGGCGCCTCGCAGTGTAGCGCCATGGTGCGCGCGCCAGCCTGAAGCGGCTGCCGCGGACCGGGATCATGCGAACGACGGCCGGGCCCGGGACCGCCCGATGCGTTCTATCATGGACCCGAGACAGTCAACCCGAAGCAAGCGAAGGACACTGGGCGGGCCCGCCAGTGACGGAGGATCGATGAACGACGCCCTGCACACCATCGCGCCCGAGCGGATTCGCGAGCATGTCGGCGAGACCGAATGGGCAGCGCGGCTGCGGCTCGCCGCGGTCTACCGCCTGCTGCACCGCTACGGCATGACCGACCTGATCTACAACCACGCGACCCTGCGGGTACCCGGCACCGAACACATCCTCATCAACGCCTACGGGTACCTGTACAACGAGGTCTGCGCCTCGAACCTGATGAAGATCGACCTCGACGGCCGGGTGGTGCTGGCGCCGGACGATCCCCACGGCTATGGCATCAACGTCGCCGGCTACGTGATCCATTCGGCCGTGCACCGGGCTCGCCACGATGTCGACTGCGTGATCCACACCCATACCCGCGCCGGCATGGCGGTTTCCGCGATGGCCGATGGCCTGCTGCCGCTGACCCAGACCGCGATGCGCTTCTACGGGCGCCTCGGCTACCACGACTACGAGAGCGTCGCCATCGACCTCGACGAACAGGCCCGCCTGCTCGTCGATCTCGGCAGCCACGACGCCATGATCCTGCGCAACCATGGCCTGCTCGCCGTCGGTGCGAGCGCGGCGCAGGCCTTCAACACCATGTACTGGCTCGAGATGGCCTGCAAGGCCCAGGTCGACGCGATGGCCGCCGGCGCCCGGCTGCACCTGCCACCCGAAGCGATCCGCGAGAAGACCGCCCATCTCTACGATCCGAAGACCCGGCGCGCCTTCGGCGAGCTCGAATGGCCAGCGATGCTGCGCGAGCTCGACCGGATCGACCCCGGCTACCGCAACTGAACGGAGTCCACCGATGTACGACATCGCCCGGATCCTCGTGCTGGTCGATGACAGCACCCATGCGCCCAACACGCTCGGCCTCGCGGCCGGCACCGCGTCGCGGTTCGACGCCCGGCTCACCGCCCTCTACACGGCCAATCCGTATGCGGGCACCTACCTGACGCCGGAGATCTCGGCCGCGGTCGTCGAGATCGCCCGCGACCAGTTCGCCGCCGGCTGCGAGCGGACCCGCCGGCTGGTCGAGGACGTCGCGCGCGAGAGCGGCCGCGCCATCGACCTGATCGACCCGAACGGCATGCCGCCGGTCGACGTGATCCAGCGCTGCCGGTACTCCGACCTGGTCGTGCTCGGCCAGCGCGACCCCAACGAGAACCCGAAGCCGCGCCCGAACATGTCGACCCGGCTGTTGCTGATGGCGGGCCGACCGTTGCTGTTCATGCCCTACGCGGGCGAATCCGGTGAATGCGGCAAGCGCATCCTGGTGGCCTGGTCCGACACTCGAGAGAGCGCCCGGGCGCTGCACGACGCCCTGCCCTGGATGAAGCGGGCGGAATCCGTCGAGATCGCCGCGTTCCGGCCGGCCGACAGCGACGTCGATGCCTCGCTCGATTCGGTGCTCGAACTGCTCGAGGCGCACGGCATCGCGGCCACGGCATCACAGCATGTGAGCCCGAGCCCGTCGATCACCGAGCGGCTCATCGCGCCGGCGTCGGTCGACGCCTCAGTCGCCGAGATGCTGCTCTCGCTGGCCGCCGACCGGCGCGCCGACCTCGTGGTGATGGGCGGCTACGGCCACTCGCGCGCCGTCGAATTCGTGCTCGGCGGCGTCACCCGTACCGTGCTCCAGTCGATGACCGTGCCGGTGCTGATGTCGCACTGAGCGGGGTCAGCAGTCCGGCGGGGTAGGAGCGGGCGTCGGCGCTGGCGTCGGAGCCGGAGTTGGCGCAGGCGCGGGGGCCGGCGTCGGAGCGGGTGCGGGGCCGGGTTCCGGCGCAGGTGCGGGGCCGGGCTCGGGAGCGGGTTCTGGCGCCGGAGCAGGGCCTGGTTCGGGTGCGGGGGCCGGCTCAGGGGCCGGCTCAGGGGCCGGCTCGGGAGCGGGCTCGGGAGCGGGCTCGGGAGCGGGCTCGGGAGCGGGCTCTGGCGCCGGTTCCGGCGCGGGCACAGGGCCAGGCACTTCCTTGTCGGCCGTCTTGAGCTCGTCGATCACGTTCTTCGTGATCTTGCATTCGACCGCCGGCGTCGCGCCGCCGCAAGCGGAGAGGCCGTGGGCCCAGTCAACCGTCGCAGCATTGAAGACCTCGCCGCCGCCGGCATGCTCGTAGGCCACCATCGTGGTCCAAGCCCCCGGTTCGCCGGTGTATTCGCTCTTACCGACACGGTGAGAACCGCCCGCCTCGTCGAGATAGTTCGACCAGCCATCGCCGAGCTTCGCGGTGGCGAGAATCGTGAGCCCTGCGGGCGCACCGTCAGTGAAGGTCGGGATGGCGAGACAGTTGGCACCGATGCCCGTGCCGCCCAGCGCGCAGTTGGTACCCACCCAGTCGAAATCGGCGCCGTCAGACTCGAAACTGATGATCCTGTTCGCGGAGCCGAAGTGGGCATCCTTCGTGAGCCCGGTGCCGACGAACGCCCAGTGGTCCGGCCGCTTGACAAAGAAGTCGGTGACGTCGTCTTCGTAGTATTCGAAAGGAAGCCAGCCACCCCGGGCGTAGCCCGCGCCGAAGAGCGCCACTTCGGGATCAGTCATGAACCAATTGCCCTGGTGGAGCTCGGGCGTAATCTCGGCGCGGTCCGGATCGTTATTCTTATCCACGAGCATCCGGCCGCGCGGCAGGCCCGGGCTCGGATCCTCGAAGCGGATTTTCCACCACATGTTGTTGCCGGAAAAGAAGGCCGCATTGCCGCCGGCATCGAGATGGCGCTCGACTTCGGCACGCATCTCGGCCGACCAGTACTCGTCATGCCCTACGGTCACGAAGAGGTGGTAGGGGTCGAGAATGCCCGGTTGGTAATGCAGGTCGGTATTGGCGATGAACTCGAGAGCGATGCCCTCGCCTTGCGCCCATTCGATGAACTTCGGCATCCATTCGGTGAATTTGCCCCCGCTGCGCATGCTGTTGAAGGGCCGCGACATCGACAGCTTTGTGGCCTTTATTTCGCTTGATGAGCTGTACTCGTATACGCTCTTGCCGCCCCAATCGTTATAGGCCTCGGCCGTGGTCATCGGCACAGACACCACGATCTTCGAAGCGCCCGGCTCGCTAGCGCGGACCACGAAGTACACATCGCTGGCGCCATCGGTGTTTCCGAACCTGGCACGATACAGGCCACTCTTCCAGTTGGCCGGAATCGTGAACTGGCGGGTCACGGGCCAGTCGCAACAGTCCTCCCAGCCGTTGTCCGGCACGCTGCGCGCGGGGACACTCGCGAAGCTCTGCTCATAAACCGACACGTCGAGGGTCTCGACGCGGCTAATCCGCAGATCGACGTTCGCCGGCTGGTCACCGATCACCCCCACATGGAAGCCGATCGACCCGCCGGGCGCCACCGAGTTGCGATCCGCATAGGCGGCGGGAGCGCCGGCCTGGCCAAACTTCTCGGAGGACTCCTTCGGCATGAGGCTGGCGGTGCCGGGCGCGGAACTCGCCGCCGG
The DNA here is from genome assembly GCA_964476625.1 of uncultured Burkholderiaceae bacterium. Lineage (GTDB taxonomy): Bacteria > Pseudomonadota > Gammaproteobacteria > Burkholderiales > Burkholderiaceae_E > JAMLIN01. The sequence goes on along the minus strand of CAYZBJ010000005.1, from coordinate 52,180 downwards.
TACGCAGACGCCGACAGTGTCGCCCCCGCCACCTCCGCCGCAGGCGGCGAGCAGGGAGGCGATGAGCAGGGAAGTCGACTTGGGTCGGAGCATGATGTTATGGCCTTGCAGACAGCGGGCGGGAAGATCGCAAGGCGCCGCGGGGCGTTCGGTACTGCTGTCGAAGCCGGGGGCGGATTACGCAGGGCCGAATATATCCGCCCGACTCACGGGGGCGCGTGAACTATTCGACGGGCGGCGGCGCGCGGGCCACAATCGTCGGAACCCGGGCCGTTGCTTCGGTCCGAATACCCTGAACGGGGGACAAACACCTTGGAGGAGACAACGCCTTGAAAACCGTCCTGCTCGAGCGCTACGGCGAGCCCGCCGAGGTGGTGCGCTGCGTCGAGGTACCCCCGCCCGGTGCGCCCGGCCCCGGCGAGGTGCTGTTCGACGTCCTCGCCTTCCCGATCAATCCGGCCGACCTCTGGTTCTGCCGGGGCAGCTACCGGCTCAAGCCGCCCCTGCCCGCAACGCCGGGCGCGGAGTGCCTCGGCCGGGTGGTGGCGGTGGGCGCCGGCGTGAGCGATCTCGCGGTCGGCGACCACGTCATCAACCTGCAGCGCGAGAACTGGACCCAGCAGCGGCGGGTGCCGGCGACCGAGCTGGTCCGGGTGCCGCCCGGCATCGATCCGCTGCAGGCCGCCATGCTGCGGATCAACCCCCCGACCGCGGCGGTCCTGCTCGCCGATTTCGCCAGGCTCGCGCCCGGCGACTGGGTGGTCCAGAACACCGCCAATTCCTCCGTCGGGCGCTGGATCGTCCGGCTCGCCGCCGAAAAGGGGCTGCGGACGGTGAACATCGTGCGGCGCGCCGAATCCGGCGAAGCCCTGCGGGCGCTGGGCGCCGACGCCTGCATCGTCGACGGACCCGATCTCGTCGACCAGGTGGCGCAGGCTACCGGCGGGGCGTCGGTCATGCTGGGGATCGACGCGCTGGGAGGTACCGGGACCGGACGGCTGGCGGGCTGCCTCGCCGACGACGCCACCCTGGTCACCTACGGCTCGATGAGCGGCGAAGACCCGGTGATTCCACGCGGCGAACTGATCTACCGCGGCATCCATGTCACCGGCTGCATGCTCGGGCGGCGCCTGGCGACCCGCGACCCGGCGGCGGTGCGCGCCCTCTATGCCGAACTCGCCGCCGCCCTGTCGGACCAGCGGATCGCGGTGCCGGTGCGCGCCGTCTACCCGATCGAGGAAATCGCCCGGGCGGTCGCCCATGCCGGCGAAGGCGCCCGGGAAGGCAAGATCCTGGTCGAGCCGAACGGCCCGATCGAACCCGGCGGGGAAACACCGCGCTGAGGCGGCCAGCGCCGCGGGCGCCGGATCGGCGCGCCGCAGGCGCGGGGACTCTCGCCCACCCTCAGCGACGGACCTCGCAGGCCGAGACCGGCTCGGCGGTGGAGTACTCCGGCCGCTGGTACAAGGCGGCGGTGTTGTTCGGCCGGCGCGGCGCCTGCGTCAGCCACTCCCGGATCGAGTTGCCCGCGCCGAAGGCGTGCAGCGGCGCCGGATCGGAGCCGGCGTTGGCGTCGATCCGCAGGCGGACATGGCCGTCGGCCCGGCTGCCCTCGACGGTCCATCCGGGCGGGCCGGCGTGGACGCTGAAGTCGCCCCGCTCGACCGGCAAGGGCTCCCGGGGCACATCGAACATCGGCTGCAGGGTCTGGGCGTAGTAAGCCACCACCAACGAGCGCAAGGACCAGAGGCAGCTGGCAGGCCCGGAGTAGCCATCGAGCAGGGCGGGGTCGTCGTCGCAGACGCCCTGGGTGATCCGCCCCTCGTCGATCGCGCCGCGGGCGACGTAGTACGACCAGGTCGCATCGAGCGCCCGCATCGCCTCGCCGGGCGCGATCCGCCCGGGGGCGACCAGCGAGGCCGCGACGACCGGCGCCGGCAAGGCCAGCCGGTAGCACAGGCTGCGCCCCATGATCGGCGCCCCATGCGGCCCGAACATATGCCGGAAGAATTCGGCGAACTCCACCAGCCTGGGCCGAATCCGGTCGGGATCCCAGGCGGGGTCGATCTGGTCGATCCAGAACAGGGCGTAGTGGATGCCCCAGGCGTTGTAGTAGTCGAAGCCCTTGGGCACGTCGTAGTACCAGCCGTCACCCCGGTACAGGGTGAGGAAGCGTTCGTAGCCGGTACGCGACCGCTCCCTCGCCTGGTTGCTCGAACCCCCGAGGGCGTCGATCACCCGTTCGATGACTATGGGGAACAGTTGCCAGTTGCCTTGGTAGACATGCGAAGCCGTGGCCGAGCGCAGCCAGGCGATCACCCGGGCGCGCTGCGCCTCGTCGAGCATCGGCCAGATCCGGTCGCGGGCGAGCCACAGGCCGAGCGCGATGTCGGCTGCCTCGACGATTCGCTGGTCGAGGCGGCCCGGCTCCCCCCAGTAACCCGGATCATCCGGATCCGTCCCGACCGCCAGGCCGTCGCGCAGCGCGGCGGAGATCGACACCACGCCGTCGGCGGTCGCGATGTCGTCCTCGCCGCCGGCCGCGAGCCAGGCCGCGGCAAACGGCAGGATGCGGGCGAAGGCCTCGATCGCATCGACACGCCGGCCGTGCCAGCTCGGCTCACCCGGATAGAAGGACAGCGACGGCGAATCATCCCGGTAGGCCAGGAAGCCCTCGAGCAAGTGGGCGGCAGCCGCATCGTAAGGCGCCCGGCCGAGGCCAGCGCCGGCATCCGCGGCAGCGGTAGCGGCGGCGAAGCCCTGCCGGACCGCGGCGATCGGATGCATCGCCATCGCCCGCGGGGCCGCACGCTCCTCGAAGCCCTCGACCGCGTTCTTCTTGCGCAACCAGGCGCCGCCTGCGATCGCGACCGCGACCGCGCCGACCAGGGCAAGGCCGAGCAGGACGACGAACCATCGTGGCCAACGGCGCCGGCTCATGACCAGGCCTCGCCATGGACACGCAGGGTGCCGTGCTGTTCACCGTCGCGCGCGAGGCTGCGGGCGAGGTGGTCGGCCAGGCGCAGCGCGAGCTGCACGATGGTCAGGGTGGGGTTGGCGAAGCCGGCGCTCGGGAACACCGAGGAGCCGCCGACATAGAGATTGGCCATGCCGTGCACCCGGCAATCGGTGTCGACCACGCCGCTGCGCGGGTCGCGGCTCATGCGGGTGCCGCCCATGTGATGGTTGCCACCGATCTCGTCGTTGTCGGGGAAGTCCTCGAGCCCGTCGAGCCAGCGCTCGAGGCGCAGGCGCCCGATGCCCCGGGCGGCGAATTCGGCCGCCAGCAGGCCGGCGGTCACCCGCGGGGTGCGGCGGTCGAAGTCCTCGAGAAACCAGTGCAGGTCGGCGCGGGGTATGCCGAAGGCATCGACCCGGTCACCCAGCACCACCCGGTTGTAGGGTCGCGGCGCTTGCTCCCAGGAAGCGCGCAATTGCAGTCCGCAGACGAGATGCTTGCCGAAGCGCCGGAAGACCTTCTCGCTCAGATCGGGCGCGACGCAGGCGAGCTCGGTGATCAGCTTGCGGGTGGTGCCCTCCTTGGCCGGGTGCAGCCGCAGCCCGATGTCGAGTATCTGGTGCTCGCGCATCGCCGCCGCGGTCGGCGAGATGAAGACCGTGCCTTGCTGGTCGAACTCGAACGGAAACTCGCCCTCGAGTAGCACATGGCCGAGGGTGAAGTGGGGATGCTCCATCCAGTAGCGGCCCAGCGCCGCCGGCTCGGGCACGACCCGGCCGCCGGCCTGCGCATTGGCCCAGAGCAGCAGGCGACTGTTCTCGATGCCGCCGGTGCAGACGACGAAGCGACGGGCGGCGACGCGCCGGTCCGCGCCATCGGAGCCGCGCACCCGCGCATGGACGATACGCCCGCCATCGGCATCGAAACCGGTGACATAGCTGTCGAGCGCCACGTCGACCTTGTCGCTGCGGCGGAACTCGTCGGCGTACTTGTAGCCGAAGTTCACCGGTGGGGAATAGCGAAACGGCACTTCGCGCAGGCTGGCGCCGAACGCAACATCGGGGCCGAATGCCGGCAACTCGAGGATGCGCATCGCCTCGGGCAGCCAGGGCTCGAGATCGGCGATGCCGATCGGCCAGGCGGTATCGACGCCGTCGACCTTGTTCTCGAAATCCGCCGCATCGAGCGGCCGGCACCACCCGCCCCAATGGTTGGACGCGCCGCCGAGCTGGCGCAGGCGGCTCACCGACAGGGGCAGCAGGGGCGGCGCCCCATAGAAGTCGCCTTCGTAGACGGCCTGCGAGGTCTCGTCCCAATTGGCGCGGCCGGCCTCGAGCAGGATCACCGACAGGCCGGCGCCGCCCAGTGCATGCGCGAGCGTGGCGCCGGCCGGGCCCGAGCCGATCACGCAGACATCGTGGCGGGGGCTACGTGAATCGAGCGCGCCGAGCGAATCGACGAGCATCAGCGGTCGTCCCGGCGCAACAGCCAGCGCTCGCGAGCGACGACTTCGTCGGCGGTAACGGCGGCGGGATCGGGCTTCGCCCCGACAGGCAGGCCGGCACGGGCCGCTGTCGGTACGGAGCCGGCGGCAGCGAGCGCGCCGAGCAGGCGGCGACGCCCGGCCAGGGTCGGCGTGGAGCGGTTCTTCTTCATGGCAATCGGGAGGTGAATCCGGAACGACTTCGGGTGCCCGTATGTTCTCCCGAATCCGCGCGACCAGCCATAGCAACTCGCTCCCCTCGTCGGGTCGATCGGCCCGACCGGCCATTGGTCGCCCGGCGTTGCGTCGACCACCGGCCCTGGAGCCGGGGTCCCTGGCGCTGGCCCGGGCCCCGGTCGCGCACGAAGCGTGCTTGCGCGGCGGCGCTTGTGCTAGCTTAGCGACGACGCCGCCGACTGGCGGGGCGTCGGCACCCGACGAACAGAACAAGGAAGGGGGATCACCCATGAGCAACTACGCCGAAGACGTGGCCAAGTTCACGAGTCCGGTCGACCAGGCGGTGGTCGATACCATCGTCAAGTACTGCGGCATCGCGCTGCGCAACCGGGACTCCTCCCTGGTTTCGGCCTCCGACCAGGCCGAACTCGACCGGGTACGCGACGGCTTCGCGGCCAAGAAGCTGGGGCTCGCGCCCGATGCAGCAGCCGCCGCGATCCAGGGCGTGTGCGAGAAGATGAAAGGCGACCGGTCGAAGTCGCGGGTGACCTTCTACTACCTGCTGGCCGAGGCGACCAACACCCTCGACAAGCTGAAGTAAGCCGAAGCCGTCCGGCCTTCGGCCGGAAATGGCGCGGCGGTCATCCCGCCTCGGGATGACCGCCGCAAACCCGTGCCGAGCACGGGTGTATTGCGGGCCTTGCCGCCCGCGGGCTCCTACGGCACCGCCTTCGACCGCATGACGGCGTTGGGTCGCCTTGCCGTGCTACCTGCACTGTCTGCGGCGACCCGCCTTGTCCTGCGATCGAATGCGGACCCGTTTCAGGCGCTGACTTCGATCGATTCGAGCAGGTCGCCGTCGGCGACCAGGCCGCGATCGCGAAGCGAGCGCAATACCCAGGCCAGGTCGATTTCCCCCGTTGCGGACCCGTGGCGGACCCGGCATGTGATGTGTTCGAAGGTGCCGCCCTGCAGTTCGTCGACCCAGGACTGTCGTTCGATGATATCGACGCCGGCCCCGTGGATGCTGGCATCGCCCGGCAGGTCGATGCGCATGAGGATCTCGCGGTGCGGCCCATCCTCGCCGGCGTCCACGTCGTTGCCCGGCGACAGGCCGACCGTGACGGCGATGCGGGTCGACTCATCGGGGAAACCGGGGATGTGCCAGCCGACGGGCAGGCTGTCGATACCCGCGAGGGGCGCGGGACGCTCGATCGGGGGACGAGAGAGAAGCGCGGCTTGCATCGTTTCGATTCGCTCCGGGTGTCAGGTAACAATCTAGGCACAATCGAAACGCTCGTCATCGACACAATTCGGTACGGCACGGCACGGATTCGTACGATCGGGAAGCAAGAAACGACTGCACCCGTCGGGTTCCGGCAATTCCCGCGCCCGGAATCGCGCCGCCTTACCCCAATTCGGGGATTGCCGGGAGACATGCACCCGCCTATGTTCGGAAGGTCGTCTTCCGTCCGCCCTGCAAGAACAAGACTCCGGTGACCATCACTGCCGACGAATACGACGAAGTCGTCGCGCGCCTGTACGACGCAGGCGCCGGCCGGATCGACTGGCGCCAGGCCTTCGCGCCGCTGGCCGAACGCTTCGGACTCTGGTCGATCGCGCTGTTCGGCCTGACAAGGCGGAGCCGCGATGCCCTGTTCATCTGCGAAGGCGGGCTGTCCGGACCGGACTTCGCGCTCGAGTACCTGCGCGTGTACCACCGCATCGACCCACACGTCGGGCCGGCGCTCGCGCTGGCCAGCGAGCCGGGCCAGTGGGTGCATCGCCAGGATCGCTTCGACGACGACTTCATCGACCGCGATCCCTTCTACCAGGAGTTCCTGCTGCCCCGCGGCGGGCGCTACACCTCCTGCGCCAAGCTGCTCGAGGACGAGGACATGGCGGTGCTGCTCCTGATGCAGCGCGGCCAGGGCCGGCCGCCGTTGTCCGGCGACGAGGTCGCGGTGTTCGATCGGCTGCGGCGCCACCTCGCCTCCGCCCTGCGGCTGCACCTCGATCGCACGGGCGAGCTCGCCGCCGGCTGCGGCGTCGCCTGCCGGATCCTCGACCGCATGCGCCAGGCCCTCGTGATCACCGACGAAGACCTCCGGATCATCTACCGCAATCCGGCCGCGCAGCGCCTGCTGGCGCGCGCCAATGCATTCAGCGAACGCAACGAGCACCTGGTGTGCCGCAACCGCGACGACGAGGCCCGCCTGCGGATCGCGGTGCGCGCACCCGGGGCCGGTGTGGCGGTGGCCGGGGCAAGCCCGGCAAGCGCCGTGGTCCGCGTGATCGGCAGCGGCTTCATCAATCCGGTCATGGTGCTCGCGACCGGCCTGCCGCCGGCGGCCGAGTCGCCCGAGCAGGGAGAGCCCCGGCTCACCATGCTGCTGCTGCACGAGACCGCCCACCGGCGCCAGATCGATCCGGCCGTCATCGGCAAGGTCTTCCAGCTGACACCGGCCGAGGCCGAAGTCGCGACCGGGCTCGCCGAAGGCCTGTCGATCGAGGAGATCGCCGCCGCCCGCGGGGTCACCCTCGAGACGGTCCGGGCGCAGATCCGGTCGGTCTACGGCAAGACCGACGTGCGCTCGCGCGCCGACCTGGTGCGGATGCTGCTCGAGATGCCGTCCTTCGACGAAACCGGCGCCGGCAACGGCAGGCCACGCTGACGGGCGCCACCCGGGCTTCCGCTATTCTCTGCACTTCGCGTCGGCCAGCGGCCTTCGCATCCCCCACGCCACCCGCGGAGAGCCCCCTTGTTTCGCGCATTCTTCATGAACCGCCAATGGTTCGCCTGGTCGATCGCCGGCAGCGCGCTGATCCTGTTCGCCACCTGGTACAAGGTCGAGCTCGACGTGGCGATCAACGAATGGTTCGGCGACTTCTACAACCTGATCCAGAAGGCCCTCGGGCAGGCCAACAGCGTCACGATGGCCGAGTACGGCGAGAAGCTCGTCACCTTCGGACGCATCGCCGGCCTGTACATCCTGATCGCGGTGGTGCTCGACTTCTTCATCAAGCACTACATCTTCCGATGGCGCACCGCGATGAACGACTTCTACATGGCGAACTGGCACAAGGTGCGCCATATCGAAGGCGCATCGCAGCGGGTGCAGGAAGACACCATGCGCTTTGCCCGCATCATGGAAGGCCTGGGCGTGAGCCTGATGCGCAGCCTGATGACGCTCGCCGCCTTCCTGCCGATCCTCTGGACCCTGTCCGCGCATGTGACCGAACTGCCCTGGATCGGGCCGATCGATCATTCGCTGGTTTTCGTTGCCCTGCTGTCGGCCTCCTTCGGCACGGTGCTGCTGGCGGCGGTGGGCATCAAGCTGCCGGGACTGGAATTCCAGAACCAGAAGGTCGAGGCCGCCTACCGCAAGGAACTCGTCTATGGCGAAGACCACGCCGAGCGCGCCGACCCGGCCAGCACGACCAGGCTCTACGGCGATGTGCGCACCAACTACTTCCGCCTGTTCTTCCACTACCTGTACTTCGACGTCGCCAAGTGGTCGTACCTGCAGTTCAGCGTGCTCTTCCCCTACATCGCGCTCGGGCCGACCCTGGTCGCCGGCGGCATCACCCTGGGCGTGATGCAGCAGATCGTGCGCGCCTTCGGCAAGGTCGAGGATTCATTCCAGTACCTCGTCAACAGCTGGTCGACGATCGTCGAGCTGATGTCGGTCTACAAGCGCCTGCGGATGTTCGAGAGGCAGATTCGCGCGGCCGGCGACGAGCCGGGCGATGCGGCCCGACCGGTCGCGGGTTGAGTCGCCCGCTTCGGGTGGCCGCGAGCCTGGCCCGGCAACCACAGCCGCAGGGCGCGAGCCGAATGCTCGCGGCCTGCGGCGCGGCGGCTCAGCGCGCCGCGAGGCGGCGCGAGAGGTTGTCGCGGGCAGCCGCCTCGAGGCGGTCGCGGGCGCGGTCGGTGAGGTAGATGCGCGGCTTGATGAGCATGGCCCGCATCACGGCGAGCCGGCGGCGCCAGTAGATGAGGTCGACCACATGCACCGACTCGGCGCGCAGCGCATCCTCGTGCTGGTCGAACACATCGGCGGCGTCGGCAAGGCGGGCGCGGCCGATATCGGCGAGCAGCCTTGCATCGGGGCTGCCGACGACCGCGCCTTCGCGGGTCGAGACGATCAGCTCGCGGACCAGGCGGATCCGGTTGGTATCGAGGCCGAGGCCGGCGAGGCCGATGCGGGCGAACTCGGCGCTGCGCGCCTCGTTGTCGAAGCGGGCGGAATCGAGGATGGCGTAGCGGAACCAGGTCGCGAAACCGACGGCCACCGGATCCTGGGCCACATCGCGCCACTCGTCGAGCCGGGCGAGTTCGGCGGCGACACGCTCGAGGTCGTGGAAATGGCGGCGGGGATCGCCCAGGCGCTCCACAAGGGCGTCGATCACCGGCGCCGGGTCGGCGTCGATCTCCCAGGCCTGCAGCCAGGCTCGCCAGGTGGCGATGGCCGCGGAGCGGTCGAAGCCGCCTGCCGACTCGCGGACGGGCCCGGACCCGGTCGCGATGGCCGATTCGGCCACGATCGCCGATGGGGCCGCGGCAAGCGCGGGTCGCGAGCCCGTCGCCGGGGATTCCGCTGGCGAGCGCTCCGGCCCGGTTGGCCCGGCTTCGTCGCCGTCAATGGCGCCCGGCGCGATCCGCACCGGGTGGGTCAGGCGCAGGCTGCCACCCCGCGCGAGCGCGGCATCACGCGGACGCGGGCGCTCCTGGGACTCGGCCTCGTCGACGACACCGTCGATGGGCAGCTGCAGGAAGCTCGGGATCGGATAGGCGGCAGCCATGGGTTTCGGATGCGGTTCGGGCGTGTTCGGGATCAGGCTCAGGATCGAGCATAGGCAATATTGGGTACAACGATAACCCGTCTGTTGCCATCGCGCCAAGGATCCCGGCGCCATCGGTCGGGGTAGCGGCCCCGAATATCGCAGCGGATGCCGCGCGAGCTGCGTCAGGCCTCGTCGCTGGCCGGGCGCATCGATTCGCCGACCTCCGGCATCTCGACCAGCATCCGCACCAGCTCCGGCTGGCGGCGCACGCCGGTCTTGGCGAGGATCGAGCGGATCTGGGTGCGCACCGTCAGCAGGGAAGCACTACGCTCGGCGGCGATCTGCTCGGCGTTGAGGCCGTCGGCGAGCCGTACCGCGACGCGGGCCTCGGCCGGGGTCAGCCCGAAGGCCTCGGCGACCACGACCGGGTCGATGTGCCGGGCCCGGCCGGGGCGGTGGAACATCAGCAGCGCCAGCGACTCGGCCCCGAAGGCCGACAACACCGCCGCCGGCTCCAGGACGGAGGCGATCGCGATCAGCGCCTGGCCGTCGGGCGGGCCGAAGCGCAGCACCCGTCGCGCCCGGCCGGCCGTCGCCGACCGGGGCGCGAGCAGGTCGGCGAGCGCCGCATCGAGCAAGGCGGCATCGTCGCGGGCGAACATCGGCAGGGGCCTGCCGACGACGAGTTGCTCGCCCAGCTCGGCGAACAAGCGCCCGCCCGCCGGGTTCACATAGCGCAGGTCGCGCTCGCGCCCGAGCAGGATCACCGGCTGGGCAAGGCGATCGAGCAGTTCGACGCCCAGCCGGATGTCGGGCGGGCGCGAAACCAGCGAGCGGTGGATCAGGAAGGCATGCCAGAGGTGGTGGCAGATCCGCGCGAGACAGGCGATCTCGGCGTCGTCGAGCGGCGGCTGGCCCAGGCCGCGCACGGTGCCGAAGTGCACGAAGGAGTGGGCGTCGTCGATCAGCTTGGTGGACGCGAGATAGCGACCGCCGTGGGGGATCAGGTAGTCACGGTAGAAGGGGCTCGACTCGACGTAGGCGTCGTCGAAATGCTCGTGGCAGCGGATCCACCGGCCCGGCTCGGCCGCCATGACCATCGACAGCTGCGGATTGGCCGAGCGGTAGAAGCGCATGTAGTCGACGTTGGCCTCGGTCGAGATCCGGCCGCCCAGCACGAAGAACTCGACCTGCTGGCTGGCGTGGCCGAACGCGACCAGGTGGGCGCTCCAGAGGTCGAAGGCACGGGTCAGCTCATCGAGCCAGGCCTGCCAATGATCATGCCCACCCAGGGCCGCCTCGTAGGTCGAAGCGACGAACCGGTCGTACTGGCTGTCGGAGAGCATCGCCTGGATGATCGTCCCCTGTCTGTCCTGTCCTTGCCTGTGCGCATGCGGAACCCCGTCCATCATTGTCGCGCGCTTCATGTCGGCGGGCGATCGCTCCGAACGCCTTGTGCTGGGCTAAAGTAGACGAAGAATCGCGTCCCGCGCCCACGCCTACCGCGAACAGGGGGGGTGTCAGGCCCATGGAAGAGCAACGCTTCGATACCCTGGTCGCGACGATCTACGAGGCCGCCGCCGGCCGGGCGACATGGCGCGCATCGCTCGATGCGCTCGCCACGGCCTTCGATGCACCCCGCTGCATCCTGACCGGCATCGACCCGGTCTCGATGCAGCCCTCGTTTCGCGACGAGGGCGGCCGGGTCGACCCCGACGCAATCTGCGAAGGCGTGCGCAGCGCCCATGCCGGGGACCCGCTCCTGGCGGCGCTCCTGCATCGGCCGGTCGGCCAGTGGCTCTACGAGGACGAGATGCCCGGCGAGCATGCCGCCGGACGGCCCGGCCCGGTGCTCGCCCCGGCCGGCCTGAATTTCGCCGCCGGCCTGCGGCTCGATGACGATCGGCAGGCAGTAATACTCGCGCTCGCCCGGGGACGCCGTCGCCAGTCGTTCGATGCGCGGCAGCGGCAGGACCTCGCCCGCCTCGCCTTTCATTTCCGGGCCGGTCTCGCGCTCGAGGCGAAGCGCTCGCCGCGGCCGGCCGATGAAGCGCCGGGCTTCGAAGCGATCGCATCGAACCGGCATCCGCTCTGGCTGGTCGATGGCCATCGCCGGGTCCACTACCGCAACGCGGCCGCCGAAGCGATGCGCGGGCGCGCCGGACGGCTCACCGAGATCGATGCCCACCTGTACTGCGTCGATCCGCGGGAAGACGCGGAGCTGCTCTGCTGCCTGGTCCGCCTCCAGCTCGGCCGCGCAACGCCCGCTGCCGGCCAGCCGCCGCACCGGGCGGTGATGCGCGTCGGCGGCGCCGATCCGGGCGCGTATGCCGTCCTGCTCTCGGAGCAGCCACGCCGCGATGCGGCCGGCAGCCCGGCCCTCGCGATGGTTCGCTGCTACCCGGTGCAGCACAGTGCCGAGCCCGATCCGACCCTCGTCGCCGAAGCCTTCGAGCTGACGCCGGCCGAAGCCCAGGTGGCGGCGCAACTCGCCCGTGGCCTGTCGGCGGTGGACATCGCCGCCGGGCGCGGGGTATCGACGCAGACGATCCGGGCGCAGATCCGGGCGGTGTTCGAGAAGACCGGGATCAACCGCCAGTCCGACCTGATCCGGCTACTGGTCGAGATGCCGGGCGCGGATCCGGGCGGCGGCTCGAGGCCGGATACCGACACCCACGGCGGCGATCGGCCGCAGGCCGGCGAGGACCACGACCCCGCCCCGCCCCGTTGATCAGGCCGCGCGAGGCGCGAGTTTCGACTCGCGGATCGGCAGGTTGAACAAGGCGGCGATGGTGGCGAGGATGGCGTCGGCGATCCACATCGCGTTATAGGTGCCGGTGCTGTCGATCGCGATCCCGCCGAGCCAGGCGCCGAGGAAGCCGCCGATCTGGTGGGTCAGCAAGGTCAGGCCGAACAGGGTCGCGAGGTAGCGCACCCCGAACAGCTTGCCGACCAGGCCCGCGGTGGGCGGCACGGTCGCGAGCCAGGTCAGGCCGAGGCCGGCGGCGAACACGTAGAAGCCGAACTCGGTCTTGGGCGACACCATGTAGATCAGGATGATCGCGGTGCGCGACAGGTACATCCAGAACAGCAGGTACTTCATGCGATAGCGCCCTCCGAGGCTGCCGACGCCGAGGCTGCCGACGATGTTCGCCAGCCCGATGATCGCGATCGAGATTCCCGAAACCGCCGTCGGCAGGTTGCACAGCGCAACCTCGCCCGGCAGGTGGGTCAACAGGAAGGAGATGTGGAAGCCGCAGGTGAAGAAGCCCGCATGCAGGCAGAGATAGCTGCGGTCGCGCATCGCGACCTTCACCTGCTCGCGCAGGCTGCCCCGCACCATCGCGCCGGCCTCGACCGCCGGCGCCGCGGCGGCTGCCCCCGCGCTCGCCGCCGACGGCTTCGTGCGCAGGCGCAGCGCGAGCGGCAGGGTGAGCAGCGCCGCTACCGCCAGCATGTACATCGCGTTGATCCAGCCGGCGAGCGCGATCGCCCTCTCGGTCAGCGGTGCGAACAGGAACTGGCCGAAGGAGCCGCCGGCGTTGATGAAGCCGGCCGCCCAGGAACGCTGGTCGGCCGGCAGGCGTTGCGAGGCCGCGCCGATCAGGATCGAGAAACTGCCCGCGCCGGCGCCAGCCGACATCAGCAGGCCGAGCGAGAAGATGAGGCCCCATTCGCTGGTCATGAAGGGGGTGAGCGCGAAGCCCAGGGCAAGCGTCACGCCGCCGGCGATCATCACCGATACCGGCCCCCAGCGATCGGCAAGCGCCCCGAAGATCGGCTGCGATGCGCCCCACACAAACTGGCCGACCGCCATCGCGAAGCTGATGCCGACCACGCCGATGCCGGTGGCGGTGTTGATCGGCGACAGGAACAGGCCGGTCACCTGGCGGGTGCCCATCGTCAGGACCATGATGGCCGCAGCCGGCAACAGGATGCCCCACAGGGCTGCGCGCCGCGCTGCTTCTTCGGTATTCACTCGGGGATGCTCCGGTGTTTCAGGCTGCCCGCATGCCGATGGCGGATCGATGGCCTGGATCGCTGCATCGGGTCACTGGCGCGGGCGGTTGCTCAGGCCGGGTGGCCGGCCGCCTGGAGCCCGCGCCAGCGGCGCTGGCGCAGCAGGAGGAAAAGGATGATCGAGCCATTGAGGAGATTCCAGCCGATGCCGTTGACGAACGCGGCCTCGTAGCTGCCGGTCAGGTCGAAGATCTTGCCCGAGAGCCAGCCGCCGAGCGCCATGCCGACCAGGGTGGCGGTCAGGGTCAGGCCCACCCGGACGCCGGCTTCGCGCGAATCGAAGAACTCGCGCACGATGATCGCGTAGGCGGGCACGATGCCGCCCTGGACCAACCCGAAGATCGCCGACAGGAGGTAGAGCGAGGCCAGCGAATCGAAGGGCAGGAACAGCATCAGCGACAGGCCTTGCAGGACCGAACCGAGCAGCAGGGTGCGCAGGCCGCCGATGCGGTCGCAGATCACGCCCGAGACCAGCCGGCTGACGATGCCGCAGGCGAGCATCAGCGAGAGCATCCGGGCGCCGGCGGCGGTGCCGTAGCCGAGGTCGCCGCAGTAGGCGACGATATGGACCTGCGGCATCGACATCGCCACGCAGCAGGCAACGCCCGCGACCAGCAGCAGGGTCTGCAGACTGGTGCTCGAGATGCCGAGCAGCTCGCGCGGCGAGCGGCCCTGCGGACGGAATACCGTCGCGGTGGCACCGGCCGCTGCGGGCGTCGTCCCTGCCCCGCCCGCCGGCAAGGCGTCGGCGGCCGGGGGCGGGCGACGCAGGACCAGGGTGGCGAGCGGCAACATCGTCACCAACGTGAACAGGGCGAAACCGGAGTAGGTCGCCCGCCAGCCATAGGTCGCCGAGAAATGCTGCACGATCGGCGGCCAGATCGCGCCGGCGATGTAGTTGCCACTGGCGACGATGGCGACCGCAATGCCGCGGCGGCGCTCGAACCAGAAGGAGATGTCGGCGACCAGCGGCGCGAAGGTCGCCGAACTGCCCGCCAGGCCGAGCAGCAGGCCATGGACGATCGCGAACATCAGCAGGCTCCCGGCCTGGGCGGCGAGCCAGTATCCGGAGGACAGCCCGAGGACGCCGATCAGCACCGGCCAGAACACCCCGAAGCGATCGGCAAGCTTGCCCATCAGGATGCCGCCGAAGCCAAATCCGAGCATCGTCAGGGTGTAGGGCAGCGACGCCCCCGCGCGGTCCGCGCCGAACTCCTCCTGCACCATCGGCAGGACGACGACGACGATGTACATCGCGCCCGACCCGATCGTCATCAGGCCGACGGCGGCGATGAGCCGCAGGACGGAATAGGGCATGGGTCGGTGTTACCGGATTCGTTCTCGCCCGCGGGTCCGTGCGAGGCAGCCGGTGGGCCGCGGGCCGGCCGAGGATAGCACCGCCCCGGAAACGGCGCTGATCGCGCTCAGCGCCAGGATGTGGGTCGCCAGTCGACTTCGTCGCCGCCGCGCTCGACGACGCCACCGGGGACATCCGCCTTGCGATCGCGCAGGTGCCAGCGCAGGACCGGCGGCACCACGCCGGCGCCGACGCCGATCTCGAGCATGAAGCGCCGCTCGGCCCGGGCCGCCGCTCGCAAGGCCCGCTCGCTCAGGCGGCCTCGCAGGCCGAGGATGTAGGGGCCTTGCCGGGAGGCCGGATCGCGCCGCTGCGCAGCGGCCTGGTCGAACCACCAGGAGATGCTCACCCGTTGCGGAATCCGGACACGGTTGTCGGGCAGGTAGAGCGCGCCGTAGCCGGCCCAGCCGCGCGAGCCGGCGATCCAGGGATTGGTGCGCGAAGCGGCGGTGAGGAGGCGGCCGGTATCGGCATCGCGCAGCTCGACGCCGTAGACCCAGCGTTCGGCGCTGGCATTCCAGGTCGAGTAGGCGGCCTGGTCGCCGAGCCGGGCGAGGCCGCCATCCGATGGCCGCTCACCGGGCTGCACGCCGGATCGCTCGCCGGCCGAGGCCAGCGATGCACCGGCCACGCATGCGAGCAGGGCGATGGCGCCGACGAGACGCACGGTAATCATTCGGCCTCCGCGCCAAGGCCTGTTTCGATCACGAGGCCAAGCTCCTCGCGCAGCCAGCGGGCGTAGGCGACGAGGTCGACCTCGCCCACCCGACCCGGGCGATTCACCGGGTCGGGCCGCACGAACTCGAGGGCCCGCTCGGCGCTCATGCCCTCGTCGATCGATTCGCGGCTCGGCTGCGCCGGCGCCGTCGCTTCGCGCGGCAGGTCCTCGGTGAGCGGATGGGTATGCGAGGCGGCGTGGTAACGCACCTCGCGATCGGCCGCCGGGTCGGGATCATGGAAAAGGAAGGACGAGGTCTCGTCGTGCAGCACCGGCACGTCGATGCGCCGATGCTCCGGCGGCAGGGGCACGAAGGCGACGCCTTGCGCGGCCGCCTGCTCGCGCATCCACAACAATGCAATGTCGGAAAGGTCGCCGCCGTCGCAGGCCGACAGGTCGATGCAGGCGTAGCCGCCGCCGACATCCGCGTGAGCGCCGAGCAGCGACACCTCGACGCGGTTGCTCGCGAAGCCGCGGGCGTCGCTCGACGCGAAGATGGATTCGAGTGGGAACGCGCGCCGATGCTCGTTGGCGGCGATGAGGCTGGCGGCATGGCCGACCGCCTCGGGGATGCCGAGCTCGAAGTCGCCGACGTGCGTGCTGAGCACCGTGTCGAACAGGCCGAGGAAGCGGATATCGATCGAGACGCAGCCGCCATCGACGAGTTCCCGGTAGTAGCCGTTGTCGCGCCGGCGCAGGACCCGGTTGGCGAAGTCGCGGGCGGCGGCCGCGCCGCGCGAGAAGCCGACGATGTCGATGTCGAACTGCAGGGGCGATTCTGGGCCGATGGTGGCGCCGGCATCGAGGTAGTAGCCGAAGCGGTCCCGGACATAGTCGTCGAGGCGCTCGAGCTGCAGGTCGATCCGGGCCTCGAGCTCGAGAGCGAACGCGCCGCCGACGACGGCGTTGTCGCGCATTCCGCCCCGGGTGCCGACCCCCGGCACATAGAAGTCGAGCTCGCCGATCTGGGCCTGGCGGTCGTACTCGTCGTAGCTGTCGTACTGCTGGGACATCAGCCAGACATTGGTGAGCGATTCGGGCGTGTTGCCGGTGCCATCGAAGGCGAACAGCACCAGGCCGAGCGGATCGGCGCCAGTGAGCGGATCGCCCGCCGCATAGGCATAGGGATTGCGTCCGCCGGCGATGCCCAGGGGATCGGGCTCGAGATAGCGGGCGACGAGCGGGTCGTAGCTGCGCTGGTAGTTGTCGGCCAGGCCGGTCTCGGGGTCGGCGACCTGGCCGGGTAGCCGCAACGGCTGGCGCAGCGGGCCAGGCGGTGAGCTGAACGGCCCCGCTTGCGACACGAGCCGGCCGAAGGCGCTGGTGCGGCCCGACCAGGCGGGCTCGCCCTCGGCGTCGGTGACCATCGCCGGCGTGCCGAGATGATCGCCGAGGACGAAATACAGACGCGACGCCGCGCCCGGCCCATGATCGAGGAAGCCGACCACCCTACCCTGCCAGCGCAACCAGGTGCGCCGCAGCCGGCCGGCGCCGTCGGTCTCGGCGAGGAGCTGCCGGCGATGGTAGAGATAGCCGTGGCGCTCGGCGCCGACCTCCCGGATAGCGCGCTCGCCGAGCGCGTTGTAGCGGTACCGGGCCAGTACCTTGCCGTCGAGGCTGGCGCTGCGGATGCGCCGCTGCGGCCCGTAGTCGAGCGCCATGCCGCGATGCCGCGTCGGCAGGCCGGCGGTGGCGGGCGCACCGGCCATGGCGATCCTTCGGGTACGGCCATTCGGGTCGCGATGACCGAGGGAGTCGCCCGCCGGCCCCCAGGCGAAGTACTCGACGGTGGGTTTCTCGCCGGGGGCCCGGCGCTGGTCGACCAGCAGGCGACCGCGGCGGTCCCAGGCGAAGCGACGACTGTCGGTCGCGGAATCGATGCCCGCCAGGCGCCCATCCCGACGCCACCGGAAGCGCCAGCGCGGGTAGTCGGCCCGGCCGGACCAGGCGAGGATCGCGAGCCGGCCGTCGGCGTCGAACGCCCTGCGCTGCTCGATCCGGCCGCCGAGCCGAAACGAATCGATGCGCCCGGCGCGGTATTGCGCCCGATCGACGAGTACCTGCTCGACGCCTCCTGGCGCAGTCCAGTACAAGGCCAGCGGCCGGCCCTCGGCGTCGTACTCGTGGCGTAGCCGGCTGCCATCGGGCAGCTGCCGGACCTGCAGGCGACCTGCAAGGTCGTAGCTGAAGGACTGGTGGTGGCGGGCGCCGAGCAGGCGATGCTCGATCGAGACCAGTCGCCCGGCGCGGTCGTACTCGGCGCGACTCGACTGCACCGGATGATCGATGCGCAGCGCATGTTCGCCCTGCCAGCGGATCCGGCTCGCGATCCGCTCGCCGCCACGCGCCCGCACGATTTCCAGTGGCCGGCCGGCGACATCGCGACGGAACGACCAGCGGGTACCGTCCTGCCAGGTGATGCCCGCGAGCCGGTCGAGGTCGTCGTACTCGTAGGTGATGGCGCCGATGCGGGGATCCTCGCTGCGCGCCAGCCGCCCGAGATCGTCGTAGTGCTCCCGGGTGATGCGGCCGGCGGCATCGATGCGGGCCCGCTCGCCATGGCCCGACAGGACCAGGGTGGCGGGCGATGCAGCCAGCGAGGATCGGAATCGAGTACCGACCGGATGGCGCAGCCGGTTGTCGATGTCCGGGCCGATACCGGATCCGGTCGCGAGGTCTCCGGCCAGGCGAGCAGGCGGGTCGGGCAACACCGTCCCCGCCGCATCGCGTCGGATCTCGCGAGCCAGCTCGCCGGGGCCGTCGATGCCGACCAGCCAGCCACGAGCATCGTAGCGAAGCCGGATGGTAGCGAGCACTTGCTGCGAATCCCTCGGCCCGAGTCGATCGATCGCCGAGAGCCGCCCGGCAAGCGGATCCGCCGGCATACCGCCCGGGTGATAACGCAGACGGATGCGCCGGGCCACCGGCGCGCCAGCCGGGGTGAAGCCGTCCTCGTCGATCGCGATGATCCGGCCGCTGGCATCGGTGTCGATCCTGGCGCGGCGCCAGCGACCCGGCGCGACGCTCGGCTGGACCAGCTCGGCGGGAATGCCAGCGCCGGGCGCGTCGGGATCGCGATACCGGCGGGTCTCGATCGGGGCGTTGCCGGCAGCGTTCGCGGCGCCATCGGCCTGCGGCCGTTCGATGGCCAGGAGCCGGCCGGCCTCGTCGTGGCGGTAGCGCAGCCCGCCCGCGCCGGCGAGCAGGCCCGCTTCGTTCCATTCCCAGCGCATGCCGGTGGGTGGGCAGCGCCGGCAGGCGACGCCGCTGGCGGCGACCAGCCGGGCAACGCGGTCCGGCCCGATCCGTCGCCATTCGTAGACCGCGTCGCCGCGCGGGCCGCGGACTCGCGTGGCGCCGCCAGCGCCGTCGGCCGCGACGGTGTAGTCGAGTTGCAGTTCATCCGTGGCCGGCGCCCCGGCGGCGAGCGAACGCACCACGCGGCCAACTGCGTCGTAGGCGAAACGACTGCGAACCACCTCGGTCGGACCGGCGCCGGTCAGCCGAAGCGGGTCGGCCGCATCCTCGTACCAGTAGTGCTCGAGGCGGCCGTCGGGCGCGCGCGCCGAGACGAGCCGGCCAACGGCATCGAAGCCGAAGGCGACCCGGCCGAGTTCCGACGCTTCGACAGCGACGAGGCGCCCACCCCGCCAGCGCAGGCGCAGGCTGCGGCCACCGCGGTCGCGAACTTCGGCAAGCTGTCCGGCAGCATGGCGCAGCGACAGGCGATCACCGCTGGCGGACTCGATGCGCAGCAGGCGGCCACCGGCGTCGAAATGCAGGCGACGCCCGTTGGGCCAGTGCCATTGCCAGCCACCGCCAGCCGTCGCGAGGACGACGCCGTCGGCAGGCCGCGCCGCCGTGAAGCGCCCCTTGGCCGTGCGCCCGAAGGGGATGCGGCGGCCATCGGCCTGGAGGATCTGCAGGCGCGGCTGCCGGCCGCCCCGGAAAGCCAGCCGGGTATCGAAGCCGTGGCGCCAGCCCGGCCCGAGGCCGTGGTCATCGGCGCCACCGACGAAGTGCCGGCTGAACACGAAGGGCAGGCCCGGCTGGAGCGCGAGCACACGGGCGAGATCGCCGCCGGCCCCAGGCAGCTGCGCGGTATCGGCCAGCGCGATGTCGACGCGCCGCTCGTACTTGGCGCCGGTGGCGAGGTCCACCGGATTGCCGACGCCGAGCGCCGGCCCATCCCGCGGCAGGCTCGCCGGCTCGGACTGCTCGCAGGAAGCGATGTCGCCGGCGACACCGGGCGCGCCGTCGGCTGGCGGGCAAGGCTGGGCGAACGCACCCATCGGGAGGCAGGCAAGCAGCATCAGCAAACCCGCGAGCAAACGCAGCAAACGCAGCCGCAGCCGGCATGAGCGAGGCAGGGAGTCGAAGGTTTCGGCGCAGCGGTCCATGCGCCCACCGTAGAAGCACCCGCGGCCGGCAACAATTGGACCGCCGGCCTAGGCAACCCAGAGATCCGCTCCTCGAGACGGCGCTTCGCGACCGCTCATCGGCCAAAAGGGGCAGGGGCTTCCGCCTGCAGCGTGTAATTCGACTGAATCCTTCGCAGCGGAGACATGGCGTGTTGCGCGACCATCGGGCGTTGCAGTGAGGGAGGTCGTGGGGTTCGACTGACCCATGGCAACCGCTTGCAGTTGCAGTACATCAGGAATGCCGCGCAGAACCTCAGGAGAAAGGCAATGACCCCGCACCCGACAAGCCCGGCCTGACTGACCATTGAACCCGGACCCTCTATGCCATCCTCAACCAGCGACAATCTTGCGGTACTGGTCGACGCAGACAACGCCCAGGCCTCCGTCATTGCCGATCTGCTCGCTGAAGCAGGGCGATACGGCACAGCGACTGTGAAGCGAGCCTATGGTGACTGGACGACACCGAACCTGTCTGGCTGGAAGGACGTCCTGCATATTCATGCGATCCAACCCATCCAGCAGTTCAGGTACACGACAGGGAAGAACGCCACGGACTCCGCACTGATCATTGAAGCCATGGATATTCTGCACAGCGGCAAAGTAGACGGCTTCTGCCTGGTCTCGTCAGATAGCGACTTCACTCGCCTGGCCACGAGGATTCGCGAGGCCGGACTTTCGGTGTACGGATTCGGAGAACAGAAGACACCCAAGCCATTTGTCGCAGCATGCGACAAATTCATCTACACGGAGATTCTTCGGAAGCCTTCCGCCGAGCCGCTCGCGGACGCATCCGAAGGAACCGCCCTCAGGCCGCTCTTGTGTTCGGCTATTGCAGCTGCGGCCCAGGAGGATGGTTGGGCACCACTGTCAACGGTTGGCAGTTTGGTATTGAGGAATGATCCGTCATTCGATCCGCGTAATTTTGGATGCAAGAAGCTCGGTGAACTGGTGAGGGCGCAACCGTACCTCGACGTCAAATCGGCTCATGGGAACGGAGATTCTCAAAGTACGCATCTGTTCGTACGCATGCGGGAAACCTGAGCAACGACGCATTCATCGATCGTCTGCTGCTGGGAATTGCTTGCAGGAAGCGGTCCGCTCTTGCGACCCACCCGCTTCCCGCGTTAAGGTCGGGCGTCACGACAAGCACCTCGACGGATCCGTGACATGCCGATCTCCCTCGACGTCGCGCAACAGGCGCTGCAAGCCCAGCCGTTCAGCAGGCTTCTGGGCACCGAGCTTGCCCGGTTCTCCGCCGAGGGAATCGAGCTTCGCGTTCCCATCACCGAACAACTGAAGCAGCAGCACGGCTTTGTCCACGGTGGGGTCGTTTCCTACGCGGCGGACAATGCGCTCACCTTTGCCGGCGGCTTCGCCCTGGGCCCTTCGGTGGTCACGTCCGAGTTCAAGATCAACTACGTTCGCCCGGCCATTGGGGATGTCCTGATCGCCCGGGCTACCGTCGTCCATGCAGGACGGACGCAGGCTGTCTGCCGCTGCGAGGTCCTGAGCCGGGATGGCGACACCGAGGCGCTGTGTGCGGTGGCCCAGGGCACCATCTCGACGATCGAGCTGCGCAACGAGGCGTGAAGACCCGGGGCCGGAGGCGAATGATCCTGCCCGCTGCCTGTCGATCCCGTCGAAAACCCCCACGCTCGATCGTCATGAGGTCAGGGCCCGGACTCACCGGGCCTGGTCCCTCATCCATGCGAAGGAGTCATCCATGTCTTCACGAACCGTCCGCCTGCATCGGGTCCTGGGCACCACGCCCGCGAAGGTCTATCGCGCCTTCCTCGAAGCCGATGCGCTCGCCAAGTGGCTGCCGCCCCACGGCTTTACCTGCACGGTGCACCAGATGGAGCCGAGCGTCGGCGGCGGCTTCCGCATGTCGTTTCGCAACTTCTCGACCGGCAACAGCCATTCGTTCGGGGGCGAATACCTCGAACTCGTGCCCAACGAGCTGATCCGCTATACCGACAAGTTCGACGACCCCAACCTGCCTGGTGTCATGCAGGTCGAGGTAAAGCTCGGGGCGGTAAGCTGCGGTACCGAACTGTCGGTGGTCCAGGACAACATCCCCGAGGTCATACCAGTGGAGATGTGCTATCTCGGCTGGCAGGAGTCCCTTCTGCAACTCGCCGCCCTGGTGGAGCCCGACATCACCGAGTAGGAGACCACACGGCCATGTCAGGCGGACATCCCGCAGGGACGAGTCCCTGCCCATTCCCGAGGAGAGGACGGACATGAACGGTCATTGCCTGTGCGGCGCGGTTCGCTTCACCTGTGCGGATGCGAAGGAGATCGGGGCCTGCCATTGCGGGTTCTGTCGAAGATGGGGCGGTGGGCCGATGCTCGCGGTCCACTGCGGGCCGAACGTGGAGTTCACGGGAACCGGGCAGATCGCCGTCCATGCCTCGTCGGACTGGGCGCAGCGGGCCTTCTGCAAGCAGTGTGGCACCCATCTCTACTACAAGCTCCTGGCGACGGGCGAGTACTTCATCCCGGCGGGGACCTTCGATTCGACCGATTTCGAGCTCGCCACCCAGATCTACATCGACAACAAGCCGGGGTACTACGCCTTCGCCAACCAGACGCCCATGCTGACCGAGCAGCAGGTGATCGAGCAGTTCGCCCCGCCACCCGATTGAGAACCGGTGTGAGAACCGGTGGACGAACCTTCCGCACACGCCATCGCGGCGGACGCGCCCGGTTCAATCGATCGGACGGTCCAGGAAGTCCGTCGGACCGAGTATCTCGATGCCGTGGAAGGGGTGAAGCTCGAGCAGATCCTGCTCGCCCGTCAGGATCATGTGCGCCTGGCCGGCTCGGCCTGCGGCCTCCCCCTTGAGTCCTTCGGCCCCCACGGGGTGAGGTGCATGAGGCCCGCCATCGTGATCCCGTAGAAGACCATCACCGCCGCCGTCAGGACGAAGTAGTGCCAGGCGGGGGCGCCGTGCGAGGCGAGCCAGAAGCCGACCCCGAGGGCGAGGCCGAGGCGGACGGTGCCGGCGATGACCGGGCCGAGCATCTTGCCGGCGCCCTGGGACGAGAAATACAGGGTCAGGGCGGCGCACAGCAGGGGGAACATCGGTCCGGCGATGCGCAAGTACTGGTAGGCATAGTCCAGGACCTGCTCATCCTGGCTGAAGATATCCGCCCAGAGATGGGGCCAGATCGCCACGCCAAGGCCGACCACCGCGACGATCGCGCCACTGACCCCGGCCGCCACCCAGGCTACGCGGCGGGCCCGCGGGACGTCGCCGGCGCCGATCGCCATGCCGACCATGGGTACCGAGGCCACGCCGACCCCGAAGGAGATCGAGGTGACGAGGAACTCGAGCCGCAGGCCGATCGAATAGCCGGCCAGCGGCAGTTCGCCCAGGCGCGCGAGCAGGGAAGTGAACACCAGCATCGTCAACATCGTCTGCAGGGGCGACAGGCACGACAGGGCGCCGACCCGCAGGATGTCGACGAGCAGTTCGCGGCGCACCGGGAAGCCGCCCGGCCGCAGCTTCAGCCGGCCGATGCCACTGAGCAGATACCAGGCGAAGAAGCAGGTGCCGCTGGCGTAGGCAATGATGTTGCCAAGCGCGACGCCGACCATGCCCAGCGCCGGGAACGGCCCGAGCCCGAAGGCGAGCACACCGCCCGTCACGACCTGGGTCAGGCCGACGACCACCAGGCCGGTCGAAGGCACCCGCATGTTGCCGGTGCCGCGCACCACCGATGCGAGGGTGTTGCTCATCCAGACGAAGATCGCGCCGGCGAAGAGCACGTTGGCGTAGCGGACCGCTTCGGCGAGCACCCCGCCTTCGCCGCCGACCCAGCGGAAGATCGCCGCGCCACCGAACACGAAGGTCAGCGAATACACG
Source organism: uncultured Burkholderiaceae bacterium (assembly GCA_964476625.1). Lineage (GTDB taxonomy): Bacteria > Pseudomonadota > Gammaproteobacteria > Burkholderiales > Burkholderiaceae_E > JAMLIN01. The sequence goes on along the minus strand of CAYZBJ010000005.1, from coordinate 28,385 downwards.
ATTCCCATCGCACCGCCGATCAGGATCGCGTGCATCGCGAGCACGTGGGCCCGCGCCATGTCGGCAGCCCCGATCGCGCGGGCGATCGCCGAGGACACGCCGCCGCCCATGGCGCCGGCCGAGAGGGTCCCGGTGAGCATGGCGAAGGGGAACACCAGGCCGAGCGCCGCGAGCGGCGTGGTACCGAGCCGGCCGACGTAGAAGGTCTCGGCGATGGCCACGAGCACCGCCAGCGCCATGGCGAGCACGTTGGGCGCCGACAGGCGCAGCAGGGTGGAGAGGATCGGGCCCTGGCGAATCCGATCGAGGCTCGTCGCGGTGGTCATCTGGTCAGGCGCATGGGAACGGGCGGGCGAAGTCGGATCGGGCAGGCCGCGCCGGCTGTGGGAACCCCGCATCGTACGGTGCATTGCTAAACTGCGTCGGCGCTTCCCCCTGGCCGCGGCCCCACCCCGCGCAACGACCACCGATGAACCGACCCGCGACACCGGCGGCCACGCCCGCCGACCGACTCCTCGTGCGCTACCGCGTCGAGACCGATCCCGCCCATGTCGAGGCGCGGGCCGACGCGCTCGCGCTCGAGCAGAGCGTCGAGATGCCGGCCGGAGCGATCGGCGACGCCGCGATCCGCGCCACCGTGCCGGGCCGGGTCGAACGGATCGCGCCCCTGGCGGGAGAACCGGGATCGGCGAACCGGTCGGGCCGGGCGAGCGCCTTCGAGGTCGACATCTCGCTCGCGGTCGCGACCATCGGGAACGAGCCGGGCCAACTGCTCAACATGCTCTTCGGCAACTGCTCCCTGCAGGCGGACGTGCGCCTGCTCGACGCCCGCCTGCCGGCTTCGCTGCTGGCTGCCCTGCCCGGTCCGGCCTTCGGGATCGCAGGGCTGCGCGCCGCCTGCGGCGCCGGCGACCGGCCACTGTCGTGCACCGCGCTCAAGCCCCAGGGGATGGCCCCGGCAGCGCTGGCCGAGCTGGCCGGACGCTTCGCGCGGGCCGGGATCGACGTCATCAAGGACGACCACGGCATCGCCCAGCAGGCGGTGGCGCCCTTCGAGACCCGGGTGCCGGCGGTGCAACGAGCAATCGACGCGGCCAACCGCGCCACCGGCGGCCACACTGTCTATGCGCCGAATCTCTCGGGCGGCCCGGGTCGGCTGGTCGCCCAGCTGCGCGTCGCCCGCGAGGCGGGCGTGGGCGCCCTGCTCGCCTGCCCCATGGTCCTCGGGGCGCCGGTGTTCGCCGAACTGCTGCGCGCCGAAGCGGGCGTGCCGCTGATCGCCCACCCAGCGCTTGCCGGCACCGCGATCGCGCCGGCCCTGCTCCTTGGCCGGCTGTTCCGGGCCTTTGGCGCCGACGCGACGATCTTCCCGAACCATGGTGGGCGCTTCGGCTATTCGCGGGCGACCTGCGAGGCGATCGTTGCCGCCGCCCGCGAGCCGCTGGGCGACCTGCGCCCGGCCATGCCGGTCCCGGCCGGCGGCATGCGGGTGGACCGGGTCGACGAGATGCTCGGGCTCTTCGGCCCCGACACCATGCTGCTGATCGGCGGCAACCTGCTCGAGGCCGGCAACGGGCTCGAGGCGCGAGCAGCCGCGTTCGCGACGCGGGTTCGCGAGGCGGGTAGCGGCGCCGGTAGAATCGACGCATGAGCAGGCCGACGGTTCGACATGCGCGCGAAGGCTTTCGCTGGGACGGCGTCGAGTTGCTGCGCTACAAGGACGAAGGCGCCGCACCGTTTCGCGACGTCACCCGCCAGGTGCTGTTCGACGAAGTCCCCGCCGGCACCCAATGGCGCTACTTCGAAGTCGCCGCCGGCGGCCATTCCACCCTCGAGCGCCACCAGCACACCCACGCGGTGCTGGTGCTGCGCGGCCGCGGCCGGGTGCTGGTGGGCGATGCGGTCCACCCGATCGCCGCCCATGACCTGGTCGAGATCGAGCCGCTGACCTGGCACCAGTTTCGCGCCGATCCCGCCGAGCCCCTCGGCTTCCTGTGCCTGGTGGCAGCCGAGCGCGATCGCCCCCAGCTCCCCGATGACGAGCAGCTCGCGGCGCTGCGCGCCGACCCGGTCGTCGCCGCCTTCCTGCAAGCCTGAGCCCGCCATGAGCCAAGCCGCCACCGATGTCGCCAACGATCCCTGGGTCCGCCTGCTCGCGGCGCCCGAAACCCCGCTGGCCGACCATCCGGGCTCGCCGAAGCTGCGCACGGTCGATGGTCTCTGGCTGTTGCGGCTCGACCGCCCCGACGAACACAATCGGCTCGACCCGGCCGACGTCGACGCCCTCGGCGCCTTCTTCGCGACCCGCGCGGCCGATGCGCCGCAGGACCTGCGCGCGCTCGTGATCACCGGCACCGGCGAGCGCACGTTCAGTTCGGGCTACACCCTGGGCGCGATCGGCACCGAACTCGACCACCGGCTCGAGGACATGCTCGATGCGCTCGAGCGCCTGCCCTGCATCACCATCGCCGCGCTCGCGGGCTCGGTCTACGGGGGCGCCACCGACATGGCGCTCGCCTGCGACCTGCGGATCGGCCGCGATGGCCTGCGGATGTTCATGCCGGCCGCGCGCTTCGGGCTTCATTACTACCCCGGCGGGCTGCGCCGCTACCTCGACCGCCTCGGCCTCGGGGCGACCGCCAAGCTGATGCTCACCGGGATGACCATCGAGTCGGCCGAGATGCTGCGCATCGGCTTCCTCACCGAATCGGTACCGGCCGAGGACTTCGACAGCCGGCTCGGCGACATCCTCGAGGCCGTCGCCCTGACCGACCCGGCGACGGTCGCGCGCATGAAGGCCAACCTGCTCGCGCTGCTCGCCGGCGGCAGCCGCGAGGAAACCGCGGCGGTGCTCGCCGAGATGGCGCGCGCCCATGTCGAGACCCGCAACTCGGCGGAGTTGCAAAGCCGGCTGGCCGCGAGACTCTCGCGATGATCGCGCGCGACGGCCTCCGACAGGCCGTGCGCATCGGCCTGGCCGCCAGCCTCGTTGCAGCGTTGGCCGTCCTCGGCTGCCGGTCGAGCGACGTCGCCTCGGCGCCGCATTCGATCCAGGTGGGCTCGAGCCTCGGCCCCCTGAAGCTCGAAACCGTCGCCGAGGGGCTGGCCACGCCCTGGGCAGTGGCCTTCCTGCCCGACGGGCGCTTCCTCGTCACCGAGCGCCCCGGGCGGATGCGCATCATCAGCGCCACGGGCGAACTGTCCGAGCCGATCGCAGGCCTGCCGGAAGTCCAGGCCCGCGGCCAGGGCGGCTTGCTCGACGTCGCGCTGGCGCCGGACTTCGCCACCAGCGGCACCGTCTACTTCAGCTATGCCGAGCCGGTCGACGGCAAGTCGCGCACCGCGGTGATGCGCGCCCGGCTCGACCTCGACGGGCTGCGGCTCGAATCCGCCGAGCGAATCTTCGCGCAGCATCCTGCCCACCGCGGCAACAACCACTGGGGCTCGCGCATCGTCTTCGCGCCCGACGGCAATCTCTTCGTGACCCTTGGCGATCGCTACGACCTGCGCGACCAGGCCCTGGACCTCTCGAGCCACATCGGCAAGATCGTCCGCCTGCGTCCCGACGGCAGCGTGCCGGGCGACAATCCCTTCGCCTCCCGCAGCGGCGCACTGCCCGAGATCTGGTCGTACGGCCATCGCAATGTGCAGGGCGCGGCGATCCATCCCGACACCGGCGCCCTCTGGATCCACGAGCACGGCCCGCGCGGCGGCGACGAGGTCAACCGGATCCTCCCCGGGCGCGACTACGGCTGGCCCCGGATCACCTACGGCCGGGAATACGCCAGCGGCGCCCGGATCGGCGAAGGCACCAGCGCGCCCGATGTCGAGCCGCCGCTCTGGCAATGGACCCCGTCGATCGCACCGTCCGGGATGGCCTTCGTCACCGGCGCCGCCTGGGGCGCATGGCGCGGCGACATCCTCGTCGGCTCGCTCGCCGGCGAGCGGCTGGTCCGCCTCGAGGGCGATGCGAGCGGACTGCGCGAGGCCGAGCGACTGCTCGGCGAGATCGGGGTGCGGATCCGCGACGTCCGCCAGGGACCCGACGGCGCGATCTACCTGCTCGACGAATCCCAGGGCCGCCTGCTACGGCTGCGACCGCCCGCCTGAAGCGGCGGCACCTTCAAGCGAGCGACAGTGAGCTGTGGGTGCGGTTTCGCTTCAGGCTAGCTGCCGCGGCGCCGGAAACGATAGATCGCCTGGGTGGCGCGCAGGATCGCGAAGGCCGATACCGGCCGGCCATCGGCGAGGAAGGCCGAATCGACGATGTCGAGTTCGAGCGAATCCATCAGGTCCTCGAAGTCGCGCAAGGTCGCCAGGTGCAGGTTCGGGGTGTTGTACCACTGGTAGGGCATCTCGCGCGACACCGGCATGCGGCCGCGCAGGATCGACCAGACGTGGAACCAGTGGCCGAAATTCGGGAAGGAGACGATGCCTTCGTCCCCGACCTCGCTCATCTCGCGCAGGACGTACTCGGTGCGATGGGTCGCCTGGATCGCCATCGACGAGACCACCACGTCGAAGCGGGTCTTCTTGAACATCCCGAGCCCGGCCTGGATGTCGCGCTGGATGACATCGACGCCGCGCTGCACGCATTGCAGGACCTGCTCGTCGTCGATCTCGACGCCATAGGACAGGCAGCCCTTGTGGCGCTGCAGCCAGTCGAGCAGCGCGCCGTCGCCGCAACCGAGGTCGAGCACGCTCGTGCCGGGGGCGATCCAGTCGGCGATCAGGGCGAGGTCGGGGCGCAGGCCGTTGTTCATGAGCCGCTCCCGATGTGGCGTGCGATACGCTCGAAGTAGCCGCGCACGATGCCATGGTATTGCGGGTCGGCCAGCAGGAAGGCGTCGTGGCCGTGCGCCGCCTGGATCTCCGCATAGCTGACATGGCGCTTGGTCGAGAGCAGCGCCTCGACGATCTCGCGGCTGCGCGCCGGCGCGAAGCGCCAGTCGGTGGTGAAGGACACCACCAGGAAATCGGCGGTGACCGGCGCGAGCGCCTCGTCGAGCCGGCCGCCGGTGGCCCGCGCCGGGTCGAAGTAGTCGAGCGCGCGGGTGATCAGCAGGTAGGTGTTGGCGTCGAAGTAGCCGGCGAACTTCTCGCCCTGGTAGCGCAGGTAGGACTCGATCTCGAAATCCACCCCGAAGCTGAAGCTGTATTCGTCGTTGCGCAGGTTGCGGCCGAACTTCGCCGCCATGGCATCGTCCGACAGGTAGGTGATGTGCCCGATCATGCGGGCCACCTCGAGGCCCCGGCGGGGGACCACGCCATGGCGGTAGAAGCGCCCGCCGTGGAACTCGGGGTCGGTGATGATCGCCCGGCGCGCCACTTCGTTGAACGCGATGTTCTGGGTGGTGAGCTTGGCCGCCGAGGCGATGACGACCGCATGGGCGACCCGCTCGGGATAGAGCTGGGCCCAGGCGAGCGCCTGCATGCCGCCGAGGCTGCCGCCCATGACGGCGGCGAAGCGCTCGATGCCGAGCCGCTCGGCCAGGCGCGCCTGGGCATGGACCCAGTCCTCGACGGTGACGACCGGGAAGTCCGGCCCGAAGGGCTCGCCGGTGGCCGGGTCGATCGAGCCCGGGCCGGTCGAGCCGAAGCAGCTGCCGATGTTGTTGACGCCGATGACGAAGAAGCGCCGGGTGTCGACCGGCTTGCCCGGGCCGACCATGTTGTCCCACCAGCCGATCTCGTCGGGCTTGTCGGCGTAGTAGCCGGCGACATGGTGCGAGGCGTTGAGCGCATGGCACACCAGCACCGCGTTGTCGCGCGCCGCGTTGAGCTCGCCGTAGGTTTCGTACACCAGCGAGTAGTCGCCGAGCACCGCGCCACTGCTGAGCTCCAGCGGCGTATCGAAGTGCATGGCCTGCGCCACGACGGGCCCGACCGATCCGTTGGCGTCCAAGTCAGGTCTCCGCGGCGAGCTTGGCGAGCTGGGCGCGCACCCGCGCCGGATCATCGGAGTGCAGCAGCCGGGTCACCCGCGAAGCGAGCCGGCTGGTGTCGGCGAGCAGGACCTCGCGCTTGACCCGCAGCAGGTTCGCCGAATGCATCGAGAACTGCCGCAGCCCCATGCCCAGCAGCAGGCGGGTGGCCTGCGGATTGCCGGCCAGTTCGCCGCAGACCGAGACCGGCTTGCCGGCCCGGTCGGCGGCGCGGATCGTCATCGCGACCAGGCGCAGCACGGCGGGGTGGAAGGAATCGTAGAGTGGCGCCACCATGTGGTCGGAGCGGTCGATCGCGAGGGTGTACTGGATCAGGTCGTTGGTGCCGATCGACAGGAAGTCGAGCCGCCGCGCGAAGTAGGCCGCCGACATCGCCGCCGCCGGCACTTCGATCATGCCACCGACCGGGACCTGCTCGTCGAAGGGCCGGCCTTCGTCGCGCAGCTGCTGGCGCGCGAGTTCGAGCAGTGCCTGGGTGGCGTCGACCTCGTGGCCATGGGTGAGCATCGGCAGCAGGATGCGCAGCGGGCCGCAGGCCGAAGCCCGCAGCATCGCGCGCAACTGCACCAGGAACATGTCCTGGCGCGCCAGGCTGTAGCGGATCGCCCGCAGGCCGAGCGCCGGATTCGGCCCACTGGGCGGATCCTTGGGGTCGAGCGCCTTGTCGGCGCCGACATCGAGGGTGCGGATGGTCACCGGCAGGCCGTCCATCGCGACGACCGCGGTCCGGTAGGCCTCGAACTGCTCGTCCTCGCCCGGCAACTCGCGACGGTTCATGAAGAGGAACTCGCTGCGATACAGGCCGATGCCGACCGCGCCTTCGGCGAGCGCCTGCTCGGCCTCGCCGGGCATCTCGATATTGGCGAGCAGCTCGACCGGGACCCGGTCCAGGGTACGGGACGGCACCTTGACCAGGCGCTTGAGCTTCTCGCGCTCGAGCAGGCCGGTCGCCTGACGGTGGCGATACTCCGCCAGCACCGACTCGTCGGGCGCGATGATCAACAGGCCGCGATCGCCGTCGAGGATCACCCAGTCGTCGTCGCGGATCAGCTCGGTGGCGCCGCCCAGCCCGACCACTGCCGGCACGTTCATCGAGCGCGCGAGGATCGCCGAGTGCGAGTTGCTGCCGCCGGTATCGAGCGCGAAACCCAGCGCATTGCGCAGGCTCAGCATGTCGGCCGGCGCGATGTCCTCGGCGGCGTAGATCGCCGGCGCGCCGCCATCGCCGGCGACGTTGTTGCGGCTGCCGGCGAGCGCCTTGAGGACCCGCTCGGCGACCTGGATCACGTCGCGGCCGCGCTCGCGCAGGTAGGCATCCTCGAAATCGGCGAACTGCTCGGCGAGCCGCTCGGCCTGCGAGGCGAGCGACCATTCGGCGTTCCAGCCGCGCTCGCCGATGTTCGCCCGGGCGCCCTGCAGCAGCGCGGGGTCCTCGAGGATCATCAGGTGGATGTCGAGCAGCGCCCGTCCTTCCGGGGGGGAGTCCTCGGGCAGCTGCTCGGAGATCGCCTCGAGGTCGATGCGCACATCGCTCATGGCCGCGTCGAGCCGGCTCATCTCGGCGCCGACCCGGTGCGGCTCGACCTGGAAACGCACGACGTCGCGCATCGCCATCACCAGCCGCCTTGCCCTGGCAATCGCGATGCCGCCACCGAGTCCGGTCCCGTGCACGCTGAACATGTTCGTATCGACCTGTCGGCCGCCCCTATCCGATTTCTTCGCCGAAGCCCGATTCGACCAGCTCGACGAGCGCGGCCAGCGCCTCGTCCTCGTCCGGCCCTTCGGTCTCGATGAGCAGAGTGCTGCCCTTGCCGGCCGCCAGCATCATGACGCCCATGATGCTCTTGGCATTGATGCGCCGCCCCTTGCGCGTCATCCAGACCTCGGCGGAAAAGCCGGTCGCCACCTGGGTGATGCGGGCCGAGGGCCTGGCATGGATACCCAGCTTGTTGACGACGGTCACCTCCGCACTACGCATCCGGCGGCCCGTTGTCGTCGCGCAGCCGCGCGTCCTGGCGCAGCCGCGCCGCGATGTCCTTGCGTTCGCCCTCGGGGTCGAGGTCGGCGACCATGTCGCTGGGCACCTGCATGATCGCATCGCGCGCGGCGGGCATCAGGTCGTCGACCAGCGCGCCGAGCTCGCGCCCCTTGCGTCGCGACAGGGCGCGCACCAGCAGCGGCAGGTTGAGCCCCGAGAGCACCGCCACCCGCCCGGGCGCGCCGAGCTGGGCGGCGATCCGCGAAGGGGTCGCGCCGAACAGGTCGGTCATGACGATCACGCCGCTGCCGTCGTTGATGCGGGCCACCAGCGACCGGGCCGCCTCGAGCGCGCGGGCCGGATCCTCGTCCGGAATGACGTCGAGCGCCGCGAGCTGCGTCGGCATGCGGCCGAAGATATGCCGCGTGCAGTGGATCATCGCCGTGCCGAGCGGCTCATGGGAGATCACGAGGACGCCGATCATCAGCCTGTCGCGGCGCCGGCGCGGCGCTCGAGCGCGGCGATGAACTCGCCGGCCACGTCGTGCCCGGTCTGGTCCATGATCTCGCGAAAGCAGGTCGGGCTGGTAACGTTGACTTCGGTCAGGCAGTCGCCGATCACGTCGAGGCCGACCAGCAGCAGGCCGCGCGCGGCGAGCACGGGGCCAAGGGCCTCGGCGATCTCGCGGTCGCGCGCCGACAACGGCTGCGCCCGCCCGGTGCCGCCGGCGGCAAGGTTGCCGCGGGCTTCGCCGGCCTTGGGGATTCGCGCCAGCGCATAGGGCACCGGCACCCCGTCGATGAGCAGGACGCGCTTGTCGCCCTGGGTGATCTCGGGCAGGTAGCGCTGCGCCATCACCGAGCGCGCGCCGAACTGGTTCATGGTCTCGATGATGACCGACAGGTTCGGGTCGTCGACGCTTGCCTGGAAGATCGAGGTGCCGCCCATGCCGTCGAGCAGCTTGAGCACCGCCCGGCCCTGCTCGGCGACGAATTCGCGCAGGCGGACCGGATCGCGGGTGACGAGGGTCGGTGCGGTGAAGCGGGAGAACTCGGCGATCGCGAGCTTCTCGTTGTGGTCGCGGATCGCGCGGGCGTCATTGAACACCCGGGCGCCCTGCGCCTGGGCGCGCTCGAGCAGCTGGGTCGCGTAGAGGTACTCGGCGTCGAAGGGCGGGTCCTTGCGCATCAGGACCGCGCCGAAAGCGGACAGCGGCTCGGTGGCCTCGACGCCCAGCCGGTACCAGTCGGTCGCGCCCGGCGTGAGTTCGAGGCCGCGGCCCCGGACCGAGACGATGCCGTCGCGCATCCAGATGTCGGCCGGCTCGCAGGCAAGCAGCTGGTGGCCGCGGGCGACGGCCGCCTGCATCATCGCCACGCTCGAGTCCTTGTAGGCCTTGAGCTCGGGCAGCGGGTCGAGGATGAACAGGATTCTCATGTGAGCAACGTCATGCCGGCAATGGGCCTAGCCGTAGAGCGAGGGGTCGGGATCGGTGCGCTCGAGCTCGAGCGAGGCGGCGAGCAGGGCGAGGCGGGCAACCACGCCGTAGGCGTAGAAGCGGTTCGGCGCGTGGTCGGGCGGCGAATCGGCCTCGGGCAGGACGCAGCTCGCATCGAAGGGCAAGGGCGCGAACTGCATGCCGGCGGCATTGAGGTTCTCGTCGCGACCGCGACCGGCATGGATGCGGTAGAAGCCGCCGACGACGAAGCGATCGACCATGTAGACGACCGGCTCGGCCACAGCGCCATCGACCGTCTCGAAGGTGTGCACCCCTTCCTGGATCAGCACCTCGTGGACCTCGCGGCCCTCCTTGCCGACCGCCATCTTGTTGCGCTGCTTGCGATTGAGACCCTGGACCTCGGTGGCGTCGCGCACCGTCATGACGCCCATGCCGTAGGTCCCGGCATCGGCCTTGATCACCATGTACGGGGTCTCGTCGATCTTGTACTCGCGGTACTTGCTGCGGATCTGGCGCAACAGCATGTCGACGTTGGAGGCGAGGCATTCCTCGCCGGTGCGTTCGTGGAAATCGACCTCGCCGCACATCGCGAACAGCGGATTGATCAGCCAGGGATCGATGTCGATCAGCTTGGCGAAGCGCTTGGCGACCTCGGCATAGGCGTGGAAATGGGTCGACTTGCGGCGCACCGACCAGCCGGCGTGCAGGGGCGGCAGCAGGACCTGCTCGTGCAGGTCGGCGAGGATCGCCGGGGACCCGGCCGAGAGGTCGTTGTTGAGCAGGATGGTACAGGGGTCGAAATCGGCCAGGCCGAGCCGGCGCCCGTGGCGCACCAGCGGCTCGAGGCGCAGCGACTGCCCGTTGGGCAGTTCGATCGTGTGCGGGGCCTCGATCTCGGGATTGAGGGTGCCGAGGCGCACGTTGAGCCCGGTCTGGCGCAGGATCTGCTGCAGGCGCGAGACGTTCTCGAGGTAGAACAGGTTGCGGGTGTGGTTCTCGGGGATCAGCAACAGGTTGCGGGCATCGGGACAGTATTTCTCGATGGCGGCCATCGCCGCCTGGACGGCGAGCGGCAGCATCTCCTGGGACAGGTTGTTGAACCCGCCGGGAAACAGGTTGGTATCGACCGGCGCGAGCTTGAAGCCGGCGTTGCGCAGGTCGACCGAGCAATAGAACGGCGGGGTGTGCTCCTGCCATTCGAGCCGGAACCAGCGCTCGATCCGGGGGGTGGCGTCGAGGATCCGGCGTTCGAGCTCGAGCAGCGGTCCCTTCAGCGCGGTAATGAGGTGCGGAACCATCTGGACATCCGGGGTGGCGATCATCGATTCTATCGCGCGCCCGGACCGACGCCCTGCCGGGCCCCCCAGGGGGCTTTTCGTCCTGGGGCGGCCCGGCAACAAAATGGGGGCGGCCAACGGCCGCCCCCGGGGCAGGTCGGGAAACCGGGCCCGGCCGGGCCCGGTTGCCCTCAGCGGTGGTACGCGGTTTCGCCGTGGGCGGTGATGTCGAGGCCCTCGCGCTCCTCGTCCTCCGGCACCCGCAGCCCGATCACCAGGTCGGCGATCTTGAAGGCGATGAAGGAGACCACGCCGCTCCAGACGATCGTGACCAGCACGCCGAAGGTCTGGATCCAGACCTGGCTGCCGATCGCGAAGTCGGCCTCCCCGGTGCCGCCGAGCGCGGGCGCGGTGAACACCCCGGTCAGGATGGCGCCGATGATGCCGCCCACGCCATGCACCCCGAACACGTCGAGCGAGTCGTCGGCACCGAGCATCCGCTTCAGGCCGTTGACCGCCCAGAGGCAGACGAGGCCGGCGATCGCGCCGATCACGATCCCGCCCATCACCCCGACCGAACCGCAGGCTGGAGTGATCGCCACCAGGCCGGCAATCGCGCCGGAGGCGGCACCCAGCATCGAGGGCTTGCCCTTGAACAGCCATTCGCCGAAGGTCCAGGCAACCGTGGCGGCGGCGGTGGCGAACAGGGTATTGATGAGCGCGAGCGCGGCGCCGCTGGTGGCCTCCAGGTTCGAGCCGGCATTGAAGCCGAACCAGCCCACCCACAGCATCGCGGCGCCGACCAGGGTCAGCGGCAGCGAATGGGGCGCCAGCGATTCACGCCCGTAGCCGATCCGCTTGCCGAGCATCCAGGCGCCGACCAGGCCGGCCACCCCGGCGTTGATGTGCACCACGGTGCCGCCGGCGAAATCGAGCGCCCCGTGCTCGGCCAGCATGCCGCCGGGACCCCAGACCATGTGGGCGATCGGCAGGTAGCTGAAGGTGAACCAGATCACCGCGAAGAGCAGCAGGGCGCCGAAGCGTACCCGCTCGGCCAGCGAGCCGACGATCAGCGCGCAAGTCAGGCCGGCGAACGTGCACTGGAACGCAACGAACACGAACTCGGGCAGCTTGACGCCGTCGGTGAAGGTATCGGCGAGCGAATCGATGGTGACGCCGGACAGGAACAGCTTGGACAGGGAGCCGAAGTACGGCGTCGACTCGGTGAAGGCCACCGAATAGCCATAGACCGCCCAGAGCAGCGCGATCAAGCAGAACACGACGGTGACCTGCATCAGGACCGAGAGCATGTTCTTGGCGCGGACCATGCCGCCATAGAACAGGCCGAGGCCCGGCATCGCCATGAACAGCACGAGGAGGGTCGCGGTCATCATCCAGGCGACATCACCCTTGTTGACCACCGCCTCGACCACCGGGGTGGCCTGGGCCCAGGAAAGCGCCGGCAGCATCGCGAGGGCCATCGGCAAGCACAGCTTGCGGAACAGATTGGACATTGTGAGTTTCCTTCGTGTGCGGCGCGCGCTCAGATGGCAGTCGCGCCGGTCTCGCCGGTGCGAATGCGGACGACCTGCTCGAGGTCGTAGACAAAGATCTTCCCGTCGCCGATCTTGCCGGTGCGGGCAGCGTTCTCGATCGCCTCGACGGCCTGGTCGGTGAGTTCATCGACGACGGCGGCCTCGAGCTTGACCTTGGGCAGGAAGTCGACGACGTATTCGGCGCCGCGATAGAGCTCGGTATGGCCCTTCTGGCGACCGAAGCCCTTGACCTCG
>CAYZBJ010000005.1:0-15926 GCA_964476625.1 uncultured Burkholderiaceae bacterium | reverse complement strand
AGGGCTTCGCGGACCTCGTCGAGCTTGAAGGGCTTGATGATGGCGGTGACGAGTTTCATGGTTTCTCTCCTTGGGACGGCGGGCCCGGCCCGCCGCTCCTCAGTGGCGCCCGGCCGCCCGAAGCCACTGAGCGCCCCCTTGGGGGGCAGCGAGTGATAGCGAGCGTGGGGGTCGTTTCATTGCGCGATCAGAAGGACTTGCCGACCGACAGCACGACGGTGCCCTTGCCCAGCTTTTCGCCGAAGGCATTGGTCATGCACTGGCTGTCGTAGTCGGTGTCGACGTAGTTGAGGCCGAAGTCGAAGCCGGCGAAGGACTTCGAGACGCCGACGCTGTAGTCGACGTACGAGTCGCACGAGCCCGATATGCCCTTGATCTTCTGGTGGCCGACGTGCGCGCCGAGGGTGTAGCCCTGGGCCAGCGCGAACTCGGCGCCGAGATCGAGGTAGCCCGAATTCTTGCTGTCGTCCGCGCCGAAGAGATCGGTGAGCGAATGCGAATACTTCAGGCTGAGGAACTTCCAGGAGCCCTGGATGTAGGCCTCGAGGGTATTGGGGCTGTTGAAGCCGCCGGGATAGCTGCCCGGGTAGTAGTAATAGAGCAGGCCGACGTCGTAGCCGAACTCGCCGGAGGTTCCGGAGTAACCGCCGTAGAAATCCCATTCCATGCTGCTGCTCACATCGGGCTGGCCGTCCGAGAGCCAGCTGATGCTCGATGCCCAGGTGCCGAGGTAGAAGCCGCTGGCATGGGTGTAGTCGAAGCCGCCCTGCAGCGCCGGCTCGGCATTGGCCTGCGACAGGCCGCGGAACTTGTAGTCGCTGACGATCGAGACGTTCGCCGAGAATGGCGATTCGTCGGCAGCCAGCGCGGGCGCCGCGGCGGCGGCGGCCACCCCGGCGACGGCGGCAGCGATGAGGGCGCGTTTCATCAGATCTCTCCAGTAGGACTCGTTATCGAATACGAGCAGGTCGGGATATCCCCGGCGGGAACTCCCTTACGCATTTCCCGTGCCACCCGTCGAAAGCCCCGCCGGGCGGGGATTTCGGGATGGAATGCGCCGTTCTGGTGCGGCGCCGAAGCCGACGGCGCCGGTCCGGTTCCCTGCATCGGCGCGAACGCACCGATAAGGTGCATAGGCCGTTCGCATCGGCCGCAAAGCCGTGGCCAGCCTTGGCGCCGGGTGTAGACTCGATCGCATGGAATCCCCGGAAACCTCCCGCCCCTCGGTGCTGGCCGACATCCAGCAGCGCGTCAGCGACTTGTTGCGCTCGAGCCCGGCCGCCGACCTCGAACGCAACCTCAAGGCGCTGGTCAGCCAGGCCTTCGATCGGCTCGACCTCGTCACCCGCGACGAACTCGACGCCCATCGCGCCGTGATCGACTCGCTCGAAGCCCGCATCGCCGAGCTCGAACGCGCCCTCGAGTCGCGCGACCCGACAGGATCGAAGTACCCGGGCGAGCCCGCCGGCCCGCGCTGACCCAAGACCCAGCTCCGTGAACGAAGGCCGGCACATCACCCATGTCGCTGGCCCTTGTCCATAGTCGTGCGCTGCTCGGCGCCAGGGCGCCCGCCGTCACGGTCGAAGTCCATGTCGCCAACGGCCTGCCGGCCTTCCATATCGTCGGATTGCCGGCGGCGACCGTGCGCGAGAGCCGCGAACGGGTGCGGGCGGCCCTCGTCCATTGCGGCTTCGGGTTCCCGAACCGGCGCCTGACCGTCAACCTCGCCCCGGCCGACCTGCCCAAGGACTCGGGCCGCTTCGACCTGCCGATCGCGATCGGCATCCTGGTCGCCACAGGGCAGTTGCCGGCCGAGCGGGTTGCCGGCCACGAGCTCGTCGGCGAACTCTCCCTGACCGGCGCCCTGCGGCCCTCGCCGGGCCTGCTCGCGATCGCGCTCGGCCTGCGGCGCGATGATCCCGGCCGCCACCTCGTGGTCCCGGCGGTCGGCGCCGACCAGGCCGCGGTGGTCCCCGGCGCCCGGGTGCTGGCCTCGGACAGCCTTGCCGAGGTCTGCGCCTACTTCCGCGGCGAAGCCGAGCTGGAGCGCCCCTCGCTCCCCGGGCCCGCCGGCCAAACCGGCGCATCCGGGCAGGGAGCCGACTTCGCCGAGGTGCTCGGCCAGCCGGCCGCCCGGCGCGCCGCCGAGCTCGCCGCCGCCGGCCGGCACAGCCTGCTGCTGGTCGGCCCGCCCGGTTCCGGCAAATCGATGATCGCGGCGCGGCTCGGCTCGATCCTGCCCCCGCTGGCCGAGGAAGAAGCGCTCGAGACCGGCGCCATCGCGGCCCTGCGCGGCCTGTTCGACCCGTGCCGGCTGCACCGGCGACCGTTCCGCAACCCCCACCACAGCGCCTCGATGGCCGCCCTGGTGGGCGGCGGCAATCCGCCGCGCCCGGGCGAAGCGAGCCTCGCCCACCTCGGTGTGCTGTTCCTCGACGAGCTACCCGAGTTCGGCCGCGCCGCCCTCGACGCCCTGCGCGAGCCGCTCGAGACCGGCCGCATCGAGATCGCCCGCGCCGGCCATGCCATCTCGCTGCCGGCCGACTTCCAGCTGGTGGCGGCGATGAACCCCTGCCCCTGCGGCCAGCTCGGCTCGGCCGGCTGCCATTGCCCCCCCGAGCGGGTGCAGCGCTACCAGCAGCGGGTTTCAGGGCCGATCCTCGATCGCGTCGACCTGCAGCTCACGGTCGCGCCGACCGACCAGGCCGCCCTGCTGGCGGGCGCGCCGGCCGAGCCGAGCACGGCGATCGCGCAACGGGTCGCGCGCGCCTGGCGGCGCCAGCTCGACCGGCAGGGAAGCCCCAACGCCCGGCTCGACGCCGCCGGCATCAGCCGCCATGCCCCGCTGGCCGACGATGCCCGCGAGCTGCTCGCCGGCGCCGCTCGCCGCCTGCGGCTCTCCGGCCGGGGCCTGCACCGAATCCAGCGGGTTGCCCGGACGATCGCCGACCTCGACGACGCCGACACGATTGCGGTCGCGCATGTCGCCGAAGCCGTCGGCTACCGGCGCGCGCTGTTCCGGCCGGCGACCGAGACGGACATCCCGGACGGCACGGCCTGATCCGCGGGCCGGGGCGAATGTTAGGATGAACTCCTCAAGGGGCCCGCTGCGGCCCCGCGGGTGGCGCCGGACGGTTCCCGGCGGCCCCACCGGGCGGTTCCCGCCCGTTTCGCCCGGCCGGGCCTTCGCTGCCACGGCTGTTTCCATGCCATGCCGGCCCTGGCCAGACGCGCCGGCCGCGGCCATCGACCTGCGCCGCCATCCCTCGAACCCGCACAAGGAGATCCCCCCGACATGAACACGTCAGCAATCGCCCAATGGCTCGGCGACCGGTACGGTGCCTGGTCGAGCGTCATCACCGTCTTCCTGATCATCCTGTCGGTCCTGGTGCTCAATCTCGTCATCCGCAAGACGCTCGAGGCCGTCGTGCGCCGCTCGAAGGACGGCGCCGACATCTGGCGCAACGCCTTCCTCGACGCCCTCGGGCCGCCCCTGCGCGGGATGCTGTGGATCATCGGCCTGACGGCGGCCGTCGGCATCCTCGATCGCGAAGGCGAGCTGACCCTGCTCAACCAGTTCTTCCCGCCGGCCCGCGACCTCGCGGTGATCGGGGTCATCGTCTGGTTCCTGATCCGCTCGGTCCAGCGCATCGAGAGCGGCCTGCATGCACAGGCGCGCCGGAAGGGCCGCCCGCTCGACGCCACCGCGACCGACGCGATCGGCAAGCTGGTGCGCGCCTCGATCGTCATCACCGCGGTGCTGGTCGCGATGCAGACCCTCGGCTTCTCGATCTCGGGCATCCTCGCCTTCGGCGGCATCGGCGGCATCGCCATCGGCTTCGCGGCCCAGGGCCTGGTCGCGAACCTGTTCGGCGGGCTGACCATCTACGCCAGCCGGCCCTTCAAGGTCGGCGAGTGGATCATCATGCCCGGCACCGAAGTGATGGGCGAAGTCCAGGAGATCGGCTGGCGCGCCACCCGCGTCATGGGCTTCGATCGCAGGCCGTTCTACGTGCCCAACGCGATGTTCAACACCGCGGTGCTGATCAATCACTCGCGCATGACGGCGCGGCGCATCCAGGAGCATGTGCAGATCCGCTATCGCGACGTCGACAAGGTCCAGGCGATCGTTGCCGACGCCAAGAAGATGCTGTCCGAGCACCCGGGCATCCAGCACGACTTCTTCGTCTTCAACTTCGATACCTGCGGTGACTTCGCCCTGAAGCTCTTCCTGTACGCCTTCACCACGGGCACCGACTACAACGAGTACATGGAGACCAAGGAAGACATCCTGCTGCGGATCGCCGAGATCGTGCGCCGCCACGGCGGCGAACTCGCGGTGCCGACCTCGACGGTGCACATGCCCGACGGAGTGGAGTTCCAGCCACGGCCATCGCCCGGTCGCCCCGACGGCTTCACGCAGGGCCTGATCCCGAATCCGCAGGCTGGCTGACGCACCGGGGCCGATCCGTTGGCCGGAGCGCCGGCATCGGCCGGCCACGACGGCGGTCCCGAAGTATCGTAAGCTTTGCCCGACCAGACAGAACAAGTGAGAGACATGTCAGCACAAGACAATGGCGGCGCCCCGCTCGCCGGCCTGAAGGTGGTCGAACTCCACGCCATCGGCCCGGTGCCCTTCACCGGCATGATGCTGGGCAATCTCGGCGCCGAAGTCCTGCGGGTCAGCCCACCGGCCGACCCCTCGCTCGGCATCGGCATCGACAACAAGTACGACGTCTTCAACAATCGCAAGACGCCGAAATCCATCGACCTGAAGTCGGCATCGGGTCGCGCCGAGCTGCTCGAGCTGCTCGCCACCGCCGACGTCATGACCGAGGGCTTTCGCCCCGGCGTGCTCGAGCGCCTCGGGCTGGCGCCGGCCGAGCTCGCCAGGACCCATCCGAAGCTGGTCATCGGGCGGCTTTCGGGCTGGGGCAATGAAGGCCCGTACGCGGCGCGCGCCGGGCACGACATCAACTACCTCGCGCTCTCGGGCATCCTCAACGCCATCGGCAAGGAAGAGCCCATCGTGCCGCTCAACGTGGTCGCCGACTTCGGCGGCGGCGCGATGACCCTGCTGGTCGGCGTGCTCGCCAAGCTGGTGCAGCGCTCGATCACCGGCCGCGGCGGCGTCGCCTCGACCAGCATCCTCGCCGGGACGATCGGCCTGTCGCCGATGTTCCACGGCATGATCGCCGCCGGTCGCTGGAACCTCGAGCGCTGCAACAACCTGCTCGACGGCAAGCTGCCCTTCTACCGGGTCTACCGCGCCGGCGACGGCCGCTTCGTCTCGGTTGGCGCCCTCGAAGCGAAGTTCTACGCCGAGCTGCTGAAGATGCTGGGCCTGGAAGGCGAGATCGACCCCGCCCGCCAGTTCGACGAAAGCAGCTTCGCCGCGACCTCGGCGCGCTTCGCCGAGGTCTTCGCCAGCAAGACCCGCGACGAATGGGCACGCGCGGCCGAGCAGTGCGATGCCTGCGTAGCGCCGGTACTCGACTTCGCCGAGGCGGCCGCGCATCCGCACAACCTGGCCAACGGCTGGTACGTGAACGATCCCTTCCCGCATCCGCGGCAGGTCATCGACTTCCCGGGCTGACGCTTCGGCGGCCCGGGCCGAGTCATCGACTTCCCGGGCCGAGACTTCGGCGGCCCCCCCGGCTCGTCCAGGTGTTGAGCTGCGCGCCTGGGCTGCTCAGCGGCCGAGGATCGGTCGCGCCGACTGGCCGCGCGCGATGGCGAGCCAGCGGCGCGCGCCCGACCGGGCGAACGCAAGCGGCCGATAGCGATAGCGCTCGAGCATGGCCGCGAAGCGCACCGCATCGAGCCCGTCGGCCGGCACCCGGTGCCACGGCGCCTCGGCACGCATCAGGCCGCGATCGACACCCGGGATCACCGAGAACTGCCAGCCGATGCCGCGGCTTGCGGCAACCCTGCGCAAGCCCGGGTCGGAATGCCCCCAGGGCCAGGCGAGCGCCCGGGGCGACTGCCCGATCCGGGCGGTGATGATCGCGATCGATTCGTCGAGGTCGGCGCCGAAGGCGGCGGCCCGCTGGCGCGCGCTGCCCGGCTCGCGCCGCCAGTCGCGATGCCGATGGGTATGGGTCTGCACCGACAGGCTTCCGGTCGCGGCCCATTGCGAAAGCTCGCTCCAGCGGATGCGCACCGGGTCGTCCTCGGTGGCGCCGGGCGCGAGGCCTTCGTCGCCGTGCGCGCGCACCGGGCCTTCGTCGACGTCGGCGCTGATCACGAACATCGTCGCGGCCACGCCATGGGCGGCGAGCACCGGCGCTGCATGCAGCCAGTTGTCGGCGTGGCCGTCGTCGAAAGTCAGCAACGCAGCACGGGCCCGCGACGCCTTGCGTGAATGTTCGGCGAACTCGTCGAAGCCGAGCGCCTGCCAGCCGGCGCGACGCAGGAGCTCGAGATGCCGGCCGAATGCTTCGGGCGTGGTGGAGCACAGGCTGCGCCATGGCGAAACATGGTGATAGCAGAGCGTGAGCTTCATGCGTCGATTCTGGCGGCAGCGTCGGCCGCCCGCGGTGACGCACGCCACAGGACGAACACGGCGAGGGCCGCCGCCTCGAGCAGGGCCCAGGCGAACAGCGCCCGGCGAAAGCCCTGCGCATCGGCCACCGCGCCGGCGCTCGCGAAGTCGACGATTACCCCGAACAGCCACTGCACGACGAACACGCCGACGAAGATCAGCAGGTTGAAGGCGGTGAAGGCGCGCCCGGTAAGCGCCTCCGGAAACGACAGGCTGACGTGCGACTGCGCCGGCACGTAGATCGTCGCGACCACCGCGTAGACCAGCCAGAGCCCGACGGCGAAGAGCCCGTCGGCAAAGGGGATCGCGAGGTGCAGGCCGACCACGATGACGGTGGCGACGACCACCAGGCGGGGCACGCCCCAGCCCGCGGCCGCGAGCCGGGGCAGCGCCCAGCCGACCCCCAGGAAGCCGAACATCAGCGTGATGTTGAAGGCAAGCAGCGCCTGCGCGGCAGCGCCCGGCGACATGCCGAGCACTTCGGTGAACCAGGGCCCGGTCCAGAGGCTCTGGAAGGCGATGAAGCCGGACTGCGCGAACAGCGCGATCACGCCGAAGCGCCAGAGGTAGGGGTCGGCGAACACGACGAGATAGCCGCGCCAGATCGACTCGTCCCCGGGCCGCTTCGGCACGGTCGGCTCGTCGCGTGGCAGCAGGCGCAGGATGCCGATCGCCGCGAGCACCAGCAGGACCGCGGCGCACAGGAACACGCCGCGCCAGCCGAGCACCGGCAGGCTGAGTCGTACCGGCACCGTCGCCCCGAGCGCACCGAAGGAGCCCGCCACCAGCATCCAGGCCATCAGCGACTGCTGCAGTTGCGGCCGGAACCAGAAGCGATAGACCCGCACCGCCGCCATCAGCGCGCCGGCCACGCCGGCGCCGATCAGCGCCCGCCCGATCCACAGCATCGCGAACGAATCGGCCAGCGCGAAGATCGCGCAACCGAGCGCCGCGACCATCAGCAGGATGCCGTTGGTGCGGCGCGATCCGTAGCGATCGAGCCAGATGCCCAGAGGCAGCTGCAGGGCGGCGAAGGCGAAGAAGTAGGCGCTGGTGAGGCCGCCGAGCGCGGCGTGCGACAGGCCGAGATCGGCGACGAGTTCGGGCGCGATCGCGGCGTTGACCGAGCGCAGCGCGTACGACATCACATAGCCCGCGGCGAGCGCCGCGAACACCCGCGCGGCCGCTGCCGGCGGCAGGATCCGGCTCATGGGGCGGCTCCGGTCACGGATTGCGAAGGCTGAACGAATCGAGGAAGATCACCGCCGCCTCGGCGTCGAGCGGGGTGCCGATGGCGACCGCCTGCCAGGCGCGGTTGCCGCGAGCAACGAAGATTGCCCGCATGCCGGTGCCCGCGGCCGGACGCTCACCGCGGGCGACGATCGCAACCGCCGGCTGGCTCCCGACGCGCGCACCGGCCGCATCGACGACCGCGACCTGGCTTTCGGTACGCTCGGTCTCGCGCGCACCGATATTGCGCAACATGCCCGCGGCCATGGCCGCGAGCACCCGCTCCCGGGTGGCGGGGGTGGCATCGGGCAGCGCCACCCAGGCAAGGGTGAAGGTCTGCTCGCCGGTGCGCGCGCCCTCCATCGACATCTCGACGGCCAGGCCGTCGAGGTCGACCTGCCGGCTCATGCTGGCCGGCCGGGCCGGCAGGAGGACCTGGGCGGCGGCGTCAACGGACCCGACCTGCCGCCAGTTATAGTCGGGTGTACAAGCTGCCGCGACGAGGGCCACCGCGGCTACACTGGTCATCCGGACAAGCCTCGGTAGCAGGCGCGGCGCCATGCTCGCGGCCCGGCCCGAGCGCGAAGGGAGAGGTACTGTCATGATCTACGAATTCAAGTCGCGCCGTACCGGCACCATCACGATGACCCAATCCGTGGCCGAGCGGCTGCTGGAGATCATCGGCAAGTCCCCGGGACCGACGGGGATCATCACCGTCGAGCAGATTCCCGACGCGATCGAGGCCATGCGCCGGGCAGTGAGCCACGAGCCGCCCCCGCCGCCCGAGAGCGACGATCCCCACGAGAAAGCGGCGGACCCCAACATCTACGTCTCCCTGGGGCAGCGGACCTGGCCGCTGATCGACATGCTGAAGGAAGCACACGCCAAGGGTGTCGACGTCACCTGGGGTGTATGAAAGGCTCGTCATTATAGGAACGACCACGAGGGAACGCGCATGACAGGCACCGTGACCATCCGCTTCGCCACCGACCGCGAGTTTCCGCTGCGGGTCGCGGCGCCCACCGAGCGCAGCGCGGCGGTTCGCTGGCTCGAAGACGAGTTCATCCGGCTCGGCGCGGAGCCGGTGCGCGCCTCGGGCAAGATTCTGCTCGCGGACCGCCTGCTGTCGATCGCGGCCGCCGCGGGTGCCGACGCCTTCGAGACGGATCCCGACTGGGCGGCGAACTACGCGGCCAGTGCCATCGGCGCGATCGGCCACGAACTGGTCACGGTCGATCTCGAGACCATGCGGGTCAGGTACTGAAAACCCGCGAACGGGTCGGCCACGCCCGCCCGTCACGCCCGGACGCCCTGCGCCGGGCTGCGGTAAGCTCGCCGCATGCTGGGTGACGGTTCGGCGGGACAGGCCTCTTCTTGGCGCGCCCCATGGCGCGACTTCGGCGCGATCTATGCCGGGACCGGCCTGGCGGGTTTCGTGTTCGCCGCCACCGGACCGGTCGCCATCGTGCTCGCGGTGGCCGCCCAGGGCGGGCTCGACGACACCCGGATCGCCTCCTGGATCTTCACCTGCTTCTTCGTCAACGGCCTGCTGACCATCGCCGCGAGCGCCTGGCTGCGCCTGCCGCTGGTGTTCTTCTGGACGATTCCCGGCACGGTGCTGATGGGCCCCGCCCTCACCCATTTCAGCCATGCCGAGGTGCTGGGCGCCTGCCTCGCCACCGGGGTGCTGATGATCGCGCTCGGGGCGACCCGGCTGGTGGGGCGGATCACCCGGGCGGTGCCGATGCCGATCGTGATGGCGATGGTCGCCGGCGTGTTCCTGAAATTCGGCACCGACCTCGTCGTCGCGCTGCGCGACGATGCCTGGATCGCGGCGCCGATGACGATCGCATTCCTCGGGCTGTCGGCCTTTCCCGCCATCGCCCGCCGGGCCCCGCCCCTGCTCGTGGCACTCGCGCTCGGCGTGGCGCTGATCCTCGCCGGCGGTGCGGCCGCGCCGGGCGCGGCCGATGGCGTCGCCTTCGTGCGACCGCTGCTGATCGCCCCGGAGTTCCGGCTCGCGGCGATGGCCGAGCTGGTCGTCCCGCTCGCGGTGACCGTGATCGCCGTACAGAACATGCAGGGCATCGCGGTGCTCGCCGCCGCCGGCCACCGGGTGCCGGTCGATGCCACGACCTTCGCCTGCGGCGCCTGGACGGTCGCGAGTTCGATCACCGGCGGCGCCCCCACCTGCCTGACGGGCCCGACCAACGCCCTCATCACCAGCGTCGGCGAACGGCACCGGCACTACACCGCGGCGATCTTCACCGGGCTGCTCGCAGTGGCCTTCGGCCTGTTCGCGCCCCTGTTCACCCGGACGCTGCTGGCCATGCCGGGCGCCTTCATCGCCACCCTCGCCGGGCTGGCGATGCTGCGGGTGCTGCAGGCATCGTTCGTGACATCCTTTGGCGGACGGTACAGCTTCGGAGCGCTCGCGAGCCTGCTGGTGACCGTCTCGGGGGTGTCGCTCGGCGGGATCGGCGCGCCGTTCTGGGGACTGGTCGCCGGCATCCTGGTATCGCTCGTGCTCGAGCGTGACGATTTCGCGGCCGACCGGGCAGCCCGGTCGACGCCGCCAGCAAGGAGCGAAGTGCAATGAACAGGCAGGTGGATCTTTTCGTGATCGGCGGGGGCTCGGGCGGTGTGCGCGCGGCCCGGATCGCCGCGGGCCATGGCGCGCGGGTGATGGTGGCCGAGGAATTCCGCTATGGCGGCACCTGCGTGATCCGCGGCTGCGTCCCGAAGAAACTGCTGGTCATCGCGAGCCGCTTCGCCGATCTCTTCGAGGAAGCGCGCGGCTTCGGCTGGGAGATCGGATCGACCGCCTTCGACTGGGCCCGGCTGCGCACCGCCAAGGAAGGCGAGATCACCCGGCTCGAGGGGATCTATCGGCGCAACCTGGTGGCGGCCGGCGTCGAGACGGTCGACTCGCGCGCCGTGCTCGAAGGCCCGCAGCGCGTGCGGCTGCTCGCCACCGGCGAGGTGATCGATACGGCACACATCCTCGTCGCCACCGGCGGCACGCCGTTTCGGCCGTCGATCGAGGGCGCGGAGCTCGCGATCACCAGCAACGAGGTCTTCGATCTCGAAACCCTGCCCGAATCGATGCTGATCGAGGGCGGCGGCTTCATCGCACTGGAGTTCGCCTGCCTGCTGCAGCGCCTCGGGGTACGGGTCACCGTCGTCTACCGGGGCGAGCAGATCCTGCGCGGCTTCGACGACGACGTCCGCGACCACCTCGCCCAGGCCTTGCGCGCCGCCGGCATCGAGGTGCTGGTGCGCACCGAAGTGCGGGCGATTCGCCGCGATGGCGCGCAGCTCCTCGCCAGCCTCTCGGACGGCACGAGCCGGCGGGTGGGCCAGCTGATGCTCGCCACCGGTCGCGTGCCGGCGACCGCCGGCATCGGTCTCGAGGAAGCCGGCGTGAAGCTGCGCGAACGCGGGGCGATCGCGGTCGGCGCGGATTCCCGCACCAACGTCGAATCGATCTGGGCGGTGGGCGATGTCACCGACCGTGTCGCGCTGACACCAGTGGCCATCCGCGAGGGGCACGCCTTCGCCGACACCGTCTTCGGCAACAGGCCCTGGATCTGCGACCACGAGGACGTCCCCGCCGCGGTCTTCTCGACCCCGGAAATCGGGGTGGTCGGGCTCACCGAGACGGCCGCCCGCGAGCGCTACGGCAAGTTGCGCATCTACCGGACGACTTTCCGGCCGATGCACGACAGCTTCAGCGAGGATCCCTCGCGCATGCTCATGAAGCTGGTGGTCGACGATGCCAGCGACCGAGTGGTCGGGGTGCATATCGTCGGCCCGGAAGCCGGCGAGATGATCCAGCTCGCCGGCATCGCGGTGAAGATGGGCGCCACCAAGGCCCAGTTCGACGCCACCGTGGCGGTCCATCCGACCGCTGCCGAGGAACTTGTCACATTGCGCACGCCGATCGCCTGAGACAATCCCTCCTTGCGAGAACCGGAACGACCAATCCGGGCCGCGGGGCGTCGGCGCCCGAAAAGGCCGGCGATCCCTCGACTGATCGACCGATTGGCGTTGCCGCGTCCGCGCGAAACTCGTGCCCAAACCCGTCCGGGAGGATTCATGCAACGCGCCCGTTACCGACTCGTCACCCGCTCCGATTTCGACGGCCTGGTCTGCGCGGCGCTGCTGCGCGAGATCGACCTGATCGACGACATCCTGTTCGTCCACCCCAAGGACATGCAGGATGGCCGCATCGAGATCACCGGCCGCGACATCACGGCCAACCTCCCCTACGTGCCCGCGGCGCACCGGGTGTTCGACCACCATGCCTCGGAGTTCGAGCGCAACATCGGCGATCGCGACAACCACGTCATCGATCCGGACGCCCCCTCGACCGCCCGGGTCATCCACGAGTACTTCGGTGGCGCGGAACGCTTCCCCGGCATCAGCCGCAGCCTGCTCGAAGCGGTCGACAAGGCCGATTCGGCCCGCTACGACCTTGACGACATCCTCGACCCGAGCGGCTGGACCCTGCTGAACTACCTGATGGACGCCCGTACCGGCCTGGGCCGCTTCCGGGAGTTCCGCATCTCGAACTACCAGCTGATGCTGCAGCTGGTCGACGCCTGCCGCAGCCTGTCGATCCGCGACATCCTCGCACTGCCCGACGTGCGCGAGCGTGTCGAACTCTACGACTCGCACCGCGCGCTGGCCATCGCCCAGATCAGGCGCTGCGCCACCGTGCACGACAAGGTGGTGGTCCTCGACCTGCGCGACGAAGAGACGATCTACGCGACCAACCGATTCATGGTCTATGCGCTGTATCCGCAGTGCACCCTGTCGATCCACCGGATCTGGGGCCTGCGCCGCCAGAACACGGTGCTGGCGATCGGCAAGTCGATCCTCGATCGCTCGGCGCGGATGAGCATCGGCTCGCTATGCCTGCGCTACGGCGGCGGCGGCCATGCCGGAGCCGGCACCTGCCAGGTCGAGAACACCTGGTCGGACCGGATCACCAACGAGATCGTCGAGACGCTCGAGTCCTACGAGGCCGCGCGCCTCGCCTTCGCCGGCGTTTCCGCCGACGACTGACCCGGCAGGCTTCCGATCTCTGAAATGGGGTCATCTAAAATGGGGTCAGAAATGGGGTCATCTAAAATGGGGTCAGACACCATTAATTAATGGTGTCTGACCCCATTTTGATTTTTGTGACCCCATTTTGATTCGGCGGGCGCTGCCAAGCGTCGCCGAGCTGGCCGACGATCCGCTCGCACAGCAGCTCGATCGCCGCGCGCAGGGCGGGCGTGGCCGGGCGCCGGGCGCTCGAGACCAGCACGAGCCGCACCGCCAGCGGCGGATCGACGATCGGCCGTGACACGAAATGCGGGTCGTCGCCCAATGTCTGCACGGTGCTGCCGGCGAGCACCGCCGAACCCAACCCGTCGGCGACCAGTTCCAGGATCGCATTGACCCCGTCGGTCTCGAGCGCGATGCGCGGGGCGAGCCCGCGCAGGGCGAGGCTGGAATCGACCTGCATGCGCAGCGCATTGGGTCGGCTCGGAATCACCAGGGGTCGGTCGACCAGCGCCGCGAGTGCTATCGGTGCGCCATGCGGGCCGGCCTCGCCGGCGCCGCGCCGCTCGATGAGGTAGAGCCGTTCCTCGAGCAACGGATGGAGTTCCAGCTCCGGGGATGCGATCGGGTTGTAGACCACCGCGAGGTCGAGCCGGCCATCGGCGATCGAACCGGCCATGGTCACCGACAGCCCTTCGGCGATCGACAGGCCGACCGCCGGCATGCGCTCGCGAAACGCGCGGATCAGCGGCACCGCCAGCAGCTTGGACAGGGTCGGCGGCAAGCCTAGCGCGATCCGGCCGACCGGCGCGCCGCGCGCCTGATCGAGCTCCTGCGCGAGCCTCTCCACCTGGTGGAGGATGCCGCGGCCATGCTCGAGCACCAGCCTGCCGGCTTCGGTGGTCGAGACGCCCCGGCCATTGCGGATCAGCAGGCTCTGGCGGGCCTCGACCTCGAGGGCACGGACCTGGCGGCTGAGCGCCGGCTGGGCCACGCCCAGCGCATGGGAGGCCCGGGTGAAGCTGCCGAGCTCGGCGACCCGTACGAAGTATTCGAGCTGGCGCAGGTTCATTCGGGCCTCGATGGCAGGAGGTGGCGGTGGCGGGTCCGGGGCGCGATCCGGCGTTCGACCCGAAACGGCACCGGCGGGATATCTCCCAGCCTAGCATGCCAGATCGGCATAACTGCTAGTGCCCGGGTCGCCCTTGTCCGGTTCGACGACGATCCATGACAATGGCCTCATGCAGACTGCAATTCCCGCCCTGTTCATGCGCGGTGGCACCTCGCGCGGCCCCTTCTTCGCCGCCGCCGACCTGCCCACCGATACCGAACTGCGCGACCGGGTCCTGCTCGCCGCCATGGGCTCTCCCGATCGCCGCCAGATCGACGGGCTGGGCGGCGCCAATCCGCTCACCAGCAAGGTCGGCATCATCAGCGCCGGCAGCGAGCCCGGCGTCGATGTCGACTTCCTCTTCGCCCAGGTGGTGGTTGACCGTGCCTTCGTCGACACCACGCCGAACTGCGGCAACATGCTCGCCGCCGTGGTGCCCTACGCCATCGAGACCGGGCTGGTGAAGCCGCAGGGCGACACCACCACCGCCCGGGTGCTCACCCGCAACACCGGCATGCAGTGCGACATCACGGTACTCACCCCGGGCGGGCGGGTGCGCTACGACGGCGAGGCGCGCATCGACGGGGTGCCGGGCACCGCCGCGCCGATCGTCATCAACTTCCTCGATACCGCCGGCTCGGTCTGCTCGGGCCTGCTGCCCACCGGCCGGGTGCGCGACCGGATCGAGGGCATCGACGTCACCTGCATCGACAACGGCATGCCGATGGTGATGATCCGCGCGAGCGACCTCGGCCGGACCGGCTACGAGGAGGTCGGCGCGCTCGGCGCCGACGACGAACTCAAGGCACGGCTCGAGACCCTGCGGCTCGCCTGTGGCGAGGCCATGGGCCTGGGCGACGTGTCCGCCCGCACCTATCCGAAGATGTGCCTGGTCGCTGCGCCGCGCGCCGGCGGCAGCATCAGCACCCGGACCTTCATCCCGCATGTGGTCCACGACGCGATCGGGGTGCTCCAGGCGGTCACCGTCGGCACCGCCGCGGTGCTCGAGGGCTCGGTCGCCCACGACGTCGCCGCGCCCGCCGGCGGGCTGGTGCGCCAGGCCTCGGTCGAACATCCGTCGGGTGAATTCAGCGTCGAGCTCGAACTCGACCCGGCCGACCCCCAGCGGGTGGTGCGCGCCGCCCTGCTGCGCACCGCGCGCCTCATCATGCGCGGGGAAGTGATGATCCCCGCCGCCGTCTGGAAGGGACACCCGCGATGATCATCGACATCCATGGCCACTACACCACCGCGCCGACCGCGCTCGAAACCTGGCGCAAGCGCCAGATCGCGGCGATCGGCACCTCGAGCGCGAAGCCGAAGGCGGCCGAACTCGTCATCAGCGACGACGAGCTGCGCGAATCGATCGAGAAGAACCAGCTCGCGAAGATGCTCGAGCGCGGCAGCGACCTGACGGTGTTCTCGCCGCGGGCGAGCTTCATGGCCCACCATATCGGCGACTTCGAGGTGAGCTCGACCTGGGCGGCGATCTGCAACGAGCTCTGCCACCGGGTTGCGACCCTGTTCCCCGACTACTTCATCGGCGCGGCGATGCTGCCCCAGTCGCCCGGTGTCGACCCGGCCAGCTGCATTCCGGAACTCGAGCGCTGCATCCGCGACTACGGCTTCGTCGCGATCAACCTGAACCCGGACCCGTCCGGTGGCCACTGGCGCGAGCCGCCGCTGTCGGACCGCCACTGGTACCCGATCTACGAGAAGATGGTCGAGTACGACATCCCGGCGATGATCCATGTCAGCACGAGCTGCAACGCCTGCTTCCACACCACCGGGGCGCACTACCTCAACGCCGATACCACCGCGTTCATGCAGTGTCTCGACTCCGACCTGTTTCGCGACTTCCCCACCCTGCGCTTCGTGATCCCGCACGGCGGCGGCGCGGTGCCCTACCACTGGGGACGCTTCCGGGGCCTCGCCCAGGCACTCGGCCACGACTCCATCGCCGAGCGCGTCCTGGACAACATCTACTTC
>CAYZBJ010000004.1:73650-90460 GCA_964476625.1 uncultured Burkholderiaceae bacterium | reverse complement strand
GGCTCGCTGGCGATCCGGCTGGCCGTGGCCACGAACACGCCGATCACCTACAAGATCCTCTTCAACGATGCCGTCGCGATGACCGGCGGCCAGCCCCACGACGGGCCGCTGACGCCACAGCTGATCGCGCGTCAGGTCGCCGCGGAAGGGGTCGGGAAGATCGTCGTCGTGACCGACGAGCCGGGCAAGTACCCGGGGGGCTATTTCGACCCGTCCATCGCGGTCCATCACCGCAGCGCGCTCGACGAGGTGCAGCGCGAGCTGCGCGATTACCCCGGCGTGTCGGTGCTGATCTACGACCAGACTTGCGCGGCCGAGAAGCGCCGCCGCCGCAAGCGCGGCACCTTTCCCGATCCGCAGAAGCGCGTGTTCATCAACGAGGCGGTCTGCGAAGGATGCGGCGACTGCGGCGTGAAGTCCAACTGCGTTTCGGTCGAGCCGGTGGAGACGACGTTCGGCCGCAAGCGCAAGATCGATCAGTCCTCGTGCAACAAGGACTACTCCTGTGTCGACGGCTTCTGCCCGAGTTTCGTGACGGTGCACGGCGGCAAGCTGCGTAGCGCTCGCGTGGACGTGGCAAAGGACAGGGCGGCCGCGAGTGCGCCGGCGCCCGGGGCCCGGACGGCCTCGATCGCGGCCTCGATCGCCGGGGAGCTACCGCCAGCCACCTTGCCCGCGCTCGACCGGTCCTATGCGCTGATGATCACCGGCATCGGCGGCACCGGCGTGGTCACGATCGGCCAGTTGCTCGGCATGGCCGCGCACCTCGAGGGCAAGTCGGTCACCGTACTCGACGTGACCGGCCTGGCGCAGAAGAACGGCGCGGTCATGAGCTTCCTGCGCTTCGCCAACCCCGGTCAGCCACTGTATTCGCCGCGCATCGGTGCGGCCGCGGCCGATGCGGTGCTCGGCTGCGATGTGCTGGTCACCGCGGGGCGCGAGGCGCTCGCGAGGATGGCGCCAGGACGCACGCGGGTCGTCGCGAACCTGTCGGCCACGCCGACCGCGGACTTCACGCGCAACCCGGACTGGAAGTTCCCCCTGGGCGAGATGGAGGCGGCCATCATCGCCGCGATCGGTGACCGCTCGGCGGCCAGCTTCGTCGATGCAAGCCGGCTGGCGACGGCCCTGCTCGGCGATGCGATCGCCACCAACCTGTTCATGCTCGGCTTCGCCTGGCAGCGCGGGCTGATTCCGGTCTCGGCCGAGGCGATCGAGCGGGCGATCGAGCTCAACCAGGTCGCGATCGAATCGAACAAGCAGGCATTCGCCTGGGGCCGCGTCGCCGCGGTCGATCCCGAGCGGGTCGAGAAAGCGGCTGTACCGGTGTCTTCGATCACGCTGGTGCGCAAGCCGGTGCGGCTGTCGCTCGATGAACTGGTGACCCATCGCGCCGAGTTCCTGGTCGGCTACCAGAACGCCGCCTACGCGAAGCGCTACACCGACTTCGTCGCCAGGGTGCGCGACGCCGAGCAGCGGGTGGCCGGCAAGGGGACGCTCAAGCTGACGGAAGCGGCGGCGCGCTACTTTGCCAAGCTGATGGCCTACAAGGACGAGTACGAAGTTGCCCGCCTGTACACCGATGGCCGCTTCCTCGAGCAGCTGCGACAGCAGTTCGAGGGAGACTTCAGCCTGAGCTTCCACCTGGCGCCGCCACTTCTCGCGAAGCGAAACAACAAGGGCGAGCTGGTCAAGCGCGAGTATGGACCATGGATGCTGAAGGCCTTCGGCGTGCTGGCGAAGCTGCGGGGCCTGCGCGGCGGGCCGTTCGACATCTTCGGGCGCACCGAGGAGCGTCGCCACGAGCGGGCCCTGGTCGACGAGTACGAACGCACGATCGGCGAGCTGCTGCCCAGGCTCACGCGCGAGAACCTGCCGATCGCGGTGCGCATCGCGTCGGTACCCGAGGATATCCGCGGATATGGCCACGTGAAGTCACGCAACCTGGCGGCCGCGCGGCAGCGCCGCGAGACCTTGCTGCGGGAATTCGACGAAGCCAAGTTGCTGCTGCACGAGGCCGCCTGAGCGGCGCAAGGGGGCGGATCGGGAAAAAGTTCGGATAGCGCACTTGACGCTGTCGAAGTGACGGGGCTAGCCTCGCAGACTGACAGCCTTCGGGATCGGATCCGGGTGTTCGGGCTTGTCAGCGTACTCATACCAACCGAATGAGGTGCCGTACGGGCAACCTCGACCACCGGAGACATCGATGACGCGTCGCACTCTGATCACATCGGCGCTTGGCGCCGGATTGGTGGCAGTCCTGGGCCATGCCCCCGTTGTCATGGCCCAGCAAGGGCCGATCCGGATCGGGGTGCCGACTGCGGTCCAGTTGCAGGTCGGTCGGGATACCCAGGAAGCGGTCCAGATGGCGATCGACGAGATCAACGCCAAGGGCGGCGTACTCGGACGGAAGTTCGAGATGGTCGTGGCCGACGAAACGGAGAAGCCCGAGGCAGGGATCAACGCGATCAAGAAACTGACGGCCGAGGAGAAGGTCGACGTACTTGTCGGCGGCTACACCAGCGGCGTCACGCTGGCCCAGTTGCCGCACATCTCGCGTGCCAAGACGATCTACCTCGGCGTGGGCGCGGCATCGCCGTCAGTCACCGCGAAGGTCAAGACCGACTACGACAACTACAAGTACATCTTCCGCGTCGGGCCCGTCAACGCCGCCGACCAGGCCCGGCAGCTGACCGTCTTCCTGTCCGATTTCGTCGGCGGCGAGCTCGGATTCCAGAAGGTCGCGATCGTCGGCGAGAACGCCAAGTGGGTCCAGGATCTGGTGCCCATCCTCAAGAAGGGCGCCACGGCCGCCGGGGTCGATGTCCGCTTCACCGAGCTGTTCGACACCCAGACTTCGGATTTCTCGCCGCTGTTCTCGAAGGTGCGCGACTCGGGCGCCCAGTATCTGGTCGTGATCCTGTCGCATGCCTCGAGCGACGTCTTCGCCAAGCAGTGGTACGACGCCCGCTTCCCGATGCCCTACGGCGGGGTCGACGTGAAGAGCATGGACGGCGACTTCTGCGAACGGATCGGCGGCAAGTCGGTGTCCGAGATCGCCGGGAACTTCGCGGTGCGCGCCCCGATCACGCCCAAGACGGTGCCGTTCTTCGACGAGTTCGCCAAGCGCACCAAGCGTACGCCGGTATACACCGCCTATGGCGCCTACGACGCGGTGCACATCTATGCCGAAGCAGTTGCCCTGGCCAAGACCACCGATACCGATCCGGTGATCAAGGCGCTCGAGAAGACCAGCTACGTCGGCATTCCGGGCCTCATCGAGTTCGACGAGCGTCATGAACTCAAGACCGGCGGCAAGCACCCGAACCTGCTGTTTGCGCAATGGCAGGCGGACTGCAAGCGCGAGGTCGTATTCCCGAAGGCCTTGCGGACCGCCGACCCGATCCTGCCGCCCTGGATGGCGAAGAAGTAGGCCGGCAGGCTGCAGTCGGCGCCCGGGCGTCCGCCCGAGCGGCCCGGGATGAGCCTGCCCGGCCGCCTGGCGTGACAGAGCGCCGACGCAGTGGCGCGATCCCCCGGGATCGCGCCGGCCCCGGGTTGCTACCTCCGAGTTCAATGTCCATACGCTGCCGGGAGTTCCCTTGGTCGAGATCCTGATACAGGGCGCGGTGTCGAGCGCTATCTACGCGATGCTGGCGGTCGGCTTCACGTTGATCTTCGGCGTGGCGCGAATCCTCAACCTGGCGCACGGTTCGTTCTATGCGCTGGGCGCCTATGGCGCCTATGTGCTGACCTCGCTCGGCATGCCGTTGCTGCCGGCCGCGCTGTTGTCGATCGCCTTCGTCGCCCTGTTCGGGGTGGCGATGGAGCGCGTCCTGGTACGGCCGATGCGCCGCAAGTCGCTGCTGGCGGTGTTGATGATCACGCTGGCCGTGGCGCTGGCGATCGAACAGGTGCTGTTCCTGACCTTCGGCTCCGAGTACCGCAACGTGCCGTCGATGGTCACCGCCAAGTACACGATCATGGGCGTGGGCGTTGCCGGACAGCGGCTGTTCACCGTCATATCGGCGATCGTGCTGATCGGCGTGTTGTGGCTGTTCATCCAGCGCACCCGTCTGGGCTCGGCGATTCTCGCGATCTCGCAGGATCCCGATGCCGCCCAGTACATGGGTATCCCGTCGGACCGGATCTTCTCGCTCGTGATGGCGATGTCGGCCGCACTCGCCGCCGCCGCTGGAATCCTCGCCGGTCCCTTCCTCACCGTGCAGCCGACGATGTGGTTGCTGCCGATCATCAAGGCCTTCGCGATCGTCGTCGTCGGCGGCCTGGGTTCGATCCCGGGCAGCATCCTGGCCGCCCTGATGCTCGGTTATGCCGAAACGATCGTCGCGTACACGATCTCGAGCGGATGGACCGAGATCATCTCGGTACTCGCAACGCTGCTGATGCTGATTTTCCGGCCAGTCGGCATGTTCGGCAAACGCGCCGCATTCTGAGCCTGGGAGGCCAGCAAGAGATGTTCACGCAGAAGATCGACCTGGTCGGCGCGGCAGTGTTCGTGGGGGTGATGGCGCTGCTGCCACTGCTGTTCGGCAATACCTATCTCACCGGCATCCTCACGGTCGCGATCATCTACGCGATCTGGGCGGTCAGCTGGGATTTCATGTCGGGGCTCACCGGGCGCGAGAACTTCGGCCACGCCCTGTTCATCGGGGCGGGGGCCTATACCGCCGGGTTCATGAACACCGTCTGGGGGATCAGCGGCTGGTGGGCGATCCCGACGGCGATGGTGGTCGCGTCACTGTTCGCGCTGGTCGTGGGGTTTCCGACCCTGCGGCTCAAGGGGCCGTATTTCGCCCTGGCGATGCTGTCTGCCTCGGCGATCATGGAGCGGTTGATGCTGATCTTCTGGGAGCAGACCGGCGGCGAGGAGGGCATCAACGGCATCGAGCCACTGATCCATTCACAACTGGGCTTCTACTACTTCGCGCTCGCGGTGCTGGTGGTCTCCACGACCGGGTTGCTGTTGCTGGCGCGCTCGAACTGGGGGCTGATCCTGCGTGCGATCCGCGGCGACGAGGCGACCTGCCAGGCCGCGGGGCTCAACGTCACCTGGTACAAGATCGCCTCGCTGGTGATCAGCGGCGCCGTCGCCGGCGCCGGCGGCGCGATCTATGCCCAGTACCAGTTGCAGGTCAGTCCACAGGTCTTCACGGTCGTGCTGTCGATCACCGTCATCACCATGGTCTACGTCGGCGGAATGTCGTCGATCTGGGGACCGGTCGGGGGCGCGATCCTGCTGGTGATGATGACCGAACTGCTGCGTGACTTTGGCGAGTGGCGGCTGATGATCTACAGCCTGACCCTGATCCTCATCCTGTTCTTCCTGCCCCAGGGGCTGGTCGCGCCGACGTGGCAGCGGCTGAAGGCGCGGCTAGGAGCTTCCGCATGAGTACCATTCTCGAAGTCGGTCACCTGACCAAGCGCTTCGGCGGACTGGTCGCGGTCAGTGATGTGAGCTTCTCGTTGCAGTCCGGCGAGGTCGCCGGTGTGCTTGGGCCGAACGGCGCCGGCAAGACCACGCTGTACAACCTGCTCACCGGCTTCATTGCGCCCGACGAAGGCAGTGTCGTATTCATGGGTCGCTCGGTCCTCGGGATGGCGCCGCACCGGATCGTGCGGCTGGGCATCTCCCGGACCTTCCAGTTATGCCGGCCTTTCATCGGCATGACGGTGCTCGAGAACGTCAAGGTTGGCGGGCTGTCGCGGCCCGCGCCGCCCCAGGGCCGGGATGCGCACGCCCGCGAACTGATCGAGCAGGTCGGCCTGGCGGGCAGGGAGCACACGCCGGTCGAGGTGATGGCCTACGGCGACCAGCGCCGGCTCGAGCTCGCCCGCGCACTGGCGACCGGGCCCAGGCTCCTGCTGCTCGACGAGCCTTTCGCCGGCCTTGGCTCGGGCGAGATCGCCGAGCTCTCGGCGCTGATCCGCAGGATCCATCGCGAGACCGGCCTCACCGTGCTGCTGATCGAGCACAAGCTGCACGAGTTCATGAAGCTGGTCGACCGGGTGATCGCGCTCGACTTTGGCGAGGTGATCGCCGATGACACGCCCGAGCGCATCGTCGCGCACCCGCGCGTGATCGACGCCTATATCGGTGTCGAGGGGCCGAACGTGGAGGTCGCATGAAAACGCCGTTGTTGCAGATCCGGGAGCTGTCGGTCTGGTATGGCAAGGCGATCGCCCTCGAAGCGGTGTCGCAGACCGTGGCCGAGGGCGAGATCGTTGCGGTGCTCGGGCCGAACGGCGCGGGCAAGTCGACCTTGCTCAAGGCCATCTCGCGGATGCAGCCATCGCAGGGTACGCTCGAGTTGCGCGGCGAGTCGCTGCAGGACTTGCCTGCCCATGCGGTGGTCGGCAAGGGCATCTGCCACTGTCCCGAAGGTCGACGGCTGTTTCCCGAGCTCACGGTTCTCAAGAACCTGATGCTCGGCGCCTACCTGCGCCGCAACCGCGCCGAAGTCGAGCGCGATCTCGAGTTCGTCTACGGATTGTTCCCCATCCTGCAGGAGCGCGCCGGCCAGGTGGTCAGCACCTTGTCGGGCGGTCAGCAACAGATGGTCGCGATCGGTCGTGCGCTGATGGGCAAGCCGGCGCTGTTGCTGCTCGACGAGCCTTCGGTCGGCATCGCGCATCGGCTGAAGATGGAGATCTTCGAGGCGATCCGCAGGATCCGCGAAACCGGCACCGCCATTCTCATGGCCGAGCAGGACGCGCAGTCGGCGCTGCGGATCGCCGATCGCGTCTACGTCCTCGAGCATGGCCGGGTCGGCCGCGAGGGCTCCAGCGCCGACATGGCGAAGGACGACTATATCCGCCAGGCCTACCTCGGGGTGAGCTGAGGGCGCAGGCTTCGATCGAGCCGGAACTCCCGGATCAAGGAGACAAGCAGTGAGCACCCGGATCGTTTCAGTCCTGCTCTTCGAAGACGTGGAGGTGCTGGATTTCGCCGGCCCGTTCGAAGTATTCAACGTGGCCGGCCTGCTGAGCGGCATTCGCTGCTTCGACGTCTACACTACCGCCCAGCGGTTGCGGCCGGTGCTCGCGCGCGGCAAGCTCAGTATCAACCCGGAGTACGCCTACGACGAGCAGCCCCAGCCCCATATCCTGGTGGTGCCGGGCGGCCCGGGTTCCCGGCGCGAATGCGTCAATCCCGCGACCTTGGAGCACATCCGCCGGCACCATGAGCGCGGCGGCATCATCCTGTCGGTCTGCACCGGTGCGCTCATCATCGCCAGCGCCGGGCTGGCCGATGGCAAGGCCATCGTCACCCACCAGGTTGGCCTGCCCCTGCTCGAGACGATGGGGAAGGACCTGCGCATCCATCCGAAGGCGCGGGTGGTGGACAACGGCAATCTGGTGTTCTCCGCCGGCGTGTCGGCGGGAACCGATGCGGCGCTCTACCTGGTGGCCCGCCTGTTCGGGACCGAGGTGGCGCAGAAGACGGCACAATACATGGAATACGACTGGCGCTACAGTGAAGTCGACGGTGTCTCGGTGATCGATGCGCGTACCGATTGAGGAGACGTGCATGCAGGCTTTCTTCCATCCGGAGCAGTTGCTGCACCTGCCGAGAACCTACCTGTCGCGCGGCGCGATGCGCCAGCCGCAGGAAGTGCCCGAGCGGGCCAGCCGCCTGCTGCAGGCGATCACGGACCTGGGCTTCGAGGTCAACACACCGCCGGACGCCGGAATGGAACCCCTGCGGGCGGTCCACGCCGACGCCTACCTGGAGTTCCTGCGTACCGCTCATGGCCGCTGGCTCGAGACCTCGTCAGACTGGGGCGACGAGGTCATGTCGAACATCTATGTGCGCGAGCCCAATCCTCGACGAGGCATCCTTGCCGAAGCCGCCTATCACCTGGCCGATGGCAGTTGCCCGATCGGCGCGACGACTTGGCGATCCGCCTACTGGAGCGCCCAGTCGGCGGTTGCGGCGGCCGATGCCGTCCTCGAGGGCGAACGCGAGGTCTACGCGCTGTGCCGTCCACCGGGGCACCATGCGCGCAAGGATGCCGCGGGCGGATTCTGCTACATCAACTCGACCGCGGCGGCCGCCCAACGCCTGCGATCGAAGTACGGGAAGGTGCTGGTGCTCGATACCGATGTGCATCATGCCCAGGGGACGCAGGAGATCTTCTACGATCGCCCCGATGTGATGACGATCTCGGTCCATGCGAACCCGGAGAACTTCTATCCCGTCGTGACGGGTTTTGCGGACGAGACCGGCGTTGGCGAAGGCGTCGGTTGCAGCCGGAACTTTCCCGTACCCCACGGTGCGTCCGAGGACCTGTTCTTCGAGCATGTCGATCGCGCGCTGGACCTCGCCCGGGAGTTCGGCGCGGGCGCCCTCGTCTTTGCCCACGGTTTCGACATCTATGTCGAGGATCCGCAGTCACCCGTCAAGGTCAGCGCGGAAGGCTTCGCGCGGCTGGGCGAACGGGTCGCGTCCCTGGGCCTGCCGACGGTGATCGTCCAGGAGGGCGGCTATCATCTGGACACGCTCGAGGCCAACGCCCGCCAGTTCTTCTCCGGTTTCCTGGACAAGCGCAGATGAACCGGTAGGGGCAGCACAGGGGGAGACATGACCACCACACCCTACGAGTCCTTCGTCGCCGCCCGGGATTTCCTCCTGCAGCAGCGCAGTGATTACCGCCGGGCCTACGACGAGTTCCGCTGGCCAAAGTTCTCGGGCTTCAACTGGGCGCTCGACTACTTCGACGTGATGGCCGCCGGCAACGAGGCGCCCGCGCTGTGGATCCTCGAGGAGGACGGGCGCGAGGAGAAAATCTCCTTCGCCGCGCTCTCGCGGCGGTCGAACCAGGTCGCGAACTGGCTGCACGGACTCGGGGTGCGCCGTGGCGAGCGCGTGCTGCTGATGCTCAACAACGAGCGGGCGCTCTGGGAGGCCATGCTCGGGGCGATGAAACTCGGCGCCGTGGTGGTGCCGGCCTCCACGCTACTGGTGCGCGCCGACCTCGAGGACCGTTTCGAGCGCGGGCAGGTGCGCCACGTCATCGTCGGGGCGGAGATGACCGGAAAGTTCGCGGCGATCCCGGGCGACTACACCCGCATCGTGGTCGGGCCGACCGAGGGCGCATGGCGCTCGTTCGGGGACAGCGAGCAGGCGCCGATCGACTTCACGCCGGAAGGAAGTACGCAGGCGGACGATCCGATGCTCCTGTATTTCACCTCAGGCACCACCTCGAAGCCGAAGCTCGTCTTGCACAGCCACCAGAGCTATCCCGTGGGGCATCTCTCGACGATGTACTGGATCGGGCTCCTGCCGGGGGACATCCATCTCAACATCTCCTCGCCCGGCTGGGCAAAGCATGCCTGGAGCTGCTTCTTCGCCCCCTGGAACGCCCAGGCCTGCGTGTTCATCTACAACGCCGCGCGCTTCAATGCGCAGCGCTTCCTCGAGGTGCTGCAGCGCTATCGCGTCACGACCCTGTGCGCGCCGCCGACAGTCTGGCGGATGCTCATCCAGGCGGACCTGAAGGCATACCAGGTGAGCCTGCGCGAGCTGTTGGGGGCGGGCGAGCCGCTCAATCCCGAGGTCATCGAGCGGGTGCGCACCGCCTGGGGCATCACCATTCGCGATGGCTACGGCCAGACGGAAACGACCTGCCAGATCGGCAACAGCCCCGGCCAGCCGATCAAGCCCGGCAGCATGGGTCGTCCCATGCCGGGCTACCGGGTGGAGCTCATCGACGCCGAAGGCAGGGCGGAACCCGAGGGCGAAGTGTGCCTCGCCCTCGACCCGCGCCCGTTGGGGCTGATGCTCGGTTATGCCGAGGACGCCGAGCGGATGGCGCAGGCCGTGCAGCAGGGCTACTACCACACCGGCGACGTCGCGCAGCGCGATGCCGACGGCTACATCACCTACGTCGGGCGCGCCGACGATGTGTTCAAGAGCTCCGACTACCGCATCAGTCCCTTCGAGCTCGAATCGGTCCTGATCGAACACCCGGCCGTGGCGGAGGCGGCCATCGTGCCGAGTCCCGATCCGGTGCGCCTGTGCGTGCCGAAGGCCTTCGTGATCCTGGCCGCAGGCAATGCCCCGGACGCGGAGACGGCACGCGATATCCTGGTTTTCTGTCGCGAGCGCCTCGCGCCCTACAAGCGGATCCGGCGCCTGGAGTTTGCCGAACTCCCGAAGACGATCTCCGGCAAGATCCGTCGCAGCGAGCTGCGCCAGCAGGAGGCCGAACGCCGCGCCACCGGCACGAAAAGCGCGCTCGAGTTCTTCGAGGAAGATCTCGCGGATTGACAGTGGCCGCCGCGCGACGCCCGCCTCGGGGCCGCCGCAGCGCACACTGTTGCGGTCCTACGTCGAAGACGATGCGCTGTCCTGCCGGCGGGTGCCCGCGCCGATCGCCTTGAGAATGGCGGCCCCCAGGGCGGCCTTGAGCACTGCGCCGACCACGAAAGGCGCCACGCCGACGGCGAAGGCTTTCTGCGCGCCGACGATCGTCGCCAGCCAGGCGCCGCCGAACAGCAGGCATACGGCGTTGCCGATCAGCATGGCCGTGAAGGCAAGCAGCATGCGTTGCCCGTTCCAGCCGCGTTCGACCAGCCAGCCCGTCAGCGCACCGGCGAGCGGAAACGCCAGCAGGTAGCCACCGGTGGGCCCGAGGAAGCGGGCAAAGCCCCCGGTCCCCCCGGCAAACACCGGCAGGCCGATCGCGCCTTCGGCCAGCCAGAGCAGGATCGTCAGCCCGCCCAGGCGCCACCCGTACAGGGCGCCGACCAGGGTGACCGCCAGGGTCTGCATGGTGATCGGCACCGGCACCATCGGGACGCTGATATGCGCCGATGCGGCCAGCACCAGGGTGCCGAAAACGACGGCGAATACCTTCATGGCCGGCGACTGGGTCTGCAGCCATGCCGGCTGTGCGCCGAGGGTGAGGGTTCGGTCAGGTGTCGAGGAGGTGGTCATCGTGGCCTTCGCCGGATCCGGGAAGCATGAATCATAGGGCCGTTCTGGCGGCGGGTGGGCCACGTAGCCGCGAGCAGGCCATGCGCCGTCACGAGGCCGTGTCGCCCGTCCGCATGCCGCGCCATTGCGATGCCGCAAGCGCGAGCGCGACTCCGCTGATGATGATGGCGGTGGCGAGCAGCAGGCGGTCGTTGAGCGCCTCGCCGATGAAGACCACACCGCCGGCGGCGGCGATGGCCGGCACCGTGAGCTGCACGAATGCCGCCCGGGCGCGTGACAGGCTCGGCAGGGCGGCATACCAGATGATGTAGCCCAGCCCGGAGGCGATCGCCCCCGAGAGCAGCCCGTAGCCCACGCCCTCCGGTCGCGGTGCGAGCCGCAGGATGCCGGCGACGATCAGCACGACGCCTGCCGGCACGCAGCGCACGAAGTTGCCGGCGGTATCGGCGAGCGCCGATTGCGAGCCCCGCCCGACCAGGCAGTAGGCGCCCCAGGACACGCCCGCCACCGCCATCAGGACTGCGCCGGCCAGGGGCGGCGCCACCAGGCTCGGGGAGACCAGGTAGACGAGTCCGCTGAACGCCAGCGCGATGCCGGTCCATTCGAGCAGGCCGGGCCGGTCGCCGCGGATGACCGCCCAGGCGAGCATGCCGATCTGGACGCTCGCGAACAGGATGAGGGCGCCGGGCGCGGTCGCGACCATGACGTAGGCGATCGAGAAGGTCACCGCATAGAGCGCGAGCGCCAGTGCACCCGGCCAGGTGCCGACCGCCCCACGGCCGATGAGCGCCGGCCGCGCCACGTCGCTGCTTCGCGCGCGCAATACCAGGATGACGGCGAGCACGAGGGCGCCTGACACCAGCCGGATCCCCGTGTACGCCAGTGGATCGATGGCGCCATCGGACAATGCCAGCCTCGCGAGGACCGAATTGGCCGCGAAGGCGATCATCGCGATCGACGTCAGGATGGCGATGCGCATGTCTTCCCCCTCCTGGTCCATCATAGTGGAACGGCCCCGATCCCGTAGGCGCTTGTGAGCCGGCATGATCACGGAGGAGGTCGACCCGGGTCCGCCCCTTGTGCGTTTGTCGCAACATCCGCGCCGTTGATCGGCACCGCGGCGCGGGCCCCGGACGGGCTGGCTACCATCGGCGGCAGAATACCGGTATCACCAACCAGCCTGGACGCAGGAGAGATGAGCGAAAAGAGCGAGGGATTCCGGTCATGGATGTGCCTTATCTGCGGATGGATCTACGAGGAAGAGGCCGGCCTGCCTGACGAGGGCATCGCGCCCGGCACCCGGTGGGAAGACATCCCCATGAACTGGACCTGTCCCGAGTGCGGCGCCCGCAAGGAGGACTTCGAGATGGTGGAGATCTGAAGCATGAGCACGGAAGGCGATCTCTCCGGCATTCGGGTGATGGTCATCGACGACAGCAACACCATCCGCCGCAGCGCCGAGATCTTCCTCGGCAAGGCTGGCGCGAGGGTCATCCTGGCCGAGGACGGCTTCGATGCGCTGGCCAAGATTGCCGACCACGAGCCCCAGCTGATCTTCTGCGACATCCTGATGCCGCGGCTCGATGGCTACCAGACCTGCGCGATGATCAAGCGCAGCCCGCGTTTTCGCGACATTCCGGTGGTGATGCTCTCGAGCAAGGACGGTCTGTTCGACCGCGCCCGTGGCCGGATGGTCGGCTCCGACCGCTACCTGACCAAGCCGTTCTCCAAGGACAGCCTGCTCGCGACCGTCGCCGAATTCGTGCGACGACCCGAGACGGTCTGAGCCGGCGAGGAACGGACCCCATGGCCGCGCGCAAGGTGCTGATCGTCGACGACTCGGCAACCGAAAGGCACTACATGTCGGAACTGTTCGGCAAGCAGGGCTACGTGGTGATCACCGCCGAGAACGGCGACGAAGCGGTCGCCAAGGCGCGCAGCGAGCGTCCGTCGGTCGTCGTCATGGACGTCGTCATGCCCGGCCAGAGCGGTTTCCAGATCACCCGCGCGCTCTCGCGCGATCCGGCCACCGGCGCGATTCCCGTCATCATCTGCAGCAGCAAGAACACCGAGACCGACCGGATCTGGGGCCTGCGCCAGGGCGCCCGTGAATACCTGACCAAGCCGGTGCGGCCCGATGTGCTG
Organism: uncultured Burkholderiaceae bacterium; assembly: GCA_964476625.1. Classification (GTDB taxonomy): domain Bacteria; phylum Pseudomonadota; class Gammaproteobacteria; order Burkholderiales; family Burkholderiaceae_E; genus JAMLIN01. Next base: position 77,352 of record CAYZBJ010000004.1, on the reverse strand, counting down.
CTCGCGCGGGTCGCCGAGCTGGCGCGCTGAGATGAGCAGTAGCACCCCCCGCCTTTCCCTGCGCGAGTTCCAGGCGCGACTCAACGAACGCCTCGAACAGGCGGCCGACGACGGCATCGATGCTCGCCTCGGCCTCGAGATCGGCGCCGAACGCTGGCTGGTCGAGCTGGCCGATGCCGGCGAGATCGTGCCGGTGCCCGAGCGCATCGTGGCGGTGCCGCTCACCCATGCCTGGTTCAAGGGCCTGGTCAGCCTGCGCGGTGCGCTGGTCGGCGTGAGCGACCTGTCCGAATTCGCCGGCAAGGGCCCGACCACGATGGGGCGGGAGTCCCGGCTGGTGTCCTTCGCGAGCCGCTTCGGCGTCAATGCCGCGATCGTCGCGAGCCGGATGCTCGGCCTGCACGGCACCGAAACGATGACCCGGGAAGAAACGGACCGCGAGGGCGGCGACGTGCCGCCCTGGGTCGGTGCGACCTGGATCGATGCGGAGGGACGGCGCTGGCGTGAACTGTCGGTCGAACGGCTTTGCGGCGATGCTGCGTTCCTTGCCATTGGTCGCTGACGACAAGGTGGATGATTGATGAAACTGGATCTCAGGATGCCCCGCAAGAGTTCGCGCACGACGCGCGCCGAGGCGCGTGATCCGCTCGACATCGATACCGCGATCGTTCCCGAGGAGCTCGACTCCCTGGTGAGCGGCACGCCCTTGCCGCGCCAGATGGCCGATGTCCCGGAGCCGGCGCGCGATGCCCACGCGACGGGGCAGTCGGACAGCCGGAAGTCCTCGCGCCTGCCGGTCATCGGTCGGCTGGCCGACGAATCGCGCACCCGCACGATGCTGATCGCGCTGCTCGCCGGGCTCGTCATCGCGTCGGGCTTCCTCTGGGCCTATGTGCGCCAGGGCTCCGAACTCAATCGCCTGACCTGGGTTGCCGGCGACATCAACACCCAGTCGCAGCTGCTCGCGCGCTCGGCCGATGCGGCCTTCGCCGGCCGGGTCGAAGCCTTCGACGAACTCGCGCGGGGCCGCGACGTCATCTCCCGCCAGATCACCTCGCTTCACCAGCACGGTGCGCCGCTCGGCCTGCCGGCCGCTACCGACGCGCGCATCGCGAAGATCGCCGAATCCTGGCAGCAGACCATGCGCACCCTGTCGGCGCTGCTCGATTCGCGCCGCGCGGTGGAATCCGCGGTGGCCACCCGCGAGACGGTCCGCGCCTCGCTGCCCTCGATGCGCCAGGCGGCCGACCGGCTGCTGGCGGTGCGCGCCGAGGCCGGTGCGCCCTCGCAGGAGACCGCGCTCGCGGGCGAACTCGCGGTACTCATCGAGCGGCTTGGCCAGCGCATCGAGACCATCGGCGAGGCGGATTCGGTCGGCACCTCCGGCATCCCGGAAGTGACCCGCCTGGTCGGCATCATCAAGTCGCACCTGGCCGATCTGCAGCGCATGATCCCGCGCGGCGGTTCGGACTCGCGGGCCCGCGATTCCCTCGGCCTGCTCGCCGGCGAGTTCGGGCGGCTCGACAAGCCGCTCACCGCCCTGGGCACCGACACGCCGGTCCTGCTCAATGGCCGCGTCGCCCACCGCGACCTGCTCGCCCGCGCCGACGGCTTGCGGGTCGACCTCGAAGCGATGCAGGCGAGCCTGCTCGGCGCCACCGATGCCCGCCGCTGGCTGTTGCTGCTGGCGATCGGCTTCGCCGCCTTCGCCGCGCTGGCCGTGTTCGGGTTGTCGCGGGCCTACGTCGGCGTCAGCCGGCGCCGTGCCGAGGATGCCGAGCGCCAGCGCATCGTCGCGGAGAACCTCGAGCAGGCGGCCAAGCGCACCAATGACCAGAACCAGGCGGCGATCCTGCGCCTGATGAACGAGCTCCAGGAGGTCGCCGATGGCGACCTGACGGTCCAGGCGACCGTCTCCGAGGACATCACCGGCGCGATCGCCGACTCGGTCAACTACACCGTCGAGGAACTGCGCAGCCTGGTGGCGCGGATCAACAGCACGGCCGAACTCGTCAACGAGGCGTCCTCGAAGGCGCAGATGACGGCCACCAGCCTGCAGGCGGCCTCCGAGCAGCAGTCGCGCGAGATCAAGGAAACCGGCGAATCGGTCCTGCGCATGGCGCAGCAGATCAACGAGGTCTCGGCGAGCGCGGCCGAATCGGTGCAGGTCGCGCGCCAGTCGCTGCGGGCTTCGCAGGACGGCTCGAGCGCGGTGAACAATGCGATCAGCGGGATGAACGGGATCCGCGACCAGATCCAGGAGACCGCCAAGCGGATCAAGCGCCTGGGCGAATCCTCGCAGGAGATCGGCGAGATCGTCGAACTCATCTCCGACATTACCGAGCAGACCAACGTCCTCGCCCTCAATGCCGCGATCCAGGCCGCCAGCGCGGGCGAAGCGGGCAGGGGCTTCACCATCGTCGCCGAAGAGGTGCAGCGGCTCGCCGAGCGCTCCGGCGAGGCGACCAAGCAGATCTCCGCGCTCATCCGCACCATCCAGACCGATACTCAGGATGCGGTCGCCGCCATGGAGCAGAGCACCCAGGGGGTGGTCGAGGGAACCCGGCTGTCCGATGATGCCGGCAGCGCGCTCGGCGAGATCGGGCGGGTGTCCTCGCACCTCGCCGAGCTGATCGAGGATTTCTCGGATACGACTTCCAAGCAGGCGGCTTCGGCTGGTACCGTCGCCCAGTCGATCCAGCGCATCCTGCTGGTCACCGAGCAGACTTCCGAAGGCACCCTGCAGACGGCGGGCTCGATCCGCCAGCTCTCCGAGCTTGCGCAGGAACTGAAGAACTCCGTTACCCGGTTCAAGGTTTCGTAATGACGACGGCCCACGACATCGCCAGCGAACCCGCAGGGGCCGAGATGGTGGTGACGCCCGGACTCGAGACGCTCTCGTGGTGTATCGACGAGATCCGTCGCTCCTTCGCGGAGGCGATGACCCACCTGCAGGGCGCGGTCGAGACGGGCAGCGATAGCGCGACGGCCGCGCGCGCGGCGCGCGCCGCGGCCCACCAGGCCGGTGGCGCGCTCACCATCATCGACATTCCGGGGCCGGGCCTGCTGGTGGCCGAGATCGAAGGCCTGCTCGACGAGATCGCCGAGGGCGGCGTCACCCTGGCCGCAGGAGTGGTGAACCGGATCGGCCGCGGCTTCGACGCCGTCGTCGGCTACCTGGACGAACTGCTCCAGGACGGCCGGCAGCAGCCGCTCTACCTGTTCCCGTACTACAAGGCGTTGCTCGAGGCGCGCGGCACGGACCGCGTCGAAGCGGCCGAACTCTTCATCGCGCCGCCCCCGCCCGAGCTGGCGGCGACCGGTGACGTCGAACTCGACGCTTCGCAGCGCAAGAAGCTGCTCTCGCACTTCGAGGTCGGCCTGCTCAAGCTGCTGACCGGCAATGCGGTCGAGGAAGGCGCCGGCCGCCTGCTCGCCGCCGCCCGCGCCATGCGCAAGACGACGATCGGTGGCCGCGACCCGGGCTTCTGGCTGGTGGTGGTCGGGCTGCTCGAGGCGCTCGCCAGCGGCAAGCTCGAAGCCGACGTTTCCATCAAGCGCCTGCTCGCCCGGCTCAACCTGCAGCTGCGCAAGACCCTCGGCGACGATGCGCCGATATCGAGCCGCCTGCTGCGCGATGCGCTCTTCGCGGTCGGCCGGGTCCGTCGGCGCACCCCGACAGTCGTGGAGGTCATCGAGGCC
>CAYZBJ010000004.1:61315-73640 GCA_964476625.1 uncultured Burkholderiaceae bacterium | reverse complement strand
CCTGGGGTCTCGACGATGCGATTCCGTCGGACTACCGCACGCCGCGCTACGGGCGCGTCGATCGCCGTACCCTCGCGACCATCGACGAGGCGATCCGGCGCACCAAGCAGCAATGGGAGACGCTCGCCGCCGGCGAGCGACCCGAGGGGCTCGGCGCGAGCCTGTCGACCCTGCGCGAGGCGCTCGAGAGCCTCGGCATCGAGGGCGTGGCCGAACTGGCGGCGGCCTGGGTCGAGGTCGGCAAGCAGACCTCGCACGGCGAGGGGCGCATCGACGACGAACTCGCACTCGAGGTCGCGGGATCCCTGCTCTTTGCCGAGGAAGTCTTCCGCGATGGGGTCGAGCGCGATCCTTCGGTCGGCCCGCGTTCGGCCGAGCTCGCCCGCCGCCTGCGCGGCTGGCTCGCCGACGGCCGGGTCGACGAGCCGATGCCGCAATGGCTGCGCGAGCTCACCAACCGCGCCCACGAGCGGGCCACCATGGCGAGCTTCGTCGCCGCCACCCGGACCCGCCTCGGTGATGTGGAGCTGACGCTCGACGGCTATTTCCGCGATCGCGCCCGGCGCGATGGCCTGCCCGAGGCGACCGCCGGGCTGCGTGAGGTCGGCGGGGTGCTGAGCCTGGTCGGCCAGGACGAGGCGGCTCGCGCGGCGCAGATCATTGCCGACCAGGTCGAGGCCCTCGAAGGCGAGGCCGAGCCCGCCGACGACGCGCTTTGCGAGCGGATCGCCGACAGCGTCGGCGCCCTCGGCTTCCTCGTCGAAGGCCTGCTGCGTGGCGGCCAGGATCCGGTCGAGTATCGCCTGGACGAAGCGGCCGGCACCTTTTCGATGCACCCGCTGGCATCGGCCGCGCCGGTCGATGCACCGGCCACCGGTGTGGCGGGCGCGCCGCGCGAGTCGGCCGAGACCCGCTTCGAGGCGATCCGCGAGGCGATCGCGGGACGCCTGCGCGCGGCGCTCGACCGCGGCGAAACCCTGGCGCGCGACACCGCCCTCGATGATTTCCTCGCCCAGTGGCGTGACGCCGCCCAGCTCGCGGGCGACGCGGTCCTCGCCCGGCGCGCCGACGATGTGCTTGCGATCTTCGCCGGCGAAGGGCCGGCCGACCCGGCCCGTATCGCGGGCATTCTCGATCTGCCGGGCGACTGGCGCTCGGTCGAGGCGGCGGTGGCGGGCGTGGCCGGCACCGCGGACGAGGATGTCGATGCCGAGTTGCTCGAGATCTTCCTCGCCGAGGCCGACGAAGTGCTCGAGGCCATGCGCGAGAGCCTCGCGACGATCCGCCGCGAACCGTCCAACGACAACGCGCTGACCACGATCCGGCGCGGCTACCACACCCTCAAGGGCTCGAGCCGGATGGTGGGCCTGGGCGCCTTCGGCGACCTGGCCTGGAGCTTCGAGCAGCTCCTGAACTTCTGGCTCGGCGAGAACCGGGCCGCGAACGACACCCTGGCCGAACTGATCGAGGTGTCGAGCGATCGCTTCGCGACCTGGGTTGCCAGGCTGGCGGGCGTGCCCTCGACCGTGTTCGACTGCACCCGCCTGATCGCGGCGGCCGACGCGCTGCGCGAATCCGCGCCCTTGCCCGACCGGCCCTGGGTCGAGGACGAGGCGAGCGATGCGCCGATGTTGGCAGCGTCCGTCGTCGCAGAGCCGATCGCGGAAGAGCCGGTCGCGGAAGAACCAGCCCTGGAAACCGCGGTCGCGGACGTATCGGTCATCGAAGTAGCGGTCGCGGAAGCACCTACCATCGAGGAAGCCCCCGAGGATGGGATCGCCTTCGCCGAATCCATCGACATGAGCGAGGCCGAACAGGTCACCATCGAGGCGCCCGAGGACCTGCCGGGCGAGGAGATCGCGGCGACCGGCGAGGCGGCCGACGGCGAAGTGCAGGCCGACGACGTGGCCCTGCCGGCGCTCGATCTGTCATTGTTCGATACCGAGCTCCTGCCCGCGATCGTCGCGGACGAGGCGCCCGAGTTGCCCGGCGAGGACGAGGCGTCCGGGCCGGTTACGGAGGACGAAATCCCGGTCCTGGCCGCGATCGACGCCATCGTCGACGAGCCCGCGGTCGAGGATGCGCCGCCGCTGCTGACCGAGCCGCTCGATACGCCGTCCGATGCATCGGTCGCGCCGCTCGATGAGGTCGAGATCGATGGGTACCGGATCAGCGCCTCGCTCTACCGGATCTTCCTTGGCGAGGCCGATGAGACGATGGCAGCGCTCGATGCCGATCTGGGCGACTGGCGCCGGACGCCGGCGCGGCCGGCCAGCGAGCCGGCCCAGCGCGCGATGCATTCGCTCAAGGGCAGTGCGGCCGTGGTCGGGATCGACGAAGCGCACCGGCTCGCCCAGGAACTCGAACGCTTCCTGCTGCGCCAGCGAGCCCTGGGCGTGGCCCTGCCGGAGCCCGAGCTCGACGAGTACGCTGCGCTGCTCGAGCGGCTCGCGGCGATGCTGCACCAGTTCGCGGCCGGCCACATGCCCCAGGCCGAGCCCGAGACCCAGGCGCGGGCGCAGGCGCTCGCCGACAACTGGAGCGGCCGCCAGATTGCGGCGGCCCCGGTGCCCGAGCCGGTTGCCGGCGTCGAGGTCCATGAGCCGTCCGGGGCGGGCGCGATCGTCGACGAGCTCGACGCCGAACTGTTGCCGATCTTCATCGAGGAAGCGGTCGACCAGTTGCCGGAGATCGACACCCGCCTGCGCGAATGGCTGCAGCGTCCCGCCGACCGGGCGCTCGCCCAGACCCTCATGCGGCTGCTGCATACCGTCAAGGGCAGCGCCCGGATGGCCGGCGCGATGCGTCTCGGCCAGCGGGTGCACGAAATGGAGACCCGGATCGAGGCGGCCGCCGAGCTCACCACGGCGCCGGTATCCCTGATCGAGGAGCTCGTCGCCGAGCACGACGTCGTGATCGAGATGTTCGAGGCGATCCGCGACCCGGGTAGTGCGCCCGAGCCGGCCTCGTCGACTCCCGCGACCCCATCGATCCCGTCGGCGTCGGCTTCGATGCCGGCCCCGGCAAGCCAGTCCGAGCCGGCCACGACGCAGTCTCCCGCAACGGCGCCGGCCGACACCGCCGCTTCGCCGGCGACGATCGCCGCGGCGCTTGCCGAGCATGCCACCGGCCCCGGCCTGGTGCGGGTGCGCGCCGACCTGCTCGAGCGCCTCGTGAACGAGTCGGGCGAAGTCTCGATCGCGCGGTCGCGGCTCGACAACTCGCTCGATGCGATCCGCCAGTCGCTCTGGGACCTCACCGAGAACGTCACCCGCCTGCGCACCCAGCTGCGCGAGATCGAGATTCAGGCCGAGACCCAGATCCAGACGCGGATCGCGGCCGCCCGCGAATCGCACGAGGAGTTCGATCCCCTCGAGTTCGACCGCTACACCCGCACGCAGGAACTCACCCGCATGCTGGCCGAGTCGGTCAACGACGTCGCCACCGTCCAGCACAACGCGACCCGCAGTCTCGACGATGCGGGCCAGAACCTGCTGCGCCAGGGCCAGGTGCTGCGCGAGCTGCAGCAGAACCTGATGCGGATCCGGATGGTGCGCTTCGGCACCCTCGGCGATCGCCTCTACCGGGTGGTGCGCCAGGCCGCCAAGGAGCTCGGCAAGCGGGTTTCGCTCGACATCCGGGGCTCGGACGTCGAGATCGACCGCAGCGTGCTCGAGCGCATGGCCGCCCCCGTCGAACACCTGCTGCGCAACGCGGTCGCCCACGGCATCGAGTCACCCGCGAAGCGGATCGCCGCCGGCAAGGGCGAGGTCGGCGAGATCCGCCTCGCGGTGCGCCAGGAGGGCAACGAAGTCCTGCTCGAACTGCAGGACGACGGCAGCGGGCTGGATCTCGAGCGGATCCGGTCCCGCGCCATCGAGGCCGGCATGCTCGGGGCCGACGAAACCATCGGCGAGCAGGGCCTCGCCGAGATGATCTTCCGCCCCGGCTTCTCGACCGCCGAGGCGGTTTCCGAGATCAGCGGCCGGGGTGTCGGCATGGACGTGGTGCGCGCCGAGGTCGGCGCGCTCGGCGGCCGGGTCGAGGTCGTGTCCGAACCGGGGCAGGGGGCGCGCTTCATCGTGCACCTGCCGCTCACCCTCGCGATCGCCCAGGTCGTGCTGGTCGGAGTCGGCGACCTGCGCTTCGCCTTGCCCTCGTCGAGCGTCGAGCAGATCATCCAGCTGCGTCCGCGGGCGCTCGCCAAGGCCTATGCGGAGCGCCGGATCGACTGGCAGGGCGAAGCGGTGCCGCTCTATTACCTCGGCGCGCTCGTCGAAGCGGGCGACCAGCAGCCGATCGCCCAGCATTACTCCCCGGTGGTGGTGATGCGGGCGGCTGGCCGGCGCATCGCGGTCCACATCGATTCGGTCACCCGCAACCAGGAGGTCGTCGTCAAGAACGTCGGCCCGCAGGTCGCGCGGGTGCGCGGGGTCGGCGGGGCCACCATCCTCGGCAACGGCGAGATCGTGCTGATTCTCAACCTCGGGCCGCTGGCCGCGGCGATGGGCGAGCCGGTCGCGGGCGGACCGCTCGAGGTCCGCGCGCCGCGCCTCGCGGATGCGCCGCCGACCGTGATGGTGGTCGACGACTCGCTGACGGTGCGCAAGGCCTCCCAGCGCCTGCTGCAGCGCGAGCGCTACGACGTCATGCTCGCCAAGGACGGCGTCGATGCGCTACGCCAGTTGCAGGAGCGGGTCCCGGACGCCATGCTGGTCGATATCGAGATGCCGCGGATGGACGGCTTCGACCTGACCCGCCATGTCCGGGGCGACGCCCGCTACCGCCATGTCCCGATCGTCATGATCAGCTCTCGGACCGCCGACAAACATCGCAACTACGCCCGTTCGCTGGGGGTCGACGCCTTCCTCGGCAAGCCTTATCCGGAGGCGGAACTGCTCGAACTGCTGCGCGGCTACCTGGCGAGGGCCCGGGCAAGCGGCGCGAACTGAGGCGACGCAGACCCGGGCCAGCGGTGCGAACCAGGAACCCGCGAAAGGGGAACCATTCGCGGGTTCGAGGGCCTGCAGCAGGTACTGGCGGCCGCCGAACGTTGCGCAAAAGACCCGTATCCTGGCCGGGTTGTGACGGATTCCTCGTCCCGGCGTCGTCGCAGCGCTACACTCGAATATAAACAAGGGCCGGGATCGATCCGGCCGCTGGGGAACAGGGCGAACTTCGGGCCGGGGCCGGTCCGGGCCCTCGAATCCCCGGCCCCGGCGTTCAGGAGACGTAATGCAAGCGACGGATATTGGCAATCCGCGACACTTCCACAAGGTCGTCGATTGCCAGTGGGCATGTCCGGCACACACCCCAGTACCCGAATACATCCGCCTGATCGCGCAGGGGCGTTTCGCCGATGCGTACATGGTCAACTGGCGCTCCAATGTCTTCCCCGGGATTCTCGGCAGAACCTGCGATCGACCCTGCGAGCCGGCCTGCCGGCGCGGCCGGGTCGAGGACCCGGAACTCGCCGGCGGCCGGCCCGAGCCGGTCGCGATCTGCCGGCTCAAGCGGGTCGCGGCCGACTTCAAGGACGACATCCGGTCCCGCCTGCCGGTGCGCGGACCCTCCAACGGCCTGCGGGTGGCCTGCGTCGGGGGCGGTCCGGCTTCGCTGACCGTCGCCCGCGACCTCATGCCGCTGGGCTACCACGTCACGATCATCGAGCAGGATCCCGCCGCCGGCGGCTTCATCCGCACGCAGATCCCGCATTTCCGCTTGCCCGAGGAAGTCATCGACGAAGAGGTCGGCTACATCCTCGACCTCGGCGTCGAGCTGCGCGCCGGCGAACGGGTCGACTCCATGAAGCGCCTGCTCGACGAGGACTTCGATGCGGTCTTCGTCGGCAGCGGCGCCCCGCGCGGGCGCGACCTCGAAGTCCCCGGCCGGCAGGAGGCCGCGGCCAACATCCATATCGGCATCGACTGGCTGGCCTCGGTGGCCTTCGAGCACGTCACCGAGATCGGTCGCCGGGTCGTGGTGCTCGGGGGCGGCAACACCGCGATGGACTGCTGCCGCACCGCCCGCCGCCTCGGCGGCCAGGATGTGCGCGTCATCGTGCGTTCCGGCTTCGACGAGATGAAGGCGAGCCCCTGGGAGAAGGAAGACGCGATGCACGAAGGCATCCCGATCCTCGACTTCCGGGTGCCGAAGGAGTTCCTCCACGACAATGGCCGCCTCACCGGCGTGCGCTTCGAACGGGTCGAGGCCCGCTACGACGAGAACGGCCGGCGCAGCCTGGTGCCCACCGGCGAGCCCGACGAGATCGTCGAGTGCGACGATGTCCTGATGGCGATCGGCCAGGAGAACGCCTTCCCCTGGATCGAGCCGGATTGCGGGATCGAGTTCGACCGCTGGGGCATGCCCAAGCTGAACGAAACCACCCTGCAGTCGAGCCTGCCGCATGTCTTCTTCGGCGGCGATGCCGCGCTCGGGCCCAAGAACATCATCTGGGCGGTCGCGCACGGCCACGATGCGGCGGTCTCGATCGACCTGCTGCTGCGCGGCGAGGACGTCACCGACCGGCCGCCGCCGGGCATGGTCGCGACCAGCCAGAAGATGGGCATCCACGAATGGAGCTACGACAACGAGGTCTCGCTCGCCAACCGCTTCAAGGTGCCCTGGGCCGACGCGAACAAGGCGCTGGCGAGCATCCGGGTCGAGGTCGAGCTCGGCTTCGACGTCGAGACCGCTTGGCACGAGGCACAGCGCTGCCTGAACTGCGACGTCCAGACCGTGTTCTCCGCGCCGGCCTGCATCGAATGCGACGCCTGCGCCGACATCTGCCCGACCGACTGCATCAGCTTCGTGCCCGACGGCACCGAGGAAGACCTCCGTACCCGCCTGCGCGCCCCGGCCCTGAACACCGAGCAGGACCTCTATGCCTCGGTGCCGCTGGCGACTGGCCGGATCATGGTCAAGGACGAGGATGTCTGCCTGCATTGCGGCCTGTGCGCCGAGCGATGTCCCACCGGAGCCTGGGACATGCGCAAGACCCTGATCGAAATGACGCATGCCGGGGCAGCCCCCCGGGTTGCGGCGGAGGTCGCCTGAGATGGCAGATGCAATCACCGCGGTAAACGACTTCGTCGTCAAGTTCGCCAACGTCAACGGATCGGGGTCGGCGTCGGCCAACGAGCTCTTCGCCCGCGCCATCCTGCGCATGGGCGTGCCGGTGAGCCCGCGCAATATCTTCCCGTCGAATATCCAGGGCTTGCCGACCTGGTACGAGGTCCGGATCTCCGAAGACGGCTTCCTCGGGCGGCGTGGCGGGGTCGACCTGATGGTGCCGATGAACCCGCAGACCTGGGACCAGGACATGGCCGAGGTCGAATCGGGTGGCTACGTTTTCTACGATTCGACCCGGCCGATGCCGTCCTCGAAATTCCGCGACGACGTGCGCGTCATCGGCATGCCGCTCACCGAGATCGTCAACCGCTCCTACGACGAGCCGCGCCAACGCCAGCTCTTCAAGAACATCATCTACGTCGGCGCGCTGTCGGCCCTGCTGGGCATCGACCCCGACGAGATCGAGCGGCTCTTCGCGGAGCAGTACAAGGGCAAGGAGCGCCTGCTCGAAGGCAACGTGCGGGCGCTGCACATGGGCCGCGACTACGCCCGCGACTACCTGCCCGAGATCGGCCTGTCGGTGCGCCGCTCCGACAAGGTCGGTGATCGCATCTTTACCGACGGCAACGCCGCCGCGGCGCTCGGCTGCGTCTACGGCGGAGCCACCGTCTGCGCCTGGTACCCGATCACGCCATCCTCGTCGCTGGCCGAAGCCTTCGAGCGCTATTGCAGTCGCCTGCGCAAGGATCCGGTGACCGGCAAGGCGCGCTACGCGGTGGTGCAGGCCGAGGACGAACTCGCCTCGATCGGCATGGTGCTCGGCGCCGGCTGGAACGGCGCACGGGCCTTCACCGCCACTTCCGGGCCGGGCATCTCGCTGATGACCGAGTTCATCGGCCTGGCGTACTTTGCCGAGATCCCGGTGACCCTCATCAACGTGCAGCGCGGCGGGCCATCGACCGGCATGCCGACCCGCACCCAGCAGGCCGACCTGCTCGCGTGCGCCTATGCCTCGCACGGCGATACCAAGCATGTATTGCTCTTTCCCGAGGATCCACGCGAGTGCTTCGACATGGCCGCCGATGCGCTCGACCTGGCCGACCGGCTCCAGACGCCGATCTTCGTCATGACCGACCTCGACATCGGCATGAACCAGCGCCTGTGCGAGCCGTTCGTGCGCGACGCGTCGGCCGGGCTCGACCGTGGCAAGGTCATGACCGCCGAGATGCTCGAGACCGGCCGCGACTTCGGCCGCTACCTCGACGAGGACGGCGACGGCATTCCGTTCCGCACCTATCCAGGCACCCATCCGACGCGCGGCGCCTTCTTCACCCGCGGCACCACCCGTGACCGCTATGCCCGCTACAGCGAGGCCGGTCCGGTCTATGTCGACAACATGGAGCGGTTGCTGCGCAAGTGGGAAACCGCCCGCGGCATCGTGCCCAAGGCCAGGCGCATCGACGCGGCCAAGCCGACCGACGTCGGCGTCCTGTATTTCGGATCGACCGCGCCCGCCATGGACGAGGCGCTCGCCTGGTTCCAGGCCAACAAGATCCATGTCGACGCCATGCGCATCCGCGCCTTCCCCTTCGGCGAGGAGGTCGAGGCCTTCATCGCCTCGCACAGCCGGATCTTCGTGGTCGAGCAGAACCGGGACGCGCAGATGCGCTCGATGCTGGTCAACGAACTCGGCGTCGCACCGGCGGCCCTGATGCCGGTGCTGCACTACGACGGCACCCCGATCACCGCCCGCTTCATCGTCGGCGCGATCTCCGAGGTGCTCTCGCCCTCGAACGTCACCCCGATCCGCAAGGTGGGCTGATCCATGACCTATCTCGCCAAGCCCCTGCTGCACCATCCTTCGCTCGCCCGCAACGAGGTCGGCTATACCCGCCGCGACTACGAAGGCAAGATCTCGACCCTGTGCGCCGGCTGCGGCCACGACTCGATCTCGGCGGCCATCATCCAGGCCGCCTGGGAGGCGAACATCGAGCCGCACCGGGTCGCCAAGCTCTCCGGCATCGGCTGCTCGAGCAAGACGCCCGACTACTTCCTCGGCAATTCACACGGCTTCAACTCGGTGCATGGGCGGATGCCCTCGGTGCTCACCGGCGCCAACCTGGCCAACCGCGACCTGCTCTACCTCGGCGTCTCGGGCGACGGCGACTCCGCCTCGATCGGGCTGGGCCAGTTCGCCCACGTCATGCGCCGAGGCGTCAACATGCTCTACATCGTCGAGAACAACGGCGTCTACGGCCTGACCAAGGGGCAGTTCTCGGCCACTTCCGACAAGGGCTCGAAATCGAAGAAGGGCGTCGTCAATGCCGATAGCCCGATCGACCTGGCGAGCCTGGCCATCATGATCGGCGCGAGCTTCGTCGCCCGCGGATTCTCGGGCGACAAGGAGCAGCTCGTGCCCCTGATCCGCGCCGGCATCGCCCACCGCGGCGCGGCCATCATCGATGTCATCAGTCCCTGCGTCGCCTTCAACAACCACGACGGCAGCACCCGCAGCTACGACTACGTTCGCGAGCACAACGAGGCGGTCAACAAGATCGAGTTCATCCCCTATCGCGACCCGATCGAGGTCGACCAGGCTGCCGGCACCACCCGCCCCGTCATGCTCCACGACGGCTCGACCATCCTGCTTGCCAAGCTCGACGCCGACTACGATGCGTCCAGCCCGGCCGCCGCGCTGGCCCGGATCGCCGAGCACCAGGCCCGCGGCGAGATCGCGACCGGGCTGCTCTACCTCGACCCCGAGTCGAGTGACCTGCACGAGCACCTGCACACGGTCGACACCCCGTTCAACATGCTGGGCGCCGCCGAGCTGGTGCCCGGGGCGGATGCGCTGGACCGGATCAACGCAGCGCTCCGCTGACGGGCGCCGGGTATTTTGCCGACCCGGCCCGCGACCGTACAATCCGGCCATGGGAACCGGACTGGCATCGGCACTGAGCAACCACTTCCTGATCGCCATGCCCGGCATGGCGGACACGAATTTCGACGGCACGGTGATCTTCGTCGCGGAGCATGACGAGCGCGGCGCGCTCGGCATCGTCGTCAACCGCCCGCTCGAGCTCGACCTCGGCGAGCTCTTCGAGCGCATCGAGGTGCCGCTGCGCCCGCGCGGCCTGGCGAGCTGGCCGGTCTATTACGGCGGCCCGGTCCAGACCGACCGGGGTTTCGTCCTCCACCAACCCCAGGGCGACTGGACCAGCACCGTCGCGATCGGCGATGCGATCAGCCTGACCTCCTCGAAGGACATCCTCGAAGCGGTCGGCGCCGGTGACGGCCCCGCCAGGCTGCTGGTGTCGCTGGGTTACGCGGGCTGGGGCCCGGGCCAGCTCGAGGACGAGGTCAGCCGCAATGCCTGGCTGACGGTAGCCGCCGATCCTGAGCTGATCTTCGACGTGCCGGCGGGCGAGCGTTTTCCGGCGGCCTTCGCGTTGCTGGGTATCGATCCGTCGCGGCTCTCCGGCGCGGCCGGGCACGCATGACGACAGGCGGGGCGGCGCGGACCCTGCTCGCCTTCGATTTCGGCAGTCGCTTCATCGGCGTGGCGATCGGCAATACGGTAACCGGCGAAGCCCGCGCCCTCGAGCGCATCGCGGCGGAGCCGGTTGCCCGGCGCTTCGAGCGGATCGCGGCCCTGGTCGAGGAATGGGCGGCCGATGCGCTCGTCGTGGGCCTGCCCCTGGGGCCGGACGGCGAGGAGCAGTCCGCGACGGTCGCGGCCCGTCGGTTCGCCCGCCAGCTCGAAGGGCGCTTCGGCAAGCCGGTGGCGCTGGCCGACGAACGCTACTCGAGCCTGGCGGCGCAAGCCGACGGCGCCCCATCGGATGCGGACGATGCCGATGCGGCGGCCATAATCCTGCGACAATATCTTCATGAGCAATAGCCCGAAGCCGATCGTCGACCCCGAGGCCAGCTACGCCCGGCTGCTCGAGCAGATTCGCGCCGGCATCGCCGGGCGCGACGTCCGGCTGGTCGGCATCCACAGCGGCGGCGCCTGGATCGCCGAGCGCCTGCATCGCGACCTGCGCCTCGAGGCGCCGCTGGGTACGCTCAGCTCGGCCTTCCATCGCGACGACTACGGCAAGCGGCGCTACCTGCCGGCCGAGTCGCGCCAGACCGAACTGCCCTTCGATGTCCAGGCCGCCGACCTGGTGCTGGTCGACGACATCCTCTACACCGGCCGCACCGTGCGCGCAGCCTTGAACGAGCTCTTCGACTACGGCCGGCCGAACCGGGTCGAGCTCGCGGTGCTCATCGACCGGGGCGGGCGCGAACTGCCGATCGAGGCCCGCTACTGCGGCGCGGCCCATCCGCTCGACGAGCAGGCGAGCTTCGAGTTCTCGCGCGAGGCGGACGGCCGCTTCGCCCTGCGGCTTGCCTGAGACCGGTCCGACCCGAGGCGTCTTCGACCCGACCATGCGACACCCCCAACTGCGGCCCGACGGCGAACTCCAGCACCTCCTGTCGATCGACGGCCTGTCGCGCGAGATGATCCATCGCATCCTCGATACCGCATCGAGCTTCGTCGGCGTCTCCGAGCGCGACGTGAAGAAGGTGCCGCTGCTGCGCGGCAAGTCGGTCTTCAACCTGTTCTTCGAGAACTCCACCCGGACCCGCACCACCTTCGAGATCGCCGCCAAGCGCCTGTCGGCCGACGTCGTCAACCTCAACATC
The DNA here is from genome assembly GCA_964476625.1 of uncultured Burkholderiaceae bacterium. Taxonomy (GTDB): domain Bacteria; phylum Pseudomonadota; class Gammaproteobacteria; order Burkholderiales; family Burkholderiaceae_E; genus JAMLIN01. The sequence goes on along the minus strand of CAYZBJ010000004.1, from coordinate 61,877 downwards.
AATACCTCGTCGACCTCCAAGGGCGAGTCGCTGCTCGACACCATCGACAACCTCGCCGCGATGGACGCCGACATGTTCATCGTGCGCCACGCCCAGAGCGGGGCGCCCTACATGATCGCGCAGCACCTCAACCAGATGCGCGGCGATGCGGTCAGCGTCATCAATGCCGGCGACGGGCGCCATTCGCATCCGACCCAGGGCCTGCTCGACATGTACACGATCCGCCACTTCAAGGGGGATTTCACCCGGCTGCGGGTGGCGGTGGTCGGCGACGTGCTGCACTCCCGGGTTGCCCGTTCGGATATCCAGGCGCTGTCGATCCTCGGCGTGCCCGACCTGCGCGTGGTCGGCCCGCTGACCCTGGTGCCCGAGGGCGTCGAGAGCATGGGCGCGCGGGCGTTCACCGACCTGCGCGAAGGGCTTCGCGATGTCGACGTGATCATCATGCTGCGCCTGCAGAACGAGCGTATGCGCGGCGCATTGCTGCCGTCGGCGCAGGAGTACTTCAAGCAATACGGACTGACCCGCGAGAAGCTCGCGCTCGCCAGCCCCGATGCGATCG
>CAYZBJ010000004.1:0-61305 GCA_964476625.1 uncultured Burkholderiaceae bacterium | reverse complement strand
ATGCACCCCGGGCCGATGAACCGCGGGGTCGAGATCGAGTCGGCGGTGGCCGACAGCCCGCAGGCGGTCATCCTCGACCAGGTCCGCTTCGGCATCGCGGTGCGGATGGCGGTCATGAGCATGCTCGGTGCGCACTGAAGGAAGCGAATGAGGCTCTCGATCCGCAATGGCCGCCTGATCGACCCGCAGGCCGGGATCGATCGCTCCGACGACCTGCACATTGCGCAGGGACGGGTGGTCGCCGTGGGCCCGGCCCCGGCCGGCTTCGAGGCCGACCGCCAGATCGACGCGACCGGCGCCTGGGTCGTGCCCGGGCTGGTCGACCTCGCGGCGCGCCTGCGCGAGCCCGGCCACGAGTACATGGCGACCCTCGATTCCGAGCTCGATGCGGCGCTCGCCGGCGGCATCACGGCGCTGTGCTGTCCGCCCGACACCGATCCGCCGCTCGATGAGCCGGGCCTGGTCGAGATGCTCAAGCACCGCGCCCGGCTGCTCGACGGGGCGCGGCTCTATCCGCTGGGCGCCCTGAGCGTCGGCCTGCGCGGCGAAGTGATCACCGAGATGGGCGAACTCACCGAGGCCGGTTGCGTGGGCTTCGCCCAGCCGGGCCGGCTGGTGGAAGACCTGCAGGTGCTGCTGCGCGCGATGCAGTACGCGCATACCTTCGGCTATACGGTGTGGCTCCAGCCGCGCGATGCGAGCATCGGTCGCGATGGCGTGGCCCATGCCGGCCCGGTCGCTTCGCGGCTCGGCCTGCCGGCGGTGCCCACGATCGCCGAGACGATCGCGCTGAACACCATTTTCGACCTCGTTCGCGAGACCGGCTGCCGGGTCCACCTCTGTCGCATCTCGAGCGCGGCCGGCGTCGAGCTGGTGCGGCGGGCCAAGGCCGAGGGCTTGCCGATCAGCGCCGACGTGGCGGTCCATCACCTGCACCTGGTCGACGTCGACATCGGTTTCTTCGACAGCCGCTATCGGGTCGACCCGCCGTTTCGTTCGCAGCGCGACCGCGATGCGATCCGCACCGGCGTGCGCGACGGCACCATCGACGTGATCTGTTCGGACCATACGCCGGTCGACGACGATTCCAAGCACTTGCCCTTCGGCGAGGCCGAGCCCGGCGTCACCGGCCTCGAACTGTTGCTGCCGCTCACCCTGAAGTGGGCGAGCGAGGACGGCATCGCGCCGATCGATGCGCTGCGCCGGGTCACCGTGGCGCCGGCCCGGGTCGCCGGCATCGATGCGGGGACGCTCGAGCCCGGGGCCTTCGCCGATGTCTGCCTCTACGCCCCTGACGAACCCTGGCTGGTCGGGCGCCCGAACCTGCGCAGCCAGAGCGTGCATACGCCGTATCTCGGCTTCGAGATGGTCGGCCGGGTTCGGCAGGTGCTGGTCGGCGGCCGGCTCGTCGGAGAGTAAATGGCAAGAGTAAATGGGGTCAGACTCCATTTGCACGCAAATGGAGTCTGACCCCATTTACTCCTCATCTGTGTCGAGCCGCCAATGACCTGGCTGCGTCGCTTCGTTCGCCTGCCCGGGCTCGTCGGCCTGCTGTTCGGTGGCCTGCTGACGGTGTTCCTCGTCTTTCCGCTGGTCTCGCAGACGCGCCGCGATGCCCTGATCCGTGGCTGGTCGCGGATGCTGCTCGCCTGTTGCGGGGTACGGGTACGCGAAGTCGTGCGTACCGGTGGCGAAGCCCTGGCGAGCCAGGCCGGTGGCCGGATGCTGCTGGCCAACCATGTGTCCTGGCTCGACATCTTCGTGGTCAATGCGGTCGCGCCCGCGACCTTCGTCGCCAAGAGCGAGATTGCCCGCTGGCCGCTGGCCGGTACCCTGGTCGCCCGGGTCGGCACGGTCTTCATCGAACGCGGCCGGCGTCGCGCCGTCCACGAGGTCATCGGCGCGCTCGGCCGACGGCTCGAGGACGGCCGGCGCGCTGCGGTGTTCCCCGAGGGTACGACCAGCGACGGACGCCGGGTGTTGCCCTTCTTCGGCAACCTCGCGCAGGCGGCGATCGCGGTGGGGGCGCCCGTCGTGCCGGTCGGGCTGCGTTATGTCGATCCCGATGGCATTCCGAGCCATGCCGCTGCCTTCATCGGCGACGACCATTTCATGGATTCGGTCTGGCGGATCACCGGTCACCCGGAACTGGTGGCCGAGATGCATGTATTGGCGGCCATCGATACCGCCGCCGGGGTCACCCGCCATGGACTTGCCGAGCAGGCGCGCCTTGCGATCAGCCGGTCCCTCGACATTGCGCTGGACGACACGCTACCTGCGTTCTATCGCGATCGCGCAGCCTGACCGCGGTCAGTTCGCCGCCCCAGACGCAGCCGGTGTCCAGCGCCAGCAGGCCGGGCCGGTCGACCAGGCCGAGCGCCGACCAATGGCCGAACACCATCGTGGTGCCAGCGGTCCGTCGGCCCGGCCAGTCGAACCAGGGCCGGTAGCCGGCCGGCGCCGTGCCGGGCGAGCCCTTGTGCCGGAAGTCCTGCGAGCCATCGGGTGCGAGCATGCGCATCCGGGTCAGCGCATTGACGATCGTGCGCAGGCGATCGGCGCCGGTGAGCGAATCGTCCCAGCGCGCGGGCGTGTTGCCGTACATCTCCCGCAGGAAACCGATCCAGTCGTCGCTGGCGAGCACCTGCTCGACTTCGCCGGCGCGCTCGATCACGTCGGCGGTGCTCCACTCGGGAAACACGCCGGCGTGGACCATCAGGTGGCCATCGCCGGCCACCGCCAACGGCCGGGTGCGCACCCAGTCGATGAGTTCGTCCCGATCGGGGGCGGCGAGGATGTCGGCGAGGGTGTCGGAATCGTGGGCCGGACGAATGCCGGCATGGACCGCCAGCAGGTGCAGGTCGTGGTTGCCGAGCACGCAGCTCGCGCGCGGGCCCAGTGCGCGCACCATGCGCAGCGTCTCGAGCGAGGCGGGCCCCCGGTTGACGAGATCGCCGGCGAACCAGAGCGGTTCGTCGGCAGGCAGGCGCCCGAGCAGTTCGTGCAGGCAGGCGGCGCAGCCTTGCACGTCGCCGATCGCGATCATGGGGTGATGATCATGGCGCCGCCGGGGATGTCACGCCCTCAGGCCGACAGCCGGCTGGTCGCGCCAGGGTGCAGCGTGATGATCTTCGCGGCAGGGTCCTGGTAGGGCTGGTACTCGGGCACGAAGCGGACCAGCCCGGCGCGGACATCGGCATCGAGCAGGTTGGGGGATTCGGTCAGCCAGGCCATCACCTGCTTCTCCCAGACAGCGCCGGGGGACTCGAAGGACCGGGCCACCCGCAGCTTGCGATGCCGGGTCGCGAGCGTCGCCTCGTCGTTGGCGAGCAGTTCCTCGAAGAGCTTCTCGCCGGGCCGCAAGCCGGTGTACTCGATCGCGATCTCGCCCTCGGCGAGGCCGGACAGGCGGATCATGTCGCGGGCGAGGTCGGCGATCAGGATCGGTTCGCCCATGTCGAGCACGAAGATCTCGCCGCCGTTGCCCATCCGGGCGGCCTGCAGCACCAGCTGGGCGGCCTCGGATATCGACATGAAGTAGCGCCGCATCGCCGGGTCGGTGATGGTGATCGGGCCGCCCCGGGCGATCTGGTCCTTGAACTTCGGCACCACGCTGCCGGTCGAGCCCAGCACATTGCCGAAGCGAACCGTGACGGTGCTGGTCTGGGGATTGCGCACGCCCCATTCGTGGATGAGCATCTCGGACAGGCGCTTGGTCGCGCCCATGACGCTGGTCGGATTGACGGCCTTGTCGGTCGAGATGAACACCAGCCGCTCGACCGGGAAACGCGCGACCGTCTCCATCAGGCGCACCGTGCCGAGGGTGTTGTTCTGCACCGCCTGCCAGCTGTTGCCGGTTTCCATCAGCGGCACATGCTTGTAGGCAGCGGCGTGGAAGACGATCTCGGGCGCATGGCGCGCGAACACGTCGAAGAGGCGGCGCTGGTCCTTGATGTCGGCGATCACCGGGACCACCTTCAGCTCCGGGTGGTCGCGCCGGAGCGTTTCATGGATCTGGTAGAGCGGATACTCGCCGAGCTCGAGGAGGATCAGCAGCTTGGGGCGAAAGCGCGCGATCTGCCGGCAGAGCTCCGCGCCGATCGAGCCGCCGGCGCCGGTGACGAGCACCGTGCGCAGGGTGAGCAACTGGCGCAGGCCGCTGATGTCGAGCGTGACCGGATCGCGCCGCAACAGGTCGTCGACCTCGATGTTGCGGATGTTCGAGAGATGGATTCCCTCGGTCATGAGCGCATCGATGTCCGGGACGATCTGTAGCCTCACGCCAGCCTTCTCGCACAACTCGAAGGCGCGCCGGCGGACCAGGTGGTCGGCCTCGCCGACCGCGAGCAGCGCATGGCGGGCGCCCGTGGCCAGGCTGGCCTTGGCAAGGTCTTCCCAGGTGCCGATCACCTGGTGACCGGAGATCTGCCGGCCGACCTTGGCGCGATCATCGTCGAGCAGGGCGACGATCTGCCAGGCGGGCGAGCGTTGCAACTGCAGGACCAGCTTGAAGGCCGATTCGCCGGCGCCGAGCACCAGTACCGGCTTGCCCTTGGGCGCATCGGCGGCCGGCCATTGTTCCTTCCACCAGCGGTAGGTCATGCGGCCGCCGCACATCAGCAGGATCACCAGCAGGGGGTCGAGGACCAGGGCCGAACGCGGCACCAGGAAGCCGCGGCTCCAGATGAAGAGGATTGCGGTCTGCAGCAGCGCAGCGGCGCCGACCGCCTTGCCGATCTGCTTGAAGTCGTGGAGGCTCGCGAAGCGCCACATGCCGCGGTAGAGCCGGAAGAAGGCGAAGGAGCCCAGCTGGAGGGCCGCGACGGCCGGGAAAGTACGCAGCATCTCCGCGCGGGCCTCGACCGGCAGGGTCAGGCCGAAGGCGACGAAATAGCTCACCCACCAGGCCAGGGCAACCACCGCGAGGTCGTAGGCGAGCGCGATGAGACGCCGATGGCTGAGGGAGGGCGGCATGGCGTGGCGGCTCAGTCGGCGAGAGGAGGAATGGCGCGGGCCTGGATGAAGAAGTAGGCAAGCAGATGGATCATGATTATCCCAGCAATTTCATATATCGGGAAAGCGCCGCCGGCCTGGCGCAGCAGCCAGAGCGCGGCGGCTGCATCGGCCAGCATCAGGGCTCCGTACGCAATTGCCGTGCCCGTATGGCCCGCACCGGCCAGGGCGAGCCGCTGGTAGGCATGGTCGCGGTGCGCCTCGGACAGGCGCTTGCCGGCCAGCGCCCGCCGCAGCAGGGTCAGGGTGGCGTCGAGCCAGAAGGGCATGAACACGATGCCGGGGAACCAGAAGGGCCAGTGGCCGGCGACCATGCCCTCGAAGGCGAGCGCGGCAGCGAGAAAACCGAGGGCGGTCGAGCCGAGGTCGCCGAGGAACACCCGGGCCGGCGGTCGGTTGTGGACAAGGAAGCCGAGCGCGGCGCCGGCCATGCAGGCGGCCGTGAGGCCGATCGGGGTCTCGGGGCGGGCCAGCGCCAGCGCGCCGAAGCCGATCGCCGTCATCAGACCGGCCAGCGCATCGGAGCCGTCCATGAAGTTGTAGAGGTTGATCGCCCAGGTGACCGCCAGGATCGCCAGCACCGCAAGCAGGCCGGCCAGGGCGAAGGCCAGGTCGGCCGGGGCCTGCTCGACCAGGCGCATCGACCAGGACGCGGCCAGCGGCGCGGCGCAGGCGAACTGGGCCAGCATCCGGGGCAGGGCGGCCAGCCCGATCCGGTCGTCGAGCCCGCCGACCAGCATGAGGAAGGCGAGCGGCAGGCTGAAGGCCGCCGCCTGCGCGGGGCCTGCGGGCGCGGCGAAGACGGCCAGCGCCCAGCCCGCGACGAGCAGCGGCAGGCCACCGACCCGCGGAATCGGCCGGGTGTGCATCGAGCGGGCGTTGGGCCGGTCGAGCACATGCATCATGAAGCCGGTTGCGCGCATCAGCCCGAGCAGGGCCGCGCACAGGGCAGCGGCGGCTGCACTCCACAGGAGCAGGCGGATCAGTGGATCCATCAGCGAGTCTCCCGCCATGCCCGGACGGTCTGCTCGATCGCCGCGTCGAAGCCGACAGGGGGTCGCCAGCCGGCCGCGAGGAGGCGTCCGGTATCGAGTTCGAGACTGTCGAACAGGCGCCGGGCCCGGCCGCCGATGACCGGGGCCGCCAGCGCGGCTGCCACCAGCGCAGCCGGCACCCGCACATGCCGGGGCGGGCGGCCGAGCGCGAGGCGCAGGCGATCGACCAGTTCGTCGACGGCGGGCGCCGGCCCATCGGCGACGTGATAGATCGTGGCGGTACCGGCGGTCGAGTCGGCCGATGCGGGGGCGAAGGACTCGCCGGGCCGCAGGGCGAGAAACAGTAGGGCGTCGACCAGGTTCTCGATGTAGACGAGCGAGCGCCTGGCCTTGCGTGCCGACACCGGCCACGGCATGGGTCCGTCGGCCAGCTCGATGAGGCGGCCGAAATTGGCGCCGACGCCGGGGCCGTAGACAAGGGGAGGCCGCGCGATGAACACTTCCAGGCCGGTGGTTGTCGCGAGGCGGGCCAGGCCGTGCTCGGCATCGAGTTTGGCCCGGGCATAGGGCCCCCGGGGCCGGCAGATCGTGTCCTCGGTCGCCGGCGCGCTGGTCGAATCGCCGATCACCTTCACGCTGCTCACGAAGACGAAGCGCCGATAGCCGGCCTCGGCGCAGCGGCGTGCGAGTTCGACCGGCAGTTCCGCATTGGCGGCACGGTACGCCGCTTCGTCCATCTGGCCGTGGAGGTCGTGGGCGATGCCGCCGACATGGACCATCACGTCGGCCGGCGGCGGTGCGATCGGCTCGCCGGCGCGAACCCGCAGCGCGCTGGTATCGATCCCTCGCGCGACGGCGGCTTCACGCAGTCGGCCGCCGATCCAGCCGCCCGCGCCGGTCAGCGCGAGCTTCATTCCGGAGTGGCGTCGGCGCGCTCGATGACGCGCTGGTAGAGCGCGCTGTACGAGGCTGCCATCCGCTCGGCGGTGAAATGCGTCCTGAACCGCGCCGCCGCCTGGGCGCCGTAGCGCGCGACGAGCTGGTCGTCGTCGAGCAGCCGCTGCATCGCCTCGCGCAGGGTGAGCGGATCGGCCGGCTCGACGGCGCATCCGGTCTCGCCGTCGATGTTGATGAAGGTGGTGCCGGTGCCGATCTCGCAGCAGACCATCGGCTTGCCGAACATCGCGCCTTCGAGCAGGGAGATGCCGAAGGCTTCCGAGCGCAGGTGCGAGGGCTGGACCACCGCGCGGCACAGCGACAGCAGCGCGCACTTGTCTTCCTCGCTGACCTCGCCGAGGAAGCGCACGTTGGACAGGCCGGGCGATCTGGCCTGGGCCCGCAGCGACTCCTCCAGCGGGCCGCCGCCGGCGATCACCACCGGGATGTCGGTATGCCGGACCGCGTCGAGCAGGACGTGGATGCCCTTGTAGTAGCGCAGCATGCCGACGAAGAGGAAGAAGCGGCGCCCGTGCTCGCGCTCGAGCTCGGCGACGCGGGCCGCCGAGGGGGGCGGATAGCTCTCGGGATCCAGCCCGATCGGGATCACCTCGACCCGCTCGCGGTGACGCTGCAGGACCGGACTGGTGCGCACGTAGTTCGGCGATGTCGCGACGATCCGGTCGACCCGGCCGAGGAACAGGTGCATCAGCGGACTGTAGAACTTGAGCATCGTCGGCTGGCGCACGATGTCCGAGTGATACGTCACGATGGCCGGCACCTTGCGCCCGAATGCGAGATGGGTGAGATCGGCGAAGGGCCAGGGGAAGTGGTAGTGGACCAGGTCGACCTTGGCTGCCAGCTCCCGAAACCGCATCGCCGCGCTGGTCGAGAACTCGACGCCGGCGATCCTGAAACCCACCGGGGCCTGATGCACCACATGCCCGTCGAGCCGCTGGGTCGGCGCCTGCGGCGTGTCGGCCGTCGCGAGCACATGGCTGCTCACCCCGAACTCACGCGTGGCGACGCTGAGCTGGTGGATGAACTGCTCGACCCCGCCGAAGGAGTCCGGGCGGGAGAGGCGGAAATAGTGGAGGATGCGCATTTCAGTGGCGCGCGGCCGCCCGAAGCCACTGAAAGCCCCCTTTGGGGGGCAGCGAGCAATAGCGAGCGTGGGGGTCGTTCATCTCAGCCAATAATGGACTTGTACCAGACCGCGTAGGGCTGGGCGAGCCACCATTTGAGCGGTACCCGGCCATGGTGCCGGCGCACGACCGCCATCGCCTCCGCATAGTGGCGACGTCGAAAGCGCCGGGTCTTGGTTTCATCATGCACCCGGTTGACCGCGACTTCTTCGTCGACCATCCCCGGCGGGCCGAAGCGTCTCGCCAGTCGCCACCAGAGATCGTAGTCCATGGTCATGTGGAGCGATTCGTCGAGGCCGCCAACGGCATCCCAGGCGCCGCGGCGGATCAGCGACCCCGGTTGCGATATCACGCAGCGCAGCGCCATCCGCCGCTCGGAGAAGGGTTCGACCCAGACCGGCCAGCGCCGGCCGCTGCGCTCGTCGACATTGGCGACCCGCCCGTAGGCGGCGGGCCATCGTGGATGGCCATCGAGCGCGGTGAGCAGACGCCGCAGCATGCCCGGCAGCATGAGGTCGTCGCTGTTCAACCAGGCGACGTAAGGAGCCGAGCCTTTGGCGATGCATTCATTGATCGCGCTGGCCTGGCCGGCGTCGGGATGACTGCGCCAGCCCGCGAGCCGCTCCGACCAGCGCTCGATGATCGCCACCGAGCCATCGGTCGAGCCGGCATCGGCCACGAAGATCTCGACCGGAACGGATTGGGCGGCAATCGACTCGAGGGCGGCGTCGAGGAACCGGCCCTGGTTCAGGGACGGGACGGCGATCGTGACCAGGGGATCGCCGACGCCGTGGCTCATGCGCCGCGCGCCTCGCCTGCGAGGAAGCTGCGATAAGTCTGCGCGATGCCGTCGGCCAGGCCGATGCGGGCCTTCCAGCCGAGTGCATTGATGCGGTCCACGGACAGCAGCTTACGTGGAGTTCCATCGGGCTTGCTGGTATCGAAGCGGATCTCGCCCTCGAAGCCGACGATTTCCATGACCAGCTCGGCGAGCTCCCGGATCGAGAGATCCTCGCCGACGCCGATATTGAACAGGCCCGATTCGACGCCGGACTCCATCAGGAAGAGGCAGGCGTCGGCCATGTCGTCGACATGCATGAACTCGCGCCGGGGCGAGCCCGTACCCCAGACGGTCAGGCTCGGTTCACCGGCCAGCTTCGCCTCGTGGACCTTGCGGATCAGGGCCGGCAGCACATGGCTGTTCTGCAGGTCGTAGTTGTCGAAGGGCCCGTAGAGATTGGTCGGCATCGCCGAGACGTACTGCGTGCCGTACTGGCTGTTGTAGGCATCGCAGAGCTTGATCCCGGCGATCTTGGCGATCGCGTAGGGCTCGTTGGTCTGCTCGAGCGGACCGGTCAGCAGGTAGTCCTCGCGGATCGGCTGCGGGCAGTCGCGCGGATAGATGCATGACGACCCCAGGAACAGCATGCGCCGCACCCCGGCCAGCATCGCCCCGTGCACCAGGTTGGTCTGGATCGCGAGATTCTGGTAGAGGAACTCGCCGCGGTAGGCATTGTTCGCATGGATGCCGCCGACCTTCGCTGCCGCATCGAAGATGTAGGCCGGCCGCTCGGCGGCGAGGAATGCCGCCACCGCGCTGGCATCGAGCAGGTCGAGCTCCTGGCGGCTGCGCGCGAGGATGTTGGTGTAGCCACCCGCCGTGAGACGGCGCACGATGGCCGAGCCGACCATGCCGCGATGACCGGCGACATAGATCGGCGCGTCCTTGTGAAGCGGACCGGTAGCAGTGGTGGTCACGATCCGACGCTCACTCGTTGTAGTCGTAGGTGGTGAAGCCGTGACGCTTGACGAGTTCGTCGCGCTCGGCGGTCTTGAGATCCTCGCGAACCATCTCGGCGACCAGTTCCTCGAAGGAGACCCTCGGCGTCCAGCCGAGCTTCTCGCGGGCCTTGGTGGGGTCGCCGAGCAGGGTCTCGACCTCGGTGGGGCGGAAGTACCGCGGGTCGACCGCAACGATACAGTTGCCGGCCGCGTCGTAGCCCTTCTCGTCGACGCCGCTGCCGCGCCATTCGATCGTCATGCCGAGCTCTTTCGCCGAGAGTTCCACGAACTGTCGTACCGAGAACTGCTTGCCGGTGGCGATGACGTAATCGTCGGGGACATCCTGCTGCAGCATCAGCCACTGCATCTCGACATAGTCGCGGGCATGGCCCCAGTCGCGCTTGGCATCCAGGTTGCCCAGGTAGAGGTCCTTTTGCAGCCCGAGCTTGATCCGCGCCATCGCCCGGGTGATCTTGCGGGTGACGAAGGTCTCGCCGCGCAGCGGACTCTCGTGGTTGAACAGGGTGCCGTTGCAGGCGTACATGCCGTAGGCCTCGCGGTAGTTCACCGTGATCCAGTAGGCATAGAGCTTGGCGACCGCATAGGGGCTGCGCGGATAGAACGGCGTCTTCTCGGTCTGGGGGATCTCCTGGACCTTGCCGTAGAGCTCGCTGGTGCTGGCCTGGTAGAAGCGGGTTTTCTTCTCCATGCCGAGGATGCGGATCGCCTCGAGCAGGCGCAGGGTGCCGAGCGCATCGGAGTTGGCGGTGTATTCGGGCGACTCGAAGCTCACCTGCACATGGCTTTGCGCCGCGAGGTTGTAGATCTCGTCGGGCTGGACCTCCTGGACCACCCGAATCAGGTTCGTCGAGTCGGTCAGGTCGCCGTAGTGCAGGATGAAGCGCCGGTCATCGACGTGGGGATCCTGGTAGAGATGGTCGATCCGGTCGGTGTTGAAGAGCGACGCACGGCGCTTCAGGCCGTGGACTTCGTAGCCTTTCTCCAGCAGGAGTTCGGCGAGATAGGCGCCGTCCTGGCCGGTGACGCCGGTGATCAGGGCTCGTTTCATGGGATTCCTTGAATCGGGGGCGGGTACATATACGACGGCCCGCATTGGTCGATCGGATCATTACAACTCACCGACCGCATACGATCAGTATCGACACTCGAAGCAGGACCGAATTATACCGTTTCGGGAGGGGTGAAGCCGGCGAACCGCCGAGCGGATTTCTAGTACAAGCCGAAGAGACGGTCGGCCCGTTGCAGGACGGCGTGCCTGGCGATGTATGGGGCCAAGCGGCGGGCGCGTTCCGCTGGTGTGGGTACACGGCCAAGGGTGCGTTGATATATTCGGGCCATTTCTCGCCGGCCGGTTGTCTCCAATTCCGCACTGGTCTTTTGCGCGGAATGTGCCCGGAAGCCGCCGAGGTAGCGAGGTACGCGTGAAAAGCGGGCTCCTGTTTCTCGCAGCCTGATCAGCAGGTCCCAGTCCATCGCGAACGTATAGGATTCGTCGAGTTGTGCGCCGATGCGCTGCCATGCCGATCGTCGCCAGTAGAGGGTTTCCTGCGGGACGAAGTCCGCCCAATCCAGAATGTCATCGGAATGCGGGGGCAGGACCCACCGGCCGATATCGCGACCATCTTCGTCGATTACGATCCGGTGCCCATATATGGCATCGATTTCCGGATTGGCTTCGAAGAAGGCCGCTACGTAATCCAGTGCGCCAGGCAATATGATGTCGTCGCCATTGATCCAGGCGAGTATTTCGCCTGTTGCGTGTTTCATGCCGGCGTTTATCGCCGCGGTCTGTCCGCTATCCGGACCGCTGTGAAAATGATGTAATTGATCTCGGACGACGTCGATTCTTTCGGCGGTTCCATCAGTAGAGCCACCATCCATGACGATGTACTGGAGTGCCGGATAATTTTGCCCAAAGACACTGTCAATCGTTTGGCTGATGTATTCCACTTGATTGAAAACCGGGGTTACGATCGAAATCGTCAGGCTTCCAGTGCTTTGTGGAGGCTCACTGTAGCGTGGTGGAAGCGCAAGGGTTCTCGGTTGATACATCCGGAACTGGCCAAGCCGGAATCCGATGGCTCGCCTGAGCCATTGCTTCAGTCGCTCGGATTTCACGATACTTCGGATGCTCGATTCGATTCAGGCCCCAATTCAAGTGTGCCGAGCAACTGGCCATCGATCTCTGGTTGAGACCGGAACTGGTAGCCCAGCGACCGGTACAGGGTCAGCGCTGCGATATTGTCCGGATAGACCTTGAGTCGAATCCGTGGCGACCCTGACAGTCGGGCGGAGACATGCAGGAATGACATCAATGCTCTTGCGGCACCACTGCCCCGTAACACGGGTGATACCCAGATGCCCAGGCTTGGCACTTCGAATCCCTCATCCCAACCCCGAAGCATGCCGTAGCCTCGCAGCGCTCCTTTCACCCAGAGTCCGTAGTAGAGGTCATGTCCGGAGGCGGCACATACCCGGGCAGCATTGGCCTGATTGAATGGATGGGGGTGGAAATGGCGGGATGTCGGATCCCGGCCAATCTCACTGAACATCTCGAGTACCGCCGACTCATCATGCGGCTGGAGACGAACCAACCCGATCGGTTCCGATGAGCGCGCTTCGGTTCCTTGGCTCATCGGTTCAGCCGCTGCCTGGTGAACTTGCGAAGCCCCTGCCACCAGTCGGCCCACGTTACTTTGTCACCGGCCAGGGGGCCCGACTTGGCGATCGTTTCCATCAGCAGGCCGCGGACGCAATACATCGGCGCGTGCAGGTTCAGCCAAGACCAGGCGGCCTTGAAGTACAGAGTCCGATACAAGAGGTGATAGGTATCACCATGGTGTGCCGAGTGGAACTTCGCGTACAGGTTGTCGCTGATCGCCTGTACGAAGTATGGCGAAACCTTGCCGAAATGACGACGTTGGGTTGCAGCGACTTCCGCAAGAAGATCGAGTAACTGCCCCGCCGTCTTGGTCGTCTCGTACCACCGATTGCCAGAGATATCGACGGCACACGGAGCGAATCGACACTCGTGGAGCGCAAACCGCACCCACAAGTCGTAGTCCATGCAAAACCCGAGCGACCGATCCAGACCGCCAATACGTTCGTACGCATCTTTGCGAAAGAAGGTCGAAGGCTGAGCCAGGAAGCCCTTTTCAAAGAGCTCCTTGCGGACATCGACACCCGGGCCGGTTTCAATAGTGGGGTATGGTCGCGGATTGCCTCCGTCGATATCCATGTAGTGGCCCTGCCCGACCACGACATCGACGGTCGGGTTGGACGCGATGACCTGGTCGACTGCCCACAGCGCACGATTGCACTGGACGTCGTCGGAATTCAGCCATGTGATCCAAGGTTTCGAGGCCCGCGCAAAGCCTTTCGCGATGGCATCCGACTGACCATCATCGGGTTCACTAACCCATCGAATTGCTTCGCCTCGGCGTGCGAGCCTATCCCGTGTGTCATCGGTTGAGCCGCCGTCGATGACCAGGATCTCGACATCCGGGTAGTTCTGCTCAATCAGGCTGTCGAGGGTTTCATCGATGAACCTTCCCTGATTGTAGGAAGGCACGACGATCGTGAAGCCAGTGTGGTTCTGTTGCATCGGGATACCTAGGCCGAAACCCTGCGGGCTTCACGTATCCATCTCGCCAGGCGAGAGAGGGAGCGCGCAACAAGCGAAGGAAACCAGCGCAGGTTCAGCCAGATGAAGTTTCGCCATGCGAGAAGGTTGACTCGGCGCCCGGGCGTGACCGTCTCGCCACGGGCCCATGCCGCACCGTAGATCTTTGTATGGGCGTACTTGTACGCCCAGCTAAAGGGTACGCATCCATAGTACTCATGTACTGTCCTGCAAATACCGAGCAGCAATGAGTCGTCGGCATTGGCCGTGATGGCCGCGTCGTGCAGGCGTGATAACGACAGCGGCTCGTCGATGAAGTGAAACTGCAAATCCTGTTGCCAACGCAGCCAAAGCTCATAGTCGAGGATTTTCGAGGCAAGGGCGCCGCATAGCGTGACAGCTTCGCGTCGAAAGAACACCGATGGTTGTGGTTGCAGGCAAAAATGCATCATCCGTCGTCGTTGTTCCCTCAGTAAAGGGCTCCAGTCGACCGGGTAGTCGGTCACCGGCGCAAGATCGCGGTCGACATAGCGGTTGCGTCCGTACACGACCAGGGCGCATCGATTGAAATGGAAGAATGTGGCCACCTTCCAGAAGGCATCGGGAAGATACAGGTCATCGGAATTGATCCACGCGATGACCTCGCCGCTCGTGTTCGCGATACCCTTGTTGACACCCGGAAAGTGTCCGCCGTCCGCCCGAGAATCGTAGCGCAGAACTCCCGGATATCGCTTCGCGTACTCCTCGATGATGGCGACCGAACCATCCGTCGACCCGCCGTCGGCAATGAATACCTCCATGTTGGGGTAGTCCTGTTCGAACACGCTGTCGAGGGTTTGGCTGAGGAATCGAGCCTGGTTGAACGATGGAATGACGACCGAGAACTTTACGAGGCGCGCCGGCGGCAGGGATTTGACGGTCGCAAGGTCCGCCCCGGAGGGGGCGTACGCCAGGCTGCGTTCCAGATCGTTCATCTTCGGTCCTGTCCGGTCAAACAGTGGTGCGAATCGAGTCGGCCAAGGCGCGGCAAATCTGGTCAATATCGTCGTCGGCAAGCCCACTGTATGTCGGCAGATTCATTCCGTGGGCGCCAAGAAATTCTGCATTCGGCAGGGATTCGCCACTGTCGTACATCGGCAGTTGGTGCATGGGCACGAAGAACGGCCGGGTTTCGATCCCATGGTCCTGGGCGAGAGTCCTCATCAGGCGGTCCCGACCTTCAGATCCGCCGCGCTCGAGAACGACCGAGAACAGCCAGTGTGTGCTGACGTATCCGTCAACCTCGGCGGGCAAGCTCAGAAGACCCGCAGCAACCAAAGGCTGGAGTTGCTCGCGATACCGGGCTGCGACTCGGCGTCGCTCTGCCAGATGATGATCCGCCATCTCGACCTGCGCCAAGCCGATCGCGGCGGCCACGTTAGTCATTCGATAGTTATATCCGATGATCGGGTGCCAGTATCGACGGTTCAGGTCCATCCCCTGGCCGCGCAGCATGCGTGCGTGATCTCTGGCGTCGCGGTCGCGTATCCAGACCATGCCGCCCTCTCCGGTCGATATGGTTTTGTTGCCATAGAACGAGAAAATCGAGGCATCGCCAAAACCTCCGGTGGGCTTTCCCTCGACGGAGGCGCCGAAGCTCTCGGCACAGTCCTCGACGAGCCACGCACCGCGTTCACGGCAGAGACCGACGATGTTGTCGATCGGGCAGGGAAGGCCATACAGGTGAACCGCGATGACACCAACTGTCCTCTCGGTCCATGCGCTGGAGATCGACTCGACCGTTGCGTTCCAGGTCCGTCGGTCACAGTCCGCAAAAACCGGCCGCGCACCACAATAGGAAACTGCATTGGCGCTTGCGACGTAGGTCAGGGCCGGCACGATGACTTCGTCACCTGGCTTCAACCCCATGGCGAGGCATGCCAGATGGAGTGCGGTCGTGCCGTTGTTGGTGACGAGACATTCGTCGAGGCCGAGGCGATCGCCAAGTGCCTTCTCGAAGCGGCCGATGTATGGGCCGTTACTTGAGATCCAAGTGGATTCGATCGCTTCAGTAGCGTAGGCCTTCTCATTACCGAGCAGTACAGGCTGGGAGACCGGATATCGAACGGACATTTCAATCCTGGAGTGATGAGAGGGAGTATCGATACACTCGATCAAGACCTTCGACGTAGCTGACAAGGCTGTGCTCTTGGCGGGCCTTGGTGAGTGCGCGCGTCGCATGATCGTGGGCGTCGCTCGGATCGTCGAGCCATCGGATCATCTGTCGTGCGATGTCCTCCGGGTCGAACGGATCGAATAACAGGCCGGCGTTGCCAGCCATCAATTCCGGCAAGGATGTGACGTTCGAACACATCGCGGGGACACCGAGAATCTGGGCCTCGATGACGGGATAGCTAGATGCCTCGAAGGTGGATGGCATCACACAGAAGAGTGATGCCTTGTAGAGTCCCCCGAGATGTTCGACCGGAACGTAGTCGAGGCAGAGGACTCGGTTCTCGAGGCCAAGTTCGGCGATCCGTTTCTCGACAGCAGGCCATCCGCTGTGGCCACGAAAACCGGTGAAAACCAGGCAAAGATCCTCTGCGGGGCGTCGCTTGAGTACGATCGACAGCGCCTCGACGAGACGGACATGGTTCTTGTGTGGCCAGAACTGTGCGGGGAAAAGTGCGTACCGAGCAGGGAGTCCGTAGTGGATGCGCGCGTCGTCTGCGTTGAACTGGGCGAGACCATCCTCGACCATCGGGTTCCAGGTTACTGGTACGGTAAAGACCTTGTGCGCCGGGACGTTCATTTGCCCGATGAGATCATCCCGAACGAAGTTCGACGAAACGACGATGGCCGAGGCGAGCGCTGCCGAGAGGCCGTAGTAGTGATTCCTGGCTTCGATATCGGACGGTCGAAAATTCTCGGGAAAGTGAAGATGCTGCAGATCGTGAAGATTAAGGACTGTCGGCACCCGAAAATCGAACCTCGAGAAGATCTGGACCGGACTGTGAAGAAGGTCGGCGCCGATGTCCTCGGCAAGACGGGAGAACGTGGCCATTGACGATTGTGCGGTGATATTCAATGGCGAAGCGGGTCGAAGCCATCGAGATGCCCGGATGGCTACGGAAATCGCATTGCTCGAACGGGTCTCCCAGTATCCGACCGAATCGCCGAAGTGCTCGCGCAGCGGGCCGATCTGGTTCTGCAGGCAGATCAGCGTCACCTGCCTTCCTTGCTGGACGAGGGCGCTGACCAGCATCTTCATGTAGGTTTCGACGCCGCCCGAGACTCCGAACACGATTTCGAGAGCGTCGACGGCGACATGGATCCCACTTCTACGGATCGCTGGTGGATGAAAGGTGCCCCAGCTTGGCAGGACCGGTCGGCGGCGCCAGTAAAGCGCGGCATCAGGAACTCCGCTCAGGAGAGCCTTGCGCTCCAGTTCACGGCGGGCGTAGTCGGCAAGGACTTCGGAGTGGGCCCGCCGATGGGCAACGAGCTCGAATTTCTGCGCTGTCAGGGTCGCCAGTTTGACGCGGAGGGCATCGACCGCATCCTTTTGCCGTTCGAGCTCCTCAACAGCAGATCTCAGGGATTCGCTGATCGCCTGGTGCCCTTCGACTGCCTCAGTCGATTCGCTCAGGCGATCGATCGCCTCCTGCTTGGCGGCCTGGTCGAGGCGCACCGCCTCCAGGTCCGCGGCGAGCCGCTCTGCAACGCCCGATAGCGAATGCCGGTCGGCCTTCAGCTCTTCATATGCTTTCTTGAGTTGCTCGAACTCCGGATAGTGGATGTCGTCATGTACGCACGGAGGCAATGAAACCCGGCGATGCAGCCCCCAGTCCTCGTCGCGTAGATAGAATCGGCTCAAGCCGTCGTAGTAGGCGAACCGATATCCGTTCGAGAGCAGCGTCGGCTCCCAGGCAGTCCAATTGCTGATCGCGTCGATATCGTCCCAATTTTCGATGGCGACTGCTGGACGCGTAGCCTCGACCACCATGATTCGCGGGCGAAAATGTTGCCAGTCTCCGCCGGCAATCACCTGATCCTCGAAGCCCTCCACGTCGATCTTCAGGAAGTCCACAGGTTGCCCACCCGCGGATTCAGCCAGATCCATGACGGTCACAACGTCGACATCGTATGACTCGACTCGCTTTCCCGATTGCCGTAGAGCGGTCGCTTGTTCGTCGTCCGCCGTGGATAGTGAGCTCAAGTCCAGACATTCATGGAAGCGCATCGTTCCCGGCGTGGCGCCGACGGCGGCGAGCAGGTTGATGTCGCGCGGGCGCTGCTCGACGAACAGCGCATGCTGACGGGCAATCGGCTCGACGTTGATGCCACGCCAGCCCTGGTCGTAAAAGTGTCTTGTAACCGAATGGAGCGTGGGGTCCCATGCGCCGATATCGATATAGAAGCCGTCACTCTTTTCCGCGAAAAGGCGAGCAAGGATAACGTCCTCGAAATTTTGCGCGTACGTCAGCATGTTTTCAGTGCTCAGGGCACCTTAGCCTCGTTCGTTTTCGACTATTCCCAGTTCCTGGGTCCCGGGCAAGTCCGCCAGTCCGTAGTGGGAGAAAAGGCAGGGGTACCCTTGTCTTCGATTGACGACCGAGAACGCGGCGGCGGCATTGACATGGCAGAGCCTGCGAATATGCGAGGAGATGTCCGCCGGGCTGTATCGATGGCGGTTGTCGAACAGGCTTGGAGGAATCTCCGCCACGCCGATCTCGATCGTGTACTCGCCGGGTTCGATCGACAGGTCGACTTGCTGGGCGACGCGTAACACGGACCCCGCCCTTATATGGCGTATGGCGGAGTCGTCGAATTGCAGGGAGTTCTTGCCATGGACCATCCATCCTTTCGCGTTGATCAGCGATAGCCCGACGAGGGGGGTCTCGATATCTTCGTCGAAGCGGAAGTCGATATGGACGCGCAGCGGTTCGCCCTGCTCGAACACGCGGCAGGGGTGATCGTGGCTATCGGTCAATATGGCCCTCAGGGCGGTGACAGATCCCGAGCCATGCTGATGCCTTCCAGCCAGGTCGATCGTTTCATTGCCGGCCGGCCAACCAAGCGCAATCGACCTTGTATCGGCATCGGTCTGCATCGGCGCGTCGGAATCTGCGGATGCGGTCGCCGGCTTGGTCACGGAGCGGCCTGTCGGTGTTTCCCGTTCGTGGTGGAAGTAGTACTCGACCGCCTCTCGCCCGGATCCGTTGAAGACTATGCGGCCCTGGGAGAGCACGATGCCCTTGTTGCAGAACTCCGCAGCGTCGGCCATGGAATGGGTCACCAGGAGAACCGACATGCCATTGCGCCGGAGTTCGGACAGGCGTGCGTAGCATTTCTGCTGGAAGAATACGTCACCGACGGTGAGCGCTTCGTCGACAAGAAGCAGTTCGGGCTCTACTGCGATGGCAACGGCGAAGGCTAGTCGAAGAAACATCCCGCTGGAATACGTCTTGACGGGCATGTCGATGAACTCGCCGATCTCCGCGAAGGCGATCAGGTCCTCGAGTCGATCCTCGGTCTGCTGCTTCGACAAACCGAGGATTGCTGCGTTGATGAAGACGTTCTCGCGGCCGGTAAAGTCTGGATTGAAGCCGCTGCCGAGCTCGAGCAAGCCTGCAACCCGTGCCGGCGCATGTATCGAACCGGCCGATGGCTCGAGCACGCCTGACAGGAGTTGGAGCAAGGTACTCTTGCCGGCCCCGTTGCGACCGATGACGGCCAGTGCGTCACCGGGCTCGATGTCGAATTCCACATTCTCGAGGGCGACGTATTCCTTGGGCCTGCGAACGAGGGACCCGAACAACGTGGACAGGAGCCTGTGCCCGGGACTCTCGAACATCGGATAGCGCTTGCCTAGGCCACGCACAGACATGAGGCGCCCTTGCTGCTCATGTGGCAGGGACCGCGCTTCGGCGTCTACCAGGGTGTTCACGATAGCAGTCCGTGTCGAGCGAGGATCGACTGATAGTTGTCCGTCAGGATCGCTGCGTCGTCGTGTAGCCTGGACAGGCAGGCCATCGCGATATCCGCCGCTCCATAGACTACATGCATCGTCCAGGCAAGGCGGCACAGTGCCTCGGCGGGCATCGCGTCGAGGCGGTCGAACGAGGGGATGAACACAGCATCCGCCCATAGCATCTGCGAGACATGCCGCCCTACGATTCGCTGGTCGGCGATCATTCGCCGACCTTCGATATCATGGAAATGATGAAACATGAAGCCGATGTTGGACATGAACCGATCGACCTCGCCGAAGGTTGCTTCGCCGCGATAGATGGGCACGAACTCGACTTCGGCATGGACCACGCTGGTGTTGCGCAGCAGCTCGGTGGCGTGCTCCAGGACCTGAAGGCTGGCGCCCTGAACGTCGATCTTGAGGAAGTCGCAGGACACGAGGCCTACGACATCGTCGAGCCGCGCGGTCTCCATGGATGATGTTCCCACCACCTCGCAGGGCTCGGTGAGTCCTTCGTAGCGAGCCATGAGCTCGGTGTCGGGGTGCAGCAGGGACGATACCAGCGGCGATCTGCAATGATGGAATACGCCCGGCAAGCCATCGGCGATCGCGAACGGCAGGTACCGGCGTTGGGGCGAGAAGCGTAAATTCAGTGCTGCGCAATCGTCCTTGTCGGGTTCGAAACCGATGACTTGCGAATCAGGTGCGGCGAGTGCGGGGGTATAGACGTCTGCCGCGCCGGTTCCGTGGGCGCCGACGTCGACCACGGTATAGCCGCCGATGCGGCAGTTGAGCAGATCGGCAAGCTCCTTGTGGTGCGCTGGATGCTGCGAGCGGACTTCGTTCTTCACAGGAGGTCCCCGAACATTCGCCGGGTGCGTCGGAAGAACAACCATCCGAGGACGGCAAAGAGGCCCCAGAGCAAGGTTTGTTCGAGAACTCCTGACCATGCCGGAAAGCGGCCTTCGAGCAGGACGGCGCGGTAGCCATCGACGAACCACGTAATGGGATTCCATTGCACGATATTGCGAAATGCCTCGGGCACGGCGGTCGGCGGATAGCAGACCGGAGCCAGGAACATGATCAGCTGGGCAAGAAGGGGACTGAACTGGGCGAGATCCCGGAAGAACACGCCAAGCGAGCTGAAGAAGTATGAGACACCCAGCGCGAACAAGAGCAGCGGAATGATGACGAGCGGCAATCCGAGGATGCTCCAGCCCAGCCCTTCGCCGAAAATGGCTGCCGCCGCGGTGAGGAGCAGGGTATTGATGCTCAGGATGACCGTGGCGCTGGCGACGGCGACGGCGGGCAGCAGCGCGAGTGGAAAGCGAATCTTCTTGACAAAATTGGGGACCGAGACGATGACCGTCGGGGCCCGAGTCATGGTCTCGGCGACGAAGAGGTAGGGGACGAGGCCGCCCATGATCATCATGGCCCCTTCGGCAGGCCCGGCATCGCCCCCGGGGTTCCAGCGTACTCGCAGCACGACAGAGAACACGAAAGTAAAGACGGCCAGCAGCAATGCGCCGTAGAGAAACGGCCAGAGGGCGCCGAGAGCCGTTTCCTTGTAACGCTGTGCCAGATCACGACGCGTCAGGCTGAGGCCCAGCCACCAATGCTGGGCAAGGGATTGACGCACCGGATTACTCCCGCGTGTGTTTGTCCACTAGGCCCCCAACCAGCCGATCGCTTGTCAGGGCAGAGCGTGATGCCATGAAGACGCTGCGGTAGAGACTCGTAGCGCTTGCTGTCGGCGCACTCTCTTCGCGCCAAGGCTGGGTGCGCGTGTTGTAGACGTGAGGGAAGAAACGTTTCAGGGTTTCCATGGCCCACGCACGAGTCGGCCTGCAGCCAGTCCCATGCACTACCTGAGTCGGGTCGGATGCATTCTCGCCCAGTAGGCCAACATCAATGCCGGCACCAGGGGAAACACAGGTTTCCACGAGCAGTAGTGAGCCGGTCAGCGCCGCCAGTCGTTGGATGGCCTGATCGGGATGCGCGAGATGGTACAGGATTCCATATGCATAGACGACGTCGTGCACATCCAGACCAATGACTGGTTCTTGCGAATCCAAGTCGAGAACGACAGTGCGAACCTGCGGGTGTCGTGCGCGGACATGCGAGAGCAACTTCTCTCGAGCATCCGAAACCGTGACGCGGCATCCACGATCGAGAAAGAAGCTCGTATGATCGCCGATTCCCGCTCCGACCTTGAGCACAGTGCGTTCGACTAGAGGCAGGCCCAAGGTGGCCAAGTGTTCCTGGCGCCGCTGGTTGTGACGCCGGTACCGATCGTGAAGAAAGTTGGCAATTTCCATAGCCGCGTAGTGTAGCCCAGGCTTGGGAGCCCACGTCGTGCTACCGTGCAACCTTTCTTTGGGCGCTAGTTAATCGCGGGAAAATGCGACTCAGAATCTGCCATGATGAGTGCGACGAGTTGCAATTCCGGACGCTGTTTGTTGGCGTACAAAGCCAGACTGTCAATGATATTGAATGACTCTATGACCTGTTTTTCGAAGTTTTGCAAGTTCCGTGTGAACGGGCGAGACGGGGATATTATAAATTCAAGCGAACATTCGACCGGCTTGCGAGAGTTTTCATGATCTATCGCGCCCTGTTTTCCTTCGGGCTGGCGCTTTGTGTTACTGCCCAGCTATTTGTTTTTGGCCCTTTGGCGATCATCAACGGTAACGCCGAAATTCCGTTGGCGCCGAGCTTTGTTCTTGGTTGGCCGCTTGTCGCTGCACTGGCAATGGCAGCGGCCATCGGGCTCGTCGTGATATGGCCTGCTTTCGAAACGCGTCGTTATCGCTGGCCGGCGGTCTGCGCGGCCCTTGGAGTCGTGCTCTACGTTTCCTTTTATGGATTTGCACCGGAACTTGGTCCGCTGGACGGTCGCGCCGACCCATTTTCCGGGCTTACTCTTCGCGGGGTGATCGAGTTTCTGGTATTGATCGGCTTGCTCAGTGTTGCCCTTTTCTACAAGAGGGGTAATGCCTTGAAGCCGCTTGCAGCTGCCCTGATGCTGTTCGTGACCATCAACGGCGGATCGGTTCTTCTGCAGGCTGACTGGAGCGTCAAGCAACAACCTCTGGTCAAGGCGGCGTCCGCAGACGATCTTGTTGCTTCGAATATGTTTCGGACTTCGACAGGGCGGACGCTGCATACCGCTGAGCTGTCCGAACGCAACGTGATCATCATTCTCCTGGATACGCTTCAGAATGATGTCTTTGAGCATCTGCTCGCTACCAATCCAGCATTGCGAAGAGGTTTTGGTGGTTTTACTCTGTACAAGGATGCGACTGGCTATTTCCCTTTTACAAAGCTTTCGCTTCCGGTGATTCTGACCGGAAGCGTGTATGCGAACGACGAGCCGATTCCCGACTACATGTCGAGAGTGGCCAGAGAATCACTGCCTGCAGTGATGGCGGCCTCCGGATTCTCTGTAGATCTGGTTCCCTTGCATTCGCGGGCTGATTTTCTTAGCTCAACAGGCGTTCGCTGCAGGGCATTGGCCACCGTGTGGGATCTCTATGCCTTGCGGCAGGTTCCGATATTGGCCAAGCAGTATATATACAGAGATGGGGATTTCGTGATTGGCCAGTTTTGTTCCGAGAAAGTACCGACGAACGAACAGGAGCGAGATGTCGCAGTACTGGATAAGCTTATCAGTGACGCCAGTGTTACAAAACTTGGTTCGAATTTCAAGTTCATCCATTTCTGGGGTATGCACCCGCCCGCGCGACTCGATGCCAATTGCGAGGCAACGGAGAATCGATTTGATCTGGCGTCGATCAGCGAGCAGGCGACATGCATTCTTTCGAAAGTCACTGATTATTTGAACAAACTTCGCGAACTCGGGGTTTATGATAAGTCGAGAATATTTCTGGTGGCCGATCACGGTTCTCTTTTGGGGCTCATGGCGGGTGATGCTTCTGCGCCGGGTATACCGCCATACGTCATGTCGGCTGCACATCCGACCATTGCCTTCAAAGAGTTTGGTCCGGAAAATGAGTTCGCCGTTAGCGCGGCTCCGGTCACTTTGAAGGATCTCTATTCGACCGCGCTCGAGGGCATTGCTTCGCCAGCACATGGAGGTGAAACTCTGGTCGATATCCCGGTTGACGAGGTGCGGCGGCGGGAGTTCATGTTCTACAAGAGTGCCGCGGAGGCATCGGAGAACACGCTTGCGCAGGTCCAGTTCTTCACCATCACAGGCAGTGTAAGGGACGCTGGATCCTGGTCCACGGATCGTAATCGTGCGTCTGCGGTGCTGGAGCCTCTGGGATTCGTGGATCTCGGGACTCCCGAAGCAATCAAGTTTACCGATCTGGCATTTTCAACCGAAGCCGAAGGTGTGGGCGCCTCCTGGATCGTCTCGAGTCCGGCAACCGTCACGGGAATCGTCCCGCAGGCAAGCCGCCTGTTGGTGCGGATCAGGATGCTGAGCGCTCACGCCGATCAGGATATCGATGTGCTGTTCAATGGCAGAGAGGTTGGTTCGTGGAGTATCCGCAATCCGAATGCCTGGCTTGAGGCCGAACTCGTATTGGATTTGTTGCCCGGCGAGGCGGCCTCGGTTGGCGAGCTTCAGCTTCAGGTCAAGAAAATCAGCCCCGTGCAGGCGGGAGCCCGCGCACTGGGGATCTTCGTCGACTGGATAAGCTTCGAGGCAGTTTGATTGTCCGACCCTGTGCGTGCCCCGTACCCCATCGCCGCGGCCTAGTGGAGTAATGCCCCGATTATCCGGTCGGAACAATCCCCTCCCGAATTCCTGCTGGACCATCCGCAACAGATCGTTCAGCAATCAGTACAGCACCATCGCGGCTGGAAACATCGGCTTGAGCGCGTAGATGGGTGTGGTGCCCCGCGCCTGGTGGGTGGCCATGATCTCCGGATTGCAGTCGGTAATCGGCGGAAAAATTCTTGCTATGCCCAAACCCCGAAACATGCCGGTCAAGAGAAATGCGAGAGGGAGGGCGATAATGAGTGACAAGGCGTCTCCATCTTCCTTCCGGTTTTCGAGCAATATCGTGATTGGAGAGGCGATCAGCACGATCCATGGAAAAGAAGTCGCCGTGACGTGATCTTGGATCACGTTGTGGTTCACGCAGGGATAATCTCAAGAAGATCTGCAGTATTTGTTCGGCGCTGATGCGGCCATTGGTAGATTTATCCCATTCCGTTGCCAACCCAGTCCGGCAACACCTTTCGGCCTGATCGCCAGTTTTTTCGCCGCCACGCCAAGTACACGACAGTCGGTCGACGCGCCGGTCCGACAGGGAGCGGTTGGTGAACCGATGTCCAGTGTTATCTTGAGCTCACCGTCAGAAACCAACGAACCTGGGATGATCGCCGAATATTCGCCTTTCCCGGTTACTCGCCAGGTCGCCACGGATTCCCCGTTGACCGCGACCTTGACGTCCTGGTATTCGATCGCTTCGTTCTGATAGGGCCGGAGTTTGAAGGAAAGAGTCAGGTCCCCGGCGACTGGCGCGGCCAGCTTGACGAACATCACCGCGCGCTCTCCATCGGTCCATCGATAAGCGTCCTCGGTCGGATGCCATCCATCCCTGACATAGTCGTCGCTATTCCCGGACGCACTGAAAACGATCGCTTCGCCTGCCTCGAGCGGGCGCGGCGTATGGGGTCTGTTCAGCCCCATGACAAGCGCCAGATTGGGGAACAATGGGCCCGAGAAGTTGCGCGCTTCCCAGTACTCGTCGAGTCCGTCATGGAGCTTGTCGCCGCCGCCGGGTATGCGCCTGTCGGCGGTGCCCACGTACATCCAGAAGTCCCGTTCACGTTCTGCGGGAATCGCCTCCTCGACCAGGTTGAATCCACTCCACGAGCGGGAGGCGTCGCAGTTCAGCGAGGCGCAGATCGTGGGCGGGATGTCGATCAGGGATGCGGGGTCGGTGCTGATTCTCATCGGACCGCTGGCATTCCTTGGCTTGAAGAAAAGAATCGGGTTGTAGGCTCCCGCGGATTTGATGTTCCTAGGATCGCCCAGGGCCTTCACGGTGTCCGGAAAGTAATCGAAAAACGGTCCCGTGAGCTGAGTGTTGTGCTCATAGCCATGATCGGAGATCACGAATATCAGCGAGTCGTCGTATGCGCCGAAATTCCTGAGTTTCGTC
This sequence comes from uncultured Burkholderiaceae bacterium, assembly GCA_964476625.1. GTDB lineage: Bacteria > Pseudomonadota > Gammaproteobacteria > Burkholderiales > Burkholderiaceae_E > JAMLIN01. The sequence goes on along the minus strand of CAYZBJ010000004.1, from coordinate 35,698 downwards.
AGGAATGCCTCGACGAGCCCCAGCACGCAGTACACGCTGTCCACTGCGCCTTGGGAATTCTGCGAGCGCGATGTTTCCTCTTCGCTCATGATGCTGCAATCGGGCCGGTACGTGAACGGCTGATGGGTCCCGAGGAAGTGCATGAAATACAGGTTCTTTTCGTCGGTGCCTTGCTCCATGACATCGACGAGGTTTTTCAGCTCGTGCAGGTCGAATTTCCAGTGATGCTCCGACAGGCCGATCGGGTAGTCGGTGGTGCCGAGGCGTGATATCAGGCCTTTCGGGATGGCCCGATGAATATCCATGCCGAATGCGATATTGGCCGCATGGCGCAGGAGCTCGAAGCTCTTCCCGTAGTTGAATGTGGCGCCATCTTCATGGCAGATGAGGCATTCGTACGGGTGCTCTCGAAGCTCTGGCAGATCGACGTCGACATGCACGCGCACGCCGCTGGCGGAGGCCACGGCCAGCAGGGAGTCCGGCGACTGCAGCGCCTGTCTGTGTGTTTCCGTCGCGTTCACCGCCCGCCGGCCGAGCGGCATCGAGGAAATGGAGTAATTCGTGTTCGGATAGGTGGAGGCAGCACCGGGGTAGAAGGTGAATCCCTGGAATATGTCCTGCGCTTTCGAATCGTTTTCCAGCACATTGCCCATGAAGGATCCCTGTACCTGATCGAAGCTCAGGATGAAGGTGTTTTCCTTTCCGATATTGAATTCGGAAATGCTCTTGGTGGTATTGGTCAAGCCGAGAAAAGGGATGCCGGTGATGCTGTAGACGGTGAAGCCGGCAACGTACAGGAGCTGGAACGGAAGCAGGGTTTTCAGGGTGCCGAGAGCTTCCGAGAAAATGCGGGGCACGACCCGCCGCGAGGCGACGATGACGACGAAGAACCCGAGGGCGGCCGTCGAGCCGTAGAGCGCCTCTCGCCGAATCTCGAAGCCGGTAGGCCCGTCCAGTGCCGTGAGCTGTATGGGAATGACGAAGCTGTACAGGACCGCGCAGCTCAGGAGGAGCAGCAGGAAAAAGTGGACGATACCGGCTGCATGCTTGCCGGAGCTCTCGCCGAAGAGCCTGGCTTCCAGCGGATTCCTGCGGGAGACAAGCAGGACGATCGCGAAGAAGAAAACGGCGAGGGCAAGCCCGATGCAGAGTGCCGAGACGAGAAATTCGAAGGCGCTGATACGGAAGTAGCCGGCATTGAAGGCCAGCAGTCTGGAGGTCGGGGCGAGTACCGTCGCGCTGCAGATGAGGAAGAGCATCCAGAAGATTCTGGCGCTGAAAAGAGTGCTTCTCTGATCGAGGGAATTCTGCATGTTCGGCAGGGAGCAGCGGGGGCGCCGAAGAGGAGATCGGATGGCCTATTGGTACTGGAGACCCGACGTTCTGTAAACCGTGTTTGCTGAGGCCCACCTACGATGGGCGAAGCTCCTGCTGCACCATCTGCAACAGGTTGTTCAACAACCAATAAAGCACCATCGCCGCCGGGAACGGATAGAACAGCAGCAGGAAGGCCGCCGCCATCAGCAACAGCCCTTGGCGTTTGCGGCGCAGGTCGGCCGGCGCCGCGTGGGCGTCGCGAAAGCGCAGGCTGGCTGCAACGGACACCAGGGCCATCAGCCAGGGCAGCAGATTGAAGGTGTTGCCGAGGAACGGCAACGTGGCCGGTAGCTGGACAATGTCGTCTGGATAGGCGAGATCGCGGATCCAGAGGAAGCCGGCTCCGGCGAACTGCGGCATCTCCGCCAGGGCGTTGAAGACGGCGATCAGTACCGGCAGCAGGATGAAGAGGCCGAGCATCGGCTTGAGCGTGTAGAAGGGGGTGATGCCCCGCGCCTTGTGGGCGGCCATGATCCGGTTGTGCGCTTCCTCGCCCGTATGCGTCTTCTTGATGGTCGCCAGCACCGGGGCGAGTGCGGCACGATGCCCGCTCACCTGCCGCTGGAAGCGGGCGGTGGCGAGCGACACGGGCAGCAGCACGAGCTTCACGAGGATCGCGAACAGGACCAGGGCAAGTGCCCAGCCGGCGCCGGTGATCCGCTCGAGGAAGACGAGTGTGGCTTCGACACCCTTCGACAGCATGGCGAGCGGGCGCCACAGATGCGCATACCGCAGTTGGTCGAGCGCCGGATCGATTTCGCGCAGCAGGGGTTTCGATGCGATGACGGCGGGCACTTCGGATTCGCCGGAAGGCGCATCGAGCTGGATGCTGCGCTCCCCGATGGCGATGCCGACGCCTGCGCCGCGGATCGCCAGCACGTTGAAGCGCCCGACGGCGGCAAACCATTCGCCGGTGGCAAGGGTGGCGGATTCACCTTCCGGGAGCACTACCATGCCGTCAGCAGTGATGCGGTAGTACCTCAGCCCGTTCAGGTAGTGGGCGAGTCCATGGAAGCGCCTGGTCTCGGCCACCGGTGTGCCTTCCGGCGCCATCGGCTGGTCGAGATCTATCCGCTCGCCAACGGAAAGGGCAATGTGCAGCAGGGGCGATACGGACGACCGAGGTATCTGCGGCTGTCCTGGTGGCTGCGCGACCGCATGGCCGGTCACGAGCAGCGAAAGCAGCGACAGCGCCGCCAGCGCGATCCGCCATCCGTACGGGCGCGCGTTCATCACGCGGCAACCAGGGTGCCGGACCCGTTCATTCCTTGCCGGCGTCGTCCGCAACCGTCGTCTTCTTCCGCGAGAAGAGGCCCTTGAGCTTGTACCAGTAGGTCTTGATCACCAGGCCCGCGGCCACGAACGCGCCGATGATCGCCGAGACGATGGCGCTGCCGGAGCCGGGGTCGAGGTAGGCGAAGGCGGGCGACGAGAATCCGAGAGCGAGGGCGAGGATTGCGAACTTCTTCATGCCGATCTGGCTCCTTGCTGTGTGGGTGTCGATGCTCGCTGCAGCAGCGACATCAGGCATTCTGCGCCAGCGCTGCCGCTGCGCCCGACGTTGAAGATCCAGCGCTCGCGCGCGGCGCGGGTGGCGAGCTGCCAGTTCCCGGTGCTGGCCATCATGTCCTGCGCGACGCGGCCCAGGCTGGCGAGATCGGACGGTGCGACCACGGCGCCGATCTCCTTGCGGATCTTCACTTCGAGCGGTTCGATGCCGAGTGATTCGTAGTCCGGGTCGAGAATCTTTCGCGGCACATCGACGAAGATCACCGGTCGTTCGAGGCCGAAGGCGAATTCCAGCGCTGCGCCCGACCAGTCGCTCACCATGATGTCCGATTCGGCCAGCGATGCGTGGGCGTCCCCGTTCTCGTCGAGCAAGAATCGGGGCTCATCCGCATAGCGCGAAACGATCTCGTCCAGGACCTTGGGATTGAGCCTGCGTGTCTGCGGGTGCGGACGCAGGACGACACGGAAGCCCGCGTCGATAAAGGGCTGGATTGCAGCCGCACCGTGCGATTCGAGCAGGCTGCTGGCGCCCCAGGAGGGGGCGACCAGGACCTGGCCCGGTTGGGCGGCGTCGCGTACCAGCGGGCCGGTGTGCGAGTGCGCGAGGATGGTGTCGAGCCGGCCGTAGCCATGCTCGAAGAGTTGCTTCGCAGGCAGGCTGCGGAGCGCTTCGCGCTTGCGGATCTCTTCGACATGATGCGGGCCGACGCAGAGCATCGAATCGAAGTGGTCGAAGGCGGCGGGTCGGTACACCATGTGGGTACTGACCATGGAATGGTTCAGGTAGGCGTAGTGCACCGGATGGGGCGAGCGCTTGATGTGCATGGTCTGCAGATCGGGCATCGTCATGACCAGCACATCGGCATCGAGGGTCGCGAAGAAGGTGGTCCGCACCACGCCTGCGCCAACATGGAAGGCCCGCAGGCCGGCGGGCGGATCCCGGTAGGTCGGGTCCTGCTCGGCCGAGGTCACATACAGGACGGGCTGCCCATGCTCAGACTGCAAGGCACGGAAGACCGGCTCGAAGTAAGTCCAGTACCCGGCGCCTTCGGAGTAGAACACCAGCTGTCGCTCGGCGCGCGGCACTGCCCGGAACGCACGTAGGCCCTGCCATTCGCGCCGCAGGCGACGAAGGCCGTCGAACGCCATGTCAGGCCTTGCGCGCTACGCACCGGCCTACCATGGCGTCCTCGTTCCGATACTTCGCCAGGCCTCGGTTTTCGATTTCGTATTCGACCGCGAAGCCGCGCGAGGTGAGCGAATCCAGGAGCTCGGAATGCGCAAGGAAACGCCGGTAATGCTTGCCGAATTCCTTGCGGTCGGTCTCATCCCCGACGGTGCGGTACTCAAACAGAATGATGGAGTCGCCCGGCAGAACTTCCGAAAGCATGTCGAAGAACTCCGACTGCTCTTCGGGGGTTATGGCGTGCAGGAAGAATCGTGCATAGACGGCCACCGGCAAGGTGTTGTTCCGGGCCTGCAGGAAACTGGCCACATATGGCCTGGCCTCGGCGACATTCACCTGCCGGTATTCGATATGGGGGCTGCCGCGGCCTTGCTGGCAAGCCTCGATCGCTGCTGCCGATGCGTCCATCGCCAGGACGTCGAGCCCGTAGCTGCCGAAGAATTCGCTGTCGCGGCCATTGCCGCAACCGAATTCGATCAGGGTATCGATGCCGATCAGCTCGTTGACTGCGAATGCCGCGAACTGGGATGGATATCTGGGAGCATGTTTGCCGGTATTTCGGCCGGCGTAGAACTCGTCCCAATGGGCGCTGGCGGCGGCGTTCGAAGTCGCGATGAGCATGTATCGGTTGAAACCCTTGCCACGCTATCGATGCAGCGCACTATCCGGTTCGACAGTGGCTGGCGGGCAGCGGCGGCTAGCAGATGGTTATGTCGAGAATATGACGGCTGAGTGTAATACAGGCCTGCCCGTCGACCAAACGGGCGATTGCCATGGTCTCCATCGCGCGACCGCCTGGTCTTTGGGCTGACTCCGTCGAATCGGGAACGCTTGCCGGGAGTTCAATTGCTCGCCCTTCTTGCGGCCTGGGCGCGCCGGCGGCTCGGATCCGCCGATCGTCGTGCGGGATGGCTCGGCCGGATCCGGGTCGGAGAATCCTTCGCGGTTGCACGAGGGTTGCAGGAGTGGCCGGAGCTTCGGGCTGGTGGCAAGCATCGGGCAGTGCTCCCTTTAGGTCTCGCGTATCATTTGGCCTCCAGTTCTCGTCCAGCGCTCTGCACCGATCCCGGTGATACTCGACTCCCGATCCGCCAGCGCCAGACTGGCCTCCGCACCGGAATACCTGGGCGGTGTAGACGGCCTGCGGGCGATTGCAGTCATCGGCGTCGTCCTGTACCACCTCGAATCCGCCTTTCTGCCCGGGGGGTTCGCCGGCGTCGACGTCTTCTTCGTCATTTCAGGCTATGTCGTCGGTCGCAGTCTTGCCGGGTATGGCGCGCAAGGCGTCCGGCTAGGGCGCTTTCTCGCCGACTTCTATTCCCGACGCTTCGTCCGCCTGTTGCCGGCGCTGGTCGTCTGCCTCCTGATGTCGAGCCTGTTGACAGTGCTGTTCGTGCCGGCCTCCTGGCTCAGCGACAATGTTTTCCGTACCGGCTTGTACGCGTACTTCGGTATCAGTAATTTCGCACTGGCCTATGCCGGCGATGACTATTACACGCCGCGGGCGGAGTTCAATCCGTTCACCCACACGTGGTCCCTCGCGGTCGAAGAACAGTTCTACCTGGTTTTTCCGGTCATCATCTACCTGTGGCTCCGATATCGCGATAGCGATACGCTCAAGGCGGCCATGGCGAGTCGGCTGCTGCTCTTGTTGGCGGGCGGATCCCTCTTGTGGGCTTGGCAGATTGCGGACACGCACAGCGTTCGTGCCTTCTATCTAACCGCCTACCGTTTCTGGGAATTGGCAGTTGGCGGCCTGCTGTTCCAGTTCCAGTCCAAAGGTATGCTCGAACTCCGGTCACGGCAGGCCGCGGGCTTGTGCCTTACCGCCGGGTTGCTGACGATACTGGGCGCGTTCCTGTCCTCGTCGCCCGCGCAGTTCCCTTTCCCCGGCGCGCTCGTGCCCGTCATCGGTACCGCTCTGGCGATTGCAGGAGCCGCGGCACTCGAAGGCTCGCGCTCATGGGTCGGCGCACTCGTTTCGAATCGGGCGATGATCTACGTGGGAAGGATCTCGTACTCGTTCTATCTCTGGCACTGGCCGGTGATCGTCCTGTTTCGCTGGACTGTCGGGCTCGGCGAACCAGTACGGATTGTCGCAGCACTGGCTCTTTCATTCGCGCTGAGTGTCGTTTCTTATCATGTTATCGAATCGCCGGCTCGCCAGTACAGTCACCGGTGGCGGGCTCGCAGCTCAGCCGTGCTCTCGACGGGCATTCTTGTCGTCCTCGCTGGCTTTGGCATCAGCCAGTGGATGTTCAAGCACCAGGTCGATATCAGTCTGAGCGTTACCGCCGATAGAAGAACATGGTATCCCCTGTCGTGGCCTCGGCCGAACCAGGATTTCGGCGAGTTCGGCGGGCGAACCCTGTTCGTCGCGGGCGATTCGCACGCCGTTGCCTACAGCACCCTGCTGCAGATGCTGCGCGATAACGATAAGCTGACAGTGGCTCGATACTCACAGGGGGGCTGCGCCATCGTAGCCCTGTTCGATGCAAGCCAGGAGCGATGCGCGCGTTTCATCGAGTCGACGATCGCCGAGATCGAAGCGACCGCCAAGCCAGGTGATATCGTCTTCCTGCCTGCATTGAGAACGCCCAGGCTCGCAACAGATCATGGGGCAAGCAACGACAAGGCTGTCTTCGCGTCGATGCTTACCCCGAGCACGCGCGACAAGTACCAGAAGGCGCTCGTCGAAGCCGACGAGATCCTCCGCCGCTTCGAGTCCAGGTTGGTCCGGGTGATCCTCGAAGCGCCCAAGCCGGTGTTCAGGGCAATGCCGTACCGCTGTTCGGATTGGTTCAATGCTTCGAACTCCGCCTGTTCGGCAGGCATGGACTTGCCCCGCGCATACCTCGAGGAGTTCCGTGCCCCGATCATGGAGTCCATCGCCGCATTGCAGGCACACCACCCGGAACTCCAGGTATGGGATCCGCTGCCAGTTCTCTGTCCGGGGGCCACTTGCTCTGCCTTCGCCGACGGCAAGCCGCTGTTCTTCGATTCCGACCACCTGTCTGCCCACGGCAATCGCGTGCTGTACCCTTCGCTCCGCGCCTTGCTCGGCGAGCTATATGGCACGGATGCCACGCCCTTGCGGATGATCCAGATGAATACCCAGGTAGTGCCCGGCTTCGGTTCCACTGGACTGAGCGCCGCCGAGCCCTGGGGACGGTGGACCGACGGCGACCGTGTGACCTTGCGTTTTTCCGCCGGCTTGCCGAAGGACGGCTTTAGGCTGATGCTCGAGATGAATCCCGCGTTCGGCCCCATTCGGGGCAAGAAGATCATCGTCACCGTCGGAGGCGCGATCCGGATCTTTGCCGCCCCCGCCAAGGCCGACATCGTTACGCTTGACTTCCCGCCCGGTCCCGAAGGCGCGGACGTGGATACGATCATGCTCGAGATCGAGGACACGCAATCACCGAAGACGCTCGGCTTGTCCGCTGACAGCAGGCGCCTCGGACTCGCGTTGGTCAGGATCGAGATTGCCCCTGCGGCGAAGCCCGCTCAGCCGTAGCTCTCCGCCTCCGCCAGCACTTTCCCGTCCCGGTCCTTCCCCGACAAGGTCGGCTCGGCCACGCCCCAGTCGATCCCCAGCGCCGGGTCGTTCCAGAGCAGCGAACGTTCGTGCTCCGGGTGCCAGTAGTCGGTGGTCTTATAGAGGACCTCGGCGAACTCGGACTTCACCACGAAGCCATGGGCGAAGCCCGGCGGGATCCAGAGTTGGCGGCGGTCGGCGCTGCCCAGCTCGACCGCGACATGGCGCCCGAAGTTCGGCGAGGAACGCCGCATGTCGACGGCGACGTCCAGGATCGTCCCGGAGGCGACCCGCACGAGCTTGCCCTGCGGATGCTGGATCTGGTAGTGCAGGCCGCGCAGCACCCCGGCCACCGAGCCGGACTGGTTGTCCTGCACGAAGGGGGCGTCGATGCCGGTCGCTTCGGCGAAGGCGCGGGCGTTGAAGCTCTCGAAGAAGTAGCCCCGGTCGTCGCCGAAGACCTTCGGCTCGATGACCAGGACTTCGGGGAGGGCGGTCGGGATGATGTTCATGAGTTTCAGCGCCGCCTTTCAGCGTCGTTTCGGCGGCTCGTATTCGTCGGCCATGCGCAGCAGGTACTGGCCGTAGTCGTTCTTGAGCAGCGGCTGGGCGAGCGCGCGCAGTTGCTCGACGTCGATGAAGCCCATGCGGTAGGCGATTTCCTCGGGGCAGGCGATCTTCAGGCCCTGGCGCTTCTCGATCGTCTCGATGAAGGTGGCGGCTTCCAGCAGCGAACCATGGGTGCCGGTGTCGAGCCAGGCATAGCCGCGGCCCATCACCTCGACCGAGAGTTCGCCCTGCGAGAGATAGCGGTTGTTGAGGTCGGTGATCTCGAGCTCGCCGCGCGCCGAAGGTTTTATCTCGGCGGCGTACTCGGGCGCCCGGTGGTCGTAGAAGTACAGACCGGTGACCGCGTAGTTGGACTTCGGCTGCTTCGGCTTTTCCTCGATGCTGACCGCCCGCCCTTCCTGGTCGAACTCGACCACGCCATAGCGCTCGGGATCGGTGACCCGGTAGCCGAACACGGTGGCGCCGGTCTCGCGCGCGGTACTGCGCTGCAGCTGCGAGTAGAGGTCATGGCCGTAGAAGATATTGTCGCCCAGCACCAGCGAGGAGGGCGCGCCGTCAAGGAAGTCCCGGCCGATCAGGAAGGCCTGCGCGAGGCCATCGGGCGAGGGCTGGACGGCGTATTGCAGGTTCATCCCCCAGCGCTCGCCGTCGCCGAGCAGTTCGGCAAAACGCGGGGTGTCGGCCGGGGTCGAGATGATCAGCACGTCCCGGATGCCCGCGAGCATCAGGGTCGTGAGCGGGTAGTAGATCATCGGCTTGTCGTAGACCGGCAGCAGCTGCTTGGAGGTCACCATGGTGACCGGGTACAGCCGAGTGCCGGAGCCGCCGGCGAGGATGATGCCCTTGCGTGTCTTGCCCATGGTTCAGCCGCGCGATCCGTAGTTGTGGTCGATCCACTTGCGGTATTCGCCGCTGCGGACATGCTCGACCCAGGCCGGGTTCTCGAGGAACCAGGCGACCGTCTTGCGAAAGCCGGTCTCGAAGGTCTCGGCCGGGGTCCAGCCGAGTTCCGCTTCGATCTTGGTCGGGTCGATCGCATAGCGACGATCGTGCCCGGGGCGGTCGCGCACGAACTCGACCTGGTCGGCATAGGAGCCCGCGGCGCGCGGCCGCATTTCATCGAGCAGGCGGCAGATCGTGTGCACCACGTCGAGGTTCTTGAGCTCGTTCTTGCCGCCGATGTTGTAGGTCTCGCCGACCCGGCCTGCTTCGAGGACCCGGCGGATGCCCGAGCAATGGTCGCCGACGTAGAGCCAGTCGCGCACGTTCTGGCCGTCGCCGTAGACGGGCAGGGCCTTGCCGTCGAGCGCGTTGAGGATCATCAGCGGGATGAGCTTCTCGGGGAACTGGAACGGCCCGTAGTTGTTCGAGCAGTTGGTCGTGAGCGTCGGCAGGCCGTAGGTGTGGTGGTAGGCGCGCACCAGGTGGTCGCTGGCGGCCTTCGACGCCGAGTACGGGCTGTTCGGGGCGTAAGGCGTGGTTTCCGAGAACGCCGGGTCGTCGGGCCCGAGCGAGCCGTAGACCTCGTCGGTCGAGACGTGCAGGAAGCGGAAGTCGTCCCGGGCGGCGCCCTCGAGGCCGCGCCAGTAGCCGAGTGCGGCCTGCAGCAGCGAGAAGGTGCCGTCGATGTTGGTGCGGATGAACTCGCCCGGGCCGCTGATCGAGCGGTCGACGTGGCTCTCGGCGGCGAAATGCAGGATCCGGGTCGGCTGGTATTCGGCCAGCAGGGCCGCCATCCGGTCCTGGTCGCAGATGTCGGCCTGCACGAAGACATGGGCCGGGTCGCCGCTGGCCGTCGCGAGGTTCTCGCGGTTGCCGGCGTAGGTCAGCTTGTCGACGTTGACGACCGGCCCGAGGCCGGCTGCGAGCCAGTCGAGGACGAAATTCGATCCGATGAAACCGGCGCCGCCGGTGACGAGGATCATGCGGGCCGCCCGTACGAAGGCCCAACGGGCTTGCGCTGCGTTGGTGACATTACGCGATCAGTCCTTGGTGGCTTGGTATTCTACGCAGGATATTTCGGGGGCAACCCCAGTTCAAATCGGGAGCGGTTCAGTGGTCGATTCCAGCGTTCCAGCGCAGTCCATCTTCAAGGCGTACGACATCCGCGGCATCGTCGGCCAAACCCTGACCGAGCCGGTGGTGCGCCAGATCGGCGCCGCGCTCGGCCTGGCCGCCCGCGACAAGGGGGTCAAGGCGCTCGTCGTCGGCCGCGACGGCCGGCTCTCGGGCCCGGCGCTCATCGCGGCCCTGGCCGAGGGCATCAACCGGGCCGGCATCGACGCGATCGACGTCGGCATGGTGCCCACGCCGGTCGTCTACTACGCCACCTACGAGCTCGGCACCGGCTCGGGCGTGGCCGTGACCGGCAGCCACAACCCCCCCGAGTACAACGGCCTCAAGATGATGATCGATAGCGAGACGCTCTACGGCGACGCCATCCGTGCGCTCTACGACAGCATCGTCGCCGACGGCTTCGAGCGTCGCCTGGAGGGCATCACGCCAGGCACCACCCGCTCGACCGATCTCGGCGAAGCCTATCTCGCGCGGATCACCGGCGACATCGAGCTCGCCCGGCCGATGAAGATCGCCATCGACTGCGGCAACGGCGTGGCCGGGGCGCTCGCGCCCGAGCTCTATCGCCGTCTCGGCTGCGAGGTGATCGAGCTCTTCTGCGAGGTCGACGGCACTTTCCCCAACCATCATCCGGATCCGGCGCATCCCGAGAACCTCCAGGACCTGATCCGCTGCCTGCGCGAGACCGATGCGGAAATCGGCCTGGCCTTCGATGGCGACGGCGATCGCCTTGGCGTGGTGACCAAGGATGGCCAGATCATCTATCCGGATCGCCAGCTGATGCTGTTTGCCGGAGATGTGCTTTCCCGGGTGCCGGGCGGCCAGGTCATCTACGACGTCAAGTGCAGCCGCAACGTTGCCCATTACGTGCGCGAGCATGGCGGCGAGCCGCTGATGTGGCGCACCGGTCATTCGCTGGTCAAGGCGAAGCTGCGCGAAACCGGCGCGCCGCTCGCCGGCGAGATGAGCGGCCACATCTTCTTCAAGGAGCGCTGGTACGGCTTCGACGACGGCCTGTACGCCGGCGCCCGCCTGCTCGAGATCCTCGCCCGCGAGGCCGACCCGAGCCGGCTGCTCAATGCGCTGCCGAACTCGCCGACCACGCCCGAACTGCAGCTCAAGACCGCCGAAGGCGAGAACTTCACGCTGGTCGAGCGCCTGCGCCGAGAGGCGAAGTTCGAGCGCGCGACCGAGGTGATCACCATCGACGGGGTTCGCGCCGAGTATCCGGACGGCTTCGGCCTGGCGCGGCCCTCGAACACCACCCCGGTCGTGGTGTTGCGCTTCGAGGCCGACGACGATGCCGCGCTTGCCCGCATCCAGGACGACTTTCGTCGCGCGATCCTCGCCGTCGCCCCGGATGCGAAGCTGCCCTTCTAGGCGCGTGGCGCATCCGGTTCATTCGCAGGTTCCGACGGTGGCCGACCCGCTCGGTTACCGCGCGGGTTGCCACGAGCTTCCGAACGCCGGGGGGCGCCCTTGCGCATCGCCCTGATCAAGACCAGTTCGATGGGCGACGTGATCCACGCCCTGCCGGTGGTCACCGACCTGCGCGCGGCCGAGCCCGGCATCGTCATCGACTGGGTGGTCGAGGAATCCTTCGCCGATCTGCCCGGGCTGCATCCGGGTGTCGCCGACGTGGTGCCGGTGGCGATTCGGCGCTGGCGCAAGAACTGGTTTTCCGCCGCCTGCCGCGCCGAGCGCCGGCAGGTTCGAGACCGGCTGGCCGCTGTGCGCTACGACCTGGTGCTCGACCTGCAGGGCCTGCTCAAGAGCGCGCTGGTCGCGCGCTGGGCATCGGGGCCGCGCGCCGGTTTCTCCTTTCGCTGCGCCCGCGAGCCGGCCGCCGCCTTGCTCTACCACCGGCGCTACGACGTCGACATGTCGCGCCATGCGATCGAGCGCCTGCGCGAACTGGCGGGCGCGGCGCTGGGCGGGCGCTTCGATGCGCCGCCGGTCTTCGGCCTGCAGGCGCCGACCCTCGCCGCGGCCGGCCTCGTCTCGCCCGCTGGCGGGCGCCCCTGCGCGGTACTGCTGCATGCCACCTCGCGCGCCGAGAAGCAATGGCCGGATGACAGCTGGGGAAGCCTCATCGACCTGCTTGCGGGCTGCGGGCTGGTGTCGGTATTGCCTTGGGGCAGCGAGTCCGAGCGGGCGGCGGCGCAGCGGCTCGCCGACGGCCATCCCGAGGCCATCGTGGCGCCGCGCATGTCGCTCGCCCAATGCGCCGCGCTGCTCGCCTCGGCGCGCTGCGTGGTCGGCGTGGATACCGGCCTGACCCATCTCGCCTGTGCGCTCGATGTGCCGACGGTGGCGCTGTTTGCCGCCACGCCGGCCTGGCGCTTCGGCCCCTACTGGACCGAACGGGCGATCGGGCTCGGCGAAGCCGGTCGCTGGCCCGAGCCGGATGCGGTGATGGCCGCGCTCGCCCTGGTCGGCGCCGGGGTCGAGGGATGATCGAGGAGACACCGCGCCAGCGCCTCGCGCGCGGCCTCTACAGCCTCGGCTGGTATGCCGGCACGCCGTTGGCCGCCGCCTACCTGCTCTGGCGCAGCCTGCGCCAGCCCGCCTATCGACGCGGCTGGGCCAATCGCTTCGGCCTGGGCTATCCGGCTCGCGGCGACGGCCCGCTGGTCTGGATCCATGCGGTGTCGGTCGGCGAGACGATGGCGGCCCGCCCCCTGGTCGAAGGCCTGCTCGCGGCTCGCCCCGGGCATCGGGTCCTGCTCACTCACATGACGCCGACCGGCGTCGAAACCGGCGAGCGCCTGTTCGGCGATCGCGTCGAGCGCTGCCTGCTGCCCTACGACATGCCCCATGCGGTGGCCGCCTTCCTGCGCCACTACCGGCCGGTGGCGGGCGTGCTGATGGAAACCGAGCTCTGGCCGAACCTGGTGGCGGCCGCCGATGCGTGCGGCATGCCGCTGGCGCTGGTCAATGCGCGCCTGTCCGGCCGTTCGCTCGCCAAGGCGCGGCGGATCCTGCCACTGGTCGAGCCGGCGCTCGCGCGCCTCGATCCGGTCATCGCCCAGACCGAGGGCGATGCGTCGCGCCTTGCCGAACTCGGTTGCAGCGCGAGCGTGGCCGGCAACCTGAAGTTCGATGTCCATCCCGACCCCGTGCTGGTCGAGTTGGGCCGCGGCTGGCGAGCGCGCGACGCGCGCCCGGTCGTCCTCGCGGCCAGCACCCGCGACGGCGAGGAGAGCCTGCTGCTCGATGCCTGGCCCGCAACCGATGCGCGGCTGGCGATCGTGCCGCGCCATCCGCAGCGCTTCGAGGAGGTCGCGAAGCTGATGGACGGGCGCTTCGGCGCTGCCTTCGCGCGCCGCTCGGCGGGCGAGGGCATGGACTGGGGCGTGGGTGGGGATGCGCTACTCGGTGACTCGATGGGCGAGATGCCCGCCTACTACGCGATGGCAGACGTTGCCATCCTCGGCGGCAGCCTCGAACCGTTCGGTGGCCAGAACCTGATCGAGGCCTGCGCGCTTGGCGTACCGGTGGTGATGGGGCCGCATACCTTCAACTTCGCGCAGGCCGCCGAGCAGGCGATCGAGGCCGGTGCCGCCCTGCGGGTCGCCGATGCCGGCGAAGCCGTCCGGGTTGCGCTGGAGATCGCCGGCGATGCGCAGCGGCGCAAGCGGATGAGCGAGCAGGCGCTGGCCTTTGCCGGCGCCCATCGGGGGGCGAGCGAGCGGATCCTGGTCCGGTTGTTGCCGCTGGTGGATGCGTCTCTCCCTGGCGGAGTGTCCAAGGGCTGAGCTCTTTGCGTTACATGCCGTTCATGCGGGTCAGACTTCTGACGGAATGACCAGGACGAGCCGACCGGCCATGATGAACGGACCGATAGCGAGGATGCCTGCTCATCAGCTTCGAACGCAGTGTGGCCGGGCATTCAGGCATGGGGTGACGCGGGCATCGTTATGGTATAAAATTTTATACAGACGATGCGCAATGGACAAGGAGATTCGCTGGATCGGGTCGGCCTACGATGATCTGCTGGCCTTCCCCGTCCAAGCCCGTCGGCAGGCGGGGTTCCAATTGGGCAAGGTCCAGGCGGGCCTGGAGCCGGAGGACTGGAAGCCGTTCGACCAGGTGGGTGGCGGCACTCGCGAAATCTGCGTTCGTGAAGCTGGCGGTGCGTTCCGAGTGATGTATATCGCCAAGTTCGAGGAAGCTGTGTACGTCCTGCATTGCTTCCAGAAGAAGACGCGGGCGACAAGTCATCAGGACAAGCGCATCGCCGAGATTCGCTATCGCGCGGTCGTTACCCTGAGGAAACGCAAACCATGAAGATCGACACCGACATTCGCCATGTGACCAAGCCGGGTACGAACCTGTTTCTGGAACTGGGCTTTCTACCCGAGGAAGCCGAGCGGCTGCGCATGGCCTCACAAAAGCAGATCAACGACACGAAGCAACTCAAGGAACAGCTCATGGGCGAGCTGGCGGCGTGGATCGAGCAGCATCAGCTGAAACAAGCCGACGCGGCGGACATCCTGATGGTGTCCCGCCCGCGCGTGTCGGATGTGGTGAACAGGAAGACAAGCAAGTTCACCATCGATGCGCTGGTCGAAATGTTGAGCCGCATCGGCAAGCCGGTACGGTTGGCGGTTGGCCAGACTATCGAAGTCTGAGTTTCCGAATCAGCGGCGCTGACTCCGCCTACCGCCTACTACCCCGCCGCGTCGGCGGCGCTATCTCCTGCTGCCGCCTGCGCTGCGCTTCCGCCGCGCGCTCCTTCTCGGCCGCCTCGCGGGCGGCTGCCGCTTCGGCGATCTTCGGGTCGACCAGCAGTGCGTTGACCTGGGCGAGCGCGGCTTCGTCGAGGGCGCCGGTGATGGATTGCAGCCGCAGGCCGTTGAGCAGCACCTGGTAGCGTGCGCCAAGCAGGTCGCGTCGGGTGGTGAACAGCTGCTGCTGCGCGTTGAGCACATCGATGTTGATGCGCACCCCGACCTGGTAGCCGAGTTCGTTCGAGGCCAGCGCGAGTTCGCTCGATTTCTCGGCCGCTTCCAGGGCCCGCACCTGGGCGAGCCCACTGTGCACCCCGAGGAAGGCCTGGCGCGAACCTTGTTCGGCCGCGCGCCGGGCGACCTCGATATCGGCCTCGGCCTGCGCGAGACCGGCGGCGGCTTCGCGGACGCTGGCATCGATCGCGCCGCCCGTATAGAGCGGGATCATGAGCTGCACCCCGATCGCGGCGCTGTTGCTGCGGATGTTCGGGATGTTCGACACCCCGTTGCGCGCATGGGCGAGCTGGCCGACGAGGTCGACCGTCGGCGCGCTGGCGCTGCGCCGGCGATCGATCTCGTGGCGGAAGACGTCGGCGCCGATCAGCGCTTGCTGCACCTGCAGCGCATTGGCGCGGGCCGCATCGGTCCAGGCGGTCTCCTGGGCCGGCACCGGCGCCAGCAGTTCGACGCCGGGGCGCACCACGTCGATCTCGTCGACCGGCTTGCCGGTCAGCAGCGACAGGGCCGAGCGCCGGATGTCGAGATCGCTTTCTGCGGCGAGCTCCTGGGCGGTGGCGAGGTCGAAGCGGGCCTGTGCTTCCTGTTCATCGGTGATGGTGGCGGTGCCGACCTCGAAGTTGCGCTTGGCGGCTGCCAGCTGCTCGGAGATCGCCCGCTTCTGCGCCCGGATCGTGAGCAGGTTGTCGCGCGCGGCGAGCAGGTCGAAGTAGGCGTCGGACACGCGCAGGATGAGGTCCTGCCGGGCCAGCTCGTACTGGCGGTTCGCGATCTCGAACTGCAGCTTGCTCTGCTCGTAGGCGATCGTGTTCTGCGGCCGGTACAGCGGCTGGCTGAGCTGCACGCCGTAGATCTGCGACAGGTAGCTGCGCGAGGGCGCCATGTTGGTGTCGACGTGGTTGCCGAGGACCTCGGCCGAGGCGCCGACTTGCGGCAGCAGCCCGGCCTTTGCCTGCGGCACCTGTTCGCGAACGGCGTCGAGGGCCGCCTGCGCGCTGCGCAGCTGGGCATCCGAGGCGACCGCGTCATGGTAGGCGGCGAGCAGGTCGTAGGCGAACGCGGGAACGGGCGCGAGCCCGAAGCCGGTAGCCATCGCAAGGGTCGCGACCGCGGACTGGATCTTCATCAAGGCGTCTCCCGGGGCATCTCGTCGTGGATGCGTTTCTTGCTCGGATGGGGTTTCAGTAGGCAGTGCAGTTCGGATCGACCTGGCGCGACCAGGCATCGATGCCGCCAGCGAGGTTCATGACGCGACCGAATCCGTGGTGTGAGAGAAACATCGCCACCTGCATGCTGCGCACCCCGTGATGGCAGATGCAGACCAGTGGCCGATCCGGGTCGAGGCGATCGAGCTCGGCGGGCACCCGCTGCATCGGCAGGTGGGTGCTGTCGGGCAGGTGGGCGATCTCGTACTCCCAATCCTCGCGGACATCGAGCAACTGGATTCCGTCCGGGCCGGGCTCTGCGAGCAGCTGCGCGAGCTCGGGGGCGGATATCTGCTGCATCGTCGGGTTCAGAAAGCGAACGCGGCGCGGCGGGGGAACCCCTGCAGCGGTTTGGTCGCGGTGTCGAACAGGATATCCGGCACCGTGACCCGTTCACCCTGCTTGTGGATGACCTGGGCGGCGTACACCGGTTCGTCGCCGACGATCGCGATCAGTCGCCCGCCCGGATTGAGGCGGTTGAACAGCGCCGACGGCACGGACTGGACGGCCCCCGAGAGCACGATGGCGTCGAAGGTTTCCTCGCCCGGCTCGAGCAGGACCGCGCCGTCGCCGGTGACGACATCGACATTGGAGATTCCCGCCCGCCGCAGGTTCTCGCGCGCGAACTCGGCGAGCTCCGGGCGGATCTCGTAGGTTCGTACCCGTCGGCCCCGATGGGCGAGCAGCGCCGCCATGTGGCCGGAGCCGGCGCCGACCTCGACGACCGTCTCGTGCTTGCGAAGCTCGAGATGTTGCAGCAGGCGGGCCTCGACCTTGGGGGCGAGCATGGATTCACCGCTGCGCTCGCCACCGACATCGAGCGGGATCTCCATGTCGGTGAAGGCCATCGCCCGGTAGGCCGGCGGCACGAAATCCTCCCGGTGGACCACGAAGAGCAGGTCGAGCACATCCTGGTCGAGGACGTACCAGGGCCGAATCTGCTGTTCGACCATGTTGAAACGCGCCTGTTCGATATCCATGGATTTCGCCGTTGTCCTGGTCGCTGGATCGCAAACCAGTGATTCTAGCAACTCGGGCGTCTTCGCCGCGCCTCGCGGGGGCTTCGTCACGACGGGGCGAGCGGGCCTGCCGGCCCGGGCTGCGGCTGGCGGAGATAGGCCAGCAACTGGTCGAGGTGGCAGCGCAGGAAGCGGTCGAGTTCGATCTGCCCGATCGGGCAGACCATCTCGATCGAGTGCTGCCAGATGGCCCGCATGACCATCGGGGAGAGACTGAGCTGCACGAGGCACTCGACATCGACCTGCCGGAACTCGCCGCGCGCGATGCCGCGCTCGATGATGCCGCCCAGCAGCCTGGCTTCGGGCTCGACGACCTCCTGCTGGAAGTAGCGGGCCGCGTCGGGGAAATTGCCGGATTCGGCGACGATCAGCTTGCACAGGCCGGCCAGCTGGGTCGAACCGAAATACAGCCACCAGTCCCGGAAGAATCCTTCGAGCAGTACTGCGGAGTCGGCGTCGGACCCGGCCACCGTTCGTTCGTAGTCGCTCAGCAGGGGGACGATCGATTCCCGGATGACGGCCTGGAACAGTGCCTCCTTGCCCGGATAGTAGAGATAGAGCGTTCCCTTGCTCACGCCGGCGCGGGTGGCCACGTCGTCGAGTCGGGTCGCCGCATAGCCGCGCTCCGTGAATTCGACGAGGGCCGCCGCGAGCAGGTCGCCGGGCCGGTCGTCCTTGCGACGTTCCCATCGCGGCGAGGGGGTGGTGCTGTCCATGGAATAACTGACTCCTTGGTCAGTAATGCTACCGACCGGCCCTCGGATCCGTCAATGGCGCCCGGGCACCGACGCCGGGTGCTCCGGCTCTGGGTGACAATACGCCCATGATCAGCATCGGACCCGGTGGGCCGGCGGCGAGCCCCGACGACCCCCTCGGCTGGATCGAGGCCTGCCATGCGCGGATCGAGGCGCGCATGGCGATCCTCGAGCGGCTCGCGGTGCATTACGCGGCCCATGGCGCCGACGCCGCGCTCGCGCGGGCGATCGGGAGCATCGTGCGCTATTTCGACGAAGCTGCCCCGAATCATCACGCCGACGAGGATGTCGACCTGTTTCCGCGGCTGCGCCGCCATGCGCTCGCCCAGGGCGAGGCGCGCGTCATCGCCGCACTCGACGAGGCCGCGTCCGCCCATGGCCCGCTCGAGGCCGCGTGGGGCGGGTTGCGGGCCGATCTGCTCGCCATCGATGCCGGGCATGGGCCCGATCCGGCACGGATCGAGACCTTCGTGACGGCCCACCGCGCCCACTTGCGACTCGAATCGGACACGATCCTCGAGGCTGCGCGGCGCTGGCTGGGGGACGACGAGTGTCGCGAGATCGGTGCGGCGATGGCCCGGCGTCGCGGCATCGGTACGGATGGCAGCGCCGTGTTCATCTATCCTCGGACCTGATTGCTCGCCATCATGCGCAGACAGAAGGGCAGGGGCGTGGTTGGCGGCCGTTCGCTGCGGGCCCACCGGAAGGAGCGGAACTCGTGAATCTCGAGAAAGTCGTCTTTGCGTTCGTCATCATCCTCGCCTGCACCCTGAACTTCGGTTTCTTCATCGGCGAGATGGACCAGCCCGCGCACCATGACCCGACGGAGCTGTTCCTCGCGATCGTGGTCAACCTGGTCGCCACCGTACTCAAGTTCGGCGACCGCACCCAGCTCGGGGCGACCCACCTGGCGACCAGCCTGGTCGCGACCGCCCAGCTGTTCGCCGCCTCGGGGGTCTGGCTCTGGCATGTCTACATGGCGGGCCAGCCGATGGATGGCGCGGCGATGTCGACCATCGTGTCGATCGCCGGGGGGGCCCTGCTCGCCAACCTCGTCTCGGTGACCCTGCTGATCGGCGAGACCCTGCGCCAGGGGCGCTGAAGCCGGGGGCGCAGCCATTCCCTCCTCCCCGACCGGGCAGCCTGCGCCGAGCGCGCCGGGCAACCGCCATCCGGCGCCGAGCGTGCCCGATGTGCTGCTCATGATCCTGCGGCGCCTGCGGGTGCCGCTGATCATCCTGATCCTCGTCTACGCCGTCTCGATCGGGGGCCTGACGCTCATGCCGGGCGTGATGCCCGACGGCACGCCGACCCGGCTCGGCTTCTTCCACGCGTTCTACGTCGTCACCTTTACCGCGACCACGATCGGCTTTGGCGAAGTGCCGTATCCGTTCACCGATGCGCAGCGGCTCTGGCTGACGATCACGATCTACATCGCGGTGATCGGCTGGACCTACGCGCTCGCTTCGGTATTCGCGCTGGTCAACGACATGGCCTTCCGGGCGGCGGTCGCACGCAGCCTCTTTGCCTGGCGGGTGGGCGGCATCGTCGATCCCTTCGTGATCATCTGTGGCTACGGCCAGAGCGGCGCCACCCTCGCGCGGGCGCTCGATCGCATCGGCCTGCGGCTGGTGATCGTCGAACTGCGCGCGGACCGGGCGGCGCACATCGCGATCGAGGACTACCGCTCGCCGCCCCTGGTGCTGAGTTCGGATGCGCGCCTGCCCGATGTCCTCGAGGACGCCGGCATCCGCAAGCCCGAATGCGAGGGCTTGATCGCCCTGGCCGGCGACGACAGCGCGAACCAGGCGATCGCGATCGGCGCGCGCACCCTCGCCGCCAACCTGAAGGTCGTCGCCCGGGCCAAGGCGCGGGTCGCGCAGGCGAACCTCGAGGCGTTCGGCGGCATGCACGTGATCAACCCGTTCGAGACCTTCGCGACCAACCTCGCCCTCGGCCTCGATGCGCCCGAGTCGCTGCAGCTCGAGGAGTGGCTGACCGCATCGCCCGGAACGCCCCTGCCGAAGAAGGTCGAGATGCCGCGGGGCGTCTGGATCCTGGTCGGCTACGGCCGTTTCGGCCAGGCGATCTCGCGGGTGCTCGATACGGCGGGGATTCCCTGGAAGGCGATCGACCCGCAAGCCGATGTCGACGACCCGGAGCACCTGTTCGGCGGCGACAACACCGAGGTGGCGCTGCGCGAGGCCGGCATCGCCGAGGCGGAGGTCCTCGTCGCGGGCACCGACATCGACGCAATCAACCTCGGCGTCACCACGCTGGCGCGACGCGTCAACCCGGACATCTTCGTGGTGATCCGCGAGAACCAGTCGGCCGACCGGGTCCTGATCGAAGCGGCCCGGGCCAGGCTGCGCTTCGTCCAGTCGGACCTGATGGTCCACGAGTGCCTGCAGGTTCTCAAGACGCCGATGCTGGGCCGATTCGTCTGGCGGGTCCGGATCGAAGGCCGGGAGTTTGCCCAGCAGGTCATCGAGCGGCTGGTCGAAGGCGTTGGCGAGGGCGCGCCACGGGCCTGGCGCTTCCAGTGCGACGTCATGCAGCCGGGGATGTTCGCCGCGTTCTTCCAGAGGCAGGGCGAGCCGCTGCGCATCCAACACCTGCTGGCCGATCCGGTCGACCCGTCGTCGCGGCTCGCTGCCGTCGCCCTGATGTGCGAGCGCCGGCAGGAGTCCATCCTGCTGCCGCCCGACGACATGGCGCTCAAGCCCGGCGACCACCTGCTGTTCGTCGGTCGCGATGCGGCCAGGCAATTGCAGTCGCGCTACCTGTCCGATCCGCACAGTGTCGAATTCGCCCTGACCGGGGTCGAGCCGCCACGCAGCTGGTTGTTGCGCCGGCTCGCCGAGCATCGCCGGCGGGCGAGGGCGGTGAAGCAGGGCAGCGAGGCGCGGCGCTGAAGCAGGCCGGTGGATCGGGGGTGGCCGAGCCCATCGCCCGGTCAATACATTCTGTTACCGAAGTTGCAGACTGACAGGTTCCGCTGTTGCTGATTGCGTCGATCCGACGCTACTGTGCAGTAACCCAAGCCGACCGACGGAGACGGCCATGAGAGTCAGTCGAATCATCACCATCACCCTGCTGGCGGGCGGGCTCGCCATGGGTGCCCCGGCCCGGGCTTCGGATGCGGTCGTCGGCGCCGTCGTGGGCGCGGGGGCCGGTGCGCTGTTCGGCCAGGCCTTCGGCGGGCGCGACGGCGCCATCGTCGGCGGCATGATCGGCGCTGCCGCGGGCGCCAGCGCGGCCCATGGGCACTATCGCCACGACCACCGCTACTATCGCCCGCCGCCGCGGGTGTATCACTACCACGCCCATCCGCGCCCGCCGGTTGGTTACTATCCGACGTACCGGACCTACACCCCTCCGCCCACGATCATCATCCATGAACGGACGCGCTACTACCGGCCGCATCACCACGGTCCGCGCCACAACCACCGTGGGGGGCACCACTACTACCGTCGCTGAATCCGTGCGCCGCTGCCGGCGCTGCCGCGAATCCGCACGCCGCGCCCGATGACCGGGCGCGGCGTTGTCATGCCGGGCCGGGGTCCCGGCATCGAACACCTGGCCGCCTGGATCGGCGCCCGCTTCGGCAAGACGCCGCTGGCTGGCTCGCCGGTGCCGGCCTGGCTGGCGCGGCCGCTGGCCGAGTGCCGGTCGGTGGTCCTGCTGCTGCTCGACGGGGTCGGCGTGCGCCAGGTGGTCGACCATGCGCCGCGGGGGGCCCTGGCGCAGGCGCGGATCGCGACGCTGCGTTCGGTCTTTCCTTCGAGCACCGCCCCGGCGATCACCGCCCTCGCGTCGGGCCTGCCGCCGCACCGGCATGCCAACCCGGGCTGGTTCGCCTGGCATCCCGGCTTGGGGCGGGTGGTCCGCACCCTGCCGAGCGACTGCCGCGGTGATCCGGCCGGGCCATTCGATCCGGACGAACTCTGGCGCTGGATGCCCCAGAGTGCTGGGATGGAAACGCCGCCCACCGTGATCCAGCCGGCGTTCATCGCCGAATCGGCTTTCTCCCGCTACGCGTATCGTGGCGCTCGCCGCATCGGCTATCGTGATCTGGACGAGTTGCACGATCGCGTCGTGGCGGCGGTCGAAGAAGTCGAAGAGGTCGATGGGTCCGCAGGCGGCTTCGTCTACGCCTACGCCCCGCAGTACGACACCGCCGCGCATGCCTACGGCTGCCGCAGTCCGAAAGCCGGCGGGGTGCTGCTTGCCTTCGATGCGTTGTTCGCCCGCCTGGCCGACTCCCTGGCCGGGCGCGATGCGCTGCTGCTGGCTACCGCCGACCACGGTTTCGTCGACATCGCGCCTGAGCGCCAGCTGGCCCTCGCCGACCATCCGGCGCTGGCAGGCCTGCTCGCCAGGCCACTGACCGGCGAACCCCGGGTGGCGTTCGCCGAACCCCTGCCCGGCGGCCTGGATGAATTCCTCGGACGGGCGGCCGAATCCCTCGGCCATGCCTTCGATGCCCACCTGACCGCCGACCTGGTCGCGGCCGGCTGGTTTGGCGAGGGCGCGGCCGATCCGGCCTTTTTCGCCCATGCGGGCAGCGTCGCCCTGGTGGGGCGCGAAGGCTGGTCGCTGGTCGATTCGGTGCCCGGCGAGACCGCCCCGGATTTAATCGGCATGCATGGCGGCACGGCGCTCGACGAGATGATGGTGCCGGTGGCCGCCGTTCGTCGGGGTATTCCGGTGGCTCGGAATGGGTCCGGAACCCGGGCCTAAAGTCGCGCGATGGCGGGCCGATACCAACGAGGACACGCCGTGCGGCGACGGGAAACCGTTGACGTTCGGCTCGAGCCCACGCAACCCGGTATCCGATGGCCCATCCGCGCCTGATCGAAAGCCTGGCCGACATTACAGCCTGTCGCGATCGCGACGAGATCGAGATTGCGCTCCTCTCGGTGATGTTCGACATGCTGCGCCCGGTCGGCCTGAAACTCTTCCGGCCGGTCGATCCGTCGGGGCGTTCAGGTGTGCTGCGCTCGGCGATCGGCCGCTACGTGGGCAACGGCGAACTCGAGGTGGTGGTCTCCGATCCGGTACCGGTGGGTCTGGAGCGGATGCCCGCGGTCGGGCCGCAACGCCGCGCATCGGACGACCCGACGCGGTCGCAACCCAAGGGCGAGTACTACAGCACCAGCCTGCCGATCGTCGGCGATACCGGCCCGATCGGCTGGATCGAGGCCGAGACGGCGCTGGCGTTCGATGAGGAGCAGCACCGGATCGTCTCGGGCCTGCTGCGGATCTACGCGAACCACCTTGCGGTGCTCGACTACGGCGAGCACGACACCCTGACCGGGCTGCGCAATCGCAAGACCTTCGATGCGATGTTCCTCAAGCGACTCGCCGAGTTGCGCCTCGCCGTTGGCGAGCCGCACTGGATCGGCGTCATCGACATCGATCGTTTCAAGCGGATCAACGATCGCTACGGCCACCTGTTCGGCGACGAGGTGCTGATGCTGATCGCCCGGATCATGCGTTCGGCGTTCCAGCCCGCCGACATCCTCTATCGCTTCGGCGGCGAGGAGTTCGTCGTCCAGATGCCGGCCACCACGCCGGCGGCTGCCGAGGCCGCCTTCGACGGACTGCGCGAGCGGGTCGCCGAGTACCGCTTTCCACAGATCGGCCAGGTCACCGTCAGCGTGGGCTTCACCCCGATCGAGCGCAACGACACGCCAAGCAGCGCCTTCGATCGCGCCGACGAGGCGCTGTACCTGGCCAAGGAGCAGGGGCGCAATCGTTGCATCGCGTCGCGTGCCGGCCAGGACGGCCGCATGTCGGCTGGCCCGGCCGTCCAGGGAGAAGTGCTGCTTTTCTGAGGTGCTGGCCGCGGCCCGCCGTGCTTCAATGCGCAACCCTCGATGTTTTGCGCCACGAGCGCCTGCGCCGTCATCATGCTCGAAGTCCTCCACGCACTGCCCCTGCTCGTCAAGGCCGTCATCCTCGGCATCGTCGAGGGTCTCACCGAGTTCCTGCCGATATCGAGCACCGGCCACCTGATCCTCGCGGGCAGCCTGCTGGGGTTCACCGGCGACAAGGCCAACGTCTTCTCGGTGGCGATCCAGACCGGCGCGATGCTCTCGGTGATCTGGTACTTCCGGGTGCGAATCATGGGCGTCGTCAGCGGACTTTTCGCGACCGGCGCCGAACGCGAGCAGGCGTGGCGCTTCGCGATCAACATCGCGATCGCATTCCTGCCGGCAGCGGTGCTCGGGCTGCTGTTCGCCGGCATGATCAAGGAGTTCCTGTTCTCGCCGGTGCCGGTGGCGATCGCCCTTGTGGTCGGCGGCCTGGTCATCATGTGGGTGGAGCATCGCGGTCGCCAGAGCGCGCATGCGCCGCGGATCCACGAGATCGACGATCTCACCGGTGTCGATGCGCTCAAGCTCGGCCTGGCCCAGGCCTTCGCGCTGATCCCCGGGACCAGCCGCTCGGGCGCGACGATCATCGGCGGCATGCTCTTCGGCCTGTCGCGGCGGGCGGCGACCGAGTTCTCGTTCTTCCTCGCCATCCCGACCCTGATCGGCGCCGGCGCCTACGACATCTGGAAGATGCGCGCCCTGCTGTCGGTCGACGACATCCCGCTGTTCAGCATCGGCCTCCTGCTGTCCTTCCTGAGTGCGTGGGCGTGCGTCGCCTGGCTGATCCGCTATGTCGCCAGCCGCGACTTCATTCCCTTCGCCTGGTACCGGATCGTGTTCGGCGTGATCGTGCTCGTCACCGCGTACACAGGGGCGGTGGACTGGAACGTATGAAGACCAGGTCCCGGACACCGTGGCCGAGTCGCAGGCCACGTTGCTCGAACTTGGTGAGGGGCCGGTGGTCGGGGCGCGGCGCGAAGCCGGTGCAATCCTCGATCGATTCGGCGACCTTCACCGGCCCGGCGGTATTGTCCAGCAGGGGTTCGGCCGCCAGCACCTCGAGCATCTGGATCGCGTAGGGCGCCCAGTCGGTCGCGCAATGCAGGTAGCCGCCGGGCGCGATCCGGCTCGCGAGCAGGGCGATGAAGCCCGACTGGACCAGGCGACGCTTGTGGTGGCGCTTCTTCGGCCAGGGGTCGGGAAAGAAGATGTGGACGCCCGCCAGGCTCGCCGGCGCGATCATGTCGCGCACCACCTCGACCGCGTCATGCTCGATCACCCGCAGGTTGTCGATCGCCGCTTCTTCGATCCGGCGCAACAGGGCGCCGACACCGGCCGGATAGACCTCCACGCCGATGAAGTCGGTGGCCGGGGTCGCCGTGGCGATGGCCACGGTCGTCTCGCCCATCCCGCAACCGATCTCGAGCACTACCGGCGCATGGCGCCCGAACACGGTCTCCGGCGCGAGGCGCTCGGCGCGGTAGGCAATGCCGTAGCGTGGCATGAGCCGCTCGTAGGCCTCGCGCTGGCTCGCGGTGAAGTGGCCGCGCCGGGTACCGAAGCTGCGAATGTGGCGATCGGCGGACGCCGCCGGCGGCTGGCCGACCGTCGTGGCGGGCGGGTGCTCGATGGAGCATCCGGCGGGGGTCCCGGCGGACTCGCTGGCGGTGTCGTTCCCGGATTCTTGCGGCTTCATCGTCGGCTGCGGCGCGCCGCCCGGCCAGGGTGGCAAGCGCCGGGATTGGCGGGCCGCGATTCTCTCACGCCAGCCAGTCGGCGACGAGGCCAGCGATCGCGAGGCTCGATGTCAGCCCCGGCGATTCGATGCCGAGCAGGTTGACGAGGCCGGCGACCCCGTGCTGTTCGGGGCCGTGGACGAGGAAATCGGCGGCGGGTTCGCCGGGCCCGTGCAGTTTCGGGCGGATGCCGGCATAGGCCGGCGCCAGGGCGCCGTCGGGCAAGCCCGGCCAGTACCGGCGGATTTCGCGGTAGAAGCCGTCGGCGCGCCCGGGGTCGACCCGGTAGTCGAGCTGGTCCACCCATTCGACGTCGGGACCGAAGCGCGCCGCGCCGGCGAGGTCGAGGGTCAGGTGCACCCCGAGGCCGGCCCCTTCGGGGACCGGGTAGACCAGTCGCGAGAAGGGCGCCCGGGCGCCTGTGAGCGAGAAGTAACTCCCCTTGGCGAAGCGTTGCGCGGGCAGCGAGACCGGGCGAGCGCCGCTGACCGCCGAGGCCAGGCCGAGCGCGGCGAGCCCGGCGCTGTTGACCACCCGGCGGGCATGCAGGCGCATCGAGTCGGGGCCGCTGTCGACGTCGAGCTCGATCCCGCCGTCGACTACTGTGATCGCGCCGACCCGGCAGCCGGTGGCGAGCTGGCCGCCGCCGGCCTCGATGCGCGCGAGCAGCGAGAGCATCAGGCCGTGGCTGTCGACGATACCGGTCGATGGCGAGAGCAGGGCGGCCGAGCAGGCCAGTGCGGGCTCGAGCGCCCGGGCCTCGTGCGCATCGAGCCAGCGCAGGTCGTCGACCCCGTTGGCCAGCGCTGCCCGGCCGACCGCCTCGAGCCGCTCATGCTCGGCCGGGCTCGTGGCGACGATCAGCTTGCCGCAGCGTCGATGCGCGACGCCGTTGGCATCGCAGTAGCGGTACAGGCGCTCGCGTCCTTCGACGCACAGGCGGGCCTTGAGCGAGCCGGCGGGGTAGTAGATGCCGGCATGGATGACCTCGCTGTTGCGCGAACTGATGCCGCTGCCGAAGATCGATTCGGCCTCGAGCACCAGCGGCGCGAAGCCACGCGCGGCGAGTTCGGCGGCGACCGCGAGTCCGACGACCCCGGCGCCGATCACGATCGTGTCGACGGATTCCATGTCAATGGCCGGCAGGCGGATGCGCAGCCGGCGGGACCGGGAGCGGGTGACCCGGGCAAGGACTGGCCGACATCATTGCCATGCTGCCTGGGACCACCGCTCAGCCGGGTTCCACCGTGACCGGGAAATTCACCGAATTGGACATGAAGCAGTTGCGATGCGCCTTCTCGTGGAAAGCGGCGAGGCGATCCTGGTGGGCCGCATCGAGCTCGACCCGTGGGCGCAGGGTGACGGTGACGAAGCCGGTCTTGCCGTCTTCCTTGCGGCCCAGGGTGCCGCTGGCGCTGTCCCGGTACGACAGGACGGTGGCCCCGGACTTGGCTGCCACGGCCATGAAGGTGAGGAAGTGGCACTGCATCAGCGAACCGAGCATCAAGGTCTCGGGGTTGGCATGGGAGTCGTCGCCCATGAACTGCGCCGGCGCCGACGCCTCGATCGCCGCGCCGCCGGGGAATTCGAGTCGCGTCGCGCGATCGATGGTTTCGTAAGTGAAGGGACGCCCCTCCGACTGGCCATGCCAGGTCAGGGTGCCTTCGAATGTGTCGTCCTGTGCCATCGATCCTCCCCATCGTGCAGCTCGGCGCCGCCATGCCGGCCGGCGCGTCGATTGTCGCACGGGGTCGGTGAGACGACACCGTGGCCGGGGCCGCCGGCGCCCGCCCGAGCTTCGGCGCGGGGCGGCGGAGTCCCGTGGCCGCGCCTACTGGCTATCCTGTTTCTGCTTGAGCGCCTGGGCCATTTCCAGGTGCTCCCGCAGTTTCGGCAACGCGTCGTCGACCAGCGCCTTCACCTCGGGATCCTGTGTTTCCTGGCCCGCCTTCTCGAACATCTCGATGGCGGACTCGTGCGCTGCTATGCCGATGCGATTCACGTACATGGTGTCGAACGCGCCGCCCGACAGGGCTTTCAATGCGGTGATCTCGGTCTTCTGCAGGATCGATGGTCCGTCCGGCGGCGTCGCGCCTTTCGCGCTGGCCACGGCTGCTGCTTCCGTGGCCATCTTCTCGTGGTCGTCGACCATCCTTCTGGCGAAGTCCTTCACATCCTGGCTCTCCGATTTCTCCAGTGCCACCTTGCTGCCTTCGACCTCGGCGTAACTGCGTTGCACGGCATTCTCGAGAAAGCCACGGTCCTTGCGCTCGCGCATGGACCGTTCGGCCTCCTCGCGCGATACGGGCTGGGGTGCTTGCGTGCCAGGCGCCTGCGTGCGGGTGGGGGGTTGCCCACCTGGCCCGGGCTGGGCGAATGCGCTCGAAGCGGCCACGGCCAATGCGGCACTGAGCGTGATCATGGCGGTCTTGTTGTAAACCCGGTTCATAAGGCCTCCTTGGGAAGCAATGCCGGTGCACGACCCGGCGACCCCAAGCACCAGCAAGGCCTGCGCCTGCCTTCGGTCGTAGTAGAATCCCGGGCGACCGCGGGTGTAGTTCAATGGCAGAACGGCAGCTTCCCAAGCTGCATACGAGGGTTCGATTCCCTTCACCCGCTCCAAGCCCTTCACCCGCTCCAGGGATGGAGTTCCGTGGAGCGCCGCGCCAACTCCATGGCGTCATGCAATGCCCGGCGAACGACCGCCAGGCTGCCATCCAACCGATAGGCGAGGCTTCGCCGTTCACGCCGACGCGGATGCCGTCGTCGTGGCCGCGCGCCGTGACGGTGGTGCCCGTGTTCGGCCTTGTCCGCTTGCCCGACGACTACAATGCGGTTGTGATGCCCATGATGGCGTCGTGGAATGGAGACGGGCGGATGAAGCATGCGACGCTTGCCATGACCGACTGGCGCCGTGGCCATGGCCCGATCGTTCACCGTGACGATACCGTGGCGGGCGTGCAGGCGCTGCTCGCCCGGCTGGTGGCCGACGGGCGCCTTGCCAGCCTCGCCGAGGGCGAGTCGTTGCTGGCCGCCGCCGACCGGTTCGCCTGCGCGGCGATCAACATCGTCGCGCACATGACCTACGCGCGGCGCATCGACCTGTCCGGCGCGCCGCTGGAGGCGGCGGATTTCAAGCCGGTGCCCGAAGGCCATACCGGCGGCTCGCTGAACATGGTGACCGCCTTCGTCGGCTACCTGCTGGCCAATGCGCTGACCGGCACCACCCGCGGCTGGCTGATGGGCCAGGGCCATTGTGTGGCGGCCATCGAGGCGATCAATGCGCTGACCGGGGATGTCTCCGAGGGCCAGCGGGGCCGTTACGACCGCAGCGAGGCGGGGCTCGCGCGGCTGATCGGCGATTTCTATTCCTACGCCATCGACGCCGGGGGGCGGCCGGCCGTGCCGCTGGGCAGTCATGCGGGCCCGCACACCGCCGGCGCGGTATCAGAGGGCGGTTACCTCGGCTTTGCCGAGCTGCAGTATGTACACATGCCCTTGCCCGGCGAGAGCCTGGTGGCATTCCTGAGCGACGGGGCATTCGAGGAGCAGCGCGGCAGCGACTGGGCGCCGCGTTGGTGGCGCGCCGAAGATTGTGGTTTCGCGGTACCGGTGATGATCCTCAATGGCCGGCGTATCGAGCAGCGCACCCAGATCGTGCAGGAAGGCGGGGCCCCCTGGCTCGCCGAGGACCTGCGCCACAACGGTTTCGCCCCGGTGATCGTGGACGGCCGTGACCCGGCGGCGATCGCCTGCGCCATCGTCGAGTCGGAGGATGCGTTGGGTGCCTTCGCAGCCGATCCGCAGCGCAGCTACCCGGCGCGCCTGCCCTACGTGATCGCCGAGACGGAAAAGGGTTTCGGCTTTGCCGGCGCGGGGACCAACGCCGCCCACAACCTGCCGCTGGATGGCAATCCGCATGTCGATGAACCGGTGCGCGAGCTCTTCAACGCGAGCGCCCGGGCGCTGTTCGTGCCATCCGCGGAACTCGACGACGCCATCGCTACCCTGGGCAACCACGAGCGGCAGCAGCGCCCGCGCGAGAGTGGCCATCCGTTCGCACACCGACGCCCCGCGGCGCTGCGCCTGCCCCCGCCTCGCTGGGAGGCGCCGGGCAGCGAGGGCAGCGCGATGGCGGCCCTGGACCGCTGGTTCGTCGAGCTGCTCGAGGCGAACCCGCAACCGCGGGTGCGCGTGGGCAATCCGGACGAGCTCGCGAGCAACAAGATGGGCGGCACGCTCGCCCGCCTGCGCCATCGCGTCAATGCACCCGAGCCGGGCGTGCCGGAGTCCCTGCACGGCGCCGTCGTCACCGCATTGAACGAGGAGGCGGTGGCCGCCGCCGCACTGGGCAACAAGGGCGGGCTCAACCTGATCGTGAGCTACGAGGCATTCGCGATGAAGATGCTGGGCTTGCTGCGCCAGGAGATCATCTTCGCGCGTCGTCAGAAGGAACTGGCTCGCGCGCCGGGCTGGCTCCCGGTGCCGCTCGTGGTCACCTCGCACACCTGGGAGAATTCCAAGAACGAACAGTCGCACCAGGACCCGACGATCGGGGAGGCCTTGCTGGGCGAGATGTCGGACACCTCGCGCGTGCTTTTTCCGGTCGATGGCAACACAGCGGTCGCGGCCCTGCGCGATGTGTATGCCGGGCGCGGCCAGGCCGCCTGTCTCGTGGTCTCCAAGCGCGACGTCACTGTCCGCTTCGATGCCACCGGCGCGCAGGCGCTGGTGACGACGGGCGCCGCCCATGTCGCGGGCGACCCGGCTGTCGCCGAAGTGCAGTTCGTCGCCATTGGCGCCTACCAGCTCGACGAAGCGCTCAAGGCCCACCGGCGGCTGGGCCGGCAGGGCCGGGCGTCCTGCGTGACGGTGATCCTCGAGCCAGGCCGCCTGCGCATCCCTCGCGACGAGCTGGAAGCCGCCTTCGTGCTCGGCGACGAGGCGCTGCAGGCACTTTTCCCACCGGGCCTGGCTCGTGTGCTGCTTTGCCATACTCGTCCGGAACCGATGTTGGGTGTACTGCGCCGGCTCGATGGCGGGCCCGGCCGGACCCGAGCGCTCGGCTACATCAGCCGCGGCGGCACCCTGGATGTTGCCGGCATGCTGTTCGCCAACCGCTGCACCTGGGCGCATGCCGTCGATGCCGCTGCGACATTGACCGGCTGCGCGCGCGATCACCTGCTCGGTCCTGCGGAACTGGCGGCGCTCGACGGACATGGCGCCTGCGACGACCTCCGGGATCCGGACGGGGGCGGGCGGTGAGTGCGGGCGCTGCGCTGTCGCTGACCTGCCTCGGCGCTGCCGGCACCGTCACCGGTTCGAGGCACCTGCTGACCTGCGGCAACATTCGCATCCTGGTCGACTGCGGCCTGTTCCAGGGCCTGAAGAACCTGCGCGAGCTCAACTGGGAGCGCCTTGCGGTCGAACCGCGCGACATCGATGCGGTGGTGCTCACCCATGGGCACCTGGACCATTGCGGCTACCTGCCGCGGCTGGTGCTCGACGGCTTCTCGGGCCCGATCCTCGCCACGGCGGCGACCCGCGATGTCGCCGCCCTGATCCTGCGCGATGCCGCCTTCATCCAGGAGAGGGATGCCGAGTACGCCAACCGCAAGGGCTTCAGCAAGCACAAGCCGGCGCTACCGCTCTATCGGGTCGTCGACGCCGAGCGCGCGATCGGGATGTTCGTCGAGGCGCCGCTGCATCGCGAGGTTGAGCTGCCCGGCGGCGCGACGCTGCTGCTGCGGCGCGCCGGCCATATCCTCGGTGCGTCCAGCGTCCAGATCGACATCGGTGGCAGGCGTATCGTCTTCTCCGGTGACCTCGGGCGCTACGATGATTCGTTGATGCACGATCCGGAAGGCGTGCCCGAAGCCGACTACGTGGTGATCGAATCCACCTACGGCAATCGCCGGCATGACCGCGGCGACTCGGTCGATGCCTTGGGCGCCGTCATCGAACGTACCGTGCAGCGCGGCGGTACCGTGGTCGTGCCGGCCTTCGCGGTCGGCCGTGTCCAGTCGCTGATCCACGATCTCTGGCTGCTGCGCCGCGCCGGGCGCCTGCGCCATGTCCCGGTCTATCTCGACAGCCCGATGGCGACCAGCGCGAGCGATCTGATGCATGCC
This sequence comes from uncultured Burkholderiaceae bacterium, assembly GCA_964476625.1. Taxonomy (GTDB): domain Bacteria; phylum Pseudomonadota; class Gammaproteobacteria; order Burkholderiales; family Burkholderiaceae_E; genus JAMLIN01. Next base: position 3,744 of record CAYZBJ010000004.1, on the reverse strand, counting down.
TACCCGGACGAGCATCGACTGTCCGAGGGCGACTACGAGGCCGCCTGCGACGTGGTGACCTGCGTACGCGACGTCGAGGCATCGAAGGCGTTATCGGCCAACCGCTATCCCAAGGTGATCATCTCCGCCAGCGGCATGGCGACCGGGGGTCGCGTGCTGCATCACCTCGTCGCGTTCGCGCCCGATCATCGCAACACCTTGCTGTTCTCCGGGTTCCAGGCGGCCGGCACGCGCGGGCGAAAGCTGCTCGACGGGGCGCGCGAGACCCGGATCCACGGCCGATGGATCGAGGTGAAGGCCGAGGTCGGCGAACTGCCGATGCTGTCGGCGCATGCCGACAGCGACGAGCTGATGCGCTGGCTGTCGGGCTTCCGGCGGCCGCCGCGCCGGGTATTCATCGTCCATGGCGAGCCGGACGCTTCCGAGGCGTTGCGCGATCGTATCCAGCGTGAACTCGGCTGGCCGGCCATGGCGCCGCGCCAGGACCAGCAGTGTCGTCTGTGATCGGGCGCTGCGCGCCACGATCTCGTCAGAAGGGCCAGAAGACCGGGATGAAGGCCACGCCCAGCGCCCAGAAGATCAGGTTCAGGGGCAGGCCCACCTTGACGAAGTCGCTGAACCGGTAGCCTCCCGCCCCGTACACCATGGTGTTGGTCTGGTAGCCGACGGGGGTGGAGAAGCTGGTGGAAGCCGCGAAGGTCACTGCGACGAGGAAGGGGGTTGCGTCCACCTCCATCATCCGGGCCGTGGACATGCCGATGGGCGTGAGCAGCACCGCGGCGGCGGCATTGCTCATGAACTCGGTCAGCAGCAGCGCCATCAGGTACAGCGCGGCCAGCACCACCAGCGGTCCGAGCGTGCTCACCAGTCCGACGGTGTTCTCGACGAGGAACTGGGCGGCCCCGGTCTCGCTCATCGCCACGCCCAGGGGCAGCAAGCCGGCCATCAGGATGATGATGCGCCAGTCGATGGCATCGTAGACGTCCTCCGCATCGAGGCAGCCCGCGAGGGACATCGCGACGGCGCCGGCCAGGGAGGTCACGGCGATGGGCGCCCAGCCGATTGCGGAAACGCCGATGACCAGCGCCATGGTCGCCAGGGCGAACGGCGCACGCCAGCCACCGGGCTTCTCGGGTTGGCGCTCGGACAACACGATGACGTTCATGTCGTTGCGCAGGGCGGCCATCCCCGCTTCCGGGATGAGCATCAGCAGGATGTCGCCAACCTGCAGCCGCACGTTGCGCAATTCGTCCCTCAGGACCTGGCCGCGCCGGTGGATGCCGAGCGCCGTCGTGTCGTGGTCCCAGCCCGGGTCGAGCATGCCCAGGGTGCTGCCGATGACGCGAGAACGAGGGGCGATCATCACTTCGGTCAGGACCTGGTCGACGTCTTCGAAGGAGCGTTGCTTGAGCTTGAACTCCGCATTCACCTCCAGCCCCGCTTCCTTGCGCAGCTCGTCGAGTTTCGACCAGTCGCCTCGCGCCAGGAGGACATCCCCCTCCTGCAGCTTCTGTGACCTGGGCGACCAGACCTTCTGGTCGCCGCGCAGCAGTTCGAGGACGAAGACGCCGAACTCCTCGCCGAGTTTCGCCTCACCGATGGAGCTGCCGATCAGCGACGATTCCGGCATGACCCGCAGCTCGGTGATGTACTTGCCGAGCTCGTAGTGTTCGACCAGCTCAGCGGCGCGCGTATCCGGCAAGAGCCAACGCCCCAGCGTGAGGAGATAGAAGCAGCCGGCCGCCAGGCAGATCACGCCCAGGGGCGTGAACTCGAACAGGCTGAAGCCGGGATGCCCGAGATCCTTGGCCATGCCGTTGACCAGCAGGTTCGTCGAAGTGCCCACCAGGGTGCAGACGCCGGCCATCTGCGATACGTACGACAAGGGGATCAGGGCCTTGGAGGCGGACATGCCGATGCTGGCCGTGGCGGCCATCACGATCGGCATGAAGACCGCCACGACCGCCGTGTTGTTCACGAACGGCGCGATCACCGCGAGGACGGCGAACAGGATGACGAGGAACTGGAAGGGCGACCTGGCGCGTCCGAGGAGGTTGCCGATTCCCGAGAGCGCGCCGCTGTTCTGCAGTCCCGCCGCCAGCACGAACATGGCCGCCACCGTGATGGTGGCGGCATTGCTGAATCCGCTGAGCGCCTGCCCCGGGTCGACCAGGCCGCTCACCACGAGGCTGGTCAGCACCAGCAGCGCCACGGCATCGATGCGCAGCTTCTCCGTGGCGAACAGGACCACCGCGACCAGGGCGATGGCGAGGACCATGAGGATATCGATCGTCATGTTCGGGGGTTCGGGTTTGTCGGGATCTCGTGTGGGGGCCGCGGGACGCGGCTCAATAGGGACTGAGCACACCGCCGGCCAGCAGTGCCAGCACGAGGATGCCCAGGCCGATCCGGTACCAGACGAAGGGCATGTAGCTGCGGGTGGAGACCAGCTTCAGGAAGAGCACGATGACGCCGTAGCCGACGCCGAAGGCGACGATGGTGGCGAGCGCGGTCGGGCCGGCGGCGATGGGGCTGCCGACCTCCCAGCTCCGGTAGAGCTGGTAGAAGCCCGAGGCCATGACCGCTGGAATGGCGAGCAGGAAGGAATAGCGCGCCGCGGCTTCGCGGGTATAGCCCATCAGCAGGCCGGCGGTGATGGTGCCCCCGGATCGTGAAACCCCCGGGATCAGCGCCAGCGCCTGGGCAAACCCGAACAGCAGGCCGTGGCGCCAGCCCAGGCGTTCCAGCGTGCGCTCCTTGCGCCCGCGTCGATCGGCGATGGCGAGGAAGACCGCGAAAAGAATCAGCATCGCCGCGGTGAGGTAGAGATTGCGCAGCGAGCCCTCGATCGCATCCTTGAACAGCAGGCCAAGGATGCCGATCGGCAAGGTGCCGATGATGATCAGCCAGCCCATCCGGGCATCCGGTGTTCCGCGGGCTTCGGTCTCCAGCAGCGACGCAAGCCAGGCCCGGGCGATGCGCAGGATGTCGTGCCGGAAGTACAGCAGCACCGCGGCTTCGGTGCCCAGCTGGGTGATCGCGGTGAATGCGGCGCCGGGATCACCTCCCGAAGGAAGCAGGGGGCCGATGATGCGCAAGTGCGCGCTGGAAGATACCGGCAGGAACTCGGTCAGGCCCTGCACGAGGCCGAGCAGCGCGGCTTCCAGCCAGGCGGAGGCGGCGCTCATGCAGCCGGGGTTCCGGCTCGCGGAGACGGGTGCGTTGTACTCGAGCAGGGGATATGCAAGGGCGGCGGCGGGATGCGGATTGGCCTCGATGAAATGCCAGTTCGCGGGTTGCTGTCAAGCCGTGCTCGATTCCCGACACATGGGCGATCGGCCCCGCCGACCGATGCCATCGTGGCAGCGGATGTTATGGTCGCGACTATCGGATTCGTCGCGAAAAGGAGCGTTCATGATCCCCATCAGGCAGTTGACGGCCCTCGGGGTCGTTGCCGTGCTGTTGTCGGCCTGCAGCGGCGGCGGGACCAATGACGCCAGCGGCGGGCCATCGCCCCCGGTCGCTCCCGGCCCGTCGCCTGCGCCAGCCCCGGCTCCAGCACCCGCTCCGGCACCCGCGCCAAGCCCGGCACCCGCGCCAAGCCCGGCTCCGCCACCGGCCGCCGGCGAGACGAAGTTCGAGGTATCCCGGGTGGCGCAGTTCGACCAGCCGTGGGCGATGAGCTTCCTGCCGGATCGTAGAGCCGCAGCGCGCCGGCTTTCTCGGTCACCAACAGGCGACCAT
>CAYZBJ010000003.1:0-102984 GCA_964476625.1 uncultured Burkholderiaceae bacterium | reverse complement strand
CGCTGGTGAGCCGGGTGTCGGACCGGGTGCTCGCGCTCGACTCCGGCCGGATCATGGCGCTCGGCACTTCGGAGGAGGTGCAGAGCCATCCCGATGTCGTTGCCGCCTACCTCGGCGCCTGAGGTCGACATGAGCGCCCAGCCCATTCTCCGCCTCGCCAACATCGAGAGCAGCTACGGTCCGATCACCGCGATCCGCGGCGTCAGCCTCGACCTCATGCCCGGCCAGATCGTCGCGGTGCTCGGCGCCAACGGCGCCGGCAAGACGACCATCCTCAAGACCATCTCGGGGGTGATCGCGCCGCAGATGGGCACGATCGAGTTCGAGGGCAAGCGCATCACCGCGATGGAGCCCGACAAGGTGGTCCGGCTCGGCATCAGCCACGTGCCGGAGGGGCGCGAGGTCTTCCCGCTGCTGTCGGTGCGCGACAACCTCAAGATGGGCGCCTACATCCGGCGCGACCATCGCCAGGTGGCGCAGGATCTCGAGAAGGTCTTCGACTACTTCCCGGTGCTGCGCGAGCGCCAGCACCAGATCGCCGGCCAGCTCTCGGGCGGGCAGCAGCAGATGCTCGCGATCAGCCGCGCCCTCATGAGCCGGCCGAAGGTGCTGCTGCTCGACGAGCCCTCGCTCGGCCTGTCGCCGCTGCTGGTCAAGGAGATCTTCGCCATCATCCGTCGCCTCAACGCCGAGGACGGCGTGTCGATCCTCCTGGTCGAGCAGAACGCGCGCATGGCGCTCGAGACGGCGCAGCACGGCTACGTCCTCGAGGTGGGCAGGGTGGTGATGCACGACAGTTGCGCGGCACTGGCCGAGTCGCCGAAAGTGCGCGAGTCCTATCTGGGTCTTCATGGGCAGGGTGGTCATGGCGAGCGTTGATACCAGCCGGGCGGACGGCATCTCGCTGGCCGCCCATGTCGGCGGCGTGCTCGGGCGGCGCGGCGACGCCACGGTGGCGCGCTGGAAGCGCTATGGGATCTGGCAGACGGCGAGCGGCCGGGAGATGGCCGCGCGCATCGAGTCGATCGGCCGCGGCCTGCGCGCGACCGGTTTCGGCGACGGGGATGTGGCTGCGGTCGTCGGCGACAACTGCCTCGAATGGGTACTCGCCGACCTCGGCATCGTCGCCGCCGGCGGCGTGTCGGCGGCCATCGATCCGCATGCGGATGCGGACGCCTTCGTCGGGCAACTCGTCGACTGCGGCGCCCGCGTGCTGTTCGTCGCCGGCGACCGCCATCTGCAGCGGGCCCGGCGACTGCGCGAGCGCTGCCCCGCGCTCGAGCGCCTCGTGGTGATGCACGAGCAGTGGTACGACGGCGGCTCCGAGCCCGGCGTCGACACCCTGGCCCAGCTCGAGGCCGGCGCCACCGCCGGCGCCGCGCCGGGCGCGCCGGCGGGCGGCGCGGAAGCCGCCGCCCTCATCGTGTTCAGCTCGGGCGTCACCGGCCCGGCCCGTGGCGCGGTGCTCTCGCACCGGGCGGCGATCGCCCAGGCCGACCGGGCCGGCGCCGTGCTGGGCCTGCGCGCCGACGACGAGCGCCTGGTGCTCACGCCCCTTCATCATGTCCTCGAGCGAGTGGTCGGAGTCCATGGCGCGCTGCTGGCCGGGACGATCGTCAACTTCCCCGAGAGCGCCGAGACCGCCTTGCTCGATCTCGCCGAGTTGCAGCCCACGGTGGTGCAGATGTCGCCCCGGACCTGGGCGCGGCTGCGCTCGGCGATCGAGCTGAACCTGGCCGAGACGACGCGCCTGCAGCGTTGGGCGTTCGCCAGGGCGATATCGCTCGGCCAGCGGGCCCGCGCCGGCGGATCGGGCTGGACGCGGCTGCTGGCGCGCCTGTCGGACCGGCTCGTGCTCGCGCCCGTGCGCGAGCGCCTCGGCCTGGCGCGGGCGCGGCTGTGCCTTGCCGCCGGCGCCCCGGCGCGCCCGGCGACCCTCGACTGGTTCGCCGCGATCGACCGGCCGCTCGCCGATCTCTACGGCATGGCCGAGGCCGGCGGCGTCGTTCGCCTCGCCATGGCGGGCGCCGCCGAGGTGCTCGCCGAAGGCATCGAGATCCGCGTCGACGACGCCGGCGAGGTCTGGATCCGGGGCGATGCCCTGTTCACCGGCTACGTCGACAAGACCGGGCCGGCGACCGCCGACGGCTGGTGGTCTACCGGCGACGTCGCCCGCCAGGAGCCCGGTGGCCTGCGGATCCTCGGGCGCAGCGCCCACCTGCTGCGGGGCGACGCGGCGCCGCTCGCGCCTTTCGATGCCGAGCGCCTGCTGGGCGCATCGCCCTACGTCGCCGACGCCTTCCTCATGGTCGACGACGCCGGCCGGGTCTGCGCCCGCATCCTGCTCGACCAGGACCCGGTGGTGAAGTTCGCCCAGCAGCGCAGCATTCCGTTCACCCATTTCCGCAGCCTGTGCGCCGCGCCCGGTGTGCAGGCGATGGTCGAGGAGCTGGTCGCGCAGGTCAACACGGCCATCGCCCCGATCCGAATCGAGCGTTTCAGCCTGATCGAGCGCTCGCTCGGCCTCGGCGATGCCGAGGTCACGCCGACCCTGATGCTGCGTCGGCGGCTGCTCCAGGAGGGCGGTCGCGCCGACTTGCCCGTCACCGATCCGTCATAACGGGATATTCCCGAAGGAGGAAGACATGAGAGCCCACCAACTGTCGATTGCCATGGCGGCCGCGATCTGCGCGATGGCGGCACAGCCCGCCGTCGCCGCGGACTTCAAGACCCAGGGTGTGACCGATACCGAGATCGTGATCGGCACCCACATGGACCTCAGCGGCCCGATCAAGTCCTGGGGAGTGCCGGCGACCAACGGCATGAAGCTCGCGGTCGACCAGATCAACGCCCGTGGCGGCATCAATGGCCGCAAGCTGCGACTGGTGTCCGAGGATGACGGCTACGATCCGAAGAAGGCGGTGATGCAGACCCAGAAGCTGATCGAGCGCGACAAGGTGTTCGCGATCGTGTCGGCGATGGGCTCGGCGACGACGCTCGCGCCGCTGCCACTGGTGCAGCGCGCCGGCCTGCTGCACCTGTTCCCGATCACCGCCGCTGCCTTCACCTTCGAGATGGACCCGGCCAAGCCCGAGGACCGGCTGAAATTCAACATGTTCAGCCCGTACTACGACACCATGCGGCTCGGCATCAAGTACGTGATCGAGAACAGGCAGTCGAAGAAGCCCTGCATCGTCTACCAGGACGACGAGATGGGCAAGAACTTCACCGACGCCTATGACGACCAGCTCAAGGCGATGCAGATGCAGGAGGGCACGAAGGTCTCGTTCAAGCGCGGCGCGACCGACTTCAACTCGCAGGTCGCCCGGATGAAGGCCGATGGCTGCGACCTGGTGGCCCTTGGCTCGGTGGTGCGCGAAACCGTCGGCATCCTGAACGTCGCTCACAAGCTCGGCTGGAAGCCCGACTTCGTGGTGTCGTCGCCCAGCTACGTGCCCGACCTGCATGAGCTCGGCAAGGAGGTCGCCGAAGGCGTCTATGGCGTGGGCCAGACCGAGATCTTCTATCCCGATACCGCCACCGGAGAGGTCAAGGAGTACGTCGAAGCCTATCGCGCCAAGTTCGGCGGCGACATCCCCAACCTGCAGTCGATCACCGGCTACAACGGCGCGATGGTGTTCGCCTACTTCGCCGAACTCGCCGGCAAGGACCTGACCACCGAATCGATGATGGCGGCGCTGGAATCGGGCAAGGAGTTCCAGGACATCTTCAATGGCTCGCCGGTGAGCTTCTCCAAGACCAATCACCTCGGTGTCAAGGCGGCCCTGATCGCGCAGATCAAGGATGGACGCTGGAAGACCATGGCCACCAACCAGTCGTTCCGCTAGCGGGCGTGCGCGGCGCGACCGGGCGAGAGGGCCCCGGCGCGCCGCGCCGATCGTCGCCGCCGAGGGCTGGCATGGCGGGATCGAACTATGATGTACCCCGACCGGGGATCGCGCAGATCCAGGACGGGCCTGGAAGACGCTGGCGGTGAACCAGTCGTTCCGGGAGGTAGTAGTCGACGGCGCGACCACCCGGGTCGATCACACAGCTGGAAGGAGACGAACAATGAGCACCCGATATCACCATGCCGCCAGCCTGCTTGTCGCCGGCCTGTCGGCTACTGTCCTGGTGGGGTGCGGCGGCGGAGGCGGCCACGACCACGACGCGTCGCCCGCACCGACGATCGAAGTCCTTTCCTCGAAGGCCGAGCATGTGACCGGCGGCGATGCGCTGATCGCGATCAGGTCCTCGGGCCCGGACGACGTCAAGGCCATCCTGAACGGAAACGACATCTCGAGCGTCTTCGAGGTGGACCCGGGCGATCCGACGCGGCTGGTCGGCATCCTGGGCGGCCTGGACGATGGTGCCAACACGTTCGAGGCGAGCGCGGGCGGTGCCATGGCGACCTTGACGCTGACGAACTACCCCGTCACGGGGCCGATGTTGTCCGGCCCCCATCAGAGCCCGTTCATTTGCCAGACCGAGGCGTTCGTCCTGCCTGATGGCACGAACCTCGGCGTGGCCACCGATGCCGATTGCTCGGCCCCGACGCAGGTCCACTACGTCTATCGCACGACGACGACCGGCGATCTCGTCCCCATGCCCGACATCACGACGCCGCCGGGCGATGTCGCGATGACCACCAATTCGCTCGGCGTGACCGTGCCGTTCATCGTTCGCGTCGAGACGGGCACGATGAACCGCGGCATCTACCAGAACGCGGTGCTGCACGATCCGACTTCCGACGCCGCGCCGAGCCCCGTGGCGCCGCCGAAGGGATGGAACAGGCGCCTGATCGCCAACCACGGCAGTGGTTGTACCGGCGGTTGGTATGTTCAGGGCGATGCCATGGGCGCCGACTTGTTGACCGGGGACAATCTCACCCGTCTTGGCGAGGGCTACGCGATCTTCATCAACACGCTCAACCATCCGACGAACAGTTGCAACGCGACTCTCGCCGGAGAAACCACGATGATGGGCAAGGAGCATTTCATTGAAACCTTCGGCGTGCCGCACTACACCGTCAGCACGGGTTGTTCGGGTGGGGCCTATACCAGTCTCCAGGTGGCCGACGCGTTTCCCGGACTCTTCGACGGCGTGGCGATCAGCTGCACCTATCCGGATGCGCTGACGATCGCGATGTCGGCGCTCGATTCGAAGTTGTTGAGCCGGTACCTGCTGTCCGACAACGTGGCGACCTTCACGGAGGAGCAGATGACCACCGTGTCGGGGCACAAGACCGCACGCGCCTGGTATGACCTCGCGCTGCAATCCGGCCGCACCGATCCTGTTCCCGGGCGGATCGACCCGCTGCCCGCAAGCCCCCTGCTCGGTGGCTACAACCCGGCTGTATGGAACGCCGCCGTGCCCGTCGGCCTGCGCTATGACCCGACGACCAACCCCACCGGCGTCCGCCCCACCGTATTCGATGCGGCACGTAGCGCCTACGGCGTTGATCTGGCCACCGGCTTTGCCTTGCGGCCGTTCGACAACATCGGTGTGCAGTACGGGCTGGCCGCGCTCAACGCCGGCACGATCACCCCCGAGCAGTTTCTCGACCTGAACGAGAGGATCGGGGGTTACGACTACGACGGCAACTACACGACCGGACGTACGGTCGGCGATGCCGGTGCCATCGCGCGCGCCTACCAGGGTGGCCTGCTGCTCGGCGGTGGTGGCGGCCTGGCGAGCATTCCGGTCTTCGACTACACGGGGATCTACGACGACGACCAGTTTTATCATTACCAGTGGTTCCACTTCGCGGTGCGCGAGCGCATGGCAAGGGCCAACGGCAACGCCGACAATCACGTGATGTGGCGCGGCGGTGCGCCGATCACCGCCTTGTTCGGCTTCGGAACCCCGGTCGACGCGGCGCTCACTCACGAGGTGGCGAGCCGGAGCTGGGCGGAGTTCATCAAGTGGGTCGAAGCCTACAAGGGCGATGCGTCGACCACGGCGCAGCGCGACAAGGTCATCGCCCACAAGCCCGACACGGCGGTCGACGGTTGCTTCACCCAGTCGTTGACGCCCGAGTTCATCGCCGAGCCGCAGACCCTCGGCAGCGAACCGGACTCGCAGTGCAACACGCTGTATCCGTCATGGACGGCACCTCGAATCGAAGCCGGCAGCCCGGTCGCCGCCGACGCGCTGAAGTGTCAGCTCAAACCGGTGGCTGCATCCGACTATGACGTCACCTTCACCGCGCAGGAGATGACGCGTCTCAACGCGATCTTCCCGCAGGGCGTGTGCGATTGGACCAAGGAGGGCATCGAGCAGACGCCGGTGGTCCCGTACGCTTCGTTCGGCCCATCGCCTGTGAACCAGGTGTTCGACATCACTACGCCCTGACCGCAGCGCGTGGGGCCCGTCGGTGCGCCGACGGGCCCCATTGAGTCGCTTCAACGTATGTCCGCTTTCACCGTCGGCGGTGCGCGACGCTCGCCTCAGTGGACCTTCCGGCCGCCGTCGAGAGCCTGGTAAACCGCCGGATCGGCTTCCCCGCTCACATCGAGCGAGGCGGCGAGCCCCTTGCCGACACGCGACAGCGCGTGGTCGACCAGGAGGTAGTTGCCGGGGTACTCGAGCTTGAGATCGACGATCGTCGCGCCGCCCGGCGCGACCAGCGTGGTCTGCACGTCGTGCATCGGGCTCGAGATCGAGCCGTCGCGATAGACCGTGTCGAAGATCTCGCCGATCACGTGGAACGAGGAGACCTTGTTCGGGCCGCCGACCCCGAAGTAGATGCGGACCGTCTCGCCGACCTTGGCGGTCAGGGCGTTGGTCTTCGTCAGCGCGCCCACCGCACCGTTGAAGGTGTAGTAGGTCGGCCGCTCGTCGTCGGCGCGGTCGTTGTCGTACGCCTGGTGGCCGGTGGTGCCTTTCGCGTGGGTCGTATAGAGGTCGGCCTGCATCACGTAGAACTCGCGATCGACCTTCGGCAGGCCTTCGGGCGGCTCGACCAGGATCATCCCGTACATGCCGGCGGCGATATGGTGCGGGATCGACGGCGTCGCGCAGTGATAGACGTAGAGCCCGGGGCGCAGCGCCTTGAAGCGGATCGTCTTCGACTGTCCCGGCGCCACCTGCGTATCGGCGCCGCCGCCGTGGCCACCGGTCACCGCGTGCAGGTCGATCGAGTGGATCGCCTTGCTGTTGGCGGCATTGGCCAAGGTCAGTTCCACCGTGTCGCCCTGCTTGACCCGCAGCATCGGCCCCGGCACCTTGGCGCCGAAGGTCCAGTAGGTGAAGGTCGTGCCGTCATCGAGCCGGCCGTCGAGCTCTACCGTCTCGATCCGGTACTTGACGAGCTTTGGCGCGCGCTCGCCGAGCGCGGTCGGCACGTCGGCCGCGCTGCGCACGATGTCGACCGCCTGTGTCGCGGCGGCGGGCAGGCTGCCCGCTGTGGCGTCGCTGCCGGCGGTCGGGTTGGCCCGGACCTTCATCGGAGTGCCGTCGGCGATCGCTGCCGCCGCGGCCTGGGCCAGGGTGCCGGTCACGACGAGCTGGCCTTCCATGCCGATCTGGCGATGGCCGGGAACGGTGCAGACATAGATGAACGTGCCGGGGCGGGTGACTTCGAAGCGGACCGTGACCGGGCCGCTGGACGCGTCGAAATGCTTCGAATGCACGCCGAGCTCGGGAAAGACGATGTCGTGCTGGGCGCCTTCGCCGGAGCCGATCGTGATTTCGATCGTGTCGCCGACGCGCGCCTCGAGGCGCGGATTGGGCTTGCCCTGGGCGTCGAGGAAGACCATCTTGCCGTCGGCCATGCCGGTCGAGAGCTGGTATGCGCGCACGGCCTTCTCGGTCGGCGCGGCACTGGCGACCTGGCCTTGCTGCGCCGCCTGCACGAGCGACGCGTCGAACGATGCGCCGAACATCAGCGCGATGGCGAGGGCTGCGGGGGTGAGAGCGCGGGAGGACATGATTTCCTTCTTCCTTTGAAGGGTTACGAGACCTGGCCCCTGGGGGTCGAGACACCGTCCGGTATCTCGTCTCGTAAAAGAAGTATGCGAGCCGCATCTTTTATCGCAAGGCCGCCAGCCCCTGGAAGTTCGCGAAAACTTGAAGTAAATCAACCGATCGTGCTTTTTTGGCGCATCGCAGCAATATGGCGGCCGGAAAAGCCCTCATGCCTCGTGACATAACGGTGTTCGGAGTGCCTGGTTGGATGCGCAGTGCAGCACGAATGGCTCATCACGCTCACCCGGAAGCCGAAAAGGGCTTTCTCCCCCGGCGGCTTCGATCGCCGGGTGGCTATCCTGGATGTACTCGAATCGGGATCCGGCCTAGCCCACCCCGCGATCGCGCCCCGCCCAGTACCCTGCCCGGATCGCCTTCTTGTCGATCTTGCCCAGCGACGTGAGGGGTAGCGCATCGACGAACTCGATGCGCTTGGGCGCGAGCAGGGCGCCCTTGCGATCGCGGACATGGCGGATCAGCTCCTCGGCCGATGCGGCCGCCGCCGCGGCGCCGCCGCGCCGGACCACCAGTGCCAGCACGGTTTCGCCCCACTTGTCGTCGGGCACCCCGATCACGGTCGCCACGCCGACCGCCGGATGGCTGGCGAGCACGTCCTCGACTTCGCGCGGATAGACGTTGAAGCCGCCGCTGACGATCATGTCCTTCTTGCGGTCGACGATGTAGAGCCGCCCGACTTCGTCGGCGCGCGCGACGTCGCCGGTGTGCAGCCAGCCGCCCGCGAGGGCCGCTTCGGTCTGCTCCGGCTGGCGCCAGTATTCGCGCATCACCACCGGGCCGCGCACGCAGATCTCGCCCGGTTCGCCGGTGGGCACATCCTGGCCGTCGTCGTCGAGCAGGCGCACCTCGACGCCCGAGGTCGGGAAGCCGCAGGCGGAAAAGCGCTCCGGATGCGCCGGATCGTGGTCGGCGCGGGACATCACCGCGATCGGGTAGCACTCGGTCTGGCCGTAGAGCTGGGAGAACACCGGGCCGATCCGCTCGATGCCTTCGAGCAGCCGCGTCGGCGACATCGCCGAGGCGCCATAGAGCAGCAGCTCGAGCGAGCCGAGGTCGTGGCGGCCAAGCGCGGGATGGTCGAGCAGGCCGTAGACCATGGTCGGCACCATCAGCGTGAAATTGATGCGCTCGGCGGCGACCGTCTCGAGGATCCGTTCGGGGTCGAAGCGCGGCAGCAGGTGGATCGTGCCGCCGCGCAGCAGGACCGGCAGGACGTTGGTGCCGGTGACATGGCTGATCGGCGCGACCGCGAGATAGCGCGGCGCGGCTGGGATCTCGAAGTCGGCGAGGATGTCGATCGCCATCCGGGTGAGCCCGAGGCTGCTGCGGGCCACGCCCTTGGACCGGCCGGTGGTGCCGCCGGTGTAGTTCAGGGTCGCGACCAGGTCCGGTGCCGAGCGGTCGACCGGCGTCCGCGTACCGCCCGCGTTGGCGGCGGCGAGCAGGTCAGTGCCGTAGTCGGCCGCCCCGAGGCGGAAGACCCGCAGCCCGGGCAGGGCGGCGGCCAGCTCGCCGCCGCGCTCGCCGAAATGATCGGCATCGACGACCAGCGCAACGGCTTCGCTGTCCTCGAGCTGGGCGCGTTGCGCCTCGAGTGAGCCGAGGGGATGCAGCCAGGTGATCGCCAGCCCGAGGCCCTGGGCCGCGACGCCCGCGCACCAGGTCTCGGGGCGGTTGGCGGTGAGCAGCGCAAGGCACTGGCCACCCGCGAGACCGGCGTCGTCGAAGGCCTTCTGGAAGGCGGCGATCATCGTGATGGTCGCCGCGTAGCTGAGCTTGTTGTCGTCCCACTGGAAGGCGATGCGCTGCGGATGGCGTGCCAGTGCGCGCATCGTCAGCGTGAAATTCGCGATCGGCCGGTTCGTTGCGTGCATGACGGTCTCCAGGGTCGGCAACCCGATCGGCCAGGACCGCAGGGGAAGCGCGATTGCATTGTAGGGGAGCCGGCCGTGTGTGAAGATCGGTCGATGGAACCTGAAATTCGCAGCATCACGGCGCGCATCGACGCGCCGCCCGCGCGCGTCTACGAAGTTGCCCGCGACCCTTACAACCTGCCGCGCTGGGCGCCGTCGTTCTTCCTGGCGGTCGAGCGGGTCGACAACGACTGGGTGGTGCAGTCACCGCTCGGGCGGGCGTTACTGGAGTTCGCCCCGCTCAACGAGGAGGGCGTGCTCGACCACACCCTGCGGCTCGATTCCGGCGCGACCTACGTCAACCACATGCGGGTGGCGCCCAGTGGCGACGGCAGCGAGATCAGCTTCGCGCTCGCCCGGCGCGAGGGCATGAGCGACGCCGAATTCGACGCGGACGCCGCGCTGGTCGCAGCCGATTTCGCCCGCCTCAAGGCGATCATCGAACAGGGCGTTGCCGAGGCGATGCGGGCGCAGCCACCGCCGCCGCCGCCGCAGGCCGATCCGCCGGCCTGAGCGTTCAGGCTACGGCGACCAATAGGCTGCAGGGCGCCACACCGAGCAGGGAAGCGCCGGTCGAGCCGCTCCACCAGCGCGCGAAGGTACTCTGCTCGCGGTGGCCGACCACGATGAGGTTGGCGCCCACTTCGCGGGCAACCCGCCCGATCTCTTCGGCCGGCTTGCCAATGCCGAGACGAGTCTCGACATCGAGCCCTGCCTCGCGCAGGAGATCCGCGCCCTCGGCGAGGGCCTCCTCGACATCGGTCTGGATCCGGTCGGTCATGACCGAGCCACCGGCCGATTCGGCGAGCAGGACCCCGAGATCGGTGGCCAGTACCGCCAGCAGATAGACCTTCGCCTGGCACATGCGGGCGAGTTCGGCGCCCTGCTTGAGCGCGTCGCGGCCGGCCTGTGAGCCGTCGTAAGCCAGGACGATCGTTCGGTACATGATCGGGCCCTCTCGAATGGTTGCCGGCCCTCGAGCTCCGGGGCGCCGGCCGGGCTCCGCCCCCGGGATAGCCAGGGGCGAGGCAAGATCGGTAGCAAGCTATCTAAGTTCGTGCTAACTTCACCCGCCAACATGGAGACGGGTCGACCGATTATGACCGAACGCAGCCTGCGTGAACGATTCGGCATCGGGCTGGGCCAGCTGTCGCGGCTCTGGCGCAAGGAACTCGACCGGCGCCTCTCGCCGCACGGCCTGACCGAGGCGCGCTGGCTGGCGCTGCTGCATCTCTCGCGCATGGCGCAGCCGGTCACCCAGAAGGATCTCGCCGCCCGCATCGGGGTGCAGGGTCCGACCCTGGTGCGCACCCTCGACTGGCTCGAGGCCGAGGGGCTGATCGAGCGCCATCCGATCGAGGGCGATCGCCGCGCCAAGGCGCTGCGCCTGACCGAGAGGGCCATGCCCAGCCTGGCGCAGATCCAGTCGGTTGCCGAAGGACTGCGCGACGAACTGTTCGCCGACGTCGACGAGGGCGAGATGCAGACCTGCCTCGCGCTCTTCGAGCGCCTGGCCGACCGGCTCGGGACGGCGGCGCTGCAGGACTGTTCGTCACCCGCCGCATCCGGTTCGCCACGCTCCCATGGCTGAGGCCGGTTCGCCGCGGCCCCGTCGCGCGCGGCTGGCGCTGGGCGTCGTCATCGCACTGGCGGTGCTCGTCACTGGTGGCTGGTGGCTGTACCGGCAGTTCACCCATGTCTTCGTCGACGACGCCCGGATCGCGGCGGACATGGTCGTGCTGAGCAGCCGGGTCCCCGGCTGGGTGACCGCGATCGGGGTGACCGAGGGCGACGGCGCGGCCGCCGGCGTGCTGCTGGTCAGCATCGACGATCGCGATGCGAGCTTGCGCCTCGAGGAGCTCGACGCCCGGCTTGCCGGCGTCGAAGCGCAACGCGCCGGCGTCGAGGCGCAGATC
Source organism: uncultured Burkholderiaceae bacterium (assembly GCA_964476625.1). Taxonomy (GTDB): domain Bacteria; phylum Pseudomonadota; class Gammaproteobacteria; order Burkholderiales; family Burkholderiaceae_E; genus JAMLIN01. Next base: position 91,169 of record CAYZBJ010000003.1, on the reverse strand, counting down.
CGCCTGACCGATCGCCAGACCGCGACCCGGATCGAGGCTCAGGAAGCGGCGATGCGCGCTTCGCAGGCGAGCCTCACCGCGGCCATCGCGCGTCGCACCCTGGCAGCTCGCGAGAGCGACCGGGCCGAGGCGCTCGCTCCCAGCGGGGTATTGACGCGCTCGCGCCTGGACCAGTCGCGGGCGGCGCTGGAGGATGCCCGCCAGCAGGCCCAGCAGGCGCAGGCCGAGCTCGAGAATGCGCGCGCCGCGATCGCGCAGGCGCGCGCCGATCGCGAGGAGCTCACCGTCCTCGAGCGCCGCTTCGCGACCCTCGATGCGCAGCGCCGCCAGTTGCGCGCCGAGCGTTCCCGCGCGGAGATCGACCTCGGCGATCGACGGCTCGTGATGCCTTTCGACGGCGTCGTCGACCGGGTCTTCACCGATGTCGGCGAGTACGTCGCGCCCGGCCAGCGCCTGCTCATGGTCCACGACCCGGCGCGGGTGCGCGTCGAGGCGAATGTCCGTGAGACCGACATCCGCCATTTCGCCCCGGGCCAGCCGGTGTCGATCCGCGTCGACGCGCTGCCGGGCGAGCGCTTCGAGGGTCGGGTCACCCAGGTCGGCCATGCCGCGACCAGCGAGTTCGCGCTGCTGCCCAATCCGAACCCGAGCGGCAACTTCACCAAGATCAGCCAGCGCCTGCCGGTGCGCGTGGCGATCGAACAGCGCGACGGCCTGCTCAAGCCGGGCATGATGGTCGAGCTCGAGATGCGCACCGGTGACTGAGGTGGCCCGGGCGGACGATACGGCAAGCCTGTTCGCCCGCTATGGTCCGGCCTATCGCTGGCTGGTCACCGTCACCGTGATGCTCGGCACCTTCTCGACGGTGCTGACCGCCACCAGCGTGAACGTCGCGCTGCCCGACATCATGGGCGCGTTCGGCATGGGCCTCGACAAGGTGCAGCTGCTGTCGACCGGTTTTCTCGCCGCGATGACCGGCACGATGCTGCTCAACGCCTGGATGGTCGAATCCTTCGGGCAGCGCGATACCTACATCGGCGCGGTGGCGGTCTTCATCATCGGGTCGGTGATGGGCGGGCTCGCGCCGACCGAGCCGATCCTCGTGCTCGGCCGGGTGCTGCAGGGCGCCGCCGCGGGGCTGCTCCAGCCGCTCGCGATGCAGGTGATCTTCCAGGTCTTCCCGGCCGACCGGCGCGGCCAGGCGATGGGCGTCTACGGCGTGGGCGTCGTGCTCGCGCCGGCGCTCGGCCCCACCCTGGGCGGCATGGTGGTCGACGTCGCGAGCTGGCGGTATGTCTTCTTCATGGCGGTGCCGGTCTGTGCGCTCGGCGCCTTCATGGCGCTGCTCTTCATGCCGGGTCGCGCGGCGAGCGGGCCACGGCGCCGCTTCGACTGGATCGGCTTCGCCCTGCTGTCGCTCTTCCTGCTCGTGCTGCTCGACGGCCTGTCGCACGGCCAGCGCGACGGCTGGCGCTCGCACGCGATCCTTGGCGATTTCGCGATGGCGGCGGTGGCCGGGGTCGCCTTCGTGGCCTGGGAGCTGGTCACCCCGGCGCCGATGCTGAACCTGAAGCTCTATGCGAACCGGACATTTGCGGCCGCCTCGGCGGTGGCGCTGATCTTCGGCGCCGGCATCTACGGCTCGACCTACCTGATGCCGCTGTTCGTGCAGACGATCCAGGGCTACACCGCCACCCGCGCCGGCCTGCTGCTGATGCCGGCGGGCCTGATCCTGACCCTCGTCTTTCCGATCGCCGGTCGCCTCACCGACCGCTTCGCCGCCTGGCAGATGATCGTCGCCGGCTCGGCGCTGTTCGCCCTGTCGTCCCTGCTGCAGACGGGCATCGATGTCGACACCGGCTTCTGGACCGCCGCCTGGTGGATGATGCTCGGGCGGATCGGGCTCGCGCTGATCATGCCGGCGCTCAACGCCGGCGCCCTGCAGGCCCTGCCGACCGCGTTGCTCGCGCAAGGCTCGGGCGCGGTGAACTTCGTGCGCCAGCTCGGCGGCGCGCTCGGCGTCAACGGCCTGTCGGTGATGCTCGAGCGGCGCAGCCAGTTCCACGTCGAGGCATTCGTCGCCACCCAGGACGCCGCCAACAGCGCGACCGGCGAACTGCTGCGCCAGCTCGAGGGCCTGCATGCGCAACTCGGCATTCCCGAGACCCTGCGCCAGGCGGGCGCCTTCGACTACCTCGGGCGAATTGTCGTCGCCCAGGCCAGCACGATGGGCTACCGCGAATGCTTCTTCGCCTGCGCGCTGCTGTTCGCTGCGGTGATGCTGCCGGCGCTGCTGATGCGCGGGAAGGGTCGCAGCACCAGGTAGAGCGCGGTGCCCACCAGCAGCATTGCGGCGATGGTCCAGAAGGCCGCCGCGACCGGGCCCGCGCCGATCGGGTGGGCGGCGGCCGCGGCCGTGCCGCTCGCCCACTGCATGGCGGCCACGCCGAGGAACATCGCCGAGTTGAACAGCGCCAGCGCCCGTCCCGACATCTCGGGCGGCCAGATCTCGCGCACCTCCGAGTAGTGCAGGAGCATGTAGCCGCTGACGATGGCCAGCACCAGGGTCAGGCCCGCGTCGCCCAGCGGCGAGGTGCCGATCGCGAGCACCGCGAACATCGCCGCATAGCCGATGCTGCAGCCGGCGATGAGCAGGCGGCGTCCCCGGCCGCCGGGGTCGAGGCGGCCGGCGATCAGCGGCCCGATCAGCGCCATGATCGAGCCCAGCAGGGCGACGTGGCCGCTCTCGACCAGGCTGAAGCCGTGCCGGTCGGACATCAGCGGCACCAGCCAGAGCCCGCGCAGGCTGATGAACGACGCATAAGTGACCGAGCCGAGGGCGATCATGCCGAGCATGTGGCGATTGAGCAGGATGTGGCCGACCTCGCGCAGGGCGGCCGCGTGCTTCGAGCGCTCGTGCTGGCGGTCGGCGGGCTCGCCGGGCACGACCGCCCAGCACCAGGCCCAGGCCGCCGCCGAGACCGCGGTGAGCAGCCAGAAGGCGGCTCGCCACGAGACGGTTTCGACCACCCAGGCGAGCGGGGTGCCGGTGATGAGCATGCCGGCGCTGCCGATGCCCAGCACGATGCCCGACAGGCGCGAGAACTCGGCCGGGGGCCGCGAGCGGCTGATGACGATGAGGGTCGCGAGGAAGCAGGGGGCGCAGCCGATGCCGATCAGCCACTGGCCGACCAGCAGCGCGGGCACGCCGCTGGCGCTTGCGGTGATGGCCGCGCCGAGCACCGCGGCCGGGAAGGCGACCAGGATGGTGCGCCGGGGACCGTACTGGTCGAGCATGATCCCGACCGGCAGCTGCATGATCCCGAACGCGAGATGGAACGCGCCGCCGACGATGCCGATTGCATCGTCGCGCAGGCCGAGCTCCACGCGCAGGGGCAGTGCGACCAGCGTGACGACCGTGCGAAACGCGTGGCTCAGGGCGAACGCCGCGATCAGGGCGGCCAGCGCCACCCAGATCGGCGCCGTGGATCGGTTTGCGGGCATCGGGTTCCGTGTGCGACAGGAAGGATCGTACGACAATGGGCGCATGACATGGATCGTGCTCGCCACTGCCCTGGCGCTCGCGCTCGTCGCGATCGTGGTGGCCAACACCAAGACGTCCGAGAAGCGGATCGAGCGTCGCGTCGCCCATCGCCATCCGCTCGCCGACCCGCAGTTCCGTCGCGAGATGGCGGTGCTGCTGGGCCCGGGCATCGTGCCGGGCAACCGGATCGACGACTTGCAGAATGGTCGCGAGATCTTCCCCGCCATGCTCGAGGCGATCGCGTCGGCGCGTCGCACGATCACCTTCGAGACCTACATCTACTGGTCGGGCGACATCGGCGAGCGCTTCTCCTCGAGCCTGGCTGAGCGCGCCGGCGCCGGCGTCGAGGTCAGGGTGCTGCTCGACTGGGTCGGCAGCCTGAAGATGGATCCCGCCCTGATCGAGCGCATGCGCGAGGCCGGCGTCGACGTCCGGCATTTCCGGCCGCTACGCTGGTACAACGTGGGGCGGATGAACAACCGCACCCACCGCAAGCTGCTCGTCGTCGACGGGCGCATCGGCTTCACCGGCGGGGTCGGCATCGCCGACCAGTGGGATGGCGATGCCGGTGACCCGGAACACTGGCGCGACATGCATTTCCGGGCCGAGGGACCGGTGGTCGCCCAGTTCCAGGCGGCATTCAACGACAACTGGATTCGCGCCACCGGCACGGTGCTCGACGGCGCCGGTTACTTCCCCGCGCTCGAGCCGGCCGGCGAGATCCCGGCGCAGATGTTCATCGCCTCGCCGGCCGGCGGCAGCGAGAGCATGCGCCTGATGTACCTGATGGCGATCGCCGCGGCGGTCGAGTCGATCGACCTGCAGGCCGCCTACTTCGTGCCCGACGCGATGATCAATCGGGCCTTGCTCGAAGCCCGCGGGCGCGGGGTGCGGATCCGGGTCGTGGTGCCGGGCCCGCACATCGACTCGGAGGCGGTGCGCCTCGCGTCGCGCGCCCAATGGGGCCGGCTGCTCGAGGCCGGCATCGAGATCGCCGAGTACCAGCCGACGATGATGCACAACAAGCTGCTGGTGGTCGACGGCGAGCTGGTCTCGGTCGGCTCGACCAATTTCGATGTCCGCTCCTTCGAGCTCAACGAGGAGGCGAGCCTCAACGCCTATTCGCGTGCGCTCGCCGCCCGCATGACCGCCGTTTTCGAGGCCGATCTCGCCGTGGCCCGGCCCTACACCTTGGCCGACTGGCGGGCCCGGCCGCTGCGCGAGCGGATCAAGGAGGCCATCGTGCGGCCGTTGCGCTCGCAGCTCTGAGCGCGCCATTACAATCGCCCACGCCGGACGCGCTCGGCGGGGCCCACGCCCGTGCGCGCCGGCATCAACTCGAACCGGGATCCAAAGTGGGCAGATGGAAGAACGCGGTGGCCAATCCGGTTGCGCCGCTGGCGAGAGGCGGAAAATGACGAGCTTCAGCCTCGGTCATTTCCTGCGCCACCATGCGCGGCGCACGCCCGATACGCCGGCGATCGCCGATCGGAGCGGTGCGCTCACCTATGGCCAGTTCGATCGTCGCGCCGCTGCCTGCGCGCGGCGCCTGCGCGAAGCCGGGGTCGGGCCGGGCGGGCGCGTCGTCTTCGTGATCCCGAACTCGCTCGCCTGGGCGATCGTCTACCAGGGCGCGTTGCAGGCGGGCGCGATCCCGGTGCCGGTCAACGCCCGGCTCGCGCCGGCCGAGCTCGCTGGCATCATCGGCGACTGCGAACCGGCCGTCGTGGTCGCCGAGGCGACCGTGCTCGCAGCCGTGCGCGCCGCGGCGCCGGCGGCCTGCACGCCGGCGTGGCTCGAACTCGGGTCGGGGCTCGCCGACGGCGAGGCCGAGCCCCGGCCGATCCCGCCGGCCGACCCCGCCGCGACCGCGCTGATTCTCTACTCCTCGGGCTCGACCGGCCTGCCCAAGGGGATCGAGCTCAGCCATGCCAACATCTTCTGGAACGCGCAGGCCTTCGCCTTCGACCTGCTGCGGCTGACCCCGGACGACGTCGGCTACACCGCCCTGCCGCTGTCGCACGTCTTCGGCCATACCTGCCTGTTCTCGAGTTTCCTCTTCGCCGGTGCATCGTTCTTCATCACCGACGACTTCGACCCGCAGGCGGTCCTGGCCGGACTGGCGGCGACCCGGGCGACGGTGTTCATGGGTGTGCCGACGATGTACTGGACGATGGCGCGCGCCGAGCTGCCCGCGGGCCTCGACCTGTCGTGCTGGCGGGCCTGCGTCTCGGGCGGCCAGGCCCTGCCGATCGATGTCCACGAGCGCTTCGAGCGCCGCTTCGGGGTGCTCATCTCCGAAGGCTATGGCATGACCGAGGCGAGCCCCTCGGTCACCGGCAACCGCTTCCACGGCATGCGCAAGCCGGGCTCGGCGGGCCAGCCGTACCTCGGCGTCGAGATGCGCATCGTCGACGATGCGGGCCATGACCTGCCCGCCGGCGAAGCGGGCGAGCTGCTGCTGCGCGGCCCCGGCATCGCCCGCGGCTACTTCCGCAATCCGGTGCTGACCGCGCAGACCTTCGGCGAGGGCTGGCTGCGCACCGGCGACATCGGCCGCATCGACGAGGACGGCTTCCTCTTCATCGTCGACCGCAAGAAGGAAATGATCATCACCGGGGGCTACAACGTCTATCCGCGCGAGATCGAGGAGGCTGTCCACCGCTTCGAGGGCGTGCTCGAGGTCGCCGCGATCGGCGCCCCCGACGAGCGCCTCGGCGAGCGGATCATCGCCTTCGTCGTCGCCGCCGACGGCAGTGCGCCGATCGATGCCCGCGCGCTGCTCGCCCATTGCAACGAATGCCTGGCGCGCTACAAGGTGCCACGCGAGATCCGGGTCGTCGACGCCTTGCCGCGCAATGCGACCGGCAAGGTCGACCGCCTGCGACTGCGCGCGATCGCCGCCGCCCCGACCATCGATCCACCCGACCAGGAGCCCCGCTCATGACCCAGGACGATTTCGTCCGGCTGCTCGACGAATTCACCTTGGCCGCCGAGTCCGGCGACGGCGAGCGCTTCGCGCGCTGCTTCACCGAGGACGGCATCTACTACGACTACATCTACGGCGCCCATCACGGCCGGGCCGACATCGCCGACATGATGTCGAACCTGTTCCACCGCGACGCCGGCGACGACTATCGCTGGGAGATGTTCGACCCGGTCTGCAATGGCGAGATCGCCTACGCCTGGTCGCTGTCGAGTTTCTCGTCGCGCATCGAACAGTTCAAGGGCCGCTTCGTGGTGATCGACGGCATGAGCCGGTTCGTGCTGCGCGACGGGCTCATCGCCGAGTACCGCGAATCGGTCAACGGCGGCGTGGCGATGCACCAGCTCGGCGTCGAGCCGGCCCGCATGGACAAGGTCTTCGGGCGCTGGACCGAAAGGCTCCGGGATCGCCCCGAGACGCAGGCCTATCTCGAGCGGCCGGCGCGCGGCTGAGGCCGCAGTCGCCGGCGGCGGTTCCCCACACGCCTGTCGACAAGGAAGGCCGGATGTGCGGCCCGGGCGCGTGAGCTTTTCCGGCTAACGCTTGCCGGCCATCATCCGCATGATGTCGTCGAGCGGATTGCCGTCGCCGTTGAGGTCGAGCATCGCGCCCAGGCCGCCGAGCCCGCCGCCGGCGGCGTTGCCGCCACCCCCGCCGAGCAGGCCGCCCAGCAGGCCACCGAGGCCTCCTCCGGCGCCGCCGCCCAGTACGCTACCGAGGCCACCGAGGCCGCCTTCACCCGGCGCGGCCTGGGCCTGGCCAGCCGAACCCTGCCTGGCGACGAAGCCGGCGACGAGCATCGCCAGCATGGGCAGCATCTTCTTCAACAGCGAAGGATCGAGCCCGGAGGTCGCGGCCGCGTTCTGCGCGACGGTACGGCTGACGTCCTTCGAGCCGAAGATCTGGCCGAGGACGTCGTTGCCGCGTTCGACATGGGTCGGTTCCGGCGCGAGCACGTCGTCGAGCAGCGAGCCGCCGCCGAGCTGGCCGAGCAGCCCGCCGAGGCCTTCGACCCCGCCGGGCTGCGCCTGCGCCTGCTTCTTGAGGCCGCCGAGGATCGCCGGCAGCAGCGCCTCGATGCCGGAGGCCGCCTGTTGCTGGTTGACGCCGAGTTCGCGCGACATCGAGTCGAGCCCGCCCATCTGGGCGAGGAGGTCGGTGATCTGCATTGCCTGCTCCCAGGTTGGCGGGGCTCGCCCGCGATTCGCTCAGTCGAGGAGGTCGGCGGGCACGTTGCCGCCATTGGCCGCGATGCGCTCGAGCACCTTCTTGTGCAGCCACATGTTCATCTGCGCCGAGTCGGACATCAGGTTGGCCGGGCAGCCGAGCTCGGTGGCGAGTTCCTTGCGCGCGGCGAGGCTGCTGTCGATGTCGAGCAGCTTGAGCAGATCGACGATCGAGGTGCGCCAGTTGAGCTTCTGCGGATTGGCGGCAGCGCGCTGCTCGAGCTGGGCGACGACGTCGACCACCGGGATCGCCTGCGGTTGGGCCGCCGGTGCGGCGCCACCGGCCGGCGCGGCCGTCTGGGCGGGAGCTTCGGCGGCCTGTGCGCTGCCGATGCCGAGCTTGTCGAGGATCTTGCTGAAGAAACCCATGGGTCGTTCTCCTGAGATTGGCAGAAGCGCCGGGCCTCGATGCGATGACCGGAGCCGGGCGGTACGGTACTGCGGGTCGAGTCTACCTTGTCGCCTTTCGGTCGGGGCGCTGAATCGGCATGTCGAATGCCTGCTGGATGAGTCGCCGCTCGCCCGGCGCACCCCATGCAAATATCGGGCCCGTTCCAGTGTCGATTTGCTGCTGGCGAGCGCTTACTCGCAACACTACCGTCCGGCCTCGGCTCATGGAGTGCCCGGCGAAACATGCGCGGTCAGCGCCTGCACGAGGGCATCGAACACGACCCGGCAATGCGGACTGTTGCGCAGGTCCTCGTGCATCGTCAGCCAGACTTCGAGCGACAGCGAGAAGTCCCCGGGCAGGACGCGCAGCAAGGGTTCGCCATGCCCGGCGAGCGCGACCTGGCACATGCCGATGCCGGCGCCGGCGCGGATCAGGGCGAGCTGCGCGAAATTGCTGTCGCAGCGCAGGGCGAAGGTCTCGCGCCCGATGCCGCCGAGGCGCCGGGCCGCGTCGCGCAGGAACGGCGTCTCGCGATCGAATCCGACCAGCGAACGCTCGAGCAGCGCGGCGGTATCGGCGGGCATGCCGTGGCGGGCGACATAGTCCCGGCTCGCGTACATGCCGAGCTGGACCTCGCCGATGCGGCGGGCGATCAGCCGCTCCTGGTTCGGCCGGACCATCCGAACCGCGATGTCGGCTTCGCCGTGCAGGAGGTCTTCGACCCGGTCGGTCAGCGCGAGCTCGAGCACGAGTCCGGGGTAACGGTCGCGCAGGCGGGCGAAGGCCGGTGGCAGCACTTCGAGGCCGATGACGTCGCTGGCGGTGATTCGCACGACGCCGCGCACCGCCTCCAGCCCGCCCTCGACCCGGGCCGCCGCCGCCCGTTCCAGCGAGGCGGCGGTGTCGGCCATGGCCTTGGCGAGGGGCTGCAGGGCCAGCGCCGCTGCGGTCGGCTGCAGCCCGGTCGGCGAGCGGGTGAACAGCGCCACCCGCAGGGCGCGCTCGAGGGCGGCGACATGCCGGCCCGCCGTCGGTTGGGCGATGCCGAGCACCCGTGCCGCACCCGACAGCGACCCCTCCTGGAGGACGCCGAGGAAGGTTCGGTACAGGGTCCAGTCGATCGGATCGGCCATGCAGAAATGTATATCCGATCGATTGCTTTCGGCAATTTCATTCCTACCCGTCCGAGACCAGAATTTCCCCATCGAAACCGCTCGAAGGAGAGCAGGCATGACGAAGGCAATGCGAACGGCCCTGGTCCTCGGCGCCAGCGGTGGCATCGGCGGTGAACTGGCGCGGCAGCTTCGCGACCGCGGCTGGTCGGTGCGGGCCATGAATCGCAAGGCGCGCCCGGGCCGACGCGACGGTATCGACTGGCTCGCCGGCGATGCGCTCGACCGCTCCGCGGTCGGGCTGGCAGCCCAGGGGTGCGCGGTGATCGCCCATGCCGTCAACCCGCCGGGCTATCGGCGCTGGGGTGAACTGGTGCTGCCGATGCTCGACAACACCCTGGCGGCGGCCGGCGCCGAAGGCGCGACGGTCCTGTTGCCGGGCACGATCTACAACTACGGGCCGGACGTGCCCGTGCTGGCCGACGAGGACGCCTGCCAGCATCCCCTCGGTCCGAAGGGCGCGATCCGGGTCGAGATGGAAGCCCGGCTACGTTCCTTCGCCGAATCGGGGCGTGGTCGCGCCCTGGTCGTGCGAGCGGGTGACTACTTCGGCCCGCAGGTCGCCAGCAGCTGGTTCGCGCAGGCGATGCTCAGGCCGGGCCGGCCGGTGCGCACCCTGCGCTATCCGGGCCGGCCCGGCGTCGGCCACCAGTGGGGCTACCTGCCCGACGTCGCGCGCACCATGGCGCGGCTGCTCGATCGGGCCGAGGTTCTCGAGCCCTTCGCGCGCTTCCACATGGCCGGCCACTGGGATCCGGACGGCCAGGCCATGGTGGCGTCGATTCGCCGGGTCGTCGGGCGGCGCATCGGCCGCGAGCCGGGTGTCGCCGCGTTTCCCTGGTGGCTGGTGCCGCTGCTCGCACCGTTCAACGAAAGCCTGCGCGAAATGCGCGAGGTCCGGCGCTTCTGGCATGAGCCGCTACGCCTCGACAACTCCCGCCTGCTCGGCGTGCTCGGCACGGAGCCGCACACGCCCCTGGACGAGGCGGTCGAGGCCACCCTGGTCGGGCTGGGGTGCCTGGGCGATGTGTCCGATACGGTCGCCGCCGCCTGAATCCGGCGCGCAGCCAGCCGCCTCCTACGGGTTCAGCTTGTCCTGGGTCCGGGTCTCGAAGTCGCTGGCGTCGTGGCGTTCGTGGAGCTGGCTCGCCGGGTCGCCGACCAGTCGATTGACCATCCGGCCGCGCTTGACGGGCGGGCGTTTGGCGATCTGGTCGGTCCAGCGCTGCACGTTCTTGTACTCGTGCACCGACAGGAATTCGCCGGCGCCGTAGACCAGGCCCTTGGCCAGCGCGCCATACCAGGGCCAGACGGCCATGTCGGCGATCGTGTAGTCATCGCCGCCGAGGTACTCGACTTCGGCGAGCCGGCGGTCGAGCACATCGAGCTGGCGCTTGGTCTCCATCGCGAAGCGGTCGATCGCGTACTCGATCTTGAAGGGGGCGTAGGCGTAGAAGTGGCCGAAGCCGCCGCCGAGGTAGGGCGCGCTGCCCATCTGCCAGAACAGCCAGGACAGGCATTCGGCCCGCCGGGCGGGCTCGGTCGGCAGGAAGGCGCCGAACTTCTCGGCGAGGTGGACCAGGATCGCGCCCGACTCGAACACCCGGATCGGCTCCGGCCCGCTACGATCGACCAGTGCCGGGATCTTCGAGTTCGGGTTGGCCGCGACGAAACCGCTGCCGAACTGGTCGCCCTCGCTGATGCGAATCGGCCAGGCATCGTACTCGGCGCCCGCGTGGCCGGCGGCGAGCAGCTCCTCGAGCATCACCGTGACCTTGACGCCATTGGGCGTGGCGAGCGAGTAGAGCTGGAGCGGGTGCTTGCCGACCGGCAGTTCATGCTCATGGGTCGGCCCGGCGATCGGCCGGTTGATGTTGGCGAAGCGTCCGCCGCTGGCCTTGTTCCAGGTCCAGACTTTCGGTGGGACGTATTCGGTGCCGTCTGACATGCTTGAATCTCCGGAGTTCTCGGTGGTTCGGTATCGACAAGGGAGGCGCGGTGCTCCCGCAATGCCCTGCTGGCGGTCCCGGTCAGATCCGGTAGACCTGCCGGGCCGTTCGCTCGAAGAGGGCGGCCTTCTCGTCGGCCGATGCGCCGGCGGCGAGCCGCTTGAAGGCGTTCCAGAGCACGCCATAGCTGCATGAGCAGCCATCGACCGGGAAGTTGCTCTCGAACATCGCCCGCTCGGCGCCGAAGGCCTCGATGCAGGTTTCGATCCAGGGTTTCCAGGCGGTGGCCAAGGTCGTCGAGTCGGGCGGCTTCGCCCCTTCCTCGAAGCCGAGGCCGGTCAGGCGCATGCCGAGGCCGCCGAGCTTGACCACCACGTTCGGGCAGGTCGCGAGCGTTGCGATCGATGCCCGCCACTGCGCGAATACCTCGTCGCGACGGCCGGCGTAGCGGCCGAGGCCGAGTGGGCCGCCGACATGGTTGAGCACGATCGTGGTGCCGGGGAAGGCGCGGGCGAGTTCGACCAGTTCGGGAATCTGCGGATGGTAGAGCCAGGCATCGAAGGACAGGCCGTGGGGCGCGAGCCGCGCGAAGCCCTCCCGGAACGCAGGCGCGGCCATCAGCCCCGGCGCGGGGCGCGGGCCCGAGCGGGCGTAGGCGGGGTCGGGATCGGTCGACAGGCCGTGGCGGATGCCGCGAAACCGGGTCGGAGCAGCCTGCAGGTGCGCTTCGAGGACTTCGTCGACCGCGGCGCCTGCCGCGAGGTCGGCGAAGCCGACGACGGCCGCGCAGGCATGCACCGCGCCTTCGGTCAGGTGCAGGCTGCGGCGGGCTGCGGCGTCGACGAAACGGGTCTCGCCGACCGGACGCAGGTGCGTCGGCCCCTCGCGCAGGTATTGCTCGCCGCACTGCAGGTAGACCGAGGCGCGGATGCGGTGGCCGCCGGCGAAATCGGCGAGCAATTCCTCGAGGCGGTAGCGTGAGCCCGGCCGATCGAAGAGGTGATGGTGGGCATCGACGATCTCGAGGGCCGGCTCGAGCGCGGGTTCCGAATGCAATGCCTGCCAGCGCGGATCGGCTGGCGGGTGGAACGGTCTTTCGGGTGGGCAGGCCATGGCATCCTCCAGTCCGCATTGTGCGTCGTTCTTCGCCGGGCCGCAGGCGAGGGCGCTTGTCCGTTATGCTTCGCTTCCATGAGCCGCCGGCACGAAGCGGCGCCATCCGGGAACCCATCCATGAAATCGAACGCGAGCGCCGAGCTGGTGCCGCAAGAGCGCGCGACGCCACTGCTGCGACCCTCGCGCGAGGCGGTGGCGCAGATGCCGGAGTTCGCGGGCCTGCCGCTCGAGCGCATCCACCTGGTGCGCGACGAGGCCCAGGCGGCGTATGCCGAGCGCGTCCTCGCACAAGCCCGGCACGTCGGTTTCGATACTGAGTCGAAGCCGGTCTTCGTGCGCGGCCAGCCGAACGAGGGGCCGCATGTGGTGCAGCTCGCGACCCTCGAAGAGGCTTTCATCATCCAGGTCGCGCCCGGAATGCCGGGCGAATTCCTGCGCGCGGTGCTGCAGTCCGACGACATCGTCAAGGTAGGCTTCGGCCTGCGCTCGGACCGCGGCCCGCTGCTCGCCAAGACCGGCATCGCGCTTGGCGCCTCGGTCGACATCGGGCGGCGCCTGCGCGAGGCCGGCTACCGGAACGACGTCGGGCTCAAGGCGGCAGTCGCGATCGTGCTCGGCCGGCGCCTGCGCAAGCCCAAGTCCGCGACCACCTCGAACTGGGCCCTGTCGCAACTGCGCCCGGCGCAACTGCTCTATGCCGCCAACGACGCCTATGCCTCGCTGGCGGTATTCCATGGTCTCGAGGGCGCTGGTTCACGGCCCGGAGCGCCCCCGGTGCGGTGATGCGCCGCCGACCCCTGTATGCTGGTCGGCCACGCATCGAGGTCCGGGATGAATCCAGAACACGCTGCGTCCTACGCCCGCACCGAGGCGGCCCTTGCGGCAGCCCAGTTGCGCAACGGCTCGCCCGGCTGGGCACTGCTGCGCTTCTACGATCGCCATGAGCGCGTCACCGCCGACGCGAGGGCGATGTCGCCGATCGAGCCCGACTGCCGCTCCGGCTGCGCCTGGTGCTGTCATTTCAAGGTCGAGGCGACCGCGCCCGAGGTGCTCGCGATCGCCGGGCACGTCGCCGCCTTCGCGCCGTCGCGGCGCGAGGCGATCGTTGCGCGGGCGACCGACAACGCGCGCGCGGCGGCCGGGCTGTCGTACGCCGAGCATCGCGCGAGCAACCAGCCCTGCCCCTTCCTGGTCGATTCCGCCTGCTCGGTGTACGAAGTGCGTCCGGCGCTGTGCCGGAACTATCACTCGACCGACGTCGGGCAATGCCGCTCCTCCTTCGAGGCGCCGGACAACCAGGGCTTCATCGACACCGGCATCGACGCCCTGAGCGAAGCCGGCTACGGTGCCACGGCCGGCTTCCGGCGCGCCAGCGCGGCCGCCGGCATCGATCCGCGCGTGTACGACCTCGACTCCGCCTTCCTCGAGGCGCTGCATGATCCGCAGGCCGGCGCCCGGCTCGAGGCGGGCGGCCAGGCCTTCCTCGTCGCGCGGGTGGTGGGCGAACCCGAGCCCTGATCCCGCACCCCGGCGTGGCCTTCGGGCGTGTATCGCTAGGCGGGGGGCCGATACTGCGCGATCATCGGCGGGAATCGAACCAGGGGATGACACGGATGTCCGCAGTCGGAAACAGGATGGTGGCCTTTGGGCTGGCGGCGGTCGCCGCGCTGGCGCTCTCGGCATGCGGGGGCGGCGGCGCCGGTGGCGAGGGCGGGAACGGTGGTATCAATCCCGGCCTGCCCGGTGGGCCGGATGATCCGCCGCCCAGGCTCGAGGGCGCCTGGTCGGGCCCCTTCGAGATCGGCGCCGAGCGGGGCGACACCAGGCTGCTCGTGCTCGACGATGGGGAATACTGGGCCCTCTACGGCGCCGAGGTCGGCAGCGGCTTCGCCGTCGGCGGCTTCGTGCATGGATCGGGTGTTTCCGCCAACGGCAAGTTCAGTTCCGCGAACGCACGCGACTTCTTCGGTCTCCTGCCGGTCCCGTCGGGCACCCTGGAGGCGAACTACACGACCCAGTCGGTCATGGGCGTCGCCACCTTCCCTGATTGGACGATGGCGTTCTCCGGCACGCCGATCCCGGCGACGAGCTATGACTACGAGGCGCCGGCTTCGCTGGAGGACATCCTGGGGCTCTGGCCGATGCACCTCACCGACGGCACGCCGGTCAACCTGACCGTCGAAGTCGATGGCAGCTTCAGCGGCTACGACAGCAGTAATCCCGGCGGTCCGCGATGCGAGTTCACCGGCATCGTCGCCCCGCGGCCCGCGGGTACGAACGTCTTCGACCTCAGGGTGGATTTCGGCCCGTCCTGCACCCTGCCGAACCAGACGATCACCGGCGTCGGCTTCACCTACACGATTGCCGGGACGGCCGTGCGCGAGTTCCTGGTCGCGGCGGTGAACGGTTCGCGCACCGCCGGCATGGCGGCTTTCGGCACTCGCTGAACTCTGATCCAGATCGGTTGTCGCTCCGGGACACGCTCCCGGCCCCGTGCCGCGATCAGTCGTCGTGTCATGCTAGTGTCCGTCGATTGCGAGGAGATGAGATGCCCATGACGGATGACACCGCCTACGACGGCGACGCCAGCATTCGCCTCGAGGGTCGGGTGGCGATCGTCACCGGCGGCGGCTCGCGCAGCGCCGGCGTCGGCAACGGCCGCGCAAGCGCCATGCTGTTGGCGATGCGCGGCGCGAAGGTGCTGGTCGCCGACCTCGATGTCGATGCGGCGCGCGACACGGTGCAGCGCATTCGCGATGCCGGTGGCGAAGCGGCGGCGCTTGCGGCCGATGTTTCCCGGCCCGGGGACTGCGAGGCGCTGGTCGCCGATGCGGTCGGTCGCTGGGGCCGGCTCGACGTGCTGGTCAACAATGTCGGCATCAGCGGCCCGCCGGGCAATGCGGTCGATGTTGACCTCGAGGCATGGGACCACGCCATGCGGGTCGATGTCGGCTCGATGATGCTGATGGCGAAGTTCGCGATTCCCGCGATGCGCACGGGTGGTCGCGGTGCCATCGTCAACATGGCGTCGGTCGCGGGCTTTCGTGGTGGCCACCCCAGCCTGCTCTACCCGACCGCCAAGGGCGCGGTGATCAACCTCACCCGCGCGATGGCCGCCCAGCACGGCACCGAGGGCATCCGGGTCAACTGCGTGGCGCCCGGCATGGTCTACACGCCGATGGTGGCATCGCGCGGCATGACCGACGAACTGCGCGAGCGCCGCCGGCTTGCCTCGCTGCTGCAGACCGAGGGCACGGCCTGGGATGTCGCCGAAGCCGTCTGCTTCCTGGCGAGCGATGCGGCCCGCTGGATCACCGGCGTGATCCTGCCGGTCGACGCCGGCGCTTCCTCCGGCACCGACGCGAGCAGCAGCGTCACGCCCAGGAGCGACGGCAAGCGCAGTTAGCCGCGCCGCGGTCCGGGGCCTTCGTCCGTGGTGGGCGGCCCGTCGATGCGCGTGCTCCAGTCCTCGGTCATGCCGGTCTCGAGCCGGCGCTCGATCAACTGGCGCCAGGATGGCACCAGCGGCAGGCGCAGCGCCTCGCGCAGTGCTGCCGGGTCCGGCGGACTCCCGTACAGCAGCCGCATGAGCCGGGCCAGGGGCCAGGCCGCATGCGGTCGTGCCACCAGCACGATGTCGTCGCCGGCGGTGACGATGCCGGTCTCGAGCACCCGGAAATACCAGCCGGTCCGGAGCGTGTCCTGGACGCGCCTGGCCATGTCGGGCACGCCGAAGCGTTCGTTGAGTTTCCAGCAGGGCTGGCGAGCCTGCGAGATCTCGAATACGGAGCTGCCGATGCGCAGGCGGTCGCCGAGGCAGAGGCCGGCTTCGGTGACGCCCAGGGTGCTCAGGTTCTCGCCAAAGGCGCCCGGGGCGGCGAGCACCGGCAGGGGGCCGAGATCGTTCGCCCATGGCCGGTAGTGCTCGAAGGCATAGGCGTGCACTGCCTTGTCGGGGCCACCGTGGAAGCGGGTGTCACCCTGCTCGTCGCCGTCGAGCCCGGTGTGTCCGACGCCTACCGGGCCGAGGCACGGCGTCTTCGCGATGGCGCTCGGGCGTCCGCGCGCGAATGCCACCGCGCGCCCGACGAGCACCGCCTCGACGGTGCCGAGCCTGGTTTCACGCTGCACTTTCAGGCCGTCTCCGACACGAACACCCCGGTACGCCGGGCCATCGCCAGGCTCAGCAGCTGCGCATGCAGCAGGTGTTCGCCATGCTCGCGCTGGCTGTCGACGATCACCGCGACGGCCTCGAAATCCTGCGACTGGATCCGCACCCGGGTACCGTCGGGGACCGCGGTGGTCGTCATCAGGCCGATGCCCGACAGCGAGAGGTCGCGCAGCCGCACCGACAGGGTC
Organism: uncultured Burkholderiaceae bacterium; assembly: GCA_964476625.1. Classification (GTDB taxonomy): domain Bacteria; phylum Pseudomonadota; class Gammaproteobacteria; order Burkholderiales; family Burkholderiaceae_E; genus JAMLIN01. The sequence goes on along the minus strand of CAYZBJ010000003.1, from coordinate 74,426 downwards.
GCACCGCCGTCGAGGCGCTGCATGATCGCGAGGTTGGCCCGGGGCCGACGGGTCGCGCTGCGGCGGCCGAAGAGTTCGTGCGCCTGCTCGTCCGGTCCCGGCGGGCGGGCGAGCGGCGCCCGGCAGCGCATGCAGCGGGTGTCGGGCTTGATCGTCGGCGGCGTCGCCGAACGGCACCAGGGGCAGTGGCCGTCCTCGTAGTCCGCCGCAGCCTGCGCGGCGCCGGCGGGTGCCGCGCCCGGCGCCGGCGTGGCGCCCGGCCAGTCCTGTCGCCTGGCACCCTGGCCGGCCGCTTCGGCGCGCGTGCCGCCTCGTCCCCGGCGTGACCGATTGCCGATCTCGCGGTCGTAGGCGGCGCGCCGTTGCGGATCGCCCAGGACTGCATAGGCTTCGTTGACGAGGCTCGCGAGCTCATGGTCGCCGCCGAGATCCGGATGCATCTTGAGCTTGCTCATCAGGGTGCGATAGCTCGCCTTGATGATCTCGGCCGGCGCCTCGGGCTGGACGTGCAGGATCCGGTAGTAGTTGCGGCGATTGTTCTTCATGGGGGTCCGGTGGCGGGCGACAGGCAGCCGCTCGATCTTCGCAGCGCGGCCCGGCTGCCGCCGGGAGGCGGCGACGACCGGTCGCCCGGCGGCGACGGCTGCCATTTGACGAGCGGTGCATCGCCTGTCGATACTCGCAACAGTGCCGGCACCGGCTGGTGGAGATCTTCGATGTCCTGTTCCTGGCGGCCGACCGCCGCCTGCCTGCTGGTGTCCGCCCTCTGCGCATGGGCCACCTTTGCCGTGGCGCAGCCCCAGCCTCCGGGCCAGGCCCGCCTCAAGGGCCGGATCGGCGATGCTTCCCTCGCGCTGACCGGGTATTGTCGCCTCGCCCGCAAGGGCGAACCCTTCACCTTCTGGTCCGACGGCGATCTCGAACCGGCGCTGGGCGACGCCAATCGCGACGGCTGGTACCTGGTGGTCGCCGTCACCCGCGACGCGGCGCCCGCCGAGCCGGTGGCCGCCGTCGTCTTCCGCCACCAGGGGCGGGTGGTGTTCGACGGCGTCCGCCTGCCGGCGTTCACCTTGTCGGGCAATACCTTGTCGGTCGACACGCTGGTGGCGCCGGTCGGCGGCACCGAACCGATCCTGCTGCGCCTCGCGATCGTCTGCGACGCGGGTTAGGGCGGCACCAGCGGCGCCCGGCCGAAGCGGGCGATGGCGAACGTGGCGGCGGCCCACTTCAGAGCCAGTATTCCCACAGCCTCGCGAACCAGCCCCGCGCCCGCTCGAGCAGGCCGCGTTCGGCGATGCGCGCCGGGTCGATCTCGACCGAATGCTCGAGGTCGGCCTCGAAGAGTGCCTCCATTTCCTGGCCAAGGCGCCGGTCGATGACGATGATGCTCAACTCGTCGTTGTGCAGGAAGCTGCGGTAGTCGAGATTGGCCGTGCCGACGCTCAGCCAGTGGCCGTCGATGACCGCGGTCTTCGCATGCAGCAGCGCATCCTGGCGCTCGAAGATCCGCACCCCGGCTTCGACCAGCGTCGGATAGCGCGCCTGCCCGGCCCAGCGCACCAGCGCCGCGTCGGTGGGGCCGGGCAGCAGCAGGCGTACATCGACGCCGCGCCTGGCCGCTTCGCACAGGTCGGCGACGAGCCCGTCGTCAGGGACGAAGTACGCGGTCGTCAGCCAGATCCTCTCGGTCGCCAGCAGGACCGCCGAGCGCAGTACCGCGTAGTTGCTGGCCCGGTTCGACTGGGGGCCGCTCGCCACGATGCGCACGTCCCGTCGCTCGGCATCGGGCTCGGCCGGCGCCGGGTCGCGCTCGATGACCGGGGCGTAGTCGCCGCAGCCCTGCGAGGCCCAGGTCTGCGCGAAGAGCTGCTGCAGCCGGGCGACCGCCGGTCCGCGCAGTCGGACTCCCGAGTCCCGCCACGGTGGCTCGTCGGCTTCATGATGGCGGCGCGACGAGCCCGCACTGGAACTCGAGGAATAGACCCCGCTGATGTTCAGTCCGCCGGTGAACGCCGTGTGGCCGTCGACGATCAGCATCTTGCGGTGATCGCGATGGTTCAGCGACCAGCGATTGACGGCCTGCAGCGGGTTGATCGGGTTGAACTCGCACAGCCGCATCCCGAGCGCCTCGAGCCGGGCGAAGACGTCGCGCCGGGTCTTCATCGAACCGATGCTGTCGTAGATCAGGTTCACCCGTACGCCGGCCCGGGCGCGTCGCTCGAGCGCTTCGATCAGCCGGGCGCCGATGCCCACCGGTTCGAAGATGTAGGTCTCCACGTCGACCTGCTCGCGGGCGGCATCGACGGCTTCGATCATCGCCGCGAAGTTGGCCGGCCCGTCGACCAGCAACGTGACCTCGTTGCCGGTGCTCAGTTCGTCGCCGGCGTTGCGGTGGCCGAAGCGCTCGCCGGCGGGAACCGCCCGGCGCTCTTCGGCCATCCGGTGGGCGGTGGCGCGGTCGGGCAGCAGGTCGGGCGGGGTGGCGCAGCCATCGAGCAGCGCCAGTACGGTGACGATTCCGGTCATGGTGATCAGGCGACGCATCTTGTGCGGGCAGGCCCTCGGCGGGCTAGCCCCCGAGGCCTCGGATGCAGCTGCCATCGCAAACCCGGTGCCCGGGCCGGCACGGATGTCCTGGAGCGGAAATATTGGCCGGCCGATGACCGGGGATTGGCCGGCGATCACGGGCATGGATTCTGCGGATTGGTCGATGGTGGCAGTCGACGGCGATTATCGGCAGCCATCGGGACGGTTCCGGTGCAGCGCATCCCCCGTGTCGTGCCGGGACAGTTTCTCAGTCTCCTCCCCTGCGGCCAATCCCCCGTGAGCCGCAGTCTCCGCCCGGCTTCGTGCCGGGCGCTTTTCTTCCGGCGTACGGTGGTCAATGCCCTGCACGGGCCATGTCCCGCACCTTTTTCTGGGCGGGGCGGCCGAGGCAGCGCCTGAGCCAGTCGCGGACCCCCGGATGGCTTGCGCCGAGCTGTGGGGCGCCGGCCGCCCAGGAGAGCACCGCCGCAACGTTGAGGTCGGCGACGGTGAAGCGGTCGCCGACCAGGTATTCATGGCCCTCGAGCGCCTGCTCGAGAACCCCGTAGGGGCGCGCGAGCGCCTTTTCCGCTGCATCGGCAAGCGCCGGCTTGCGCTGCTCCGGGGGCAGGGCGAAGCGATGGAACAGGATCGCGAGGGCATCCTTCTCGCATTCGGTCATCGCCCAGAAGCTCCAGCGCAGCAGGCCGGCTTCCTCGGCGAGGTCGGCCGCGGCCAGCGGCCCGCCGAAACGGCGCGCGAGGTACAGGTTGATCGCCATCGACTCCCAGACGACGACATCGCCATCGACCAGCACCGGAATCCGCCCATTGGGATTGAGCGCGAGGAAGTCCGGCTGACGGCTTTCGCCTCCGAGGTAGTGAGTGTTCACATGATCGTAGGGGGCCGCCAGCTCTTCCAGCATCCAGAGGGGGCGGGCGGCGCGCGAAGCCGCTACGCCGTACAGGGTCAGGCTCATGAAGTCTCCCGCGGGTGTCGAGACGAGTGATCGATGCCCGACGATACCGCATCGGCTCAGTGGCGCCCCGCCGCCCGAAGCGAGCGCGGGAGTGTTTCATTTCCGGCGGGCTGTCGCGATCGCCTTGCACAGCGGTTCGGCGGCATCGAGCAGCCGTGGCGAGAGCCGGCTGATCGCATCGGCCGGCAGGCCGACGAGCAGGCCGGCGGCGACTGCCGGCAGCATCGGCCAGCGTCGCCAGGCGGTGAAGGGGTCGCTGCCGTCATCGGCATCGGCGGCGGTCATGACGGCCGGCGCTGCCCGCAGGACCGCCTCGCGCGATACCAGCGGCACCAGCGCCGGCGAGCTGGCGAAGACGTTCTCGCCGCCGCAGGCCGCGATCAGGTCGCTGACCGGATGCCGGCCATTGATGGTCATGAGGGGCTCGTCCCAGACCTGATGGAAGACGCGCACCGGCGCGAGGCCGGCGTGGCGCGCCCGCAACCCGGCGAGCCGCTGTCGGTAGCGGCTCGCCGCTTCGCTGGCTGCCGCCTCGGTGCCGGCCAGCCGGCCGAGGCGTTCGATCGCCGCGCCGATGTCGTCGAGTCGCTCGGCGCCCTCGAGATGGATCGGGATCCCGAGCCGGCGCAATTGCGCGATGTGGCGAGGGGCGTTGCCGGCGTCCCAGGCGACGACCAGGTCGGGGCGCAGGGCGAGGATGCGCTCGATGTCGAAGGCGTGGCTGTCGCCGATCCGTTCGATCGCCCGGGCCGCCGGCGGGTGGTCGCTCCAGGCGCTCGCGCCGACCACCCGGTCGCCGGCGCCGGCGGCGAACAGCAGTTCGGTGAGGTGCGGCGCGAGGCTGACGATGCGCCGTGCCGGCCCGGCGAGCGTCGTGATCGTGCCGCCGGCGCCGGCCACCCTCACCGCCCCGGCGTCGGTCCGCGGCGCCGCCGCGAGGGCCGGGGTTGCCGCCAACGCGGCCAGGGCGATCGCGGCGCCTGCCATGGCGGCCGTGGCCAGCTGGGCAAGCAGGCCTTGCCGGCGGCCAGGCCTGTTCATGGCGTATCACCGGCCGGCACATAGGTCGGCGCGCCATCGACGAGGATGCGCCGGACCGTGAAGCCGAGCGCATCCGAGACCGCTTCGGGTTCGAGCACCGCGTCGACGGGGCCCGCGTGGACCTCCCCCTTGCTGCCGATCAGCAGGGCATGGGTGGCGTGGCGGGCCGCGAGCGACACATCGTGGATCGCCGCGACGACCGCCACCGGTTCGGCCGCGACGAGCCGGGCGAACAGGCGCATCGCATCGACCTGGTGGCGCAGGTCGAGATGGGCGAGGGGCTCGTCGAGCAGGTAGAGCATCGGCTGCTGCGCGAGCAGCGAGGCAAGCCCGACCCGCTGGCGCTCGCCGCCCGACAGCGTGCCCATGTCGCGCCCGGCGAGTTCCTCGACGTCGAACCGCGCGAGCGCCGCCAGCGCTGCCTTGCGATCGGCCGGCGCGTCGCGCAGCCAGCGGCGCTTGCGCGGGTCGCGGGCGAGCATCACGGTCTGCAGGGCGTCGAGCCCGAAGGGCGCTTCGAAGGACTGCGGCAGCAGGCCGCGCAGCCTGGCGAGGGTGGCGATGTCGCAGCGCTCGATCGGGCGCCCGGCGATCCGCAGGCGCCCGTCGGGCGGCGTGACCAGGCCGGCGACGGTGCCCACGAGGCTGCTCTTGCCGGCGCCGTTTGCGCCGACCAGGCACCAGAACTCGCCGGGTTCGACCACCCAGTCGAAGGGGCCGAACAGGCGCCGGCCGTCGGGCGCGTGCACCACGGCGTCGCGCCATTCGATGAGCGGGCCGGCCCGGCTCATCGCAGGGCCCGGCTGCGCACGAGCAGCATCAGGAACACCGGCACGCCGACCAGGGAGACGATCGCGCCGACCGGCAGCTGGATCGGGGCGACGATGGTCCGGGCCAGGGTGTCGGCGAGCACGACGAGGGTGCCGCCGGCGATCACGCAGGCAGGCAGCAGGCCGCGCTGGTCGTTGCCGAGCACGAGGCGCAGCGAATGCGGCACGATCAGGCCGACGAAGCCGACCGCGCCGGCGGTGGTCACCGCGAAGCCGGCGGCGAGTGCCGCCAGCAGGCAGGTCGCCAGCCGGAGCCGGTTGACATGGACGCCGAGCGAGAAGGCGCGCGCATCGCCGAGCAGCATCAGGTTGAGCGCGGGGGCGAGCCGCATCGCCACCACCAGGCCGATGGCCAGGGCGAGCGCCGGCGCCAGCCAGGCATCGGCGCCGGCGAGGTCGCCGATCAGCCAGAAGAGCATGCCGCGCAGCCGGGCGTCGGGGGCGAGGCTCAGGACCAGGGTGAGCAGCGCCCCCCAGCCGGAGGCGAGCATGACGCCGGTGAGCAGGATGCGCAGCGGCGCGACCGCGCCGTGCGCCAGCCCCCGGTTCGCGCTGCCCGCGCCGATGGCGAACAGCAGCAGGGTCGAGACCGCCGCGCCGATCCAGGCCGCGCCGGTGACCAGCGCGGCGCCGGCGCCGGCCCACATGGCGAGGACCGCGCCGAGCGCGCCGCCGCCGGAGACACCGAGCACCCATGGATCGGCGAGCGGATTGCGCAGCAGGACCTGCAGCAGTGCCCCGGCGAGTGCGAGCAGGCCGCCGACCGCGAAACCGGCCGCCGCCCGCGGCAGGCGCAGCCCGAGGACGAGTTCGCGGGCCAGGGGGTCGGCGCCGTCGGCCCACCACCCCCACATGGCCGGGGAGCAGCCCCCGCTGCCGCAGGCCCCCGCGAGGCCGAGCCCGAGCAGCGCGACGAGCGCGAGCAGGGGCCAGGCGAATCGGGGGGCCCGCCGCATGGGCTCAGGAGGGCTGCCAGCGCAGCATCACGAAGAAGCTGCGGCCCGTGGGGAGATAGCCATGGGCGGTCGGGGTATCGTCGTCGGTCACGTTGTCCAGGCGCATCACGACGCTGGTGTCGGCGAAGATCTCGCGTTGCAGGCGCAACCCGAGGCGGGCGCGGCTCTCGAGCATGATCGGCGCGAAGGTGTCGATCCGGAAGTCGCGTCGCGAACCGCCCCAGGCGAGGTCGGCGCCGGCGTCCCAGGCGCCGAAACTGCGCGACACATCGAGTGCGCCGAAGCGCTTGGCCCGGCGCAGCAGGGTTTCACCGGTCTGGCGGTTGGTCGGCGACTGGAAGGTCGCGTTGGCCGCCATGCGCCAGCCGTGCACGATGCCGCTGGCCGACAGTTCGAGCCCCTGCGCCTGCGCGCTCGCCACGTTGCTGGGCAGAAAGGTCGGCGGCGGCGAATCGATCATGTCGGTGTAGCGGGTGCGAAAGGCGGTTGCCCGCAGCAGGACGGCTTCGCGTTGGTACTGGATGCCGAGCTCGATCGAACGGGCGCGTTCCGGGTCGAGGTCGGGATTGCTGAAGCCCGGATAGAAGAGGTGGTTGAAGGTGGGCGCATTGAATGCGGTCGCGGCCCGGCCGAACAGCCGCCACTGCTCGCTGAACGCGTAGCCATAGCCGATCGACCCGGTGGTGGCATCGCCGACGTCGGAATAGTCGTCGTAGCGCAGGGCCAGCTCGGCCTGGTGGGGGCCGGCCTTGAGCGCATAGGCGGCGAAGGCGCTCTGGCTGTTGCGATGGTCGCGATCGTAGGCGATGCTCGTCGCGATCCGCTCGTGCACGCTGGCCAGGCCCAGGCTCAGCATGCCGGGGCCCACGGCGAGTTCGTTCCTCCACTCGAGCTCGTTGCGACGGGTGTCGAAGGGATCCTCGGCGCCCGAGGCGTAGCGGCTGAGCGAGCGCTCATCGACGATGCTCGCGCGCAGGGTCGAGCGCCAGCGCGTCGTGGGTCGCGCCTCCCACCAGGCGGAGGCGACCGTCAGCCGCGACTCCTGCCGCTCGACACTGGCCGGGCCGACCATGAAGGAGTCGTCGAGGTCGACCTGCGACTCGCTCCAGTAGATGCGCGCGCCGATCCGGTGGCGCGCCGACAGGCGATGGCCGAGCGAGCCGGTGAGGCTGGTGTTGCGAAAGCCGTCGCGGTCCGGGTCGGCGCTGGGCAGCAGGCGGGTGTCGATCGACGACTTGCCGTCGGTGCGATGACGGCTCGCCTGCAGCGAATAGTCGGTGGCGCCGTCGACGCCGAACACGCCCGAAGAGCCTACCGATGCGCGTTCCTCGCCGCGCGAGCCGAAGCCGATCGAGGCGTTGCCCCGCGGCGGCCCTTCGCCGCGCCGGGTGAAGATCTGCACCACGCCGCCGACGGCGGCCGAGCCATAGAGCGCCGATACGTTGCCGCGCACCACTTCGACGCGCTCGACCTGGTCGAGCATCAGGTTCTCGATCCGCGTGGTGCCGGTGGTGCCCGATTCGATCCGTACGCCGTCGATCAGGACCAGCGTCTGGCGCGCTTCGGCGCCGCGCATGAAGGTCGAGGTCAGGCTACCGGCGCCGCCACTGCGCACCAGGTCGATCCCGGCCGTGGCCGCAAGCAGGTCGGCGAGGTCGGTGTGGCCGGCGCGCGCGATGTCCTCGCGGGTATGCACCGATGTGTTGGGGATCGCATCGGCCAGCGGCTGCGCGAAGCCGCTGGCGCTGACCACCACCGGCTCGAGCTGTTTCGGTCCCGGCGCTTGCGCCGCCGCTGTCGCGGGCAGCAGGCACAGCGAGAGCGCCATCGACAATGACGCCCCGGGCAAGGTGGCGTAGCGGTACCCGGCGCGCGGCATCGGCCGGCGGCCTGTGGATGGTTCGAGATTCATCGTTCGCTTCCCTGTTCGGCCTGCCGTCCCGCAGGCGCATTGGTATCGACGAAGCGAATGGACCAGGCCGGGAACGCTGCGGGGCAAGCTGCGTCCGTAGGCCACCGCCGCCCGCGATCGTCCCTGGTGATGCGGGCAGGTCTCCGGGCTTGTCGGTCTTGGTGTTCCGCCTTCCCGCGCGTAGCGCAGTGGCCGGGACGGTCGTGGCCGTCGCTCATGGAACACCCGCACCGACTTACCGTTGCGGGGGCAGCACAGGTTGGCGCGGTGAGGTGGCCGCGCGCCCTGTTTCCCTTTTCACCCGCCAGCCGTGGCGGGAACCCGAATCGAATCCGGATGATACGGCGTTTCGCCAATAGCCCCTTTTCGACCGGTCCCGGTCGGTCCTTTTTACCGGCGCGCCGACGCATCGTGGCGGCGGGCATGGATGCTGCACCTCATGCTCGTGACCGGCACCAGGCCGGTTTCGAGAGCAAGGAGTCCCATATGCAAGTCGGTTCAGTGAAGGAAGAAAGAGCCCGGGCGGCGCCATGACCCGCTCGACCCGTGAGGATGCGAATCCGGAAGTCGGCGAGAAGCCGCTGAAAGGGCCGCATGAACGCGATGAATCGACCGGCGCGATGGCGCCCGGCGCCGACCGTGCGAGCGGGCGGCGGGCCTACGACGATCTGGCCGCGGGCCGGACCGACACGGACCTGCGGGGCCGCGCGCAGGAGATCATCGAACGGGCACAGCATGAGGACGCCGAAGCAAAAGGCAAGCACGAGGACGCCGAGGGCAAACCAGCCAGTGGGGAAACTTCCACGCCCGCCCGCCCGGCACCCGATTCAGAGAAGGAGTAATGCCATGCAGATCGAACAACTTAAAAAACACGGATTGATCGCGGCGGCTGTTTCGGCGGCCGTGTTACTGGCCGCCTGCGACCAGGATGGCGCCGATCGAGCGGCCGCCCCCGGCCAGCCGCCGTCGCAGGCTGCCGGACCCGCCAGCGGCCAGGTGCCCGCGGATCCGGCCACGGGTTCGGCCGACACCACCGCCGGCGAACGCGCCGGCGCGGTCCCGGGCGCTGCGCCCGGCATGCCGCCGCCGGCCACCACCGCGCAGGGCGACCAGAGCCCCTCGCTCGGTGACCGGGCCCGGTCCGCGACCGAGAGCGCACAGTCTGCCGCTGGCGACGCGGCGATCACCGCCAAGGTGAAATCGGCGCTGGTGGCCGAGGACGATGTCCGCAGTCTCGCCATCAACGTCGACACCAGCGATGGCCGGGTGATCCTCGAGGGTGAAGTGCCGAGCGCCGAGCAGTCGATGCGAATCGAGAAGCTCGCCCAGGCGGTCGACGGCGTGCTGTCCGTCGAGAACAAGCTGAAGGTGGTCGGCAGCTAGGAGCCTGCGAACGGGCCGTCCACGCCCGCTCGTCACGCCAGGACGGCCCCGCCCAGCGTTGTGAGTGCTCGCCATGTCAGCCGACGTGGCGAGCATTCGCGCCTCGACGGCGGTCAGCTGCCGCGCAGTTCGCGCAGGGCGTCGTCGATGAGTTCGCGCGCGATGCTGAAGCGCCCGGGCAGCTTGGGCAGGTCTTCCGGATCGAACCAGCGCGCATCGGCCAGCTCGGCCGGATCGGGCGTCAGTTCGCCACTCACGTATTCGGCGCGAAAGGCGATCATCAGGGAGTTCGGGAAGGGCCAGCTCTGGCTGCCGAAGTAGCGCAGCTGGTCGACCTCGATCCCGACTTCTTCGCGCACCTCGCGCTGTACCGCGTCCTCGATCGTCTCGCCGGCTTCCAGGAAGCCGGCCAGCGCGCTGTACATGCCGGCGCCGAAGTTCACGCCGCGCCCGAGCAGCAGTTGCCGGCCGCGGGTGACCAGCACCATCATCGCCGGCGAGATCCGCGGGTACACGATCAGCCCGCAGTCCGGGCAGCGGCGCGAGCGCTCGTTGCCCTGCAGTTCCGTCGGGGTGCCGCAGGCGCCGCAGAAGCGGTGCAGTCGGTCCCAGTCGACGATCTGCACTGCCCGCATCGCCAGCGACAGGGTCGGTTCATCCAGCATGCCGAACCATTGCCGCAGCCCGGCGGCCTTCCAGCCGGGCGGCAGCAGGTCGACCGGGAAGTCGTCGGACAGGGCGACCGCGACATGGGCATGGCCCCCGTAGCGGCCCACCGAATGGACCCGCTCGGCGGAAAAGCCCATGGCCCGGTACTGGGCCCAGCGCATCGCGCCGGTCTCGTCGAGGCTGTGGACCAGTCGGTCGCGCACGAAGAGGTGGACGATGGTGTCGTCGTCGAGCGCGAGGTCCAGGCGTGGTTCGAATCCCTTGGGTGTCAGCAGCATTGCGTTGGCTTCATCGTCGGTTCGGCGGTGGGCGCGGATGATTCGTCCGCAGTTCTCATTTGCCGAGGGTCGTGAGTTCGTCGCGCAGGCGCAGCAGGACGGCGCGCAGCCGACGGGCATTGTCGGGCCCGATCCGGACCATGATCTTCTGGCCCGCGGAGAGCGATTCGAGGGCCGGGTCGGCGAAGCGGTAGAGCACCTTCGGCTGGACCAGCCTGATCGGGCCGCGCGGCGTGGGCGCCGCCAGCATGTTGTCGATCGCGACGATCACCCGGTCGTTGAGATGGCCGTCCGGGAAGCCCAGTTGCTGGTACTCGTACTGCAGCAGCGGATAGAAGCGCACGTAGAGTCGCGCCGCGGTGCCCGGGTCGATCGATTCGGCAAAGCGCAGGAACGCCTGGTAGCGCTGGTCGTTCGCGTTCTGCAGCTCGAAGCCGTCGTCGACCGGCTGGACCGTGAGCGGGCCCGGAACGCGTCGCACCGCGCTTTGCTGGGAAGGCACGATCTCGCGCGGCAGGTTGTCGACGGTGATCACGAAACGGCGGGCGATGTCCTGCAGGTTGAAGAACTCGGCGAGGGTGCCGCGGTCGCCGAAGGCCGTCAGGGCGCCGGCGAGCGGCGGGTCGCTCGCGATGCCCGGCTCGGGCAGGGGCGCCTGCCGCCGCGCCTGTTCGTCGAGGTCCGGCACCGGGTAGCGCGGACCGCTGCGGGCCGCCGCGCGGGCTTCCTGTTCGGCGGGCGGCGCTGCCGATGCATCGACGGGCGGCACGCCCGGCGCCGGCGGGATCGGGGTGGGGGCCTCGCCGCCGTCGGCCTGCGGCCCGGGCGGCGCCGTGGCGGGCGCGTCAGTGCCGGGCGATGCGCCGGAATGGCTCGGGATGATCTCCCCGTTGTCGCCGAACAGGCCTGCACGCCAGGCGCCGAACAGCGCGATGATGATCACCACGACGATGGCGATCGGCCACCAGGGGATTCCGCTGGAGGTAGGGGGGCGCAGGGGGGTCATCGATTGGGCTCCGGGAGTGCGCTGAGATTACACGAGCGTCGCGACAGCGGAAACCGCGTCTTCCGCAGTCCGGCCTCGCCACGGCCCGGCTGCGCTCGCGTCGGACCCGATTCGCGAGGCCCGCATATACTCGCCGGGTGTCCGATCCTGCCACCCGGAATATCCCGGCGCCAGGCGCCCTGCCGGCGTCCCGCCTGCTCGTCGCGCTGCTCTGGGCGATCGCCAGTGGCATCGCGTTGCAGACGATGAACGCCGTCATGCGACTGATGGCGCTCGAGTTGCACTCGATGCAGGCGCAGTTCCTGCGCGCGTTCTTCGGCCTGGTGGTGATGCTGCCGGTCATCGCGATCGGCATGCGGCGCGGCGGCTGGCGCAGCTTCTGGCCCAACAACATGCGTGGCCAGTGGATCCGCGGCGCGGCGCACACCATCGCCACCCTGCTGTTCTTCCTCGCGCTGCCCAACCTGCCGCTGGCCGACTCCACCGCGATCGGCTTCACCATTCCCCTGTTCATCCTGATCGGCGCGGCGCTCTTTCTCGGCGAGAAGGTCACCCGCGCCCGCTGGCTGGCGACCCTGGTGGGCTTCGGCGGCGTGCTGGTGGTGCTCCTGCCGCACCTGGGCGGGGTCGGTGGCGGTGGCTACTGGAGCCTGGTGATGCTCGCGGCGGCTCCCGCCTTCGCCGCCTCGTTCCTGATCACCAAGGTGCTGACCCGCTACGACCGCAGTTCGGTGATCGTGGTCTGGCAGGGCCTCACGGTGACGATCTATTCCCTGCCGCTCGCCCTGTCGGTCTGGGAGCCGCCGACCCTGCGACAATGGGCGATCTTCCTGCTCGCCGGGCTCCTCGGCAGCAGCGCGCATTACTGCATCACCCGCGCCATGGAGAAGGTCGACATTTCCGCCTTGCAGTCGGTGCGCTTCCTCGACCTGATCTGGTCGTCGATGCTCGGCTTCCTGATGTTCGGCAACGTGCCGGCGTCGACCGCCCTGGTCGGCGGCGCGGTGATCGTCGTCGCCGTGGCTGCGGTGGCGCGCCACGAGGCGCGCGCCGGCCAGCCGGGTCGTTGAGATGGCCAGGATTCTGCCGAGCGACTGGCGGGCGGTCGAGGCGACCGGGGCGGCGGCGCGCGAGCTCGAGACGCTCGGGCGGCTCGAGGCCGGGCTGCCCGATTCGGTGACGGTCTTCCATGGGGTGCACTGGACCCGGGTCGAGCGCGGCTTCGCCGCGATCGGCGAGATCGACTTCGTCGTCATCGCACCCTCGGGGCGGCTGCTGCTGGTCGAGCAGAAGACCGGGTTCCTCGACGAGACCGCCGAAGGCCTGTTCAAGCGGCACGTGGGCGGCCGTCGCAACATCCGGCTCGAGCTCGACCGCACGCTCGATGCCCTGCGCAAGCGCCTCGCGCCGGTCACCGGCGGCGAGCTGCCGGCGATCGACTACCTGCTCTACTGCCCCGACTACGCCGTGCGCGAGCCGGGCAGCGCTGGCCTCGATCCGGCCCAGATCGTCGATTCGCGCGCCAGCGACGGGGTCGCCAGGCGGGTGCGCGAGCTGCTCCAACTCGGGCGCCGCGACGAACCCGGCGAACTGCCGCTGGCCGAGCCCGAGCGCCCCGAGCTGGTGGCGCGCCTGCGGCGCTTCTTCGCCAACGAGCTCGAACTGGTGCCCGACGTGAGCGCGCTGCTTTCGCGCGCCGAGGCCCTCGTCACCCGCCTGTCGGGCGGGCTGGCGACCTGGGCGCGCCGGCTCGAGGCGCGGGCGCTGCGCCTGCGGGTGGTGGGCACCGCCGGCAGCGGCAAGACCCAGCTCGCCCTGGCCCTGCTCGAGGATGCCGCCCGCGACGAGCGGCGGGCGCTCTATGTCTGCTTCAACCGGCCGCTGGCCGACCACCTGCGCGAGATCGCGCCGGATCCGTCCCGGGTGTTCACCTATCACCAGTGGTGCGAGCGCCGCCTGCGCAATGCCGGTCATGCGGTCGAATTCGGCGGGGCCGACAGCTTCGCCCGGATGGAGCGCGAGGCGGCGGCGCTGCCCATCGATGCGCGCGAGATGGTCGACGACCTGGTCGTCGACGAAGGCCAGGACTTCGCCGCGAGCTGGCGCGAAGACCTGTTTCGCCTGGTCGGCGATCGCGACGAGGCGCGGGTCTACTGGCTCGAGGACCCGATGCAGAACCTGTATGGCCGCGAGCCCTTCGAGGCCGAGGGCTGGACGGTGATGCGCGCGCCGGCCAACTACCGCAGTCCGCGCAGCGTCGTGCGCGCCCTGCGCGAGCTGCTCGGCGAGGACGCGGTGCCGGGCCTGCAGGCCGAGAGCCCGGTCGACGGCGCCGAGGTCGAGTACCTCTGCTACGAGGATGCCGACGGCATGCTCGATGCCACCAAGCGCGCGATCACGGGCGCGTTGCGGGCCGGATTTCGCAAGCAGGACATCGTCCTCGTCACCTGGGCCGGCCGCAGCCGCTCGCAACTGCTCGGCGCGGGAACACTCGGCCCCCATCGCCTGCAGGCATTTGCAGGTCGTTACGATATTTTCGGCAATCCCGAATATCGGGAGGGTGATCTGCTGATCGATTCGGTCTATCGTTTCAAGGGTCAGAGCGCGCCCTGCGTGATCCTCACCGAGGTCGACTTCGAGAGCTTCGATGCGGCCGCGGCGCGCAAGCTGTTCGTCGGCATGACCCGCGCGTCGATGCGGCTCACCGTCGTGCTGTCCACGCGGGCAGCCCGGGAGCTCGCGTTGCCGGGCGCGGCCGACGCGCGCCAACCCGCAGGGAGCACACCGGCATGATCGAGGCCATCGCACGATTCTTCCACCAGCAGCTCGCGCCCGATGCCTCCGCGTCGAGCGCGACCGACGAGCGCCGCCTGTTGCTGGCCACCGCGGCCTTGCTGGTCGAGACGATGCGGATCGACGCCGTGCTCGACGAGCGCGAGCGCGAGCGGGTGCTGGCGGCCTTGCGCCAGCATGGCGGCCTGTCGGAAGTCGAGGCGATCGAACTGCTCGCGCTCGCCGACGAGCAGTCGCGCCAGGCCAACGACTACTTCCAGTTCACCTCGCTGGTGAACCGGCACTACGACGCGCCACAGAAGGTGCGCGTGATCGAGATGATGTGGCAGGTGGCGTACGCCGATGGCGAGATCAGCGCGCACGAGCGGCACCTCATGCGCCGTATCGCCGACCTGCTGCACATCGCCCACGGCGACTACGTCGCTGCCCAGCGCCGCGCCCGCGAAGCCGGGAACCCGTGAAGGGCCCCCTGGAGGAAAATGGGGTCAGACACCATTTCCCCAAACGGGAAAATGGTGTCTGACCCCATTTTCCCGCGCCGGCGTGTGCCGACGCGTGTTCGATGCCCTGGCGGCGTCCTGCAGGGGCGTGCCCTGCGGTCCGCGGCTTATTTGCGACGGGTCGGCCGGGCGCCCTGGGCTTCGCCGCTGACCGTCGAATCGGCCATCTGGGTGAATTGGCGGGCCGCCTTGTTCAGCTGCTCGTAGGCGGTGCTCGACGCGGCCAGCACCTGGCGGGTGAAGGCGACCGCGCCTTCGCTGCCGGCGGGCGCCTTGGCGGCGAGTTCCTCGACGGCCGAGTAGAGCTGGCGCTGGCTTTCGGCGACCTGCTCCTCGACGATGCTGGCCAGTTCGCTGCCGGTTTCGCGCGAGATCGCGTAGACGGCCTGGGCGTAGGCCTTGAAGGCGTCCGGTTGGGGCTTGCTGTAGCTGGTCACCAGCTCGGTCAGGGTCTTGACGTCACGCGCGGCCAGCAGTTCGCGGATCTGTTCGCCGCTCGCTTCCATCGAGGCGCGCGCGGTCTGGAGGTTCAGTTCGGCCAGCTTCTGGAAGCCTTCCAGGGTGCGGGTGGCTGCGGTGCCGAGGTTGCGGGCCTGGTCGGCCTGCATCTTGGCGAACTGTTCGGTGGGCTTGGTCATGGCATTGGCTCCGTGTGTGGGGCGCTAATGCCGCTGGATGCGACTCGACGCCCGGGATGTGTTCGCAAGACCCCAATGGGAATTGCTGCATTGCACAATCGAATTGTGAACCTATCGGCCAGTGTTGTCAAGTACAAATTGTGCAGCGCAGCATTGAGATTTCCGGCCTCGCGTGCCGGCCGCCGGCCCGTTCGCCGCGGCAGCGCCGCTGCGGCGACGAGGCACAATACGCGCATGCGCGATCACGACCCATCCGCCGGCGCCCTGGTGCTGTTCTCCGGGGGGCAGGACTCGACGACCTGTCTCGCCTGGGCGCTGGCCGGCTTCGCCCACGTCGAGACGGTCGGCTTCGCCTACGGCCAGCGTCATGCGGTCGAGCTCGAGCGCCGCGAACCCCTGCGCCAGGCGATCGCGGCAGGCTTCCCGCAATGGGCGGCGCGCCTCGGCGCGGACCACCTGCTCGATCTCTCGGTGCTGGGCGAGATCAGCGATACCTCCCTGACCCGCGACCGTGCGATCGCGATGGGCGAGGCCGGGTTGCCCGACACCTTCGTGCCGGGCCGCAACCTCATGTTCCTGACACTGGCGGCGGCGATCGCCTATCGCCGCGGGCTCGGCGTCCTGGTCACGGGGGTCTGCGAGACCGATTTCTCGGGCTACCCGGATTGCCGCGACGATACCGTCAAGGCGATGCAGGTCGCACTCAACCTCGGCATGGATACGCGGCTGCGGATCGAGACGCCGCTGATGTGGATCGACAAGGCCGCGACCTGGGAACTCGCCCGTGGCCTCGGTGGCGAGCGGCTGCTCGAGCTGGTCGTCGAGTCGACCCATACCTGCTACCTCGGCGATCGCGAGCATCGCCATGAATGGGGCTACGGTTGCGGCGCCTGTCCCGCCTGCGAACTGCGCGCCGCCGGCTGGCGCGCATTCCGCGCCCCCGGCCAGGGCGATGCGCCCGGCCATTCCTGAACGCCTTCTTCCCCCCGAATACTCGAACCCGTCATGAACATCGAACCGGCGACCCGGCCACTGCGCTTCCTGTGGCTCGCGGCTTTCATCGCGACGATTCCCGCGGCCAACTGGCTGATCCAGCATGTCGGCACGACCTGTGTCCCCGACGGCCCCTGCCTGGTGCCGGTCGCGCCCGGGCTGATGGCGCCCAGCGGCGTGCTCGTCATCGGGCTCGCCCTGGTGCTGCGCGATGCGATCCACGCCAGCCTCGGCGCCCGCTGGGCGCTGGCCGCGATTCTCGCGGGCACCGCCCTGTCGACCCTGCTTGCGCCCCCGGCCCTGGTGGTCGCCTCCGGCGCCGCCTTCCTGGTGTCCGAGCTCGCCGACTTCGCGGTCTACGCGCCACTGCGCCGTCGCTATCCCGCCGGCGCGATCCTGGCGTCGGGGGTGGCCGGCGCCATCGTCGACAGTGCGCTGTTCCTCGGCATCGCGTTCGGCTCGTTCGCCTACCTGCCGGGGCAGGTGGTCGGCAAGCTGTGGATGTCGCTGCTCGCGGCGATCGTGATCGGGGCGCTGGCGCGCCGGCGGGCGGCTTCGGCGTAACCGCCTGCGGCGCCTCTTCTCGCGCCTTCCGGGCGGTTCGTGTCAAGGTCGCCTGCGACCACGTCGCGCCGCTCCGACGCTTTTCCGTGGCAAAGTCGCCTGCGACCACGTCGCGCCGCTCCGACGCTTGTCCGTTTCAAAGGCGCCTGCGACCACGTCGCTACGCTCCAGTGTGGCGGCCGGCTTCGCCGTCGTCCTGCGATGCTCGCGAGCCAGCCCCGCGCCTGTCGGCGCGCGTCAGTCTCGCTGCGCTTCTCGGCGCCACACCAGTCGCTGCGCGCCGCGGCCGCAGTCGCCTTTGTCGTGGCGCAGGCAATCTGCGGCGAAGTCCCGGAACGTCTCAACGCCGCGGCAGGTGGCCGGCGGCGGGGCGATTTCCGGGGCGGCGAGGCGCGCAGGGCGCGGGGCGGCGGTCATGCGTAGCATGGCCGCTTCCACTTCCGACTCGCGCAGCCTGTCCGAGCGTAGCGCGCCGAAGGAGCGCGCAGCGAGTTCTGCGCGCGCCTCGCGACCGAGCACCGCAGTGCAGTCGGCGCAGCCGACCGCCCCGGTATGAGCCACGACGACGGTCGCCTGGCGCGGCGCCTCCGGAAAACCGCAGGCGACGACGGATGTTTGCCGCGGCGCCCCTGAATGGAGCCTGCGATCGCTTGCCTGCCGCGACGCCTCACCAGCGCGCCCGCAGTCGCGCCGCGACATCGACGGCCGGGCCGCCGCGCGCCCGCGGCACCGGGCCGGCGTCGGCGCGCGAGGCCAGCGGCGTGGCGTCGAGCCTGGCCAGCACCGCCGGCGTCAGGAAGCGGCTGCGCGCGCCATGGACGTAGTCGCCGCCGAGGCGCGGCTGCTGGGTGGTGCGATAGCGCAGCGGCTCGACCAGGCACAGGCTGTCGCGCGCCCGGGTGATGCCGACATAGAGCAGCCGGCGCTCCTCCTCGATGGCGGCGGCGTCGCCGGTGGCGTACTCATTGGGAAAGCTGCCGTCGGCGACGTTGATCAGGTAGACGCCGTCCCATTCGCGGCCCTTGGCCGAATGCACCGTCGAGAGGACGAGGAAGTCCTCGTCGAGCAGCGGGTCGCCGGCGAGGTCGCCGCTCGCCTGCGGCGGGTCGAGGGTGAGTTCGGTGAGGAAGCGTTCGCGGGAGTCGAACTGGCCGGCCACGGCGACCAGCATGTCGAGGTCGGCAGCGCGTACGGCGGCATCGTCGAAGCGCGCTTCCAGCAGGGGCTGGTACCAGCGGCGCACGGGCTCGACCTGCGCCGGCCAGGCAGCGTCCGGCGCGGCCAGGCGGTGTAGCAGGTCGACCAGGGCGGGCCAGGCATCGCCGGCGGCGGCCGGCGCATCGGCGTCGGCGAGCGTGTCGAAGCGCCCGGCATTGCCGGCGACCTGCTCGAAGAGCCTTTGCGCATGGGCCGGGCCGATGCCCGGCAGCAGTTGCAGGGTGCGGAAGGCGGCGATGCCGTTGCGCGGGTTGTCGGCCCAGCGCATGACGGCGAGCAGGTCCTTGACGTGGGCTGATTCGAGGAACTTCAGGCCGCCGTACTTCACGAAGGGGACGTTGCGCCGCACCAGCTCGATCTCGAGTGCGTCGCTGTGCCAGGCGGTGCGAAACAGCACAGCCTGCCGGCGCAGGTCGACCCCCGCTTCGCGCTGGCGCAGGACCTCGTCGATCAGCCAGTCGCTCTGCGCCCGGTCGTCGAGCACGGTGACCAGCCGCGGCATCGCCGCGGCGCCGCCGCGATGCGCCTGCAGGCTGCGCGGATACTGGCGTTCGCCTTCGGCGATCAGTGTGTTGGCGAGGTCGAGGATCGGCTGGCGCGAGCGGTAGTTCGTGGTGAGCGTGACCTGCCGCGCCGGCGGGTCGAAGCAGGCTGGGAAGCCGAGGATGTTGTCGACCTCGGCGGCGCGGAAAGCGTAGATGGACTGGGCATCGTCGCCGACCACGGTGAGGCCTTCGCCGTCGGGTTTCATGGCGAGCAGGATGCGCGCCTGCAGCGCATTGGTGTCCTGGTACTCGTCGACCAGGACATGGTCGAAGCGCTCGCCGATCTCCTCGGCCAGCGCCCGGTCGGCCAGGGCGGCGTCCCACCAGAGCAGCAGGTCGTCGTAGTCGAGTACGCCGTGTTCCAGCTTGCGCTCGACATAGCCGCGAAACAGGCCACGGAGCTCCCCGGCCCATTCGAGGCACCAGGGAAAGTTCTCCTGCAGGACTCGCTCGAGCGGCCAGCCGGTATTGACCGCGAACGAGTAGATGCCCAGGCAGGTCTCCTTGCGGGGGAAACGGCGCCGCTGCGAGGACAGCTCCTGTTCATGGCGGACCTGGTCGAGCAGGTCGGCGGCATCGCTCCGGTCGAGGATGCCGAAGGCGGGGTCGAGCCCGATTCGCGCGGCGTGTTCGCGCAGCAGGCGCGCGCCGATGGCGTGGAAAGTGCCCGCCCAGGGCAGGCGGATCGCGATGCGACCCTGGCCGCCGGCGCGTTCGGCAAGCGCCTTGCCGACCAGGGATTCGGCCCGGCGGATCATCTCCTGCGCCGCGCGCCGTGAAAAGGTGAGCAACGCGATGCGCTCGGGGGCGACGCCCGCGACCACGAGGTGCGCAACCCGGTGCGCGAGCATGGCCGTCTTGCCGGTGCCGGCCCCGGCGATGACGAGTTGCGGGCCGGCGCGGAACCGGCCATCGGCGCCCGGCCCACCCCAGCCCGCTGCCTCGCGCTGGGCCGGATTGAGGGTGGCCAGCCAGGATGCGGCGGCGGGCGCGGGCAGGGCGAGGTCACCTGCTTCGAGCAGGGCGGGATCGGTACGGTCGTTCATGGTGGCAGCCGGCTCCTGGACAGGCGCCGAGCTTCCGGGGCGGCGGGCTCACCAAATGAGCCTGCAGGGACCGATCGACTGGATGGGTCCTGTCGGTCGGTGATTTCACCGATAGGTCAAGGGATTGACTGAACGGTAAGTTTGGTCGCCTAATTGGCCCGAAGCCTCAAGGCTCACCATGGAGGAGACACCAGCATGCAAGCGAATTCCGTTCGCCGGGCCGTCGCCGCACTGGCCACCGCAATCGTGTTCTCGTTCTCCGGCGCAGCGCTCGCCAAGGAGATCACCCTCAACGTGGCCAGCCCCCTGCCCGCGAACCATGCGGTGAACAAGGGGATCGAGGCCTGGCTCGAGAAGCTCGCCGAGAAAAGCGGGGGCGAATTCAAGTACAAGTGGTATCCGGGCGAAGTCGTTGCGAAGAACAAGCAGGCGATGGCGTCGGTGCGTGACGGGCTCGTCGACGCCAGCTACGTGATCGACTCCTACACATCGTCCGAACTGCCGAACCAGATATCCGCGTCGCGCAACGGCGGCGTCGGCGAGAACGCGATGGTCATGACCGCCGCGGCCAACGAGTACATGCTGCTCAATTGCCCGCAGTGCAAGCAGGACTGGCGCAAGAACGGCGTGATCGCGATGGTCCATGCGTCGACCACGCACTACAACCTCGCGTGCCGCGAGAACTTCAATTCGGCCGAGAAGCTCGAAGGCCGGAAGATTCGCGCCGCCGGCTCGTTCGGCCTGGTGACCAGGGAGTTCGGTGGCGTACCGGTGAACATTCCGATCACCGATACCTACGAAGCGCTCCAGCGCGGCCAGGCGGACTGTACCTACGCCGCCGAGGCGCACCTCAAGGCGTACAGCTTCAACGAGGTCGTGAAGTTCATGATCACCGCGCCGTTCGGGGTCTACATGAGCGGCACCCCTTTCCTGGTCAACGCGGACAAGTGGGAGAACCTGCCAGCCGAAAAGCAGAAGCTGATCACGTCCAATCTCGCCTGGCTCGCGACCGACATCACCTTCCGCTACATGGAAGAAGCTGCCAACGCGAGAAAGGAGTCCGAGGCCAAGGGCGTCACGTGGGTCGATCCCGAGCAGAGCCTGCTCGACGCGCGCAATCGCTACCTCGGCAAGCTGGTCGACCTGACGGTCGCCGAAGGCGAGAAGCGGCGCCTGACCGGCGTGCGCGAAATGATGGAGAAATTCCCGCCCATCCACCAGAAGTGGCAGAAGATCGTCGCCGAGATCGGTGAGGATCGCGCCAGGTACGAAGAAGCGCTGAATCGGGAGATCTTCAGCAAGGTGACGTACTGAGCGCCGGGCCGGACGGAGATTGATCATGGTGGAGCGGCTCCTGCGGATCCTGCGGGGTCCGGCGATCGTGATGACGGCGCTCGCGTCGGTCATCACGATCCTGATGATGCTCAACGTCACCGCCGACGTCATCGGCCGGACCTTCTTCCACAAGCCGGTGCACGCGACGCTGGAGATCGTCGAGAGCATCTACATGGTCTGCATCTGCTTCCTGCCGATGGCGCTGGTGCAGTACGACCGCGATCACCTGATCATCGAGTTGTTCATCCCGGACCCGGATAGCCCGGTCGGCCGGGTCGCGACGCTGGTCTCGTCGCTGATCGCCTTCTTCCTGTGTGCGCTGATCGCGTGGGCGACCATCGGCATCGCGATCAAGAAGACGCAGATCCTCGAAGTCGTCTACCTGGTCGACTCCTTCCTGCCGGTCTGGTGGGTGCGCTGGGTGATCGCCATCGCATTCACCCTGGTGTCGGCGATCCTGGCGCTGCAGATCATCCAGGACATCTCCCGCTTCGGCAAACCGCATCGCCCGAGGTTCGCGCACGGCATCGAGCCGGCTCAAGTCCGAACGGAATGACACCAGCATGGATCCCCTCTACTCCGGCCTGATCGGTATCGTCGCACTGCTCGCCCTGCTGGCGATCCGGGTTCCGATCGGGTTTGCCCTGATCTTCATCTCGTTCTGCGGCATCTGGTTCCTGCGCGACTTCGCGGTTGCATGGCGCCAGCTCGGCACCGTTCCGCACGAGTTCTCCGCGAGCTGGACGCTCTCGGCGATCCCGATGTTCATCCTCATGGGCGCGTTCGCTCATCATTCGGGTATCACCGGGCGGCTGTACCACGCGGCCCGCCTCTGGCTGATACGGCTGCCGGGCGGCCTGGCGGTCGCGACCGCTGCCGCCTGCGCCGGCTTTGCCGCGGCATCGGGTTCGAGCCTCGCGATGGCCGCCGCCATGAGCAAGATCTCGGTACCCGAGATGCTCAAGGCGAAATACCAGCCGGCCCTCGCCTCGGCCACGGTCGCTTGCGCCGGCACGATCGGTTCGATGATCCCGCCCTCGATCCTGTTCATCCTGTACGGCTGGTATACCGAGACGCCGATCGGCAAGCTGTTCATCGCCGGCATCCTGCCTGGCGTACTGACCGCGATCGGCTACATCGCCATGATCGTGATCCGCTGCTGGCTCAATCCGGAACTCGCGCCGCGGCTGAACGAGAAGCCGCCGATGCGCGAGAAGATGAGGGCGCTCGGCGAGGTCTGGCCGCTACCGGTGCTGATCTTCATCGTGATCGCCGGGCTCTACACCGGCATGACGTCGGCGACCGAGGCCGGCGCGTTCGGCGCGTTCGGCGCGCTGGTGATCGCGGTGGCGATGAAGAAGCTGTCGTGGCGGCAGTTCTGGGAATCCCAGGTCGAGACAGTCAAGAGCCTGGCCGCCATCCTGTTCATCGTGATCGGCGCGGTCCTGCTCACGCGCTTCATGACGATGAGCGGACTGCCGACGCTCGCTGCCGGCTTCGTCGAGAGCGGCGATACCGAGGTCTGGCACATCGTCCTGTTCATGGCCGTGGTCTACATCATCCTCGGCATGTTCCTCGATCCGCTGGGCATCATCCTGATCACCTTGCCGATCATGATGCCGATGTTCGAGGCGGCGAACATGGACATGGTCTGGGTCGGCGTGCTCGTCGTGAAGCTGATCGAAATCGGCTTGGTGACGCCGCCGGTGGGCCTGAACTGCTACATCGTCAAGGCATCGCTCGGCGACCAGGTGAACATCGGCGACATTTTCCGTGGCACGACCTGGTTCATCGTGATCGACCTGATCATGTTCGTTCTCATCGCCGTGTTCCCCGCCATCGCCCTCTGGTTGCCGAGCCTCATGGCGCAATAGACAGCATCCCGGGGCCAGCCGCTTCGACCGGCCCGGCGGGGCCAGCCGTCTCGCTAGCGCGCCGCCAGCCCCGGTTCGATCACTATCTGATACGGGAGTCATCATGGATTTCGGATTCACCGGGCAGGTCGCCCTCGTCACCGGCGCGGGCCAGGGCGTCGGCCGTCGCCTGGCGATCGACCTGGCGGCCGAGGGCGCGCGCCTCGTCGTCAACGACCTGTTCGCCGATCGTGCCGACCGGGTCGCCGCGGAGATCGTGGCTGCCGGCGGCGAGGCGATCGGCGTCGCCGCCGACGTCACCGACGTTGCGGTGGTCGCGGCGATGTTCGCCCGGGCGAAGGCGCATTTCGACCAGCCGGTGCGCATCCTCGTCAACAACGCCGGCATTGCGCCCGAGCGCCGCGAGAAGGGGGGGCGGCCGCCCACTTTCCTGAACATGCCGGTCGCCGATGCCGAGCGGGTCGTCTCGATCAACCTGTCGGGCACGATGAACTGCGTGCGTGCCGCCTTGCCCGACATGATCGAATCCGGCGGGGGTAAGATCGTCTCGATCATTTCCGAGGCCGGGCGGCAGGGCGAATTCGGGCTGGCGGCGTATTCGGGCGGCAAGGCGGGGATCATCGGCTTCTCGAAGGCGATCGCGCGCGAGCACGGCCGCGACCGGATCAACATCAACATGGTCGCGCTGGGGGCGGTCGCGCACGAAGGCGTCGGGAGCGGCGCGGCGACCGCGCTCGACGCGACGCCCGAGAACAATCCGCGGCTCGCGAAGATGCTCAAGGTCTACCCGATTGCGCGTGGCCTCAAGCGGCTTGCTCGTCCCGAAGACGTCTCCGGTGCAGTCTGCTTCCTCGCATCGACGCGGGCCGACTTCATCACTGGCCAGACCCTGGGCGTGTCGGGCGGCTTTGTGATGTGCTGAAGCTCGCCGACAGGAGGACTCGCATGGCAAACCACCTGGGCGCGGAGCAGGAACTGCTGCGCTCCAACGTTCGGCGCTGGCTCAAGGACCACGTCACGCCGCTGATCGACCGCCACGAGGCCGAGCGCAGCTTTCCGTTCGAGGTGGTTCCCGAACTGCGCCAGTTCGGCTATCTCGGTGGCCGGCTGCCGGAGTCCGAGGGCGGCTTCGGCCTCGACTTCAGCACCTGGGGCATGCTGTTCGAGGAGCTCGGCTACTGCTGGGGCTCGCTGCGGACCATGCTCAACATCACCAACGGGACGATCTACCGGCTCGCCGAGCAGGGCACGCCCGAGCAGAAGGAGGCCTACCTGAAGCCGGTGATGGCGGGTCGGCTGAAATGCTGCACCGGGCTGTCCGAGCCCGACATCGGGTCGAACCTCGGCGGGATCGAGACGCGCTGCGACGACAAGGGCGACCACTGGCTGCTCAATGGCCGCAAGCTCTGGATCACCAATGGCGCTTTCGCGGACTTCTGCGTGGTGGCGGCCCGGACCTTCAGCCCCGGCTGCGATGGCGCGATCTCCACCTTCATCGTCGACCGCGGGCACTACGAGGTCCGCCGGCTCGACATGATGGTCCTGCGCAGCACCGGCACCGCGGAGCTGTCCTTCAACGACGTGAGGCTGCCGAAGTCGGCGTTGCTCGGCGAGGCGGGCAAGGCCTTCTCGAAGGTGCTTGCGGGGCTCGACGCGGCGCGGGTGAACATCGCGATGGGCGCCGTCGGCGCGGCGCAGGCCGCGCTCGACCTGTCGATCGATTACGCGAAGACGCGCAAGCAGTTCGGCCGTCCGATCGGCAGCTTCCAGCTGATCCAGAAGCACATCGTCGACATGACGATGAAGGTCGAGGCGGCGCGCGCGCTGTCGTACAACGCGGCGCATGCGCTCGACGAGGGCCGCAACGCCCGCACCGAATGCTCGATCGCCAAGCTGTTCGCGACCGAAGCCGCGTTCGAGGTCGCCAACCTCGCGCTGCAGGTCCACGGCGGGCTCGGCTACTGCGCCGAGTACCCGATAGAGCGCATATTCCGCGATACCCGGGGCGGCACGATTCCCGAGGGAACGAGCGAAGTCCAGACCCTGATCATCGGCCGCGAGATTCTCGGCATGTCGGCGATCACATGAGGAACCCGAGGATGAATCCCCCTCGGGCTCCGGAGGGCATCACGCATGGATGAAGCAGGCAGCAAGCCACCGGTCTTCGATGACCTGACCGATCTCTTCAGCCCGGGCTCGATCGCCCTCGTGGGCGCCTCCGACCGTCCGAACAGCATCGGCAAGCGCACGCTCGACAACCTGACGATCCACGGCGACTTCAAGGGCGAGCTCTACCTCGTGAACCCGGCGCGGGCCGAGATCGAGGGCCGCCGGTGCTGGCCGAGCATCGCCGACCTGCCCGTGGCCGTGGTGCCGGCCGCGGCGATCATCGTGATTCCCGGCGCCGCGGTGCTCGACGTGATCTCCCAGTGCGCGGCGCGCGGCGTGCGCTTTGCGATCGTGCTCAGCTCGGGTTTCGGCGAGGAGGGCGAGGCCGGCAAGGCGCTCGAGGCCGAGATGCGCGCCATCGCCCATGCGGGCGGCATGCGCGTCTACGGCCCGAACTGCCCGGGCATCGTCAACATCCGCGAGCGGCTCGGCCTGACGTTCTCGCCGGCCTTTCGCGACGACCTCCGTCCCGGGCCGATCGCGATCGCGACCCAGGGCGGGGCGCTGGGCCGCAACCTGGTCCAGGGCGGCGAACGCGGCTGCGGCTACGTCGCCTGGGCCTCGTCGGGCAACGAGGCCGATCTGCAGGTGGCCGATTTCATCCATCACTTCTCCCGCCAGCCCGAAGTGCGTGGGGTGCTGTCCCTGCTCGAGGGCGTCAATGACGGCCGCCGCTTCGTCGCCGCGGCGCTGGCCACGACCCGCAGCGGCCGGGGCCTCGGACTGCTCAAGATCGGTCGCTCCGAGTACGGCATGAAGGCGGCGGCCTCGCATACCGCATCGATCACCGGCGCGGCCGACATCAACTCGGCGGTGTTCGCCCAGCTCGGCATCGCCGAGGTCGACGACGCCGACGAGCTCGTTGACCTCGGCGTGCTCTTCGCCCGCGCGCAGCCGCGGGGGAACGAGAAGATCGCGGTCTATGGCTCGAGCGGCGGCGCCTGCGCGCTGACCGCCGACATCCTCGGCGCCGCCGGCGTCGAGCTTGCCGAGTTCGCGCCGGCCACGCTCGAGCGCCTGCGTTCGCGGCTGCCGAGCTACGCCGCCGTCGGCAATCCGGTGGATACCACGACGGTGACGCTGTCCGATCCGCAGGTCATCGACGACACGCTGCTCGCCGTTGCCGAGGATCCCTCGGTGGGCCTCGTCATCCTGCCGTTCGCGATCGACTACGGGGCGGTCACCGGCGGCACGGCGCGGCGCTTCGTCGAGATCCAGTCGCGTACCCGCACCCCGATCGTGCCGATCTGGATGAGCGAGCGGCTCGGCGAGGGCTATCGGGTCTTCGCCGACGCCGGCATGACGCCGATGCGCAGCGCGCGCAATGCGGGCAAGGCGATCCGGCGCTGGATCGCCTACGGACGCTGGTTGGCCGATTGCGCCGATCGGCCCGATCCCCTGCTGCTCACCCAGGGCATCGGGCCCGCGGCGCTATCGATCCGCGCGCTGTCCGAACCCGAGGGCAAGGCGCTGTTGCGCGAGGCGGGCCTGCCGGTCCCGCCGGCGCGCGTCGTCGCCAGTGCGGCGGACGCGGGCCGGGCCGCTGGCTCGGTCGGCCTGCCGGTGGCGATGAAGATCGTCAGCCGCGATATCGTGCACAAGACCGATGTCGGCGGCGTCGCGCTCGGCATCGCCGATCCGGCGGCCGCGGTCGCCGCCTACGAGCGGATTGTCGCGGCGGTCCTGCAGGCGCGGCCGCAGGCCAGGATCGATGGCGTGCTCGTCGAGCGGATGGCGCCGGCCGGCGGGCTCGAGGCATTGGTCAGCGTCAGCCGCGACCCGGTGTTCGGCTACATGCTCACCTTGGGGCTCGGCGGCATCCACATCGAATTCTTCCACGATGTCGGCCGCGCCATGCTGCCGGCTGACTCGCGGACGGCGGCCGAACTGGTCGCGGGCTTGCGCAGCGCGCCACTGTTCGCGGGCATGCGCGGCCATGGCGGCTACGATGTCGACGCGCTCGGTGCGCTGGTCGAATCGCTGTCGGCGCTGGTTGCCGCGCACGGCCATGGCATCGAGGAGATCGAACTCAATCCGGTCTGGGTCGGCCCGCGGGGCGCCGGCGTGCAGGTGCTCGATGCGGTGGTCAGCCTGCGCGAGCACTGAGCAAAATGGGGTCAGACTCCATTAATGCATTCCTTAATGGGGTCTGACCCCATTTTGCGCTTCAGGCGTCGTCCGGAAACGGCGGCAACACCACCGGGTTGCCGCTGGCGATCCCGTTGAGCAGGAGTTCGACGAAGACGGATGCGACCTCGGCGGGCGACTGCTGGTCGTCTTCCGAGTACCAGCGCAACACCCAGTTCGCCGCCCCGAGCAGGAAGTTCGCCGTGATCCGCGGGTCGACGGGCCGGCCCAGGCCCTGCTCGGCCGCTTCCTTCAACTGGGTGCGCAGGTAGCGGCTGAGCCCTCGGCGGCGCTCGAGCAGCTCGGTGCGGCGCTCCTCGGGCAGGGCGTTGACGTTGGCCATCGTCGTGTAGGCGCCGCGCTCGGTGACGAGCAACTCGACGAAACGACTGTAGAACATGCAGATCCTCTCGCGCGGATCACGCCCGCCGGCTTCCGCGTACTCGCGGGCGCGGGTGCCGCAGCCGTAGCTGAGCAGCATGCATTCGTAGAGCAGCGCGTCCTTGCTCTTGACGTAGTAGTAGAGCGCCGTCTTGGTGACGCCGAGCACGTCGGCGATCTCGTCGAGCGAGGTGCCGTGGAAGCCCTTCTCGTTGAACAGCCGGGAGGCGACCCGCAGGATCGCCCGGCGCTTGAGTTCGCGCTGCTGCTCGGGGCTGGCCACTGCTTCGTCCCAGCTTGCCATCGTAGGCTCCATCATCCGGAGCCTCGTTGCCCCGGGAGTACAAAGGATCGGGCGCTTCCCGCCCGGTCGTCGGGCGCCGTCCGCCCAGTCGATCCAATCCGCGATTCTAGCGAAGCGGCGGCATCGCTCCAGGGCTTCCGGAAGCCGGGTCAGTCACGGCAGAGCACATGGGCGATCGAGATCGATCCGACCCCGATCATATGCGCCAAACCGGTCTTCGCGTTCGGGTGCTGGCGCTCGCCATTCTCGCCGCGAAGCTGGCGGACGATCTCGGCGATCTGGCCGATGCCGGTGGGCCCGAGGGGGTGGCCCTGGGCGAGCAGACCGCCCGATGGATTGACCGCGCAACGCCCGCCGATCGCCGAGGCGCCGCTCGCGAGGAAGCCGGCCGCCTCGCCGGGGCCGCACAGGCCGAAGGCCTCGGTGTAGACGAGCTCCTCGATCGAGAAGGCGTCGTGCAGTTCGACGATGTCGAGATCCTCTGGCCGCACGCCGGCGGCGCGGCAGGCGCGCCCCGCGGAATCGCGGCACATCGCCACGATCGCCGGCTCGCTGTCGTCGTCGAGCGGCTCGCTGTTCATCACCGACGACGCGACCCGGATCGCGCGGCGCGGCTCGAGGCCGAGCCGGCGGATCGCGCCCTCGCTCGCGACGATCGCGGCGGCGCCGCCTTCGCCGCGCGGCGTGCACTGCAGGGCGGTGAGCTCGCCGACGACCTTCGGCGAGGCCATCACTTGCGCGAGCGTGCGCGGCTTGCGGAACTGCGCGAACGGGTTCCTCGCCGCATTGCCGTGGTTCTTGACCGCGACCCGCGCCATGTCCGCGGGTGTCAGTCCGTGGTGATCGAGGTAGTCGCGGGCGAGCAGGGCGAACTTGACCAGCGGGATATGGATGCTGTCGGACAGCCGTTCGATGCCGTCCTTGCGTCCCGAGCGACGGGCGTCGCCGAACTTGTCGACGCCGACCGCGAGTGCGACATCGGCCTCGCCGCAGGCGATGGCCGTGATCGCCTGGCGAAACGCCGCCGACCCCGATGCCGATGCGTTCTCGACCTGCATCACCGCGAGGCCGGTCGAGCCGAGATGGCGGAACATCGTCCGGCCCGAGGCCATGCCGGTCCCGGTGGTGCCGACGAATGCCGCCTCGACATCAGGCCAGCGCAGCCGCGCGTCGGCGAGCGCCGCCCGGATCGCGACCAGGCCGAGATGGACGTACGGCGTCTCGCTCGGGAACTGGTACGGATGCATGCCGACGCCGACCACATGGACCGGACGCAGCGTCGCGAGCGGGATCGTGCTCATCGGCCGGCGCCATCGGCGGTGAAGCGGCAGGCGAGTCGCCTGCCGCCATCGCGCTCGACCTCGATCGCGACCGCCCGGACCGTCGCCCCGCGTGCGAGCAGCGTCTCGTCGGTCTCGAGCAGGTGGACTTCCTCGACCAGGCCCGGCGCGATCTCGACTTCGCCGATGATCGCCGGCGGCGGGAAGCCTTCCATCACGTCGCGATGGAGGGTCACGAAGTTCCTCAAGGTGCCGGCGCCGCTGAGTTCCACCGCGTCGAGCGCCGTAATGTCGGCCCCGCAGCGCCGGCAACCGTAGACGGTCGCCGGGAAGCTGGTCGTCGCGCAGTCGCGGCAGCGGACCGCCAGCAGGCGAAGGCTGCGGCCGTCGGCGGCCAGGCGGTAGAGGCCCGGCTTTTCCAGCGCCGGGCTGTCCGTCGAACTCATGATGCTGTCCTTGGCGAGGCAGGCCGCGGAACGGGCTTGCCGGAAGTGGCCTTCCGAATGGTAACTGTATTTACTTGACAGTATAGTAGCCGACCAATAGGAAAGTCCGCGGCTCCGGGGCGTCCAGCCGAGGCGAGGGGCCGGTCAGGCCGGGAGCAAGGCGGCGCGGAAGCGCGGGCCCGCGCCCACGCCGCGTCAGGCCGTCGGCGGAGGCGGCTTCGCGTAGCGGCCGAGCGCCGCGGCCAGCCGCTCGGCGACCCGCTCGCGCAGGTCGGGCGGCGCCAGCACCTCGACGTCGGGGCCATGGCGCAGGATGTCCATCTCGAGCTCGGTCGAGGTGCCGAAGGGCAGGCGCAGTTCCCAGCTGCCATCGGGCAGGGCGCGGCCCTGCTGGCGCGGATGCCAGACTTCGGCGCTGACCCAGCGCGCCGCCTCGGGCGAGAAGCGCAGGACCGCTTCGCGCAGCTCGCCGCCGCGGTAGATGCCGTAGCCGTCCTCGCCCGCGGGCGCGACCGCATCGGGCGGCACCTCCCGGGCTTCGGTATCGAGCAGGCGCACCGCTTCGATCGCGTCGAGCGCGAAGACCCGCATCGAGTCGCTCGTGTGGCACCAGGCGTCGAGGTACCAGGCGTTGCGATAGTGGGTCAGCCGCTGCGGCGAGATCTCCCGCAGCGAGCGGGCGTCGCGCGAGCGGGTGTAGTACTCGATCTCGAGCCGTCGGCGGTTGACCAGCGCATTGCCGATCGGCTCGAAGCGTCGCGGCGGCACCGGCCGGTTCTGCGCCGGACGCACCCGCACCCGGCGCATGACCTCCTCGGCGTCACCGCTGGTGCTGCCCAGCAGGTTGCGCAGGCGCGCGATCATGGGCTGGACCCGCGGCCCGAGCAGTCCACCGGTGTCGAGGTCCTCGAGCATCCGGTGCATCGTGAGCAGCGCGAGGATCTCCTGGTCGTTGAACCACAGGCCCGGCAGTTCGTACTGTGGCCCGAGCCCGGCCTGCTCGAAGCGATAGCCGCCGGCCTCGCGGTCGTGGACGATCGGGGCATGCAGCCGGTCGCGCATGTAGTTGAGGTCGCGGGTGATGGTGGCCCGCGACACCTCGAGCGCGGCCATCAGGTCTTCGCGGGAGATGGGCCCGCGCTCGCGCACGAGCTGGTCGATCCGGTAGTAGCGCTCGGTCTGGTTCATCGTCGCGGATCATTCTAGCGGCGGCCGATTGCCCCCGCGTGGCCAGTCGAGTGTCCCGTCCTGCGCGCCCGGCGTTCCTGCTACATTGTCTGCCGCTGCGCCGCAGCCACCGGCGCCGACCTTGTCGCAACAACATTCCTGGAGACCCTCATGAATGCATCCTCGAACGGCCGGCTCGCCGGCAAGCGCGCGATCGTCACCGGCGCCGGCAGCGGCATCGGGCGCGCCACATCGCTGCTGTTCGCCCGCGAAGGCGCCCAGGTCCTGGCGGTCGACCTGAACACCGAAGGTGTCGAGGAAACCGTCGCACTGGTCAAGCAGGAAGGCGGCGAGGCGGTCGCGATGACCGCCGATACCGGCAGCGATGCCGACGCCCAGGCCTACATCCGGCGCGCCATCGACACCTTCGGTGGCCTCGACGCCGTTTATGCCAACGCCGGCGTCAGCGGGGGTGACATCCCCTTCGCCGAGCAGACCGTCGAGCTCTGGGAGAAGGTCCTGCGGGTCAACCTGATCGGCTGCTTCCTCGCGGTCAAGTACGCCGGCGCGCACATGGTCGCGCAGGGCAAGGGCTCGATCATCTGCACCGCCTCGGTGGCCGGGCTCAAGGCCAATGCCGGCGGCAACCCCTACAGCGCGAGCAAGGCCGGCGTGATCAGCCTCGTGCAGACGGCGGCCAATTCGTTCTGGGGCTCCGGCGTGCGGGTCAACGCGATCTGCCCGGGTCTGATCGAGACCGGGATGACGAAGCCGACGTTCGACTACGCTCGGGCGCGCGGCAGCGCCGACCGGCTCGGCCAGCTCAATCCGCTGCTGCGCTACGGCCTGCCCCACGAGATCGCCTACGCCGCGCTGTTCCTTGCCAGCGACGAGGCGTCGTACGTGAATGGCCAGGCGCTGCCGGTCGACGGTGGGCTGACGGCTTCCATGCCCTTCAAGCGCCGCCGCGCCTGATCGCCTGCGAGCCGGCTTCAGAATTCGACGTCCACGATCAACGTATCGGCATAGGAGCCCACGGGAGGCGTAGGCTGGTCGGCATATATCCTCGCCTCGAACGGAAAGAGCTGGTCGATATCTCCGATCGCCGGGACCGGCTGCTCGAAACGACTATCGGTC
Source organism: uncultured Burkholderiaceae bacterium (assembly GCA_964476625.1). Taxonomy (GTDB): domain Bacteria; phylum Pseudomonadota; class Gammaproteobacteria; order Burkholderiales; family Burkholderiaceae_E; genus JAMLIN01. Next base: position 42,329 of record CAYZBJ010000003.1, on the reverse strand, counting down.
GCGTTCCATATCATGCCTCCCGGCCGGAACACATCGTACTGAAGACGCTCCATTCCTGAAGCCATCTGGCGGCGTGTGCCGGAATGATGAATGCCGTTACTCAATCCAACCGAGTAGGTCTCTCCCCTCGTGCACGTCACCCCGACCTGACCGATCACGGAACCGAATGCGTCGGCAAACGGCGCGCTGCCGAAGTCGATGTCGGTTGCGGTGAATCGACAGTCGGGCGTTACGACGAGCGATATCGTGAGGACTATCGGGCTGCCGGCGCCCGGCAATGAGTTCGTGTTCAGGGTGCATGCACCCAGAATGCAGGGCGCGGAGATTCCGGGGCTGGCGGACCAGCTTCCCAGGCAGACGTTCAGCACGCTGATGTTGCTGCAGGTCGCGTAGTGCCAACGGAGCAGGACCGTTCCCGTGTAGACGCCTGCCCTGATGTTGCCGGCTGCGCCAAGGCCGAGGAACACCGTGACATCGCCGTTCGCACCGCCGAAGCTCAGCAGCCCCCCCGGCGCTAGATTGGACGAAGTGGTGTTCGCCTGCAACGGGGCTCCGCCCGGCGATACGGCTAGCGTAAACGGGATCGCATCCCCGTCGCCGGACTGGTGGTGCAGTTTCCCCTCGAGAGTCTCGACGCTGACGTAGATGTACTGGAAGCTCAACAGTCCCGCAATGCCGGTGCACGCCAGGCCACCGGCCCCCGAGCCCGCCATGGACTCGGGGATCCGGGCCTCGAATGAAGTCCTCGAACCGAGCGACAAGCTCGGGAGGCCGCTGACCTGGCACGCGGCCTGCGCGGAAATCGGCAGGATCGACGCTGCGAGCACGGCAAGAATCCTTACGGCCGGCGAGACCGTGCTCGCCAGGCCTCGTGCGACGCTTCCGGCGTGCCGTACGATGCGTCGCACGATACTTTGGCGCTCACTCACAGTGCAACGGACCGACTCTCGTCATCTCCGCATCGGTTGGGTCGAGTTCGAAGGACACCCTGCAATCCTGTCCACCTGGGCGCCTGGCCGTCAATGCGTTGCGAGCGCCGAGGTTCTCGAGGTAAACGAAGCCGTCATACCCGACGATAGCCTCCTGCAGGGTGTCGGCATGAACGACTACCGTTCCAAGGGGCAACGGCTGATCCGCTTCGTCGACAAGTGAGATCAATGCGGCCGATACGGGCTCGATCGGGAAACTCAGTAGCGCTCCGCTTCCTCGACGCACGGCCACGCGCTGCTCGACGCTTGGAATTCGCAGGCCGGTCGGAAGGTTCAGCGGGTCGATCTCGTACTTTGCCCCATAGTAGGAAGAAACGTTCGGAACCAGCAGATGGCCACGCTGGTCGGTACGTCCGATCAGCTGGTTCTCGTAGCGCACGGGCACGTTCTCGATACCGCTTGTGCTCACCAGTGTGAAAGCATCATGAATCTGCCGGGCAGCGAACGCACGCCCCTCCATGACAACGAAGGAGCCTCGCAATCCCGCCCAATCGGTTCGATCGTCACGTGTTCCGTAGGATCCGAAATCCGTCTGAAGATGGCGATTGCTCCAGGACAAGGATGCATGCCGGTAGCTGTGCGAGCGCTCGTGCCAGGAATGGCCGATGTTCCAGCCGAAGCCGCCGTCAGTGGGTGCGGAACGCGAGTAGCCGAGCTGGGTCGAGTAGCCGCCCTGCTTGTCCCGGGAGAACGCCGTGCTGGCACTCCCTTGCGGACCCAAAGGAACGATGAGCTGCACCAGCATCCCGTGTCCGCCTCGATGCAGGTCTCTGCTGGTACTGACATGCAGGGAGTTCCGTCTCCGCAGCGGGACGCTATAGGAAAGGACGGCAAGGCGAACGCGGGATTCATCCGTCGCGAGGGCGTCGAAGTAGCCAATGCTGAAGGCGCCCGCATCGCCCATCGAAAAGCCGAGCGTCCCGATGTCGGTTCGGCGGGCTCGCACGGGCGTCATGGCGAGTTCATCGCTCAGTGAGCCGAAATCAGCGAAATGCTCGTCACGTCGGCTCCCCCTGTATCCCGCGCTGAAGCCGCGCTGCGCGTAGCGGTAGCCGAACGAGAGCTGGCGTCCGTTCGATCCATGGAACTCGCTGCGTGACACCGAGCCGTTGACAACACCGAAGCGCCCGATGCCGAGCACGGCTCCCGCGCCGATCACGCTCAAGCCCGGGGCGAGGTCGAACTGAAACTCGCCAGTCAATCGATCGTTGATGCCGTGACGCACTACGGCAGTAGCCGCTGGTTTCCCGTACGAGAGATTCTCGATTCCATAGGCGCGCCGGATGAAGCCCGCGCTGATCGATCCATTGGCGAATCCGGCTCGCAACAAGTCGCTGCTTACGTAGAACGGAAGCGTGATGGCGCTCTGGCGTCCAAGCGCGTCGGTGGTCACGATCGTCGCCTCGCCGGCGCCATTCATGAAGGGAAGCCCCTCGAGCAGGAACGGGCCGGGCGCCACGCGCCCGCCGCTGACACGACGCCCGTCGACGAAAAGGTCCACGGTGCTGGGAAGCGATGCTCGCCCGGAATACTGAGGCAGAGGGTAAGTGATGAGGTCCGGGCGCAGCCTGTGGTCCTGGGCAAGCTTCACCCCGCCAAGACGTATCGCAGACCCCCAGCTTTGCGCTCCGGTGATCACGTCGCCGAAGGTTACCGACGTACTGTTCCTTTCGTCCGGCCAGGTCCAGGTCGTATCGAATCTTCGGTAGCCGCTTACTCCCGGCAAGCTCATCTCCCCGCCCATATGTCGCCATACGCCGGAATTGGAGATCACGCCCCTGTTGCCAAAGATGCGCTGTTCACTCCATAGCGCTGCATGGCTGGACTGCCGCTCCGACCATGCAGTGCGATGACGCGAAACATGGGCGTCGTAACTGATCACGGCACCAAACCCGCTTCGCGGCTCCTCCCAGGATGGCCGCCTGGAACCGATATGCTGTTGCGGCAGCCATTGCGCCGGAACCGTGAGGTCCAGCACCAGCCCGTGGCTGTCCAGGGACGCTTCGGTGGTTGGCAGCTTCGCAATGTCTATCCATTGCTGCCCGGACAAAAGCCGTGCGGCGCGCAGGTCGACGCCCGCCGATGCGAGATCCATGGCTCGAATGAAAAGTCGCCCTTGTCGTTGAAGCACTCGTACCACGTTCGGGGCCGCAACCCCATTGATCCTCAGTTCCAGAAAGAGCTCGACCCTGTCAGGCCGCGATGCGGGCGAATTCGCCATGGCCACGGGTATCGGTGGCAGGCCGCGGGCGTGGCCGCCTGCCGGCAGCATCGCCAAGGTCACCATGCCTAGCAACAACACACGTCGATAGACCGGAGGGTCCAGCCAGGACCCTGGCGGGCATCTCACGGCCTGCGAGGAATCAGGGCGGGCAGGCCGCGCTTGCCGAGTCTCGCGTGTAGCTCGTCCTGCGCGGTGAGCGTCACACCTAGCGCCAGCGGCCATCGCGTTTCCGCTCCGGGCAGGACGTAGCCCAGCAAGCCATCGGCAATCACGACGCCCTGGTCGGAGGGGCGAGAGACTCGTACCTGGCTCAGCCTGGCGTGGACTGCATCGTCATTTCGCACATGCAGGAACCATCGACCGTCCCGTTCGCTGGCCCGCCACGACAAACCGCTCGCCAGGGGCGGATCGACCCGCCTCGCGCTTGCCGGTGTGTTGCTATCGCCCCCACCCGGGTAGACGAACAAGGGCAGCGAATAGCGCATCAGAAACTTCAACGCGGCACCCGATGCCGTGCCGCGCTCGGCGATGTTCGTGGCGCTGGAGCGGCTTGCGGTCGGGATCTCGTCGATCAGCACCCGATACGCTATCTCATGAGCCGGGGATGCGGGCCTGCCCATGGTCAAGCGAATCAACTGACGACGGCCCGGCTCGACCCGGGCAAACGGTGGTGTGCCAACCACGTCGATCTGCGATCGGTATCGGTCGACGCCCTCCGCCTGATCCCACGCAAGCACTCGTACCTGGAGATCGATCGGATCGCTGCCGGTGTTCTCCAGCCATAGGGCGGCGGCGCGTTCGGGCGCCTCGATCGCCAGATTCAATGGCCAGATCATGACCGAACTGGCCGCCTCCGCCGTTACGGCAAAAGCCGCCAGGCAGAGTACGGACAACGCCCTGCGGGCGTTTCCCTCCCCCCTCATTGCCCCCTCCCCCCCGGCCGTCCCCGCCGCCTCTTACCAGCTCACGGTTATCCCCACTTGATCGCTGTACTGACCCGCGGGATAGCCGCCTGGAATCGGGCTGATCCGGCCAAAAATACCTAACTCGAGCTCCGCTTCCCGGCCGTCTGGGGCGACCGTCAGGGATCGGGGCATGGATCCGACAAAGGGCTGGCTGAACGAGCCATCCGCGTACAACTGATACGGCACCTTGTGCACGCCGGCGCTCAGACGACGCTGGTCCCCCTCGGGATCGAGCCCCAGGCCTACCGAAACATTGATGCTTGGAACCCCCGTGCATCGCAGGCGAATAGCGCTGCCATTGCTTAGTGCCCGGGCGGTCAGGGCGACGCCAAACAGGGAAGGCTGCCGACCGAAATCCAGGGAGCCGAAATCGAGGCCCGCGGTCAGCTCTGGCTGCGTGTTCACCCGGCAGCCGCTAACGACCTGCGCCGTGACCTGAATGACACCTGTGGTGGGCGCGGGCTCCGACCGCGCCAACATCGGAATGCTCAGCGCACAGAGTAGTGCCATCCGGAAACGATCGTATCGAGTCGCCATCGCGAAGATCCGTCCGATCGCCGAGGGTTAGCTAGAAGGTCAATGTGATGGTCACCGTATCGGCATAGTTTCCGGGGGTGAGGCCGGACTGGGGAGATACCACTCCGTAGATCGGCAGGTCGAACGGCGTTCCCGAAGCCAGGTGCGAAAGGTCATGCGGCGTGTCGAGGGCGTAAGGATCGCCGCCGCCGCCGGGAGCGGTCCGGAGCTGGTACTCGACGTAGTTCGAACCGGACGCCATGCGTCGGGCACCGCCGGTTTCATGCAGGCCGCCACCGACGGCGATGTTCAGCGCGGCGCCGAGCGAGCACATCAACTGTGTCGGAGTGCCGCCCAACACGGCCTGGGCTTCCAGATTGGAAGCGAACAGGGTTGGCGCCACCCCGAAATCCACTGTCCCGAAGTCCACGTTGCTTAGCGAATCCGGGGACCCGGTGACGATACAGCCGTCCACCAACTCCAGCGTGACATCCATGGTGCCGGCAACCTGGGCGCTCGCGGCCCCACATGCCATCATCGCGCCGAGAATCGAAGAACGAACAAAGCGTCCATAAGACAACATGGCCAGGCCCCTGTGACGGATTGATTCAGCAACTTCCAACTGACCGATACATCCGGTAACAATTGAATAGCCCGAGACGGGGCGCCTAGTCAACTCGCCGCGAGTTCGGTTCGGTGTATCCGCCACAGTCGCGTGGCGAACGGTCGCTATCGGCGCACTCTTGGCCGACGTGCGAGTCGCACGCCGGGGTACGGGGAGCGCCCTGCCGTTCCGATCGAACTGCCCGGGCAAGTCGCGCCAGAGCGACGCCAGCAATGCGGGCTTAGCCGACGTGCTGGTGGAAGAACGCGAGGCTGCGGCTGCGGGCGAGCTTCGCGGCTTCCGCGTTGTAGGAGCCGCGCATGTCGCAGTTGAAGCCGTGGCCGGCGCCGGCGTAGAAATGCGCTTCGATACCCGGGTGGCGGCCGATGGCATCGCGCGCCTGTTCCGGCGTGGGCGACTGGTCGAGTTCGCCGAAGTGGCATAGCAGCGGGCAGCGCGGCGCTTCGTCGGCATGGCGCGGGATGCCGCCGCCGTAGTAGGCCACCGAGGCCGACAGGCCCTCGATGCGGGCCGCGCCGACCCAGGCGATGGTGCCGCCCCAGCAATAGCCGACCAGTCCGACCCGGCCGGCGCTCGCGGCGTGTTCGACGGCCGCCGAGGTGTCGGCGATCGCGTCGGCGATGTCGATCCGGTTCATCAGCTCGATGCCGACCTTGATGTCGTCGGGCTCGTAGCCGGTCTCGAACTTGCGTTGCACGCGGTCGAACAGGGCCGGCGCAATGGCGAGGAAGCCCTCGGCGGCGTAGTCGTCGGCCACCGAACGGATATGCGCGTTGATGCCGAAGATCTCCGGCGCGATCACGATGGCCCCGCGCGCGGCGTCGCCCGGCTCGGCAACGTAGGCGTCGAAGCGATGGCCGTCGGCCGCGGTGAGTTCGATCTGACTACCCATGACTGGTCTCCTTGTTGGTGCCGCCCGGGCCGCCCCCGGCGGCGTATCGATGGTAACGCCGCCGGCATGGTCGCGGGCGACCAGCGGGAATCCGGGTTCGCGCGAACGCGCCGAGGCCGGCGCGGACTCAGCGCGCGTTGTCGAGCAGTTCGGTGGCGAGATACTCGACATACGCCGGCAGGGCGACGTTGCCGCCACTGACGACGACTCCCACGCGCAGGCCGCGCACATCCAGCGCTCCCGTCACCAGGGGCGCCGCGGCGAGGCAGCCGGTCGGTTCGACCACGAGCTTCATCGACTCGGCGAAGAAGCGCATCGTCTCGACCAGGGCCGCATCGCTGGCCGTCTCGATGGCCGCGACCCGTTCGCGGATCACCGGGAAGGTGAGCCTGCCCGGCGCTCGCGTCTGGGCGCCATCGGCGATGGTCCGCGGCACCTCGATCGAGACGATCTCGCCGCGCGCCAGCGACTGGCGGACATCGTCCCCGGCGCTCGGCTCCACGCCGACGACACGGCAGCCCGGCGAGCGGCCGGCGGCCGCGGTCGCACAGCCGGAGATCAGGCCGCCGCCCCCGACGCAGACCAGCAGCAGGTCGAGCGCGCCGACCTGCTCGATCAGTTCGAGCGCGACCGTGCCCTGGCCGGCCATCACCTCGGGATGGTCGAAGGGTGGCACCAGCGCGAGGCCCTCCTGCTCGGCAAGCTGGCGGGCGATGGCTTCGCGGTCTTCGTTGAAGCGATCGTAGGCGACGATGCGCGCGCCGTTGGCGGCGGTGAGCCGGGCCTTGATCTCGGGTGCATCGGCCGGCATCACGATCGTCGCCGGAATCTCCAGCCGTTTCGCGGCGAGCGAGACCGCGATCGCATGATTGCCCGAGGAAAAGGCGACCACGCCGCGGCGGCGCTGTTCGGGCGAGAGCTGCGACAAGGTGTTGAAGGCGCCGCGGAACTTGAACGCGCCGCCGTGCTGCAGGTTCTCGCACTTGAAGAAGACCTGCGCGCCACAGCGTGCGTCGAGCGCTGCGCTGGCGAGCGCTGGCGTGCGCACCGCGTGGCCGTCGAGCCGTTCGGCCGCGGCGGCGACATCGTCGAATTCGATCGCGAGCCGGCCTCCGGCGGGCTGCGCTTCGGTTTGTTGCATCATGTCGTCATTCCACTGGGAACCCGTTGGCGGGCGGTGCATTGCCGGTCGATGCCAGCCATCGCCGGTCGATGCCAACCCATGCCGGAGCAATTTCCGGGCCTTGCGGACCCGGCCCCTGCGCCGGTTGTACCATGTTCGCCGCAGCTCACTCCAACGCTCCGGAGAGCATCATGCAGGCAGGCATCCATCGCACCCTGGCGCAGCCGCGCATCTACCAGGCGGTGCCCTTGGCCGAAGCCATTGCCGCCGAGGTCGATACCTGCGGTGCCCAACGGGTCTTCATCACCACCACCCGGTCCCTGACCGACGGCCGGCTCGTCGCCGCCGCGATCGACGCGCTCGGCGCACGGTTTGCGGGCAAGTTCGATGCCATCCCCGCCCACAGCCCGCGCGAATCCGTGATCGCCGGCGCGCAGCAGGTGCGCGCCGCCGGCGCCGACCGGATCCTCGCGATCGGCGGCGGCTCGGTGATCGACGCGAGCAAGGTGATGCTGCAGGCGCTCTGGTACGACATCGACCAGGTCGACGGGCTCGACGCCATCGTCAACGGCAAGCACCGGGGCGGCCGCCAGCCCGACGACTGGCACCGCGATCCGCAGGCCCTGCGCATGTTCGCGCTGCCGACCACCCTGTCGGCGGCCGAGTTCAGCCACCGCGCCGGCGTCACCGATGTGTCGAGCGGGCGCAAGCTCGGCTTCGCGCACCCGCTCGCGGCGCCCGAGGCGGTAATCCTCGACCCTGCCGCTACCCTCGATACGCCGATGGAGCTCCTGCTCTCGACCGGGGTGCGCTCGATCGACCATGCCGTCGAGCGCTGGTGCGCCGCCGAGCCGGTGCCCTTCAGCGATGCGGTGGCGTACAAGGCGCTCGCCATGCTGCTCGAATCCCTGCCGCGCATCCATGCCGATCCGGCCGACCTCGAGGCCCGCCATGCCGCCCAGATCGCGATGTGGCTGTCGATGCTGCCTGGCGCGACCGATGTCCCGATGGGCGCGAGCCATGGCATCGGCTACATCCTCGGGGGCGCCTACGGCGTGCCGCACGGGATCACCTCCTGCCTGATGCTGCCGGCGGTGCTCGAGTGGAACGTGTCGGTCAACGAGGCGCGCCAGCGGACCATCGCCACCCTGCTGGGGGCTGCCGGCGAGCCGGCCGGGCCCGCGTTGCGGAGTTTCCTCGCCGGACTCGGCCTGCCGACCCGGCTGCGCGAGATCGGCATCGAGCGATCGCAGCTGCCCGCGATGGCCGCCCGCTACGACGGCACCGGCCCGATCCGGACCAATCCCCGGCCGGTCGCCGGGCCGGACGACGTCCTCGCGATCCTCGAGCTCGCCTGGTGATGTCCGCGACGGCGGTGGCGGTCCTGCTCTGGATCGGCGTGGCCGCGCTGATCGTCATCGGCCTGCTCGGCACCGTGGTCCCGGCGCTGCCCGGCGCGGTATTCGTGTTCGCCGGCATCGCGCTGGGCGCCTGGATCGATGATTTCACCCGGGTCAGTGGCACCGTGGTCATCATCGCCGGCGTCCTGATGGTGCTCGCCTGGATCGTCGACTACCTGTCGGCGGTGCTCGGCGCCCAGCGGGTCGGCGCGAGCCGGCAGGCGGTGCTCGGCGCGCTGATCGGCACCGTCGCGGGCGTGTTCACCGGCCTGGTCGGCATCCTGTTCCTGCCGCTGGTGGGCGCCGCCCTGGGCGAGTACATCGCGGTGCGCGATCTGCCGCGCGCCGGGTCGGTCGGCATCGCCACCTGGATCGGCATGCTCGTCGGCACTGCGGTGAAGATCGCGATCAGCTTCATGATGATCGGCCTGTTCGTGTTCGCATTGCTGTTCTGAATGCCCGACCGGGGCGGGGCGTCTCGTTTATCATTTCGGCGAGCACGCCCTCAAACAAGAACCCGACTGGAACCCACCCATGGGATTCGAATGGCTCTCCGACCCGCAGGCCTGGGTCGCGCTCGCGACGCTTGCGGCGCTCGAGATCGTGCTCGGGATCGACAACATCATCTTCATCTCGATCCTCGTGGGGCGCCTGCCCGAGCACCAGCGGGCCCGCGGGCGGATCATCGGCCTCGGGCTGGCCATGATCATGCGGCTGCTGCTGCTGTTGTCGATCGCCTGGATCATGCGGCTCACCACGCCTTTCTTCGAGGTCTTCGGCCAGCCGATATCGGGTCGTGACGTGATCCTCCTCGGGGGCGGGCTGTTCCTGCTCTGGAAGGCGGTCCACGAGATCCACCAGTCGCTCGAGACGGACGACGGCACCGAGTCGAAGACCCCGGTGGTGGCGAGCTTCGGCGCGATCATGGTGCAGATCGCCCTGATCGACATCGTCTTCTCGCTCGACTCGGTGATCACCGCGGTCGGCCTGGTCGAGCACGTCTCGATCATGGTCATCGCGATCGTCCTCTCGGTGGGCATCATGATGGTCGGCGCCAAGCCGATCGGCGAGTTCGTCGACGCGCACCCGACCGTCAAGATGCTCGCGCTCAGCTTCCTCGTCCTGGTCGGCGTGGTCCTGATCGCCGAGGGCTTCGGCCAGCACATTCCGAAGGGCTACATCTACTTCGCGATGGCCTTCTCGGTCACCGTCGAGATGCTCAACATCCGGCTGCGCGCCAGGCACAAGCCGGCGCGGCTGCACAAGGCTATCCGCGAGGGCGGCGGCAACACGAACCCCTGAGAGACCGACCGGCTCAGCAGGGTTGCGCGCGCAGGCGCCGCACGAGGGCGGCGAGCCGGTCGTCGCGCACCCCGTGGCTGCGCAGGGCTTCCCAGGTGTTGATCGCGTAGTCGCGATTCGGCCCCCGGCGCCCGTGGCAGGCGCCGATCTGCCCGAGGATCTCGTCCTCGGACAGCCGTGCGTACGAGGGCAGGCTGCGGTCGGCGACGAAGGCGATCGCACGCACCTCCGGGCCGCTCGCGAGCCGGACCCGCAGGATCCTCGGCAGGTAGACGCGGTCGGATTCGGCCGGCATTTCGCGAGCATAGAGGTGCTCGAGCGACTCGCGCCGGCGCCCGGGGTCGAGATGCTGGGCCATGCCCATGCAGCTGCCGCCACGATCGAGCCCCAGCACCAGGCCGGGCTGCTCGGGGGTGCCCCGGTAGAGGGTCGAGCGGATGCAGAAGGCGCGGTGGTAGCCGTGGGCCCGGCCGGCTTCGATCCGGGTGATCGCCATGTCGCCCGGATCCCAGATCAGCGAGCCATAGGCGAAGACCCAGTCGACCTCCAGGTCGGCCGGCAGCAGCATGCGCGTCATCGCCTGCCCGTCGCGCCTCAAGCGTCGCTGGTCGCGTCGTCGGCTGGCTGCCTGGCCGCCGACTTCTTCGCAGCCGCCTTCCTTGCCGCCGGCTTCTTCGCGGCTGCCTTTTTCGCGGGCGTCTTGCTGGCGGCCTTCTTCGCTCCGGCTTTCTTCGCCGCCGCCCCGCCCGTTGCCTGCGCCGGGTCGGCGGCGCTGCCAGGCGTCCCGGCGCCGGTCTTCGATGCCGCCTTGGCGCCTGCCTTGGCGCCCGCCTTCACCGGCCGCGGCTCGAACTCGAAGCCGACCTTGCCGTCGGCGCCGCGCACCAGGTACGCCTTGAACTTGCGCCGGGTCCGCATCGAGACGAAGCCGGGCAGGAGGTCGGTGCGGCCCTCGGCGAGCAACTTGCGGATCTGCTCGGGGGCGATCTCCTGCTGCAGGATGATCTTGCCCGAGGAGAAGTCGCAGCTGCGCCCGGGCCCGACCGAGCGCTCGCAGACGTACTTCAGGCCATGCTCGAAGACCCGGCCGCCGCATTTCGGGCAGGCGCCGAGGGCTTCGGCCCCCGAGAAGTCGACCGGCTCGGCGTCGTCGGCATCGTCGTTCTGGCCGAAGTCGAACTCGAGCTTGTGCTCGGGGGTGATCTTCAGGATGGCGGCGAAGGGCCGGCCGATCCGGCTGCGGAAGCCCTGCAGGGGCCCGAGTGTCTTCTCGGTGAGCAGGGTCTCGACTTCGTCGATCTCGAACTGCCGCCCGCCGGGGATCTTGGTGATGGAGAAGTCGCACGCCGGATTGGTGCAGGCGAAGCGTTTGTAGTTCTCCTTCACGACGCTGCCGCATTTCGGACAGGGGGTCCGCAGGGTCGCGTAGTCGCCGGGGACGGTATCGGCGCCGTAGTTCTTGGCCCGCGCGACGATGTTGCGGGTCATCTCCTGGATCTCGCGCATGAAGGCGTCGCGATCGAGCCGGCCGTGTTCCATCTGGGCGAGCTTCTGTTCCCAGCCGCCGGTGAGTTCCGGCATCGTCAGTTCCGTGACGCCGAGGCCGCGCAGCAGGGTCATGAGCTGGGTCGCCTTGGCGGTAGGCATCAGCTCGCGGCCTTCGCGCAGGAGGTAGTTCTCGGCGAGCAGGCCCTCGATGACGGCCGCCCGGGTCGCCGGCGTGCCCAGGCCCTTCTCGGCCATCGCTTCGCGCAACTCGTCGTCCTCGACCAGCTTGCCGGCGCCTTCCATCGCCGAGAGCAGGGTCGCCTCCGTGTAGCGCGCCGGTGGCCGGGTGGCGAGGTCACGCACCTCGATTTCGTTGGTGTGCGCTCGCTCACTTTCCGCAACGGCAACCAGGGTCTTGTCGTCCTCGTCGCCTTCGGTGCTGCTGGCAGCCTTCTGGTAGATCGCCAGCCAACCGGGGCTGACCATGACCTTGCCTTCGGTTTTGAACAAGTGAGTGGCTACTTCTGTAATTCGGGTAGTGACCCGGAACTCGGCGGCCGGATAGAAGATGGCGAGGAAGCGGCGCAGTACCAGGTCGTAGAGCCGGGCCTCCGCATCGGACAGGTTGCCCGGCGCCTGCAGGGTCGGGATGATCGCGAAGTGATCGGACACTTTCTTGTTGTCGAACACTCGCTTGTTCGGTTTGACCCAGCCCTCGCGCAGGATCTCGCTGGCGAAGCGGCCGACCCCGGGGGCGTTCGAGAGCGCCTTCATGGTCTCGCGCACCGTGTCGACGTAGTCCTCGGGCAGGGCCCGCGAATCGGTCCGCGGGTAGGTCAGCGCCTTGTGGCGCTCGTAGAGCGATTGCGCCAGGGCAAGCGTCGTCTTGGCCGAGAAGCCGAAGCGGGAGTTCGCCTCGCGCTGCAGGCTGGTGAGGTCGAACAGCAGGGGCGAGGCCTGGGTCGAGGGCCGGGTCTCCTCGGTGACCGTCCCCGGCTGCCCCTGGCAGGCGGCGACGATCGCCTCGGCCTTGGCGCGGTCCCAGATGCGTTCGGCCCGGGCTTCGGGGTCCTCGCCCTTGCGGAACCCGGCATCGAACCAGCGTCCCGCGTACGGCCCGGCGGCGACGCCGAACTGGGCGTGGACTTCGAAATAGGGCCGGGAGACGAAGCGTTTGATCTTCTCCTCGCGCTCGACGACGATCGCGAGGGTCGGGGTCTGGACCCGGCCGACGGTGGTCAGGTAGAAGCCGCCGTCGCGCGAATTGAAGGCGGTCATGGCGCGGGTGCCGTTGATCCCGACCAGCCAGTCGGCTTCGGACCGGCAGCGGGCCGCATCGGCCAGCGGCTGCATCGATTCGTCGTCGCGCAACTTGTCGAAGGCTTCGCGGATCGCGTTCTGGGTCATCGATTGCAGCCAGAGCCGGCGGATCGGCTGCTTCGCCTTGGCATCCTGGACGATCAGCCGGAAGATCAGCTCGCCCTCGCGGCCCGCGTCGCAGGCGTTGATCAGGCTGGTCACGTCCTTGCGCTTGATGAGCCGGCGCAACAGCTTGAGCCGCTCCTCGCCCTTCTTGATCGGGTTGAGGTCGAAGTGCGGCGGGATCACCGGCAGGTTCGCGAACGACCATTTCCCGCGCTTGACCTCGACATCGTCGGGCGCCTTGATCTCGAGGAGGTGGCCGACCGCGGAGGACAGCACGTAGTCGTCGGATTCGAAATAGTCGCCGTGGCGGGTGAAGCCGCCCAGCGCCCGCGCGATATCGGCGGCGACGGAGGGCTTCTCGGCAATGATCAGGGCTTTGCTCATGAGGGCGGGGAACTCGGTGGATCGGGCGCCGGCGGATCGGCCGGCGGCCCTGGTCGGGCCCCTGGTCGGGCGCAGGGGCGGCCCATCATACGGGCCGGTCGACGCGCCGTGCAACTCGGGCCGGCTGCCCGGGGCGGCCGGCGCCGGCCCCGACCCCGCTCGCCTCGCAGCGCTGGTAGCGGCCGCCGGCCAGCCTTTCGACCTGTCCGGCCAGCTCGAGTTCGAGCAATGCGGCGAGGATCGCCGGCACCCCGAACGGGAGTCGTTGCGCGAGTTCGTCGGGGCTCGCCGGATGCCAGTCGAGGCTGGCGAGCGTGGCCGCCGCGGCGGTCGCCCCCGGCGCCATGCCGCCGGCCGGGACCGCCACCCCGGCAGGAGACCCTGGCGTCGTGCGGGTCGGCGCCGGCGCCTCGGCCACCGAGCCGGCGCCCACTGGCGGGCGCAGGGCGGCGGGGAACTCATCGCGCACATCGGCGACTTCCTCGACCAGCTTGGCGCCCTGGCGGATCAGCCAGTGGCAGCCCCGCGCCAGCGGCGAATGGATCGAGCCCGGCATCGCGAAGACTTCCCGGCCGAGCTCCGCGGCTTCGGTCGCGGTGATGAGCGAGCCGCTCTGGCGGGCCGCCTCGACCACCAGCACCCCGCGCGCATGGGCCGCGATCAGGCGGTTGCGCCGCGGGAAGTTCCCCCGCAGGGGCGCCATGCCGAGCGCGAACTCGGAGACGAGGGCGCCGGTGGCGGCGATGCGCTGCGCAAGCCCCCGGTGGCGCGTCGGATAGTCCTGGTCGAGGCCGGTGCCGACGAAGGCGACCGTCGGGCCGCCGGCGGCGAGCGCGCCTGCGTGGGCGGCGGCATCGATCCCGAGCGCCAGCCCGCTCGCGATGCACCAGCCTTCGCTCGCCAGGCTGGCCGCGAAGTCATGGGCGGTGCGCGCGCCGCTGGCGCTCGCATGGCGCGACCCGACGATCGCGATGGCCGGTGCGGCGAGGGCGTCGAGCCGGCCGCGCACCATGACGCAGGGCGGTGGATCGGCGAGGCTCAACCATGCCGGCGGGTAGGCGGGGTCGTCCAGGGTGAGCAGGTGGCGGTCGGCGGCGCCGGCCAGCCACTCGAGGCTGGCCGCGACGCGCGCATCGCGCGCCGGGTCGATGGCGGAAATGCGGGCGGCGATGGCGGCGCCGACGATCCCGGCGAGATGCGCGGTCGGGGTGGCGAGGATGTCAGCGGGCCCGCCGAAGGCGCGCAGCAGGCACAGGATGCGCGTCGGGCCGAGCCCTTCGGTGAGGCTCAGGCGCAGCCAGTCGGACGGATCCGGCTCACGGATGCCATGCGCAGGGGATTCGGCAGGAAGGGGGTGGAACGGCATCGCGGGCGCCGGGGCGCCCGCGATGACGCACCCGGAATCAGGGGTTGGCGACCGCGTCGCCGACCGAGATGGCCTGCGACGCTTCCATCACCAGACCATAGGCGATGTTCTCGAAGGAGCGGAAGATCATCAAATGGCCGACTCTTTCGTCGGGCAGCTTGACCTTCTCGTTGTCCTTCTCGCGGTCGACCACGGTGCGCCCGCGCTGCCGGATCTCGAGCACACTGCCTTCGTCGACCCCGGCGGCCAGGCCGCGGTTGATCGCGACCACGCTGTTGCGGCCGACCTGGGTGACGCCCCGGTAGACATTGACGATCCGGCCTTCGACCGGACCCTCGGGCGCCCGCGGAACGAAGTTGAGGGGCTTGCCCTTGATCGCCGGCATCAGCCGGTCGCCGACGCCGACTTCCTCGGTGACGCTGGTCAGGCGCACCGTGGCCGGGTCGCCGACCCGCTCGAGCTGCGCGCCGCCCACGAACAGGGCTTCATAGGCGATCGGCTTGCGGGTGTCGGGGTCGAGGATCGGCTTGGCCTTGCGATAGATATGCCATTCGGGCTGCGATTCGTCGGCGATGCTGCGCACGTAGGCGAGGTCGCCGCGGCCGAGATAGACCCGGCCTTCCTGGGTCGCGACGATGCGGGGGTTGGTCGCGAGGTCGCTTTCCTCGACGATCAGGGGGCGGTTCAGGAAGGGCGCGATCGTGGCGGTATCGAGAGTCGGGATCGCGTCGCGCTCGATCGGTTCGGAGCGCACCATCGGCTGCAGCTTGACGGTGCCGTTGCCGGCGCCCGCGCTGCCGTCGGCATTGTTGCCGGTGCCGATGCGCCGGGCGAGCCGCAGCCGGGGCTCGGCGCCGCTGCGATCGAGCAGGACCACGTCACCCGGATAGATCCAGTGCGGATCGCGGATCGATTCGCGATTGAGGTCCCAGATTTCGGGCCAGCGCCAGGGTTTCTCGAGGAAGCGCCCGGAGATGTCCCAGAGGGTGTCGCCCTTGACCACGACGTAGCGGTCGGGCGCCTCCGGCGAGATTTCCAGCGGCGGGGTCGCCTGCTGCGCAGACACCGCCGCTGCGAGGGTCAGTCCGGCGGCAACGAGAAACCGCATGATAAAATTGGTCATCGGCAACGAGTCCGTGGCGCCTATCGGTTCGAGCGCTCGATTCGCCGCTTGATTCCTCGAATCCGCGCCCCATATTGCTTTTGCAGGGTGACTGGATTGTGCCGAGCGCCGCCCGATACCGCAACGCGCTTGGCCTGCCATAACTTACCAGCGGTAGATATCCACTGATGGCCGTACTCAAAATCCTTCGATATCCCGACGAGCGCCTGCACACGGTGGCGCGTCCGGTCGAGCGGATCGACGAACGGATCCGCCAGCTGGTCGCCGACATGGCCGAAACCATGTACGACGCCCCGGGCATCGGCCTGGCCGCGACCCAGGTCGACGTCCATGAGCGGGTGGTCGTCATCGACGTCTCCGAAGACCGCGCGGCGCTGCAGGTCTTCATCAATCCCGAGATCCTCGCGCACAGCGAAGCCAGCCAGCGCTACGAGGAGGGCTGCCTCTCGGTGCCCGGCATCTACGAGGAAGTCGAGCGCCCCGACCGGGTCACGGTGCGGGCGCTGGGGCTCGATGGCGAGCCCTTCACCCTCGAGGCCGACGGCCTGCTCGCGGTCTGCATCCAGCACGAGATCGATCACCTCGACGGCAAGGTCTTCGTCCAGTACCTGTCGCGGCTCAAGCAGGGGCGCATCCGCAGTCGCTTGCTGAAGCAGGACCGCGAAGTCGCTTGAAACGACCTCGCATTCGGGCGCATGACCGCGTTGGGGCGCCTTGCCGTGCAGGCGCACTGTCTGCGGCGCCCCGCCTTGTCCTGCACCCGAATGCGAGGCCGCTGTGAGATTGATTTTTGCCGGTACGCCGGAGTTTGCGGCCCGCGCGCTCGATGCGCTCGTCGCCGCCGGCCATGACATCGCACTGGTGCTCACGCGAGCCGACCAGCCGGCCGGGCGCGGCAAGCAGCTGCGCGCCAGCCCCGTCAAGCTGCGCGCCCTCGAGCTCGGCATCCCGGTCGCCCAGCCGCGCAGCCTGCGCGACCCGGGCCAGTGGCCGGCGCTCGAGGCGGTCGGCGCCGAGCTGATGGTGGTGGCCGCCTACGGCCTGATCCTGCCGGCCGAGGTCCTGCGCATCCCGGCCCGCGGCTGCCTGAACATCCATGCGTCGCTGCTGCCGCGCTGGCGGGGCGCGGCGCCCATCCAGCGTGCCATCGAGGCCGGCGACACCGAGACCGGCATCACCATCATGCAGATGGACGAGGGGCTCGATACCGGCCCGATGCTGCTCGCCCGCGCGCTGCCGATCGGCGAGCACGAGACCGGTGGCGAGCTGCACGACCGCCTCGCCGAACTCGGTGCGGAGCTCATCGTCGAAGCACTGGCCGGCCTCGCCGCCGGCGGCCTCGCCGCGCGGGCGCAGCCGGCCGAGGGCGCGCTCTACGCCAGCCGGATCGACAAGGCCGAATCGCGCATCGACTGGCGCGAGCCCGCCTCGCGGCTGGCGCGCCGGATGCGCGCCTTCGATCCGGCGCCGGGGATGCATTCGCTGCTGCCGGGGATCCATGGCCCGATCAAGTTCTGGTCGGCGCGCGCGCGCGACGCCGCGCCCGCCGAGACCCGCGCCCGCCCCGGCGAGGTCCTGCCCGGCGAGGGCCTCGCGATCGCCTGCGGCGAAGGTGTGCTGCAGGTGCGGGAATTGCAGCGCGCCGGCGGCAAGCGCCTCGCCGTCGTCGACTTCCTCAAGGGGGCGCCGCTGGCTGCCGGGCAGGTCTTCGAGCCCCGCTGAACCCGCCCTCGGGCCGGTTTCGTCGCCGACCCGGCGCGCCGCTTGCAGAGCGGGCCGGGCGGCCCCATATTCCATCCGGACAGTCTTCGACCCCAAGGAAACCCGCTATGTTCAACTGGGCCAGGACCGGCATGCTGATGGCGGCGATCGTCGCGCTCTTCGGAGTGGTCGGCGGCGCGCTCGGCGGCCAGCAGGGCATGCTGCTCGCCCTCGGCTTTGCCGTGGTGAGCAACTTCTTCGCGTACTGGTTTTCCGACAAGATGGTGCTGCGCATGTACAAGGCGCGCGAGGTCGATGAAACCAGCGCCCCGCAGTTCTACGGCATGGTTCGCGAACTCGCGCAGCGCGCGCAGTTGCCGATGCCCCGTGTCTACCTGATCGACGAGCCGGCGCCCAATGCCTTCGCGACCGGGCGCAATCCCCAGAACGCCGCGGTGGCGGCCACCACCGGCATCCTGCGGGTGCTCTCCGAGGCGGAGCTGCGCGGCGTCATGGCCCACGAGCTCGCCCACGTCAAGCATCGCGACATCCTCACCCAGACGATCTCGGCGACCATGGCCGGGGCCATTTCGGCGCTCGCCAACTTCGCCATGTTCTTCGGTGGACGCGGTCGGCAGAACATGATCGCGACCATCGCCGTCGCGCTGCTCGCGCCGATGGCGGCGGCCGTCATCCAGATGGCCTTGTCGCGCACCCGCGAGTACGAGGCCGATCGCGGCGGCGCCGAGATCAGCGGCGATCCGCAGGCGCTCGCCTCGGCGCTCGACAAGATCCAGCGCTATGCCGCCGGCACGCCGCTGCCCACCACCGAGGCCCACCCCGAGACCGCGCAGATGATGATCATGAATCCGCTCTCTGGCGGGGGCATCGCCTCGCTGTTCTCGACCCACCCGCCTACCGAGGAGCGCATCCGCCGCCTGATGGAAATGGCAAGCGGCCGGGTGCGTTGACCACCCGGGCTGGCGCGTCGCGGGCGACGCTCGGCGAGGAGCTCCGGGTCGCCGCCAGGGCCCTCGAGCGGCTTGCCGGGGGGGCCTCGCTGCCGGCGGCCCTCGAGGCGGCGATGCAGGGCGCGGGCCGCGCGCCAAAGCCGGGCGGGGGGCAGGACCCGAAGCCGGGGGGCCTGCCGCCGGCATCGCGCGCCGCCATCCGCGACATCGCCTCGCGCACGGTGCGCACCTGGGGCCTGTGCCGCGCGCTCTCGGCCCGGCTCAACCAGCGTCCGCCCGCGCCGGCGATGCTGGCCCTGCAGCAGGTCACCCTCGCGCAGCTGCTCGATCCGGTCCGCGCGGATGCGACCACCGTCGACCAGGCGATCGAGGCCGCCAAGGCCGACCCGGCCCTGCGCCACGGCGCCGGCTTCCTGAACGCCACCCTGCGCCGCTTCCTGCGCGAGCGCGATGCCCTTGTCGCGGCCGCGCGCGAGGAGCCGGCCGGCCGCTGGAATTTCCCCGCCTGGTGGATCGACACCTTGCGCGAGGCCTGGCCCGGGCAATGGCAGGCGATCCTCGAGGAATCCAATCGCGAGCCGCCGCTGGTCCTGCGGGTCAACGTCCGCCAGGTCTCGACCGAGGCCTGGCTGGCCAGCCTTGCCGAGGCCGGCATCGCCGGCACGCAGGTCGGGCCGCAGGCGGTGCGCCTCGAGGCGGCGGTGCCGCTCGAGCGCCTGCCCGGCTGGGCCGAAGGCCTGGTTTCGGTGCAGGATGCCGGCGCCCAGCTCGCCGCGCCCCTGCTCGACGTGGCCGACGGCATGCGGGTGCTCGATGCCTGCGCCGCGCCCGGCGGCAAGACCACCCACCTGCTGGAGCTCGCCGCGCTCGATCTCGTTGCGCTCGATCCCGACGAAGCCCGCCTGGCGCGGGTCGGCGACAACCTGGCGCGGCTCGGCCAGCAGGCGCGCCTCGTCGTCGGCGATGCGCTCACGCCGGCGGACTGGTACGACGGGCAGGCTTTCGACCGCATCCTGGTCGACGCGCCCTGCACCGCCTCGGGTATCGTGCGTCGCCAGCCCGATGTCCGCTGGCGCCGCCGCCGTAGCGATATGGCGACATTTTCCGACCGTCAGGCGGCGATGCTCGGCGCGCTTTGGCCGCTCCTCGCCCCGGGTGGTAAATTGCTCTACTCGACCTGCTCGGTGTTTCCGGCCGAGGGCGACCCGGTGATCGCCCGGTTCATGCGGAGCCATCCCGACGCCCTTCGCCTGCCGCTGGTCTGGGCCTTCGCCCCTGACGAAGGACGCGAGCCGGTCACGCAGTTGTTGCCCACTTCGGGCGCAGCGCTTGACCACGATGGGTTCTACTACGCGATGCTCGGGAAACGGGACTGATGCTGCGCTCCGCCCTGCTGCTGGCGCTTTGGATCGCGCTGGCGGGCGCAGGGGCGCAGGCGCGTGCCGCCGACACCATCCGGGTCGAGGATGTCCGCTTCGAGCGCAGCCTGGCCGACGATGCCTGGCTGCTCTGGGCGCGCTTCAGGCTGCCGATCGATGCGAAGATCGAGCAGGCGCTGCGTGACGGCGTCACCCTCCACTATGTGGCCGAATTCGACCTCACCCGGCCGCGCTGGTGGTGGTGGGACGAGCGCACCGTCGAAGCCCGCCAGGTCCACACGCTGTCCTATCATTTGCTGACCCAGCGCTTTCGCGCCAACATCGACGGCGATGTACAGCATTTCGCGACCCTCGCCGAGGCCGCGCAGGCGATCGCCCAGGTGAGCGGCTGGAGCGTGGTGCCGGTCGAGGACCTCCAGCCGAATACCCGCTACGAGGCGCGCCTGCGCCTGCGCTTCGACCGCGATCGCCTGCCCAGGCCCTACCAGCTCGGCGCGCTGACCAACAACGACTGGGACATCAGCAGCGAATGGAAGAGCTTCACCCTGACGACCGCGACCCCGGCAAGCGCTCGGTAGGACGGATCCTCCGGGTCGCGCTGATCTTCGCGGTCGCGTTCGCGATCGTCCTGCTCGCCCTGCTCGCGACCGCCACCACCGACGCGGCCATGTTCCAGCGCCACTACGAGCTGCTGTTCTGGCTCACCGTGGGCGTGGCGGTGGTGCTCCTGCTGCTCGTGCTCGAGCTGATGCGCCGCCTCGTGCAGCGTTATCGGCGCGGCCTGTTCGGCACCCGGCTGATGGCGCGCATGGCGATCTCCTTCGCCCTCATGACCGTCGTCCCGGTCCTGCTGATCTATCTCGTCGCGATCGCTTTCGTCGGCCGCTCGATCGAGTCCTGGTTCGACGTCCCGCTCGAGCGCGCCCTCGAATCAGGCCTCACCCTGGGACGGGCCGCGCTCGATGCGAGCCGCATCGAGTTCAGCACCAAGGGCCGGGCGATCGCGATCGAGCTGTCCGACACGCCGCTGGCGCAATGGCCGAGCACCCTCAACCGGCTGCGCGACCAGAACGGCATCCAGGAAGCGGTGATCCTCACCGGTACCGGGCGCATCATCACCACCAGCGGCGGCCAGTTCGCGCCCCTGGTGCCTGACATGCCCTCGTCGGACCAGTTGCGGCGGGCGCGCATGACGCGCATGTACGCCCAGATCGAGCAGGGTTCGCCCCAGCGTGGCGATTCGCCCCTGAAGCTGCGCGTGATCGCGCCGATCGGCGCCGAGGGGCGCCTGCTCGACGACAGCCGCTTCGTGCAGTTGGTCCACCAGTTGCCGGTGGCCCTGGCGGAGAACGCCGAACTGGTCGCCCAGGGGCGCTCGGACTACCAGCAGTTGCTCGATTCGCGCGAGGCGCTCAAGCAGCTCTTCCGGGTGACGCTGACCCTGATCTTCATCCTCACGGCGTTCTCGGCGATCGCCGCCGCCTTCCTGCTCGCCGGCTGGATCACCGGCCCGCTGTCGATGTTCGCCGCCGGCACCCGCGCCGTCGCCGAGGGCGACTTCCGCCCGGTCAAGGACTATTCCGGGCGCGACGAGCTCGGCATGCTGACCCAGTCCTTCAATGCGATGACCCGCCAGCTGCAGGATGCCCGCTCGATGGTCGATCGCAACCAGCGCGAGCTCGAGACGGTCAACGCGCGGCTCGAGAGCGTGCTCGCGAACCTGACCGCCGGCGTGCTGGTGCTCGATGCCGACTTCCGGCTCGCGGTCGCCAACGCCGGCGCCGAGCGCATCCTCGGCCTCGGGCTGGTGGCCCACCTCGACGAGCCCCTGAGCGAGGTGCCGCGCATCGGCCAGCTCGCCGAGCCGATCCGCGAGGCCTTCAACGAGCAGGCCGGCACCAACGCCTCGAGCTGGCAGCGCCAGCTCGAACTCGAGCGCATGCCGGCCGAAGGCAATACCACGTCCGAGCAGACGATCCTCGCGCGCGGCTCGATCCTGCCCGAGCAGCAGCTCAACTACATGATCGTCTTCGATGACATCACCGAGATGATCTCGGCGCAGCGCGCGCTCGCCTGGGCCGAGGTCGCCCGGCGCCTCGCCCACGAGATCAAGAACCCGCTCACCCCGATCCAGCTCTCGGCCGAGCGCCTGCGCGCGAAGCTCGCCGACCGGCTCGCGCCCGACGATGCGCGACTGCTCGATCGCAGCGCGCAGACCATCGTCAACCAGGTCGGCGCGCTCAAGCTGATGGTCGACGAGTTCCGCGACTACGCCCGGCTGCCCTCGGCGCAGTTCGCCCCGCTCGACCTCAATGCCCTGATCGAGGACGTGGTCGGGTTGTACGCGCACGGCGAGTCGGGCGCGATCGTCCATGCCCGGCTGTCCCGGCCATTGCCGATGATCATGGGCGATGCCACCCAGCTGCGCCAGGTGATCCACAACCTGCTCAAGAACGGCATCGAGGCAACCGACAAGTCCGAGGTCCCGAGCGTGGTCATCGAGACCGAGAGCGTCCATACCCGGCTGGGCCAGGACGCCGTGCGGATGGTGGTGCGCGACAACGGCCAGGGCTTCGCGCCCTCGATCCTCGGGCGGGTCTTCGAGCCTTACGTGACCAGCAAGTCGCGCGGCACCGGGCTCGGCCTGGCCATCGTCAAGAAGATCGTCGACGAGCATGGCGGGCGCATCAACGCCGCCAATCCGGAAGAGGGCGGCGCAAGGGTGTCGGTGCTATTTACCAATTTCGCGAAATCCGTGGACAATAGCGCCAACGCAGCAACCGACGAGCGCAACGCCTGAGGGCCATGGCCGATATCCTCGTAGTCGATGACGAAATCGGCATCCGCGAATTGCTCTCCGAAATCCTCGGGGACGAAGGGCATGCCGTGATGCTCGCCGACAGCGCCAACCAGGCGCGCCAGGCGCGCGAGACCAGCGACCCCGACCTGGTCCTGCTCGATATCTGGATGCCCGACACCGATGGCGTCACCCTGCTCAAGGAGTGGGCCGCCAACGGCAAGCTGACCATGCCGGTCATCATGATGTCCGGCCATGCCACCATCGACACCGCCGTCGAGGCCACTCGCATCGGCGCGCTCGATTTCCTCGAAAAGCCCATCACCCTGCAGAAGCTGCTCAAGGCCGTCGAGAGCGGGCTGGCCCGGCGCACCGAAGCCGCTGGCGCCGCGCGTGGTCCGCTCACCATGGCCGCCGGCGCACTCGCCGCTGGCGGCATCGCCCCGATCGCGCCCAGCGCGGTCGGCATGGAGACCCTGGTGGCGGGCACCGTGTCGGCGGCAGTGGCCAACAACGGCAGCGTCACCATGCAGGAGCTCTCGCTCGAGATGCCGCTGCGCGAAGCGCGCGACGCCTTCGAGCGCATCTACTTCGAGCACCACCTCACGCGCGAGCAGGGCAGCATGACCCGGGTGGCCGAGCGCACCGGGCTCGAGCGCACCCACCTCTACCGCAAGCTCAAGCAGCTCGGCATCGACCTCGCCCGCGGCGCCTACCGCAAGGCCAACCACTAGCGAGCCCGGGCGAAGCGAGAGCGGCCCGCTATCTAAACGGACCGCCGTCCGATCAGAGCAGCCCGGCGTGAAAGCCGTCGCCGGTCGCCACCAGGATGCCGGCGCCGAACAGCGCTCCCACGTCCGCATAGGCGCCGGCTGCGACGCCATTGAGCGTGACCGAGCCGAGCGCGGCGCCGCCTTCGCCCGAGAACACGAGCTGCAGGTTGCCACCGCTGTCGGCCAGCATGATCTCCTGGGTGCCAGCGACGAGGAAGTCGCTTGCATCGAGCTGCGAATCCGACAGAGGCACTGCCGCCGGACCGAGCGAGCCGGTCCGGCTCGCATCGAGCGCATCGATGAGCAGGATCCGGTCGGTGCCCAACTCGAAGTCGAGGATGGTGTCGTGGCCGTTGTCGGCATGCATCGAGAACACGAAGGTGTCGGCGCCGGCCCCGCCGATCAGGGTATCGTCGCCGCCCTGGCCGAACAGCAGGTCATCGCCGGCGCCACCGTTCATGTAGTCGTTGCCGTCGGCGGCGGTCGGGCGCAGGGTGACCCGGTCGACCTGCAGGCCGTCGCCGCCGTCCTGCCCGATCGGGGCGAAGGCGCGCAAGGCGAGGCTCGAGTCCTCGCCCGAGGGGTTGCCGTCGACCTCGAAGCGCAGGACCTGGCGCAGGATGTTCGGGTCGCCCGGTGCAACTGGGCTGACGTCGGGCTGCTGGCCACTCCAGGTATCGGTCAGGCCGTTGTAGAAGGCGATCTCCTGGCCGTTCCAGACCACCGCGAAGGATGTGTCGCCATCGAAGGACGAGGTCTGGATCGCGAGCTCGTAGCTGACGCCCGCGGAGGTGATGATCGGTTGCGACAGGGCTGAGGCGCCATCCGAGCCCGTGAATTCTGTCTCCCAGTACAGGGTGCCGCCGGTGCCGGTCAGGTCGGGACCATGGTCGGCCACGTTCGCGGTGCCGAGCAGCTCGACCAGGCCGCCGGTTCGCACCTGCACGTTGCCGCCAGCGCCGTCGTCGATCATCCGGGTCGCGGGGTTCGGGTCGATGGTCCAGCCGATCGAGGCGCTCGGCCGCAGGCCGGCGAAAGACTGCTCGACGGGCGATACCCCGTCGCCGGAGTCCACCGCATCCGGGGCGCTGGTGTTCCAGTAGTCGAACTGGTAGTTGCGGATCCCGCCGCCGGAATCGCCGATCAGGATGTCGTTGCCGTCTTCCCCGAAGATGTGGACGTCGTTGCCGGGGCCGCCGATCACGATGTCGTCGCCGCCCTCGCCGTGCAGGTCGTCGTCCCCGAGGCCACCATCGAGCCGATCGTTTCCATCGCCAGCGAAAATGAAGTCATCGCCGCCGAGCCCGACGATGGTCGCGGCGCCAGGGCTGTCGGTGATGAAATCGTTCAGGCCGGTGCCATCGGAGCCTGGCATCGTGACCGTCGCCGCCGAACTGGTATTGCCGGCCACATCGGTGGCCGTCGCGCTGGCCACCTGGCCGGCGTTGGCGATCGTGCCGGCGGCGAAGGCATAGGCGCCATCGGAGCCGGCGACGGTTTCGAGCGCCGCGGTGCCGGCGTTGCCATCATGGTCGAGCGCAACGGTCGCCCCCGCTTCGGCGAAGCCGTGTGCCGCGCCGGTATCCAGGTCGACCCGCAGGCTCGGCGCCATCGATACCGTGTCGAACACCAACGAGACCGTCGTGCTGGCGGTGTTGCCGGCGGCATCGGCAGCGCTCGCGGTGAAGGGAACGGTGGCGCCGTGGCCTGCCACCGCGTTCGCGATCGTCATGCTCCAGGCGCCGCTGGCATCGGCGGTGGTCGACTGGCTGCGGGCCGTGCCGCTGGCGTCGACATAGGTAACGCTGACCGTCGCGCCGGCGTCGGCGGTGCCGGCCAGGGTGGGGGTGGTGTTGTTCGTGATGTCGTCGCCGACGAGGCCCGAGTCGCTCGCGGCGTCGAGCGCCACGCTCGGGGCTGCCGGCGGCGTCCGGTCCAGCGTCACCGCGGCGCTCGCCGCTGGGCCGACATTGCCGGCCGCATCGGTGGCGGTCGCGCTCACCGTGGTCGCGCCGTCGGCGAGGCCCGCCGGGTCGAGCGCCACGGCGAAGTTGCCGCTCGCATCGGCAACCGCCGACCCGCTCACAACGGTGGCGCCGTCGCTCCATTCGACGGTTACCGTGCTGCCCGGCTCGGCGATGCCGTTGATGACGACGCTGCCGGCTTCGGCCGCATTGACCACGTCGTCGCCCGCAACCGGGGCGAGCACTGGCGCCTCCGGCGGGGTGGTATCGACCGGGGGCGGCTCCTCCGGAGCTGGTTCTTCCGGGGATGGCTCATTCGGGGACGACGAACCGCCACTGGACCCGCTCGCAACCAGGGCCACGCCGCCGGCGGCGACGGCGCCGAAGGCGGCGGTGCCACTGGCATCGAAGGGGCCGGGGCCGCCAGCCTCCGGCTCGGCCGCCGCCGCCGCGGCGCCATTGGCAGCGGCGATCGTGGACGGGTCGCCGCCGTCGGCATCGATCGCTGCGAGCGACTGTGCCTCGACCGGGCCGGCCGTGTCGGTTGCTTCGGACAGGGCGTGGTCGATCGCCTCGCCGTCGGCGTCATCCCCGAAGAGGCCGCGGGCGACGATCCGCTCATCGCCGGTCGCGACGACCAGGTCCGCGCCTTCGCGCAGCAGCGCCTCGGGCGGCAGCGCTTGGCCGCTCGCGGTGTCGATCACGCGGACACGATCGCCGGCGTGGATGGCAAGCGGAGCGTCGGCGGCCAGGGGCTGGCGCACCAGGCTGCCATCGGCACGGATGATTTCAAGGATCAGGGACATTGTCGCTCCTAGGCGGATTGCATGCGGGCGGCGGGTACATCACCAGATTGCGGTGTGTCCCGGTCTCGAGCGCCAAGTCTCGCACGACACCCCGCGCCCGCCCCGCCGGTTGTGCGTCGACGACAGGCCATGCGGCGGTGACGGCCGGAAGCGCCGCACGGAAGCGCGGCCGGCTCGCCGATACCTTGGAAATGGCGCCGCCGGCATTCGGGCCGGCGGCAAGGGGAGCTGGAAGTTGGTGGCGCCGGCCGCTGCCGGAGCAGGGCTCAGGCGGTGGCGACGGCCGCCGCGGGGGCCAGGGCGCGCACGACCTCGAGCGCCCGGGAGTCGGGGATGTCGACGTCCGAAAAGCGCAGCATCTGGCCCGGTTCCACCGCATGGCGCAGGATCGCGCCGTTGAGGATGCCGATCGGCACATGCTCGGGCTCGTCGGCCGTGGTGACCGCTTCGCCGCGCACATCGAAACCACCGATCGCGAGATCGATCCGGTGGCCGGCCGCCAGCGGACCCTTGGCGATCGCGCACACCCCGATCGCGGGGTTCGAGGAGTTGTTCATCAGCACCCCGCCGCCGGCGAGTACCCGGCGCACCGTCTTGATCGCCTCGATCGAGCACAGGTGGTGCGGATTGAACATCACGTAGTACGGGCCGGGGCCGAGCTTGAAGTAATTGAGCGCATCGACCTGCTCGGCATCGTGCCGCGCGGCGATGAACACCCCGGGCATCTGGGTGCGCGAGAGCAGGTAGTCGGCAATCGGCCCGCCGGCCGCCTCGGCCATCCGGGCGAGGTCGCGGGCCGCATCGACGGTATCGTCGCGCGCCGGGCCCTCGAGCCCCCGGCGCAGGATGCCCGCGCCGGCATGGTTGGCGATGAAGGCCTGCTCGATCTGCACCTTGGTGCCGTCGGTGAACGAGGTCGTCTGCTCGATGCTGATGCCCTGCTTGGAGGACCAGAAGGCCATGTCCTCGGGCGTCGGGTTCGGGTTGAGGAAACCCTTCATGTTGCCGTAGACCAGCGGCGAGAAACCCATCGCCAGCATGTTCTCGCGCAGGGCCGCAAGGCAGCCGGGCTGGTCGCCCTCGGCCTCGGTCAGCAGGCCACGGCCGGCGAAGTACGCGCCGGTCGTGACATGGAATTCGGAGTTCATGGTCACCACCGGACGACCGGCGGCCAGCGCCCGCTCGACCACCAGGGTCGCATGGAGCACGTCGCCGCTGCACTCGAACACCAGGTCCGAGCCATCGACCAGCTCGTCGATCGAATTGGTGACGATGCCGTGGGTCGGAAAGTCCGCCAGGCGTTTCGGATCGCGCCGCGTCAGCACCTTGTGAAGGCGCATGTCGGGCGCATGCTTCATCACCATATGCGCAAAGCTGCGCGCGATGAAGCCCGTGCCGGACAGGCCGATGCGGGGAAGAGGGCGCTTGCTGTTTTTCATCTTGTGTTCACAGGAGGACCCGGCCGGCCCCGCTTCTCCGGGACCGGCTGGGAATGGGTCAGACGACCGGGGTCATCAGGCCCGCGTGGAAGCCGTCGCCAGTGAAGTCGATGATGCCGCCGGTGACCAGACTTGCGACCGAGTCGTAGGCTGCCGCATCGACGCCTTGCAGC
This sequence comes from uncultured Burkholderiaceae bacterium, assembly GCA_964476625.1. Taxonomy (GTDB): domain Bacteria; phylum Pseudomonadota; class Gammaproteobacteria; order Burkholderiales; family Burkholderiaceae_E; genus JAMLIN01. Next base: position 14,504 of record CAYZBJ010000003.1, on the reverse strand, counting down.
GTTACCGAACCGAGATTCGCGCTGTTCTCGCCGGTGAACGTCAGCACCAGATTGCCGTCGCCATCTTCACCCAGGGTGATTTCCTGAGTACCGGAGATCGGATTGTCAGGATCCGGGCTGCCGACCATGAAGTCCTCGAACGTGAGGTTGGTGTCGGAACTCGGATTGTCCGCCGGGCTGGTCGACTCGGTGATAACCGTGTCGATCGCATCGACCAGCATGATCCGGTCGACCCCGACCTCGAAGTCCGTGATCACGTCGTTGCCGTTGTCGGTGAACATCGAGAACACGAAGGTGTCGGCACCTTCACCACCGGTCAGGGTGTCGTTGCCGCCCTGGCCGAAGATCAGGTCGTTGCCGGCACCACCGACCAGCACGTCGTTACCCGCTGCCGCGTCCGCTTCCAGGGTGACCCGGTGAACGAGCAGGCCATCGCCGTTCGGGGAGTTATCGTCGACGTTGTAGGCTTGCAGTGTCAGCTCGGTACCGGGACCAGCACCCATGACGCTGAAGCTCAGTGTCGTTTGGACGCCGCCATCGTGATCCTCTACGTCGGTGATCACGGTACCCCCGCTGAGGGTCCAGTTGCCTGGCTCGTTGACAACCTCGTGGGTGGTGCCGTCGTAATAGGCGATCTCGGCGCCATTCCAGAGAATCGCAAACGAGGTGCCGTGGTCATCGGTACCGAGCCGGACGGACAGGGTGTAGGCCTCGCCGGCTACCGTATCGATCGACTGGCTCAGGCCGCTGGCACCGTCGCTACCGGTGGTGACCGTTTCCCAAAGGAGGGTGCCACCGGTGCCGCTGCTGTCGTAGCCGTTGCCCGTGCCCCGCATCTCGGCAACGCCGCCGGTGACGACGTCCGTGCCGCCATTGTCCTTGGTGCCGTCACCGCCAACCGTCCAGCCGCCGAAGATCGCACCGGGGTTGTAGGCGATGCTCGACGTATCAATATCGCCGCCGAAGGCATTGAAGTCTTCGTACATGCTCTCGTCGATGTTCCAGTAGTCGAACTGGTAGTTCCGCACCGACCCGGCCGAGTCGCCGACCAGGATGTCATTGCCTTCACCGCCGAAGAGCACGCTGTCGCCGGCACCACCCACCAGGACATCGGCGCCATCGGTACCGCCGCTGTCGGCGACCGCCGTGACATCCACCGACAGGGTGGCTGCGGGATCGGTCTGCGGATTGCCCGCTGCGTCGGTGACGAGGGCGCTGACGTCGCTCGCGCCGTCGGCCGGGATCTCGCTGGCGGCATAGTTGACCGCCCAGGCACCGCCCGCGCCGGCGACCGCTTGCTTGGTGATGCCACCCCAGGTCACATCGACGGTGCTGCCTTCTTCCGCGGTGCCGCTGATGTTCACTCCGGCAGCCGCTTCGGCGGCACTGACGACGTTGTCGCCTGTGACATCGTCGATCGTGGCGGCAGCCGGCGCGGTGATGTCGAGGTCCACCGCCGCGGGCGCGGACGCCTCACTGGTATTGCCGGCTGCATCGGTGGCGGTCGCGGTGATCTCGGCTGCCGCATCGGATTCGCCAGCCCCGAAGCTCGCCGTCCAGGTGCCGTCACCGGCAGCGACGGCTTGTGTGGTGAGCGCACCCCAGGTCACGTCGACGGTGCTGTTTGGCTCGGCGGTACCGCTGACCGAGACGCCAGTGGCCACGGCCGCTGCGTTCACGGTGCCGACTGGGTCGACCACCGGTGCATCCGGAGCCACGGTGTCCGGTGCCCCGGTATCCATCGTTACGCTTGCGGTGCTCGGCTCGCTCACGTTGCCGGCTGCATCGGTGGCGGTGACGCTGATCGTGGAGGCGCCGTCGGACGCAGGCAGATCGGCGGGGGCGAAGCTGACCGACCATGCGCCGTCCTCGCTGGCGGTCGCGGTCTTGCTTGCGGTACCCCAGTCCACGGTGACGGTGCTGCCGGCTTCGGCGGTGCCGCTGACGACGACATCAGCGGCTGCCTCGGCGGCGTCGACGATGTTGTCGCCGGCGACCGCGTTGATCGTCGGGGCAGCCGGCGGCTCGGTGTCGTCCGGGTCCGGATCGACCGGCGTGCTGCCACCACCACCGCCGCTGCCACCGCCGCCAGCCGCGGCGGCAAGGCCGATCGCGGCCACGCCGGCGACGATCGCGCCAGTGTTGGTTGCGCCGGCAGCGGCCGCGCCGCCTTCAGCGGCACCCGCGGTGGTGCCGGCTGCGGCGGCTGCGCCTTCCTGGGCGGGCGCCGAGCCTGCCTGGGCAGCCAGCGCACCGTCGTACATCACCGGGCTGCCATCGGCAGCCACGCTCATCGGCTCGGTGGCCTGTGAAATCGTGGTGGTCTTGTCCCCGTCCTCGAGAACCAGCTCGCAGCCCTCGCCGGGAGCGCATTGCGCGAAGAACTCGGTCAGTTCGACGGTCGCGCCGCCGGCCTGTTCGACCACGAGCGACTCGCCGACGCGGCGCGCGACGAGATCGCCGGCGGGCTGGCCGGTCGCTGCGTCGAGGACGCGCATCTTGTCGCCCGGCTGTGCGGCGATTTTCGCGGTGGTCGAATCGATCGGCTGGCGGACGACCAGGCCGTCTTGCTGGGTGATCTCGAGTATGAGTGCCATCGGAAAGCTTCCTTGCTCTTGGATTGGTATCGATCACATGAAGCACTGGGCGCCGCCTGTGGCGGTCGCGATGCATCATCAGTCCCGTATCGGCGACGACCCGCGTACTATGCGGCCGTCTTCCGTATCTGCCATTTCCGGCCGACTCGCGGCCCGGAGCGATGGGCAGACGGCAGCCGCGCCTCCCCGGGAGCACGCGCGGATCCACCGATACCTCGGAATTGTGTCCCGCCGGGTACGGGGAACAAAGGACAATTTCACGTATTCGGGCCTTTTGGCGTCGGTGGCCGGCAAGTCCCGGGCACGATGCTTGCGCCGACCGCATGTCGTGTCCCGCCCGGCGGTCGTCGGCCCCGGCCTGTCTTGAATCCGCGAGATGCCGTCTCCACATGGGAGACGAAGGAGAGTCCCGCGATGAACATGATCTACAACAGTCCGAGCTATTGCGTGGTCGAGTTCCGTGCCGCGGATGCCGAGTCCGTCGGCGGCTACGAGATCATGGACAAGGCCGCCCGGCGCGAGATCTTCATCGCCGGGCCCCTGGCCCTGCGGTTTCGCAGCGATGTCGAATCGCTGATCGCGACCGAGCCGACCATCGAAGAAGTGGACGCCTACCTCAGCCAGTTCGACGAGCTGATGCAGCATCCGATCACGCTGCACTGATTTTCTTTCCGGATTTTCAGCCCCTGTTCTCCGGGCCGGGCCAGGCTGTCGCTGCGTGCCCTCGGCCTTTCGTCCGATTGCCGCGGATGTGCCACCGAGTGACGATGTCGGGGCTGCCAACCTCTTCGAACCGCTGATCCTTCCTGGTCGTAGAGCCTTCGGATCCATTGCCGGGAAGTGCACGTGTCCTTGAGAATGTGCACAATCTACCCTGTAATACTCCGAGACCTATAAGGAGCCATCATGCAAAGCATGACCATCGAGCAGCTGCGCGCCGCGAGTCATGCTGGCGGTGTGTCGGGCGTGACCCTGAAGGGAGAGGGCGGCGCGTTCCTCGTGCAAATCGATACGCGCAGCGGCGTGACGGCCTTGCTGGCCAAGGCCCGCAGCAGCGAGCCGCGTCGTTTCGGCAACCCTGCCGCTGCCTTGAACATGCTGCGCGACGTGGGGATCACCGTCGGCCGATTCGACGCCAGCGAATGGAACCCGCAAGAGAAGGAAGAAGCCTCTGGCAACCGTGGCCGTGCCGAAGCGATGCGCGAGGCGCATCAGGCCGCCGCCTACTCCCGATGGCTCGCCGCGGAGATCCAGGAGGCTATCGACGATCCCCGGCCGAGCATCCCTCACGATGAAGTCATGGACCGGATGGATGCGCGCATTGCGGGCCACAAGGCCGCAGGAGCGAAGCGCACATGATTCGATGCTTGTTCTGCATGGACGCTCGTTGATCGGCAGGCGCAAGCCGGATTGACCGATGGCGAAGGCGACGCTCTCTTGCCGCATCGTCTGGCGTCCGATGGCCGAAGCGGATCTGGAAGACATCGTCGACCATATTGCCCAGGACAACCCGATCAGGGCGCAGGCTTTCGGTCAGGAGTTGCGCGACAAGACCTCCTCCTTGCTTGCGGCGCACCCGAAGCTGGGTCGCAGCGGTCGGCCGGGTCTGCCCGCCTTCGTGCGCGAACTGGTTGCCCATCGACACTACATCATGCTGTATCGCGTGCTCGCCGATGCGCACACCGTGGAGATCCTGCGCGTGAAACACACGGCGCAGCGAACACCGTAAGGGCTTTGCCGTCGGGCACCCGATCGCATCCGATGAGCGGATTCGACGAGGTCGAGCACCGGCCCTCCAGCCCGTCCTGCGTTTGCGGTATGGCGCAAAACTGACGATAACGCAGAGTTGCTCCTCTCCGGTTGTCGGCCGCCTATACTCGGTCGCGACTCGGGGCGGGGGAAACAATGAAGATGGGGACAGGCGGTGTGCGCGCCATCATCGGCGCAGCAATCGTGGTGTTCGTGCTTGCGGGCTGCGGCGGCGGGGGCGGTAGCGATTCGGGGGGAGCCTCCGGTCCAGGACCAGGGTCGGTCAGGTCGGCGGACTACTGGTATGACGATCCGGATACGGTCGCCGTCTTTTTTCAAGGCGCGGCGTCGTCCCCGGGTGATGGCGAGATCCTCCGGCTGGTGCCGATGAGCCCTGGTTTGTTGCCCAACAACAATGGAACGACGTGGGGCTGGAACGTTACATCGATGTCGCCCGACGTGGCGCCCATGGCGTCGATGTATACGGAGGTCAGCAAGGACGGTGTCTACGCCTGGCGGTCAGGAGAGCAACGGGAGCTCGAGCTTCCCGCCGTCATTCCGCTCGGCCGGCGCATGGAGTCGCAGCAGCAGAGCGTCTACCTGGAGGACGATCTCGGCAGGCCCTTGCTGGCGTACATCACGACTGCGACCACGGCAACGCACGAGAGCTCCTTGGCGCTTTCCCGTTTCGAGGTGGCTGACGTCATCAGGGTCGAACGAGACTACCGCCTTGTTTTCCCCAACAGTTCGAACGCCGTCGGAGTCACGAAGGAGACGGTCTGGTACGGTAGAGGCCTCGGGCCAGTGAAATCGGAGATTGGCGCGCTGGTGCCCGAGGGGCAGCCGATGCCGGTCGAGAGCGTTACCGAGTTGCGGGGTTTTCGGTCGCCGACACGTGCGATCGGATTGCTGCCGGCGGTGGCAGCCATTCAGCATGACGCTCTGATCGCTGCTTTGACGGACGCCCCCGGGACCGGCGTCACCAGTGCGAACGCTTCAACACGCCGGGCGAATGTCTGGGAGGCGAAGGTTGCAGCCGGCGATGATGGATTCATGATCGTCGCCGCATACAGCGTGCGAAATCCCAATGGTGGCGGAGATTTCCCCGGTCCGGGCCCGGACGGAGGTGTGATACCCGCTGACCCGGAACGTAGCGGCTTGGTAGTGATGACCACCGACGTCGCGGGGCGCCGGATTGAACTTCGATCCGGCCCGGTGACAGTGCCGGCTTCGATGAATCCGCTCGCTCTCATTTTCGACGGTTCGCGTTTCTGGCTGCTTGGCAGCCGGTTCAGCCTTCTTGGCCCGGGGATGTTGCTCGCGCGGATATCGCTTGATGGCCAGGTAATCGATGACATCGAGCAGGCGGGAGCCACGGGCTGCCATGTCTACCCGTCAAGCGATCTCGGGTTCGTCAGCAATGGGGAATCGGTCGTCATCGCCAATACGGAGTACTGGCAGGAAAGCATATGGCAAGGACCAATGGAGCCCCCGAGGTACGAGGATCGGATCAGGATCCGCTGGTGTGCCTACAACCTTGACCGACAGTTGCTCGTTTCGGGTGAGATGCCATCGGTCGAGGGGCGTGACCCCGAGGTTCGGCTCACGGTGTTGGACGGCGGCGGTTATGTGATAAGCGCGTCGATGACGGGTGGCGCAGCGGGAGAGGGCACGCGTTACGCTGAGGTCGCGCTCGATGCCTACGGTACCGCCTTGGACAATACGCCGCGGATGGTCGCCGGCAGGGCGCCGGAGAACTTCGATGCCGTCCCGTTGACGGAACGGTTTGCAGGCCTCATGGATCTCGAACGCTTCACGAAGCTGGCTCCGACGGCGCCCGGATCGAGGGTCGCGCTATCCGGATCGGGCGCGGTGGCGATTCCGCATGTGATCGAGAACTACTCGTCGTCCAATCCGGTGCTCGACTGGTCGCTGCTTGTTCCCGAGCGGGAGGGCTGGTAGGCGCGTCGACCGGGGACGATATCCATTCCGGCAGAGTCAGTGTTGAAGCTCAGTCGGTCTCTGGTGGTTCAGGCTCGGGACGAGAGAAGATTCGCGCAAGCCGCTCGCGCTCGGCGCGTACCTCCGCCATTAGGCTGTCCCAGTCGTTCGGCGGACGGCCGCTGTCGAGCATTCGGCGAAACACCTGGTAGGCGTCATCGGCACTACCGTAGGCACGCTTCGAGTCCTCGTCGTTGACCCAGCCGTAGACGATGACCCCGGCTTTGGCGTGATAGCGAAAGAAGAGGCGATACTGCTGGAAGAACTTCGCCCGGAACCAGTGCGCGTGCTCCGCGCCTAGCGTGTTGCCTTGCCGGTACTCCGCCCGGCCGGGATCCTGCGGAATGACATCGAAGGCCAGTCTGAAGATGGCACCGAGGCGCTTGGTGGCGTTCTTCCTGGCGTAGCCGGCGGGATCTTTCCGGGCGAGCCGATCGACCTGGCCGACCAATGTCTCGAGTTGGTCGAGAAACAGGGGATGGGCGTAGATTGCCCAGCCGTTGACGATGACCGGCCCGCTCATCAGGGCTCATTCGTCGTCTGCTGACAGTGGCGCGTCGAGATCGATCGCCGCCTTGTCGGTCAACGCGCGAATGCGCTGGACGAGCCCGTGATCGATCGCCCGGACTCGCTCGGGATGCGCGGCGATGTCCTGCGCCAGGAACCCGAGGAACGCATCGAGCGCCGGATCGGTTTCATCGTTGCGGTCTGCCCGGCTGAGCAGCACCTCTCCGCCGGGACGGACGACGTAACGAATCCTGTCGCGCTTGCGCAGGCGCAGCGCCCGGCGCACGGTTTCGGGGACGGTGGTCTGGTAACGGTCGGTCAGCGTCGATTCGACTTCCAGGGCGGCGGGCATGATGGCTCTCCGGGCACGAATTCGCGATCTCGCTAGTGTAATGCAACTGCATTGCCATGGCAATGCAGTTGCATTGTTAAGCATCCGGGATAACGACGGTCGTATGGTGTCCGTTGTCGTGGACGGCGGCCATTGAACTTCCGGCCATCAGCCTGATGGCCCAAGCGGCGCGGCGATTCTCTTGAAAGGTCGCGTTGATCGCTGTGGCGCGCTCAGCCCGTATACCGCGACAACGCCAGCGTGCAGTTGGTTCCGCCGAAGCCGAAGCTGTTCGACAGCACCGTCTGGTGCTCGACGCCGTCGATGCGTTCGCGCGCGATCCGGAAGTCGGCCGCGCCTTCGTCGAGGTTCTCGATGTTGATGCTCGGCGCGACGAAGCCGTGCTTCATCATGAGCAGCGAATAGATCGCTTCCTGGACGCCGGTGGCGCCCAGCGAATGGCCGGTCATGGACTTGGTCGACGAGATCAGCGGCAGCTCGCGGCCCGCTTGCTCGAACACCTCGCGGATCGCCCGCAGTTCGACGATGTCGCCCACCGGGGTGGCGGTGCCGTGGGTGTTGATGTAGGTGACGGGCGTGCGCACGGTGGCCAGCGCATTGCGCATGCAGCGCGCCGCGCCTTCGCCGCTGGGGGCAACCATGTCGGCGCCGTCCGATGTTGCGCCGTAGCCGGTGACTTCGGCGTAGATCTTCGCGCCGCGCGCCTTCGCATGCTCGAGTTCCTCGAGCACCACCACGCCGCCGCCGCCGGCGATCACGAAGCCGTCGCGGTTGGCATCGTAGGGGCGCGATGCCGTCGTGGGCCGGTCGTTGTACTTCGAGGACATGGCGCCCATGCCGTCGAACAGCACCGACAAGGTCCAGTCGAGCTCCTCGCCGCCGCCGGCGAAGACGATGTCCTGCTTGCCCCACTGGATCTGCTCGGCGCCGCTGCCGATGCAGTGCGCCGAGGTCGAGCAGGCCGACGAGATCGTGTAGTTGACACCCTTGATCTGGAAGTTGGTGGCGGCCGTGGCGGATGTCGTCGAGGACATGCAGCGCGGCACCATGTACGGGCCGACGCGCTTGGGGCCCTTTTCCTTGCAGATCGCGGCGGCTTCGACCTGGTTGCGCGTCGAGGGTCCGCCCGAGCCGACGATGATGCCGGTTCGTTCGTTGCTCACGTCGCCGGGCTCCAGGCCGGCGTCGGCGATCGCCTGCTCCATCGACAGGTGCAGGTAGGCGGCGCCATCACCCATGAAGCGGCGCAATTTGCGGTCGACGGCGGTGTCGAGGTCAATGTCGGGGCGCCCGGCCACCTGGCTGCGAAAGCCGAGTTCGGTGTATTCGGGCATCGCGGCGATGCCCGAGCGGCCTTCGCGCAGGGACTGCAGGACCTGCTGCTGGTCGAGGCCGATGCACGAGATGATGCCGATGCCGGTGATGACTACCCGACGGGTGTTGGTTGTTTCGCTCATGCCGGGTTGCCCTCAGGTCGCGTTCGGATTGATGAACAACCCGACGTTGAGATCCTTGGCCTCGTAGATCAGCCGGCCGTCGACGGTGACCTGGCCGTCGGCCACGCCCAGCACCAGGCGGCGGTTGATCATGCGCTTGATGTCGAGCCGGTAATGGACGAGCCTGGCATCGGGCAGCACCTGGCCGGTGAACTTCAGGTTGCCGAGGCCGAGCGCGCGACCCGAGCCGGGCGCACCGCTCCAGCCGAGGAAGAAGCCGAGCAGTTGCCACAGGGCGTCCAGGCCGAGGCAGCCGGGCATCACCGGGTCGTTCTCGAAGTGGCAGCCGAAGAACCACAGGTCGGGCCGGATATCGAACTCGGCCTCGACGAAGCCCTTGTCGTGGGCGCCGCCGGTGGCCGAGATGGCCGTGATGCGGTCGAACATGAGCATCGGCGGCAACGGCAGCTTCGCGTTGCCGGGGCCGAACAGTCCGCCGTGCCCGCAGTCGATCAGTTCGTCGTAGCTATAGCTCGACTTCGGAGTGAATTGCCTTGCCGTTGCGGCCAAGGTGGTTGCCATTGCGCTCCTTCGTTACGACCCTGGCCGTGACTATCAGCCACCTATGATACGGAAAGTTCCGCGAACACCATGTGAAATCCGGGTTCCGGCGCGGCGGTCCAACGGCTCTTGCCGGTCGGGCCGCACCGGCTACAGCTGCTCCCAGGGCAGGCCGTCATGGCGCCAGCCATTGATCTTGCCGCGCTGGTGCTGCTCGTCGAGGTCGCCCTCGAAACCGTGGACGACGTTGATCGTCTGGCTGAAGCCGGCGGCTTCGAGGGCTTCGGCGGCCGCGGCCGAGCGCTTGCCGCTGCGGCAGATCAGTACTACCGGCCGGTCGGTGGAATTGCCCGCGAGCATGCGGACCTCGCCCACGAAATGCGGGTTCAGGTCCCAGTCGGGGCCGTCCTGCCAGGCCACGTGGTTCGCCCCCACCGGATGGCCGACGAAGTAGAACTCGGCATCGCTGCGGCAGTCGATGAACAGGGCCTCGGGATTTTTCGCGAGGAAGTCGCGGGCTTCGGCTGGCAGCATTTCCTGCATCTGGGTGTCCTGTTCAGGCATCGAGGAACTCGATCACCGCCCGGGCATAGTCCTCGGGGATGTCGCCGAAGGGAATATGCAGGGCGGGCAGTTCGACCAGCCGGGCATCGGGCAGCGCGGCGGCGATCTCGCGCGAATGCTCTGGCGGCAGCGAGGCGTCCGACAGCCCGGCGATGACGAGCGCCGGCTGGCTGATCCGCGGCAGCGCCGGGCGCAGGTCCATGGCGATGATGGCGGCGCAGCAGCCGATGTAGCCCTGGGGCTCGCCTCCGACGAAGGTGGCGCGCACCGCTTCCATGTAAGGGCCGCCGGCGGCGATGGCGTCGGCGCTGAACCAGTTGCGGATGACGCCGTCGGCCACCGGCTCGAGGCCGTTCTCGCGCACTTCGGCCATGCGCGCGCGCAGCTTGTCACCGGGAAAGGCGGAACTGTTGGAGATGAGCAGCCGTTCGACCCGCGCGGGGGCGGCCAGGGCGAGCTGCATCGAGATCATGCCGCCGATCGAGATGCCGCCCACCGTGGCCCGCTCGAAGCCGGCCGCATCCATGACCGCGAGGACGTCGTCGGCGAGCATCGGGATCGAATACTCGCCCGGGGTGCCGCTCGACTGGCCGTGGCCGCGCTTGTCGGTGCGCAGCACCCGGTACTTCGCGCCGAGCGCCGACATGATCGGATCCCACAGTCCGGTGCCGCTGCCCAGCGAGTTGAGCAGCACCAGCGGCGGCCCGTCGGCCTTGCCGTCGACCCGGTAGAAAAGTCGTGCGCCCGCGTGTTCGACCGTTGCCATCCGATGCTCTCCTCCGTCGCTGTGCCAAATCCGGCCCCTTGCCGCTGGCCTGCTGCCAATACTACCCGCCCTGTTTCGAATGCCGCTGCCGCTACGCTCCCCGGGGCCGCCGCCATGTGGCGGGAGGCGAGGCCGAAGCGAGCGATGGCGAGCGTGGGGGCGGTTCCATTTCAGGCGGCGTCGCGCCGCACGCTGTAGGAATGGCGGGCGGCGAGCTGCTCGCGGTCGAAGCCGGCGACTCGCTTGTATTCGCTCGCCACCCGGGTGAGCTCGTCGGCGTCGATCACCTCGTGGACGTCGGCGAATCCCTGCGGGGCCCGTTCCTCGGCCATCTGCATCACTTTCTCGGGGCCGTTGCGCCGGTTGGCGAGTACCAGCTTCGCCGTGGCGGGCCGTCGTTCCTCTTCGTAGCGGGCCAGCGCGGCCAGCGGGTCGGGCTCGGTCGCCAGTCGCCACGAGAGCACCCGGGCATCGAGGATCGCCTGCGAGGCGCCGTTGCTGCCGATCGGATACATCGGGTGGGCAGCGTCCCCGAGCAGGGTGACCCGGCCGTCGGCCCAGGCCTCGAGCGGGTCGCGATCGACCATCGGGAATTCGTAGCAGCCGGCGGCGCCGCGGATCAGTCCCGGCGCGTCGAGCCAGCCGAAGTCCCAGGATTCGAAGGCCGGCAGGAACTGCTCGAGCCGCCCGGGGCGGTTCCAGTCCTCGGGCTCGAAGCCGCTGCGCTCGCGATACTTGAGCTCGGCGATCCAGTTGATCTCCTGCAGCCCGTCGGCGCGCGGCGGCGCGATCGGGTAGCAGACGAACTTCTGCCATTCATGGCCGGCCATGATCATCGACGAGCCCGACAGGAAGGGCCTGGCGAAGGTGACGCCGCGCCAGAGGATGGCGCCGTTCCAGATCGGCGGACCCTCGTCGGGATGCTGCTGGCGGCGCACCGCCGAATGGATGCCGTCGGCGGCGATGAGCACGTCGGCGCGGGCGCTGCCGCGCGTCGTCGTGGTCGGAACCGCCTGCCCGTTGCGCTCCGAACCCCCGCCCGGCAGCAACCGGCGCGAGACGAAGTGGGCGGTCACCCCGTCGGCATCCTGCTCGTAGCGCTCGAGGGCGTGGTCGAGGTGGATGCGCTGCGATCCGAGCCGCGCGATCGCCGCCTCGAACAGGATCATCTGCAGCCGGCCCCGGTGCAGCGAGACCTGCGGCCAGTCGTAGCCGGCGTGGCGGCCGCGGTCTTCCTGCCAGATCCGCTTGCCGAACTTGTTGGTGTAGACGAGCTCGCGGGTGGCGACGCCGGTTGCCATCAGCGCATCGGCCAGGCCGAGCTCGGTCAGCTCGCGCACCGCATGGGGCAGGCAGTTGATGCCCACGCCGAGCGGCGACATCCGGGCGACCCCTTCGTAGACCTCGACGTCGATGCCGGCCTCGTGCAGCGACAGCGCGGCGGTCAGGCCGCCGATGCCGGCCCCGGCGATGATGACTTTCACGATGCTCCCCCTCTCGCTTGCCTGCGGATTCCGATGGCGTCTCGCGGGCGCCCGGGCAGATTCTAGGGCGATCGGGCGGCGCCGTCGCCGCCGGGGCGGTCGACGCGGCTGTCGTCGCCCGCGCGGGCATCGCCATCGGCGCCGGCCGACGCCACGATGGCGGCCTGCAGCGCCGGATCCTCGGCCAGGGTGGCGCCGGCCGAGATCGCCAGCGCCGGCCAGCGCCGCCGGGCCTCGTCGAGCATCGCGGGCAGGTCGCGTCGGGTATGGGCGCCCGGCGCGAGGAAGAGCGGCATGACCCGGATGCGCTCCACGCCGTCGGCGGCCAGGGCGTCGATGGTCTCGGGCAGGCCCGGCGTCATCCGCTCGAGGAAGCACAGCGCCGCGCGCCGGCGCGGGTAGCGGGCGCGGAAGCTGGCGAGGATCGCATCGAACGGTGTTCGCCAGCCGGGATCGGGCGAGCCGTGGCAGAAGAAGATCACCGCCTCGGCGTCGGTTGCGTCCGGGGGCGCGTCGGTTTCGGTCATGGCCGGATTATCCGCCGGCACGGGGTCGATCACCGCCGCCGACATCGCCAGGAGCCGCCGCGGCCCGCTGGCCGTGCACATCCGGCCGCCGGCCTTCGCTGCACCGCAGCAGTGCCTCGCCGCACCCGGCCGGTGCGGTCGGTGCGACCCGACCGGGCGCCGCGTCGGCCTGGTGCGCGGCCCGCGACGCCGCGAGCGGGCCCGCAGGCCGCGCCGCTGCGCGCTTTCGGCCCATCTGGCACAGCGCTTGCGTTTTCCGCTCGACGTCCGGCGCCCGAACCGCCGGCGCTCGCCTCCAGGAAACGCAATCGGAACGCAATCGATGCAAAAGATGAAACTCGTGGTCATCGGCAACGGCATGGCCGGCATTCGCACGGTCGAGGAGCTGATCGCGCTGGCGCCCGATCTCTACGACATCGTGGTGTTCGGCGCCGAGCCCCACCCCAACTACAACCGGATCCTGCTCTCGCCGGTGCTCGCCGGCGAGCAGAGGCTCGAGGACATCGTCCTCAACGACCTCGACTGGTACGCCGCCAACAACATCAGGCTGCACCTCGGCAGCGAGGTGGTCGACGTGAACCGGGCCCGGCGCGAGGTGATCGCCGCCGATGGCACCGTCGAGCCCTACGACCGGCTGCTGATCGCCACTGGCTCGACGCCCTTCATGCCGCCGATCGAGGGCATCGACCTGCCCGGGGTGGTCGGCTACCGCGACATCGCCGACACCAGTGCGATGATCGAGGCGGCCGCGAGCCATCGCCAGGCGGTGGTCATCGGCGGCGGCCTGCTCGGGCTCGAGGCGGCCAACGGGCTGCGCGCCCGTGGCATGGCGGTTACCGTGGTGCACCTCGCGGGATGGCTGATGGAGCGCCAGCTCGACGCCGCCGCCGCCGGCCTGCTGCAGGCATCGCTCGAGCAGCGCGGCCTGTCCTTCCGGCTCGGCGCCCAGACCCGGTCGCTGGCCGCCGGCGCCGACGGCCGCGTCGCCGGCGTGCGCCTCGCGAGCGGCGAGGAGCTGCCGGCCGGGCTCGTCGTGGTGGCCGCCGGTATCCGGCCGAACACCGCGCTGGCCGAGCGAATCGGACTGCAGGTCGAGCGCGGCATCCTCGTCAACGACACCTTGCAGACCTTCGATCCCCGGGTCTACGCGGTCGGCGAATGCGCGAACCACCGTGGCGTTGCCTACGGGCTGGTGGCCCCGCTCTTCGACATGGCGAAGGTTGCCGCCAACCACCTCGCGCGGATGGGCATCGGTCGCTACCAGGGCTCGGTCACGTCCACCAAGCTGAAGGTCACCGGCTGCGATCTCTTCTCGGCGGGCGACTTCATGGGGGGCGAAGGCTGCGACGAGATGACCCTGTCCGACCCGGTCGGCGGCGTCTACCGCAAGCTCGTCATCCGCGACGATCGCCTGGTCGGCGCCTGCCTCTATGGCGACACCGTCGACGGCGCCTGGTATTTCAAGCTGATCCGCTCGGGGCAGTCGATCGCGGGCATGCGCGATCGCCTGATGTTCGGCGAGTCGAACCTCGGCGACGCCGGCCACCAGGGCCAGGACCGCGCGGCCACCATGGCCGACGACGCCGAGGTCTGCGGCTGCAACGGCGTGTGCAAGGGGACGATCGTCCAGGCGATCAAGACGAAGGGCTTGTTCACCATCGAGGATGTCCGCAAGCACACCAAGGCATCGGCCTCCTGCGGCTCGTGCACCGGCCTGGTCGAGCAGATCCTGATGAACACCGTCGGCGCCGACTACTCGGCGGCGCCCGCGGCCAAGGCGATGTGCGGCTGCACCACGCATCCGCATGGCGATGTGCGCGAGGCGATCCGCAAGCTGCACCTGCTCTCGATCGACGAGACGATGCGGGTGCTCGACTGGAAGACGCCCAACGGCTGCGCGAGCTGCCGTCCGGCGCTCAATTACTACCTGACCAGCACCTGGCCGCGCGAGGCGGCCGAG
>CAYZBJ010000002.1:84399-132646 GCA_964476625.1 uncultured Burkholderiaceae bacterium | reverse complement strand
ACGGCGCCGGCGCCGCGCTGCTGCAGGAACGCGTTGACGCGGAAACGCGCCAGGCCGGGAATCGCGAACGAGAAGTCGCATTCGAGGTTTTCCTCGTACTCCTTGCGTTGCGAATCGTTCATGATGTCGTAGATCATCCCGTGCACGTCCTTGTGCTCCATGGGCGGGAGATTGATCCGACGAACATCGCCATGCACCCGGATCATCGGGGGCAGGCCGGCTGAAAGATGGAGGTCCGAAGCCTTGTTCTTGACGGCGAACGTCAGCAGTTCTGCGATATCCATTGCACACTTCCCGGTTGGTCCCATCGGCGGGGGTTTGCGAACGATTCTCTGCCGGCGCCAATCCCCCGGGGCTGCCCAGGCGACCATTGGCACACAACGGCGATGAACGGGCGCGAAGAACCCGGATCGGCCGCCCGAAGGTCGCTCGACGCAGTCGAGCGGCGCATCCAGCAGGCCTGCGAGTCCGCGGGCCGGTCGCCGGAGTCGGTGCGGCTGCTCGCGGTCAGCAAGACGGTTCCTGCCGAGCGTGTGCTCGCACTGGCTGCTGCCGGGCAGCGGGATTTCGGCGAGAACTACCTGCAGGAGGCGCTCGACAAGCAGGATCGCTGCGCCGCGATCGCGCCCGCCGTGCGGCTCGACTGGCACTACATCGGGCCGATCCAGTCGAACAAGACCCGGGCGATCGCCGAGCGCTTCGCCTGGGTCCATTCGGTCGATCGGGAACGGATCGCACGGCGGCTCGACGAGCAGCGACCGGCCGCGGCTGGGCCCCTGTCGGTCTGCCTGCAGGTCAATATCGACGGCGAAGACACCAAGAGCGGCTGCGCGCCGCAGGACCTGCCGGCCCTGGCGGCGGCGGTCGCCAGGATGCCGCGGCTGCGGCTACGGGGCCTGATGGCGATCCCCGCCCCGCGTGCGGACGTCGCCGGCCAGCGGCAGGCTTTCGCCGCGGTCCGCGCGCTGTACGAGCAGTTGCGCACGGCCGGCTTTGCGCTCGACACTCTCTCGATGGGCATGTCGGCCGACCTCGAGGCCGCCGTCGCCGAAGGCGCGACGATCGTGCGCATCGGCACCGCACTGTTCGGCGACCGGCCCCCGAAATGACGAAAGGCGCCTTGCGGCGCCTTCGTTCCGGAGCTGGAGGCCCCGGCTTCAGTCCATTGGCCTCGTCGTCAGGCGGCCATGGCCTTGACGGCAGCCGACAGGCGGCTCTTGTAGCGCGAAGCGGCATTCTTGTGGATCAGCCGCTTGTCGGCGATACGATCGATGATCGCCTGCGAACGCTGGAAGGTCTCGGCCGCCACCGCCTTGTCGCCGGCCTCGACCGCCTTGCGGACCGCCTTGATCGCGGTGCGCAGCGACGAGCGCTGGCTCGAATTGCTCAGGTTCCGGACGACCGCCTGGCGGGCGCGCTTGCGAGACGATGCGATATTGGCCATGTACTTTCCGTCGTGTCTGGCGCCGCGCGCAGGTGCCGCGCGTGACGCATGTTGTGTTACAGCCGCCGTATTACGGCTATGGCAATCATTTGCTGCCCCCCGCCGCCCCCCGGTACGCCTTCGGGCGTTGCCCCCGGCGCCGTACCGTGGACCACTTCGGCAAGCTAGAATTGCGTGAAGCCTGAAATTATAGCCCGCGACCCGCCAATCCCGCAATCACTGGCGTCGGAGACGCAATGAATCTTCTCAGGGCGGCGGCAACGGTCAGTGGCCTGACCCTGCTGTCGCGGATCACCGGACTGATCCGGGAAAACCTCATCGCCGCGATTTTCGGGGCATCGGCGCATACCGATGCCTTTTTCGTCGCGTTCCGGCTGCCCAACCTGCTGCGGCGGCTGTTTGCGGAAGGGGCGTTCTCCCAGGCTTTCGTCCCGATCCTCGCCGACGTGCGCGGGCGCTCCGAGCGCGAGGGCGACCCGGCGCAGCTCAAGGCCCTCGTCGACCGGGTGGCGACAGGCCTGTTCTGGGTCGTCCTGCTGGTCTCGATCCTCGGGGCCGCCGCCGCCCCGGCTCTGGTCTGGCTGATGGCCTCGGGTCTTGCCCGCGACCCGGCGACCTTCGAGGTCGCTACCAACCTGACCCGCTGGATGTTCCCCTACATCCTGTTCGTGTCGATGGTCGCCCTGTCGGCCGGCATCCTCAACACCTGGCGCCGCTTCATGGTGCCGGCCTTCGCCCCGGTCCTGCTGAACCTGTGCTTCATCGGCGCGGCGCTGCTGCTCACCCCGTACTTCGATCCGCCGATCTACGCCCTCGGCGCCGGCGTGCTGCTCGGCGGCTTCGCCCAGCTCGCGATCCAGATTCCCGCCCTGCGCCGGATCGGCGTCCTGCCACGCATCGGCTTCGGCCTGCGGGCCGCCTTCACCGACCCCGATGCCCGCCGGATCCTGAAGCTGATGGGGCCGGCCGTGCTGGCCGTCTCGGTCGCCCAGCTGAGCCTGATCATCAATACCCACATCGCATCGCGGCTGGCCGAGGGCAGCGTCTCCTGGGTGTCCTTCGGCGACCGGCTGATGGAGTTTCCCACCGCCCTGCTCGGCGTGGCCCTCGGCACCGTCCTGCTGCCGAGCCTCTCGAAGGCCCGGGCCGAGAATGCGGTGGAGCGCTACAGCCAGATGCTCGACTGGGGCCTGCGCCTGTCGGTGATGCTCGCCATCCCGTGCATGATCGGCCTGGCCGCGCTCGCCGAGCCGCTGACCGCCCTGCTCTTTCACTACGGCCGGTTCACCGCGGACGACGTCGAGATGACGCGCCGGGCCGTCCTCGGCTATTCCCTCGGTCTGCTCGGGCTGATCGGGGTCAAGGTGCTGGCGCCGGGCTTCTACGCGCAGCTCGATGTCCGCACGCCGGTGAAGATCGCCATCGCGGTCCTCATCCTGACCCAGCTGATGAACATCGCCTTCGTCCCGCTGTTCGCCCACGCCGGCCTCGCGCTGTCGATCTCGGTCGGGGCGAGCCTGAACGCAATGCTGCTGCTGGTCGGCCTGCGCCGGCGCGGCAGCTATGTGCCACAGCCGGGCTGGTGGCGCTTCGGCCTGCAGGTCGCAGTGGCGGCAGCGGCCATGACGGCCCTGCTGCTGTGGGTCGAACCCCGTTTCGACTGGATCGCGCTGCAGGCCACGCCTTTCCGACGCGTTGGCCTGGTACTGGGGCTGGTATTCGGCGCCGCCGTCGTCTACCTCGGCGCCCTGCTCGCGGTCGGCATCCGGCCCCGGCAGTTCCTGCGTCGGGAAGAAGGCTGAACCGTCCGGCCCGGCCCGGACGACTCGAGGAGGACTGCAAGCATGCGAATCACATTCATCGGCGCCGGCAACATGGCGAGCGCCCTGGTCGGCGGCCTGCTCGCCAACGGCCACCCCGCGAACACCATCCAGGCGGTCGACCCATCCCCTGAGCAGCGCGAACGGGTGGCGGCCCGGTTCGGCATCGCCTGCCACGCACGGTTCGCCGACGCCGCCGATTGCGATGTCGTCGTGCTCGCGGTCAAGCCGCAGGCGATCGCGGACGTCGTGCGCCCACTCGCCGGCCAGGTCGACCGGCAGCTCGTGATCAGCGTCGCCGCCGGCATCCGCGCCACCGACCTGTCGCGCTGGCTCGGCGGCCACCAGCGCATCGTGCGCACCATGCCCAACACCCCGGCGCTGATCGGGATGGGCGTCACCGGCCTGGCCGCGATGCCGGGCCTTGCCGAATCGGACCGGCAGGCCGCGCAGGAGATCCTGGCGGCAGTGGGCCGCTTCGTCTGGGTCGAGGACGAAGCGCTGCTCGACGCGGTCACCGCCGTCAGCGGCAGTGGCCCGGCCTATGTCTTCTACTTCATGGAACAGCTCGAGCTCGCCGGACGCGCCGTCGGCCTGTCGGTCGGGCAGGCGCGCGAACTCACCCTCGCGACCTTCCGCGGCGCCGCCGAACTCGCCGCCCGCTCCGATGAGCCGCTGTCGGTCCTGCGCGAGCGGGTCACCTCGAAGGGCGGCACGACCGCCGCCGCGCTCGCGGTCCTCGGTGAAGGCCCGATCGCCGACGGCATCGCTCGCGGGGTTGCCGCGGCGTGCCGTCGCAGTGCGGAACTCGGCGACGAATTCGGCTCGGATCCGGCCTCGCCTTCGGGCGCATGACCGCGTTGGGCCACCCTGCCGCGCGCTCGAATCCGAGGCCGGGCGTTCCGCCTCAGATCGCGTATTCGGCGAGTATGCCGAGCATGATCACGCCGCCGAACCAGTTGTTGTGGTTGAAGGCCCGGAAGCAACCCTCGCGTGCCCGGTCGCGGATCAGGTAGTAGTGATGGACGGCCATGAGGGCCGCCACCGCGAGGCCGGCCGCATAGGGCCAGCCGAAACCGACCCGCGCGCCGACGACGCCGAGCAGGCCGAGGGTCGCCGCGTAGCACAGCATCACCGCCGCGACGTCGAAGCGCCCGAAGGTCAGCGCCGAACTGCGCAGCCCCAGGTGGATGTCGTCGTCGCGATCGACCATCGCGTACTCGGTGTCGTAGGCGATCGCCCAGAAGACGTTGGCCAGCAGCATCAGCCAGGCTTCCATCGGCAGGACGCCGAGCACGGCGGCAAAGGCCATCGGGATGCCGAAGCCGAAAGCGATGCCGAGGTAGGCCTGCGGCATCGGGAAGAAGCGCTTGGTGAACGGGTAGCTGGCCGCAACGAAGGCGGCGACGAAGGCGAGCTGCCAGGTCAGGGCATTGAAAGGGATGATCAGGACCAGGGCCAGCAGCGACAGCATGGCGAAGACGGCGACGGCTTCCCAGGGCCGGATCCGGCCGGTGGTGACCGGCCGCTCGCGGGTACGCTTCACATGGCGGTCGAAATCCCGGTCAGCGAAGTCGTTGATGGCGCAACCGGCAGAGCGCATCAGCAAGGTGCCGAGGCAGAACGCGAACAGCATGTAGGGGTCCGGCGCCCCGTCGGCGGCGATGAACAGCGCCCAGAGCGTCGGCCACAGCAGCAGCAAGGTCCCGATCGGCCGATGCAGGCGCACCAGCAGCGCGTAGGAAACAAGCCGGTCGGATATCGCGGTCGTCATGGAGCGTCGGGAAAGCGGCCCGGCGTTCGCGCAGGCGGGCCGGTCATTGCCGGAGGAAGTCGGGATCCGATCTTACCGGAGCCGTCGATGCCGGAAAAATCGCCATCCATCGGCCATCGACACGCCAGGCCTCATGTTCGCGCCGGGCGCGCCGCAAACACGGATCATGGCGATCCCTGCTCTCAAGCGCCCTCGACCTGGCGTGCTTTCCCGCGCCGGCCTCGGGCTGGCGGCCTTGCTGCTGGCCTGTGGCGCCTGGGCGGCCGAGTTCGCCGGCGAAGTGGTCTCGGCCAACGGCCCGACCATGCGCCTGCGCCCCCAGCAACTGAATGCGCCGGTACGCCCGGGCAGCCGGATCCATGCCGGCGACCGCTTCAGGACCGGGCCCGAGGCGCGGCTCGAGCTGCGCATGCGCGACGGCGCGGTGCTGTCGATCGGCCCCGACAGCGAGTTCCAGGTCGATGAGTACAGCGTCGAACCGGGCTCGCAACGGGCCTTCTATTCACTCGCCCGCGGCCTGGTGCGCACCATCAGCGGTGCCATCGGCAAGGTCCGGCACGAGGACTTCCGGCTCCAGACCCCGACCGCGGTGATGGGCATCCGCGGCACCGACTTCAGCGTCGAGCATTCGCTGTGCATGCCATCGACCGGCTGCGACGACGGCGCGCTGCCGGGCGAGCGCCTGCGGGTCTCGGTCCACGAGGGCCGCGTCGCGGTCACCAGCGCGCATGGCACCGTCGAGGTACCCGAAGGCCAGACGCTGCGCCTGGCCGGACGCGACGGGATACCGATGCGCGACGACGGCAAGCCCCGGATCATGCCTCCGGCGCCGAACCCGCCCAAGCGCCCCGCCACGATCGAGTACCACTACCAGCCGCTGCTGCCCGGCGAGCTCGGCCGGCGCGGCTGATCGGCCGGCGCCGGGATCTCCCGCACCCAGGCTCGCGCCCGCCCCCCGGACGCGACCGCGCCGCGCGGCCCACCGCCCGCCATGCCGCCAGCCATTCCCGGCGGGCCCGCGACCTCGAGCCCGGCCTCCGCCATGCGGCGCAGGCTGGCCACGCCGATACCGCGCACCCGATCGCGTAGATCGTCGAGATCGAGATAGGGGCCCCGCTCCCGCTCGGCGATGATGCGCGCCGCGATCGCCGGGCCGATGCCACGAATCGATTCGAGCTCGGCCTGCGAAGCAGCATTGGCGTCGAGCGCCCGGGCGGGCAACGGCAGGCCGAGCCCCGCGAGGGCCAGCAGGCAGAGGATGATCGCGACCAGGAATGGCATCCGCGCGGGAATCGGGACGAAGCTCGGAACGGACATCCTGGCGGGAGTCGCGGCCAGGAGCGGGATCGGGACCGGCATGGGGCTCTCCGGCGGCGCCGGGCGCGGGCGCCTCTACCGGATGACTATGCGCGCCGTCGCGGGCGCTGCCATCGGCCCGACGGCTCAGCCTTGCGGGTTGGTCGCCAACCAGTGGACATAGCGCGCCACGCCTTCCTCGACGGTCGCGAAGGGCGTCGCATAGCCGGCCGCGCGCAGGCGGGTCGGGTCGCAGCGGGTAAAGCTCTGGTACTTGCCCTTGAGCGCCTCGGGAAACTCGATGTACTCGAGCAGGCCCGCCGACACCATGCCGGCCAGGTCGAGCGGCGTTTCGCCACGCAGTTCGCGCAAGGTCGCCACCACGGTGCGGGCGATGTCGTTGAAGGGTTGCGCCCGGCCGGTGCCGCAATTGAACACGCCGCGCATCGCCGGGTTGTCGAGGCAATGCAGGTTCAGGGCGACGACGTCGTCGACATGGACGAAGTCGCGCGACTGCTCGCCGGGACCGTAGCCATCGTGCGGGCCGAACAACCGGACCCGGCCATCGGCGAGGAACTGGTTGTAGTTGTGGAAGGCCACCGAAGCCATCCGGCCCTTGTGCGATTCGCGCGGACCATACACGTTGAAGTAGCGCAGGCCCACCACCTGGCTCTCCGCCCGCTCGAGGCGACGACGCACGATCTGGTCGAACAGCAGCTTCGAGTAGCCGTAGACGTTCAGCGGCGATTCGTACTCGGGCGTCTCGATGAATTCGCTGCTGCCGCCGTAGACCGCCGCCGACGAGGCATAGATGAACGGGATCCGCTGCCCGAGGGCGTAGTCGAGCAATGCCGATGAATAGCGGTAGTTGTTCGCCATCATGTAGCGCCCGTCGCTCTCCATCGTGTCGGAGCAGGCGCCCTGGTGGAAGATCGCCCGCACCCCCCGCAGGCCGCCGAGGCGCGCGAGGAACTCTTCCTTGTCGAGGTAGTCCGCGATGTCGCAGCCGACCAGGTTGCGGAACTTCGCCGCAGCACGCAGGTTGTCGACCGCGATGATCTCGTGCTCGCCCCGCGCATTGAGCGCCCTCACCAGGTTCGAGCCGATGAAACCGGCCGCGCCGGTGACAATGATCATGATCCGAACAACTCCTCTGGGGTGACGTCGGCGGTGCCGAGCTTGCCGACCACGATGCCGCCGGCGGTATTGGCCAGGCCCATCGCCACCTTGACCGGGCAACCGACCGCCAGCGCGGTCGCGAGGGTCGCGACCACGGTGTCGCCCGCACCGGAAACATCGTAGACCTCGCGGGCGCGGGTGGCCACATGATGACTGCTGCCGTCGCTGGAAAAGAGCGACATCCCCTCCTCCGAGCGCGTCAGCAGGAGCGAATCGAGCTCGAGCCGCTCACGCAGCGCATGCGCCTTCGCGGCCAGGTCGTCCTCCCCATGCCAGTTGCCGACCACCGCGCGCAGCTCGGCCCGGTTGGGCGTGAGCACCGACGCGCCGCGATAGCGGTCGAAGTCCTCGCCCTTGGGGTCGACGACCACTGGCCGCCCGGCCTCGCGAGCCATCGCGAGCATCCGGTCGACCTGGGCGAGGCCGCCCTTGCCGTAGTCGGACAGCACCATCACGTCGCAAGCCGCGATCGCCTCGCCCACCGCCTCGAGCTTGCTCGCGAGCGCAGCCGGACCCGGGCTTTCCTCGAAATCGATCCGCAGCAACTGCTGCTGGCGACCGATCACCCGCAGCTTGATGGTCGTCGGCAGGTCGGCATCGCGCGCCAGCCGGGTCTCGACGCCGAGTTCGCGCGCCATCCGGTCGATCAGGCGGCCCGGCTCGTCGTTCCCGACGATCGCCACCAGGGTGGCATGGGCGCCCAGCGACGCGACGTTGCGCGCGACGTTGGCCGCGCCGCCCAGGCGCTCCTCGAACTGCCGCACGCGCACCACCGGCACGGGCGCTTCCGGGGAGATGCGCTCGACGTCGCCGAACCAGTAGCGGTCGAGCATCGCGTCGCCGACCACGAGGATGCGGGCCGGGCGAAAATCCACGCGCTCACTCACCGATGCCCTCCCCGCGACGCGGCGCATAGCTGTCCCAGCGGCTGCAGCCCGGACATTGCCAGTAGTAGGTGCGCGCCTTGAAGCCGCAATACGAGCAGACATAGCGCCCGAGGCGATCGGCCTGGTCCTTCGCGAGCGAGCGGATCAGGTCGTCGCGCGCGCGCTCATGCGGATCGCGCCCCTCGGCGCCGGCCGCGAGCAGGGTCTCGAGCGCCAGCAGCGAGGGCCACTCACGCAGGATGACCTCGGCCCACTCGACCGCGGCATCGACGCCGTCGCGCGCGAGGCGCGCATCGAATACCGCCCGGAAGACGTCGATCGAAGGCGCGCTCGCCGCGATCGCCTCGAGCCGGGCCAGGCCATCGTCGAGCCGATCGGCGCGATGCGAGGCATCGAGCCACGATACCGCGATCAGCGAGGCGTGCGCCGGACTGAGCTCGAGCATCCGCTCCCAGGCGGCCAAGGCCTGCTCGGGCTTGTCGTCGCGCAAGGCGAGCTCGCCGCGCATCAGCCATGGCCGGGGATGCTGCGGGTCGGCCTCGGTAGCCAGGGTGATCGCTTCCATGGCGGCCGTCGCGGCATCGGGGCCATCGGCGGCCAGCGCGGCGGCGGCGCGCTCGCAATGGAACTGGGCGAGCTCGTGCGAGCGGTTCTCGCCGAGATCGAGCCGCAACCGCTCCGCGATCTCGATCGCCTGGGGCCAGTCGCGCACCATCTGCGCGATCTGCAGGCGGTGGTGCAAGGCGGCCGCCCGGTAGCGCGAGCCCTCGAGCCGGTTGAAGGCATCCTCGGCGCGGTCGATCAGGCCGGCGCGCAGGAAGTCCTGGCCGAGTTCGAAGAGCGCATGTTCGCGCTGGCCGGCATCGAGGTCGCGCCGCTCGATCAGGTTCTGATGCACCCGGATCGCCCGGTCGGTCTCGCCGCGGCGCCGGAACAGGTTGCCGAGCGCGAAGTGCAGCTCGATGGTTTCGGGGTCGACCTGGACGACATCGATGAAGGCGTCGATCGCCTTGTCGGGCTGCTCGTTGAGCAGGAAGTTCAGGCCGCGGAAATAGGCGTCCGGCATGCCCGCGCCGGCGCCCGACTGGCGTGCGTCGAAACGCGCCGCGAACCAGCCGAGGATGAAGAACAGCGGGATGGCGAGCAGCCACCAGGCATCGAAGGTCATCGCTCGATCATCCGCCCGGAACGGGCCGCTCAGCCACCCAGGCGTGGCGGGATCGCCGCCGCATCGGGAGGCAGCACGTCCGGGACGGGAGCGGGCTCGTGTTCACGTGCCTCCCGCAGGCGCAACTCGCGCCGCAGGCGCGACAGTTCACGACGATTGCGAAAGAACGAGGGAAACGCCGCGAGCAGGCCGACGACGGCGCCCGCGACGAAGAACAGCAGCAGGAAGATCACCAGCGGCGCCCGCCAGGCGAGGTCGTCGCCGAACAGGAAGAAGCGCAGTTCGGTGACCGCGGTGTTCGATAGCGCGAAGCCGAGCGCGACGAGAAACAGGAGCAGGTTGAAGATCCAGGCTACGACGCGCATCGTGGGGCTCCGGGCGCAGGCACTGCGCGGAAATCAGCGGGACGACTTCATGCCGGCATCGACCCGTTCGCGCAGGTCCTTGCCGGGCTTGAAATGAGGAACCCATTTCTCCGGCACCATGACCTTCTCGCCGGACTTGGGGTTGCGGCCGACGCGCGGCGGCCGGTACGACAGGGCGAAGCTGCCGAAGCCGCGGATCTCGATGCGATGACCGTCGGACAGGGTCCTGGCCATCGCATCGAGGATCGTGCGTACCGCGAACTCGGCATCCTTGGCGACCAATTGCGGATATCGCTCGGCAAGCCGGGCAATGAGCTCCGACTTCGTCATGGCGGGGGCCCCGGCTTCGGAGCCCGCCCCATCCTGCGCCGGACCGTTCATGTCCATGCCCACCGAGCCTCGTCCGCGATCGCCTTACTGGTCGTCGCTGCTGTTGTCGAGCTTCGCCCGCAGCAACGCGCCGAGGTTGGTGGTGCCGGTTGCGGCGCCACTCTCGGCCTGCATCCGCTGCAGCGCATCGGCGGTCTCGACGCTTTCCTTGGCCTTCAGGGAAAGGCTGATCGAGCGGCTCTTGCGATCGACGTTGATCACCATCGCTTCGAGCTCGTCGCCTTCCTTCAGGTGGTTGCGGGCATCCTCGACGCGATCGCGGGAGATCTCCGAAGCGCGCAGGTAGCCCTCGACTTCGTTGCCGAGGTCGCAGACCGCGCCCTTGGCATCGACCGAGGTCACCGTCACCCGAACCATCGACCCCTTCTCGTGGGTGGCCGCGTAGTTGTTGAACGGATCGCCCTCGAGCTGCTTGACGCCAAGCGAGATGCGCTCGCGATCGGTATCGATCGCCAGCACCACGGCCTCGACCTCGTCGCCCTTCTTGAAGTCGCGCACGGCTTCCTCGCCCTGGGCGTTCCACGACAGGTCCGACAGGTGGACCAGGCCGTCGATGCCGCCAGGCAGGCCGACGAACACGCCGAAGTCGGTGATCGACTTGATGGTGCCCTTGACCTTGTCGCCCTTGCGGTAGTTGTCCGAGAACTCTTCCCACGGGTTCGGGCGGCACTGCTTCATGCCCAGCGAGATGCGGCGGCGGTCCTCGTCGATGTCGAGCACCATCACCTCGACCTCGTCGTTGAGCGCGACGACCTTGGAGGGATTGACGTTCTTGTTGGTCCAGTCCATTTCCGACACGTGCACCAGGCCCTCGATGCCCGGCTCGATCTCGACGAAGGAGCCGTAGTCGGTGATGTTGGTGACGCGACCGAACATGCGGGTGCCTTGCGGGTAGCGGCGGGAAATGCCGACCCACGGGTCGTCACCGAGCTGCTTGACCCCCAGCGAGACGCGTGAGCGCTCCTGGTCGAACTTGAGGACCTTGGCGGTGATTTCCTGGCCGACCTGGACGACTTCCGACGGATGGCGAACGCGACGCCACGCCATGTCGGTGATGTGCAGCAGGCCGTCGATGCCGCCGAGGTCGACGAACGCACCGTAGTCGGTGATGTTCTTGACGATCCCGTTGACGATCGCGCCTTCGGCGAGCGTCTCGAGCAGCTTCTGGCGCTCTTCGCCCTGCGACAGCTCGATGACCGCGCGCCGCGACAGCACCACGTTGTTGCGCTTGCGATCGAGCTTGATGACCTTGAACTCGAGGGTCTTGCCCTCGTACGGGGTCGTGTCCTTGACCGGACGCATGTCGATCAGCGAGCCCGGCAGGAACGCCCGGATGCCGTTGGTCATGACGGTCAGGCCACCCTTCACCTTGCCGGTGATCGTGCCTTCGACCTGCTCGCCCTGGTCGAGCGCCTTCTCGAGCTGCAGCCATGCGGCCAGCCGCTTGGCGCGATCGCGCGAGAGCCGGGTCTCGCCGTAGCCGTCTTCGAGGGCATCGATCGCCACCGAGACGAAGTCGCCTTCGTTGACATCGAGTTCGCCGCGATCGTTGAGGAACTCCTCGAGCGGAATGAAGCTCTCGGACTTCAGGCCCGCGTTGACGACGACGTAGTTGTGGTCGACCCGCAGCACTTCGGCGGTGATGACCTCGCCCGTGCGCATTTCCTGCCGCGAGAGAGATTCCTCGAACATCGCGGCGAAGCTTTCGGTTTCCTGGGACGGGGCCGTGGTTTGGACGTTAGCCAATGTTGAAGATTTCCAATGATTGAATACGCGCCGGCGACCCGTTCGTTCCCGGGCACCGCGCCGGTCGACTGCTGCGACCGGCGGGAAGGGAAGCGGTATCGACGCCACCAGCGGAGTTGCAACAAACCCGCCACGAGGACGGGCACCTTTTCACCAACTTGTTACCAGGCCGGCTTTGGCCGGCCATGTACTACGTTGCCGGTCAAAGCCGGCCGCGGGCCAGTCCGGCCACCAGATCGATCACCTCTGGAAGCGATCTTTCGGATGAATCGACGAGCACCGCATCTTCCGCGGCAACCAGCGGCGCCACCGCCCTTTCGGCATCGCGGCGGTCACGCTCTCGCAGGTCGTGCAAAAGGTCGGCTAGGTTAGCAGAAAAACCCTTTTCGATCAACTGCTTATACCGGCGCTTCGCGCGCACTTCGACAGTGGCGGTCAGGAAGATCTTGAGGACCGCATCGGGGAACACCACCGTGCCCATGTCGCGGCCATCGGCGACCAGCCCCGGGGGGCGGCGCAAGGCCCGCTGGCGCTCGAGCAAGGCGTCGCGCAAGAGCGCATGGCTGGCGATCCGCGAAGCCATCGCACCGACCTCGGTAGCCCGGATCGCGGCGGCAACGTCCTCGCCGGCGAGCCTGACCGCGCTGCCGTCGAAGTCGATATCGAGGCCGCGCGCCAGTTCCGCGAGGCCCGGTGCATCGTCGTGCGCCACGCCGGTGCGAATCGCGGCAAGCCCGACCAGGCGGTAGAGCGCCCCCGAATCGAGGTAATGCCAGCCGAGCGCGGCAGCCACCCCGGCGCAGACCGCTCCCTTGCCCGAGGCGGTCGGGCCGTCGATGGCAACGACCGGCGCAACCCGATCACCCGTCATGGAGCCGCCGCGCCGGTTTCGGCGATCGCCAGCCCGGCGCCGGCCGCCAGGGCGACGAAGCCCGGGAACGAGGTCGCCACGTTTTCGGTATCGCCGATGTCGATCGGGCCGGCCGCGCGCAGCGCTGCCATCGCGAAGGACATCGCGATCCGGTGGTCGCCGTGCGCCTGGACCCGGCCGCCCGAGAAGGCCGCGCCATCGGGCCGACCATCGATGAGCATGCCGTCGGCAGTGGGTTCGGCGGCCACCCCGAGGGCATGCAGCCCCTCGGCCATGGTCGCGATCCGGTCCGACTCCTTGACCCGCAACTCCGCCGCGCCGGTCACGCGCGTGCGGCCGCGGGCGCAGGCGGCCGCGATGAAGATCGCCGGGAACTCGTCGATCGCCAGCGGCACGAGCGCTTCGGGCACGTCGATGCCGTGCAGCGCCGCCGAGCGGACCCGCAGGTCGGCGACCGGCTCGCCGCCGACCTCGGCTTCGGCCACCACCGTGATGTCCGCCCCCATCAGCCGCAGGATGTCGATGACACCGGTGCGCGTCGGATTCATGCCGACGTGCTCGAGGACCAGGTCCGAACCCGGGGCGATCGATGCGCCGACCAGGAAGAAAGCCGCCGAGGAGATGTCGGCGGGCACGTCGATCTCGCAGCCCGCCAGGCGCTGGCCGCCCTCGATGCTGGCCCGGGCGCCATCGCGTTCGACCCGGACCCCGAAACCACCGAGCATCCGCTCCGTGTGGTCGCGGGTCGGCGCCGGCTCCTCGATGGTGGTGCGCCCACTCGCATAGAGGCCGGCCAGCAGCAGGGCCGACTTGAGCTGCGCGCTCGCCACGGGCAACCGGTACTCGATGCCGCGCAGTCCGGCCGACGGCGCCAGCCGCACCGGCGGGCAATCGCCGTCGGTCTCGATGCGGGCTCCCATCAGGGCGAGCGGATCGGCGACCCGCCGCATCGGCCGCCGCATCAGGGTCTCGTCGCCCACCAGCACGCTGCCGAAGGCCTGCCCGGCCAGCAGGCCCATCAGCAGGCGCATCGCAGTCCCGGCATTGCCGCAATCGAGCGGGCCCGCCGGCGCGCGCAGGCCGTCGCGGCCGACGCCGTGGACGGTAACCCGGCCCTCGGCGGGACCTTCGATGCGCACGCCCATCGCGTGGAACACATTGCGGGTCGACAAGGCATCCGCCCCTTCGAGGAACCCGGTGACGCGGGTAACCCCGTCGGCGATCGCCCCGAGCATGATGGCCCGGTGTGAAATCGACTTGTCGCCCGGTACCCGCAGCCGGCCAACCAGGCGCCCGCCTGGTCCAACTTGGTATGCGCTATGCATGTGATCGATTTCCTCGCCCGCCCTGGGGCGACGACTTAAGTTTGCAAGCAAGCGATGAACGGGTTGCCCGCCTCGATGAGCGGGCCCGCCGTACACCGATCCGGGTAGGCGAGCCCTCATCGGATTCTAAAGGTGCAGGACGATGCGCACGAACAACGAAGCCCTCGAATGGGTCGACATGGAACTGGTGGTCGAGATGCTCCGGGCATCCACCCTGGAGCCGGAACCCCCGACCCGTGCGACGCCCCCCGCCCCCGAGCCGGAGATCCGTCGCCCGATATCGCCCCGCGCGCTGCGCCTGGTCGAAATGCTGCCCAGGGGATTCCGCCTCTACGAAACGCGCCTGAACTATCCGCACGTCGTCGAACAACTCGCCGACACCTGGCACGATCCTCGTCGCTTCGCGGCCGTGATCGACGAGCTGACTCTCGCCGACCGCCCCAATCGCGCGGGCTTCCCGTTCAAGGTGCTCAACGAGCTGACCAATCTGCGCGACCATTACTTCGCCGAGATCCATCCGCAATACAGGGACCGCCTGCGCCGCGGCCCAACCTGACGAGTCCGCCTAATCGACCGAGCGCCGCCAGTGGCTGGCGGCGGCGAAAAGAGACTCGAGCGCGGCGCGGTCCGAGGACTCGAGCGCCGACTCGAGCACATCGAGCTTCTCGCGGAAGCGCCGCGCGCTCGCCAGCGCCGACTCCCGGTTGTCGAGCAGGATGCCCGTCCAGAGCCCGGGCGAGGACGCGCCGATCCGGGTAGTGTCGCGCAGGCCGGCGCCCGAGAAATGCCGGGCGGCGTCCGCGAAGGCGCCGTCGGCGATGGCGGCGCAAAGCGTGAACGCGACCGCATGCGGCCAGTGCGAGAACTCCGCGAACATCGCGTCGTGGGCAGCCGGATGAATCGATTCGACCTGCGCCCCGATCCGCCCGAGCAGTTCGCCCAGCCGCAGCGCGGCCTGCTGCTGCGCCGGACCCGCGGGGCACAGCAGCCAGATCCGCCCCTCGAACAGGTCGGCCCGCGCCGCCGTCGGTCCGCTGCCTTCGGAGCCGGCGATCGGGTGGCCGGCGACGAAGCGCGGGCTGTCGGCGCCGAAGGCCGCCTCGGCCGCAACCGCCACCGAGGACTTGGTGCTGCCGCAGTCGGTGACCAGGCAATCGGCGGGCGCGGCACGGGCGACCGTGTCGAAGACCTCCGCCATCGCGCCCACCGGACAGGCGACGAAGACCAGCTGCGCATCGCGCAGGCCGGCAGCGAGGTCATCGGTCGCCTCGTCGGCGATGGCGGGCACGAGTGCATCGCGCACCGCTGGGTCGGGGTCGACCCCGACGATCCGGCAGTCCGGCAGGGCGCGGCGCAGCGCCAGGGCGACCGACGCGCCGATCAGGCCGGCGCCGACGATCGTGATGCGCTCGATGGCGCCCGCCGGCGCCTGCCCGGCCATCAGCGCCCGACCAGGGGCCGCAGGGCGGCGAGGAAGCGGTCGTTCTCGGCCGGCAGGCCGACGCTGACCCGCAGCCACTCCGGCAGGCCGTAACCGCCCACCGGCCGGACGATCACGCCGGCGTGCAGCAGGCCTTCGTAGACCGCCGCGGCGTCGCCCACCCGCACGAGCGAGAAATTGCCGAACGACGGCACGAACTCGAGCCCCATGTCGCGGAAGGCCCGCTCGAGCCGGTCGAGCTCGCCGCGGTTGTTGGCCCGGGTGCGGGCGACGAAGTCGTGGTCGGCAAGCGCGGCCTGCGCTGCGACCAGCGCCGGCGTGCTGACGTTGAAAGGCTGGCGGACCCGGTTGAGCAGGTCGGTGAGCTCGGGCTGCGCGAGACCGTAGCCGACCCGCAGGCTCGCCAGGCCGTAGGCCTTGGAAAAGGTCCGCGAGACGAGCAGGTTCGGATGCCTGGCCAGCCAGCGCGAGGAATCGAATCGATCAGCGTCGTCGAGGTACTCGTTGTAGGCCTCGTCGAGCACGACCACGACGTCCTCGGGCACCTGGTCGAGGAAGGCCTCGATCCGGGCCGCCGGCACGAAGGTGCCGGTCGGGTTGTTGGGATTGGCGATGAAGACGACCCGGGTGTCGGGCACGATCGCCGCCGCCATGGCGTCGAGGTCGTGGCCGTAGTCGCGAGCCGGCACCACGATGGACCGGGCGCCGCTGGCCTGGGTGGCGAGCGGGTAGACCGCGAAGGCATGGGCGGAATAGACGGCCGAGACACCCGGATGGAGCAGCGCCCGCGCCGCGATCTCCAGGATGTCGTTCGAGCCGTTACCCAGCGTGATCCAGTCGGCCGGCACGTCGAAGGCGGCCGACAGCGCCTGCTTGAGGTCGAAGCCGTTGCCGTCCGGATAGCGGCCGCCTTCAGCGAGGCAGGCGACCACGGCCGCCCGGGCGCTCCCGGGCATGCCGAAGGGATTCTCGTTGGACGCCAGCTTGACGATCGAGGCCTCGTCGAGCCCGTAGCGGCGCGCGAGTTCGGAGATCGGCATGCCCGGCTGGTACGGGGCAATGGCGCGAATGTAGTCGGCGGCAGGAATCGTCATCGTGGATACGGCGTGTTGGCGTATGTGGTGCGATCAGCTCGCGCGGGGATAGGAGCCGATGATCTGGAAATAGGCGGCGTGGTCGCGGATCTCGTCGAGCGCCGCGGCCACCGCCGCATCGTCCTGGTGCCCGACGAGATCGACGTAGAAGAAATACTCCCAGTCGCCCCGGCGCGCGGGACGGGATTCGAAGCGCTTCATCGACACGCCGTGGCGGGCGAGCGGCTCGATCAGCCGGTGGACCGCGCCGGCGCGATCCGGGACCGACAGGATCAGCGAGGTGAGGTCGAGCCCCGAAGCGGCGCACTGGTAGGTGCCGATCACCACGAAGCGGGTCCGATTGCCGGGGCTGTCCTGGATGCCCTGCTCGATCAGGGCAAGCCCGTAGGTCCGGGCGGCGGGCTCGCCCGCGATCGCGGCGAGCTTCGCATCGCCGGCGGCGAGCCGGGCGCCCTCGGCGTTGGAGCTGGCCGGCAGGCGCTCGATGCCCGGCGCGTTGCGATCGAGCCAGCCGGCGCACTGGGCGAGCGCCTGGGGATGCGCGCAGATCCGCTCGACACCGGCGAGCGTGCCGCCGAGGCTCATGAGGCAATGCCGCACCGGGATCGATATCTCGCCCGAGACCTTGAGCGGCGATTCGAGCAGGAGGTCCAGCGTCCGGCTGATCGCCCCTTCGGTCGAGTTCTCGATCGGGGCCACCCCGAAGTCGGCGTCACCGGCCTCGGTGCGGCGAAAGACCTCGTCGATGGTCGCGCACGCGAGCGCCTCGATGCCGTGGCCGAAATGCTTGTGCGCGGCCTGCTCCGAGAAGGTGCCTGGCGGCCCGAGGTAGGCGATGCGCAGGCGCCGCTCCAGCGCCCGGCAGGCGGAGATCACCTCGCGGTAGATCGCCTCGATCGCGGCGCCGGGCAAGGGCCCCTTCGACAGGCTGCGCAGGCGCTCGAAGATCTGCGCCTCGCGCTCCGGTCGATAGACCGGGGCATCGCCCTCGCGCTTGATCTCGCCGACCTCCTGGGCGCACACCCCGCGCGCATTGAGCAGGTCGAGCATCTGCGCATCGATGGCGTCGATCCGCTCGCGCAGCTTGAGCAGCCGCGGATCGATCCCGGCCGGCGCCGGGTCGCCGGGAGTGTTCGCGCTCATGGCCCAGGCACTCCGTCGTCGTTCGCCCCCGGCGCTTCGCCGGCATCGGCGTCCTGCCCGCCCTCGGCGTCGTCCTGCTCGCCTTCGGGATCATCGGTCTCGACCACGCGCTGCACGCCCGAGAGCGAGTCGCCGTTGTCGACCGAGATCAGGGTGACGCCCTGGGTGGCCCGGCCCATCTCGCGGATCTCGACGACGCGGGTGCGCACCAGCACCCCGCCGTTGGTGATCAGCATGATCTCGTCGCCATCCTCGACCAGCACCGCCGCGACGACGCGGCCGTTGCGCTCGCTGGTGGCGATCGCGATCATGCCCTTGGTGCCGCGGCCATGGCGGGTGTACTCGGTGATCGGGGTCCGCTTGCCGAAGCCGTTCTCGGTGGCGGTGAGCACCGACTGGGTCTCGGACTCGGCGACCAGCATCGAGATCACGCTCTGGCCTTCCTCGAGGAACATGCCGCGCACGCCGCGCGCATTGCGGCCCATCGGCCGCACGTCGCCCTCGTGGAAGCGCACCGCCTTGCCGGCATCGGAGAACAGCATCACGTCGTGGTGGCCGTCGGTCAGCGCCACGCCCACGAGGTGGTCGTCGTCGCCGAGGTCGACCGCGATGATGCCGGCCTTGCGCGGATTGGAGAAATCGGTGAGCGGGGTCTTCTTGACGGTGCCCAGGCGGGTCGCCATGAACACGTACGCCTGCTCGTCGAACTGCCGCACCGGCAGCATGGCGGTGATCTTCTCGCCATCGGCGAGCGGGAACAGGTTGACGATCGGTCGGCCGCGTGAGGTGCGGGTGCCCTGCGGGACCTCCCAGACCTTGATCCAGTAGACCCGCCCGCGGTCGGAGAAGCACAGGATCGTGTCGTGGGTGTTCGCGATGAACAGCTGGTCGATCCAGTCGTCGTCCTTCTTGCCGGCGGCCTGCTTGCCTCGTCCGCCGCGGCGCTGCGCCCGGTACTCGGACATCGGCTGGCTCTTGATGTAGCCGGTGTGCGAGAGGGTGACGACCATGTCGGTCGGGGTGATGAGGTCCTCGGCGCCGATCTCGGTCGCGTTGAACTCGATGCGCGAGCGCCGCTCGTTGCCGAACTCCGCCCGGATCGCGCCGAGTTCGTCGGCGATGATCCGGGTGATCCGCTCGGGCTTGGCGAGGATGTCGAGCAGGTCGCTGATCAGCTCGATGATCTCGCGGTACTCCTGGACGATCTTGTCCTGCTCGAGGCCGGTCAGGCGCTGCAGCCGCATCTGCAGGATCTCCTGCGCCTGCGCGTCCGACAGCATGTAGACATCGCCATGCAGCCCGAAGGCCGGGTCGAGTCCCTCGGGCCGATAGCTCACGAGGTCCTGGCCGGCGCGCTCGAGCATCGCGCGCGCCACGCCGGCGCCCCAACCGCGCGCCATCAGGCGTTCCTTGGCGATGGGCGGGGTCGGCGAAGCCTTGATCAGCTCGATCATCTCGTCGACGTTCGCGATCGCGACCGCGAGTCCCTCGAGGATGTGACCGCGCTCCCGGGCGCGGCGCAGCTCGAACACCGTACGGCGGGTGACCACCTCGCGCCGGTGCGCGAGGAAGTACTCGATCATCTGCTTGAGGTTGAGCAGGCGCGGCTGGCCGTCGACCAGCGCCACCATGTTGATGCCGAAGGTGTCCTGGAGCTGCGAGGCCTTGTAGAGGTTGTTCAGGACGACCTCGGCGCGCTCGCCGCGCTTGAGCTCGATCACGACCCGCATGCCGGACTTGTCGGACTCGTCGCGGATGTCGGAGATGCCCTCGATACGCTTCTCGTTGACCAGCTCGGCGATGCGCTCGAGCAGCACCCGCTTGTTCACCTGGTAGGGAAGCTCGTCGACGATGATCGCGGTGCGCGAGCCGCGGTCGATGTCCTCGAAATGCGTCACCGCCCGCATCACCACGCGGCCGCGGCCGGTGCGATAGCCCTCGCGCACCCCCGCGATGCCGTAGATCGTGGCGCCGGTCGGGAAGTCGGGCGCCGGCACCTTCTCGATCAGCTCGTCGATCGTGATGTCGGGCTGCTCGAGCACCGCCAGCGAGGCATCGACCACCTCGCCGAGGTTGTGCGGGGGAATGTTGGTCGCCATCCCGACCGCGATCCCGGCCGAGCCGTTGATCAGCAGGTTGGGAATGCGGGCCGGCAGGACCGTCGGCTCGTTCTCCTTGCCGTCGTAGTTCGGCTGGAAATCGACGGTTTCCTTGTCGATGTCGGCGAGCAGCTCGCTCGCGATCTTCTCGAGGCGGCACTCGGTGTAGCGCATCGCCGCCGCGTTGTCGCCATCGATCGAGCCGAAATTGCCCTGCCCGTCGACCAGCGGGTAGCGCAGGGAGAAGTCCTGCGCCATCCGCACCAGGGTGTCGTAGATCGCGGAATCACCGTGCGGGTGATACTTTCCCATCACCTCGCCGACCACCCTGGCGCATTTCACGTAGGGCCGGTTCCAGAAGTTGCTCGACTCGTACATCGCGAACAGTACGCGTCGATGAACCGGCTTCAGCCCATCGCGCACGTCGGGCAGCGCCCTGCCGACGATCACGCTCATGGCGTAATCGAGGTAGGAGCGTCGCATCTCCTCCTCGAGACTGATCGGCAAGGTTTCCTTGGCGAATGGATCCATCGGCGGGGCTCGTGGGCAGGAAAAAGATGAGGGAGAAAGCTCGATGACGCTTGAGCAGCTAAACCTTTGAATTCTATCATTTGACGCCGATCACCCCGGAGGGGCGCAGACGCGCATCCGATGTCCACCGAAACCGCAGTCATCGCCCCCACCTGGCTCGCCCGGGTCGAACCCGGCTTCGATGTCGAAACCGGCATGGCGGTCGTCGTGCGGGCCGATCGGATCGTGGCGATCGAGCCGGTCGGGCAGGCGCGCGCCGCTTATCCGGGCGCCGACTTCATCGACCTGCCCGGCCATCTGCTCTGCCCGGGCTTCGTCAACCTCCACTGCCACGCGGCGATGTCGCTGCTGCGCGGGGCCGGCGACGACCTGCCGCTCGAGCGCTGGCTCGGGGAGCGCATCTGGCCGGTCGAAGGCGGCCTGGTGTCTCCCGAGTTCGTCCACGACGGCGCCCTGCTCGCCTGCCACGAGCTCCTGCTGGGCGGCGTCACCTGCGTCAACGACATGTACTTCTTCCCCGAGTCGATGCTCGCCGCGGCCCGCGCGCTCGGCATGCGGGCAAGCGCCGGCATCGTCGTGATCGACTTTCCCGGCCCCTACGGCACCGGCCCGGACGACTACCTCGCCAAGGGCCTCGCGATGCGCGATCGCTGGCTCGATGATCCGCTGGTTGGCTTCACCCTGGCGCCGCACGCGCCCTATACGGTCGGCGACGAAGCGCTGGGGCGGATCGCGACCCTGTCACGCGAGCTCGGCCTGCCGATCCACATCCATGTGCACGAGACCGCGCAGGAAGTCGCCCAGGGCATCGAGCGCCACGGCTGCCGCCCGCTCGAACGACTGCGCCGGCTCGGCCTGCTCGGGCCGGACCTGATCGCGGTGCATGCCGTCCATCTCGACCAGGCCGACATCGCGCTCCTCGCCACCCATTCGGCGAGCGTCGCGCATTGCCCGCATTCGAACCTGAAACTCGCCAGCGGCATCGCACCGATCGCCGAATTGCTCGATGCCGGGGTCAACATCGGGCTCGGCACCGATGGCGCGGCGAGCAACAACCGGCTCGATGTGTTGCAGGAAGCACACACTGCAGCGATGTTGGCGAAAGGCGCGAGCGGCCGCGCCGAGGTCTTTCCGGCGCGCGCCGTTCTCGAGGCAATGACGCTGGGCGGCGCGCGTGCACTGGGGATGGAGGACAGAATCGGCTCGATTCGAGCCGGAAAACAGGCCGATCTGGTGGCCATGGATTTGCATGCGCCAGAATGCCGTCCCGTTTTCGACCCGATTTCTCACTTGATCTATACCGCCGGACGGGAGCATGTTGCCGAAGTCTGGATCGCCGGACGCCATGTTGTTCGCAAACGACAACTAGCCGATACGAACGGCAGGACGGCCCTCTCCGACGTAGTTGGTCGGATCGGGGTGTGGCAGAATCGAATCAGTAGGATTCTGTCGGGTACTGCTGCATCCTGAGGCGCGGCGCGTGCCGGCGATATGGATTTCTAACCCAGAATCGTTCCGTTCCTAGCGAGGAGAAACATGAACAAACCGGTCAAAATGGCTCATCTGATTGCGACCGCCGTTTTTGCTGCGGCTTCGACCGCCGCGGTTGCGCAGACGGGTAACGGTGGCTATGTCGTCAGCCCCGACAAACAGGTCGTGGTCGATCCGTTCGGCCTCTGCTGGCGTACTTCGGGCTGGACCCCGGCCGACGCCATCAAGGGTTGCGACGACGATCTGCTGCCCAAGGAAGCACCGAAACCGGCCCCGCCGCCGCCGCCCCCGCCGGCTCCTGCCCCGGCTCCGGCCCCGGCTCCGCTGCCCGCACCGCAAGCCGAGAAGGTCACCTTCGCCGCTGACGCGTTCTTCGACTTCGACAAGAGCGCGCTCAAGCCCGAAGGCAAGGCACGCCTCGACGACCTGGTCTCGAAGATCCGTGACATGGCCCTGGAAGTCGTCATCGCGGTCGGTCACACCGACAGCATCGGTGCCGCCGACTACAACCAGCGTCTGTCGGTTCGTCGTGCCGAAGCGGTCAAGAGCCACCTGGTCAGCCAGGGGATCGAAGCCAATCGGATCTACACCGAAGGCAAAGGGGAAAGCCAGCCAGTCGCGTCGAACCAGACGCGTGATGGCCGCGCCAAGAACCGCCGCGTGGAAATCGAGGTTGTCGGTACCCGCACGCGTTA
Source organism: uncultured Burkholderiaceae bacterium (assembly GCA_964476625.1). Classification (GTDB taxonomy): domain Bacteria; phylum Pseudomonadota; class Gammaproteobacteria; order Burkholderiales; family Burkholderiaceae_E; genus JAMLIN01. The sequence goes on along the minus strand of CAYZBJ010000002.1, from coordinate 109,887 downwards.
ATAGCGCATTGCGACACGGGCTGCGGCCCGTGCAGCACGAAGCCCCGCTCCGGCGGGGCTTTTTTTTCGCCGAGCCGCGCCCGTTGGGCGGCCGACCCCGCCGAGCCACGCGCGGGGCATTCTTTGTGCCGGCCTGGCCTAGAATGGATCGATGGCCATCGGCGCGTCTTGCCGGTGCCCGAACCGAGGATTCGAATGAGCGAAATCGTGCGCACCCCGCCGGGCGCGACCGGCGTGGCCAACGTCGATGCAGCCGAGCTCGAGAAGTTCCAGGCGATCGCCGCCAACTGGTGGGACCCGGACTCGGAGTTCGCCCCGCTGCACCGGATCAATCCGCTGCGCCTGGGCTGGATCGACCGGATCGCACCGCTCGCCGGCCAGCGGGTGCTCGATGTCGGCTGCGGCGGCGGCATCCTCGCCGAAGCGATGGCACGGCTCGGCGCGAAGGTCACCGGCATCGACCTCGCGCAGGCCTCGCTGCAGGTCGCCGAACTGCACAAGCTCGAGAGCGGGGTCGACGTCGACTACCGCTGCATCGCGGTCGAAACCCTGGCCGAACAGGCGCCAGCGCAGTTCGACAGCGTCACCTGCATGGAAATGCTCGAGCATGTGCCCGACCCCGCTTCGGTGATCGGCGCCTGCGCGACGCTCGTACGACCCGGCGGCCATGTCTTCCTGTCGACCATCAATCGCAATCCGAAGGCCTTCCTGCACGCAATCGTCGGCGCCGAGTACCTGCTGCGCCTGCTGCCGCGTGGAACCCACCAGTTCGACCGCTTCCTCAAGCCCTCGGAGATCGCGGCAGCGGCGCGTCGCCATCGGCTCGAACCGATCGAGACCTGCGGGCTCGGCTACAACCCGCTGACGAAGACCTACCGCCTCGCGCCCGATGATGCGTCGGTGAACTACATGATGGCGTTTCGCCGCCCGCTCGACTGAAGAACTTCCGAGGCAAGGACGACATGGCTGGCAATTCGGGGCACAAGCCGCGGGCAGTGCTTTTCGATCTCGACGGCACCCTGGCCGATACCGCGGCCGACCTCGCCGCTGCAATCAACACCATGCGCATTGCGCGCGGCCAGGCGCCGATGCCGGTGGCCGAGTTGCGCGGCCATGCATCGGCGGGCGCGCGCGGCCTGGTGGGCAAGGGCTTCGGCGTCGGCCCGGATGAACCCGGATTCCCTCCCCTGCGCGATGAATTCCTCGCCAACTACGAGGCGGCGATGCTGGTGCACACCCGCCTGTTCGACGGCATGGCCGAAGTGCTCGACGCCATCGAGGGCGCCGGCATGCGCTGGGGCGTGGTCAGCAACAAGGTCGAACGCTACGTGCGCCCGATCATCGCCGGGCTGGGGCTCGCCTCGCGCTGCGGTTGCGCCGTCGGCGGCGATACCACCCCGATGCGCAAGCCCCATCCGGCGCCCCTGCTGCTCGGCGCGAGCCTGATCGGCATCGCGCCGGCCGATTGCATCTATGTGGGCGACGACCATCGCGACGTGATCGCGGGGCGCGCGGCCGGCATGCGCACGATCGCCGCCGCCTATGGCTATTGCGACGCCGGACCACCGCCGGCGCAATGGGGCGCCGACCACCTGGTTGAATCGGTGCCCGAGCTGCTGCGCCTCATCGGCTGATACGGCCCCGCATGTAGGCCCCGCGGGTGTTTTTCAGTGCGCGGCGGTCTGCGCAAGCCAGCCGGCAAGTTCGTCGAGCGCGCTGGCTACCGCGATGTCGAACGCCGCGACCGCGCCCGCCGCATCGGCCCGACCGACCGGCGCCGCCTGGCTGAAATCGTGGCGCCCGAGATTGCGGCGCGTTGCGGGATCGATCAGCTCGGCCGAGAAAGCCACCCGGGCCACGCCCGGCTCGACGGCGACATCATGGTAGAAATCCCGCACCACGATGCGCAGGTACAACCGGGCCTTCGATCCGCCGCCGATCACGCCCACTTCCGCGAACAGCTTGCGCGCGCGCAGGTCGCGCTCGACGATGCGCGCGAGGCGCTCCGCCACCGGCTCGGTCCAGCTCGCGAACTGGTAGTAGGCCCGCTCGGCCGGCGCCCGCGAGTACGCGATCGAGACCGCCTCGTAGAACGAGGACCCGGGCAATACGTCGATCCAGAGGCCACGCGGATCGGCCTGCGCCGCCGTTTCGGGCGGCAACGGTGGCGCCAGCTCGTACCAGACGAGCGGCGTCGGATCGCCCGGGCCGATCGAGATGCAGCCGGCCAACAGGCTGGCAACGGCGACGCCTGCGATCGCCCTGGCGATTCGCTTCGCGACCCGCTTCATTGTGATTTCTCCCCTGGGCCGAGCTGGCGGGGTCCGGGCCCGAGGACCGCGCCACGGGGATCGCCGAGCCGTTCGGCGGTACGCGAGAGCATGGCCGCGGCAGCCCGCATGTCGCGCGCGGTCAGTGCGAGCTCGGCCAGCCCGTCGGCCGACAGTTGCCGGGTCGTCTCGCCGATGTCGCGAGTGGTTGCACCGAAATCCGCGATGGCCGTCTTCGCCTCGTCGGCTGCCTTGCGCAACTCGACCAGGGTGCGACCGCCTTCGTTCAGCACCATGCGCGCATCGCCGGTGAGCGGCCCGACCTGAGCGGTGAACGCATCGGCCGCCGACCCGATCCTGCGGCCGGTGCGCTCGAGCTCCTGCAAGGTGGCGTCGAGCGAACCGACCATCGCATCGACCTGCCCCAGCCTGGCGACCATCCCGGTCGAGAGGTCGCGCAGCGCAAGCATGGTGTCGGAGAAGGCCTGGCGGTTGGCGGGGGTGAGCATGCTGTTCAGGTTCGCCAGCGCGGATTCGGCGGTGATGACGAGGCGGTTGGCCGACTCCGCGATCTGGTCGAGGTCGGACGTGCCCTCGGCGATCACCGGATAGGCTTCGCCCGGCTCGACCTCGGTGAGCGGCGGGCCCGGCACCCCGGGCGTCTCGAGGTTGATGCGGGCAATCCCGGTGAGCAGGTTGCGGGCGACGATCGCGCTGGTGTTCTGGCTCACCGGCGTCGCCCGCGCCACCCGCACCGTGACGTGGACGACATTGATGTTCTCGCGCTCGATGGTGAAGGCCTCGACCCGACCCACCTTGATGCCGCGCATGTTCACGTCGCCACCGACCTGCAGGCCCTCGAGCGACTGGCGCTCGAACTTGATCGTGTAGTTCTGGAAATCGGACGCCACCCCGGTATGAGAGAGCCAGAGGACGGCGAAGCCGAGGGCGAGCACCAGCGCAACGATGACCGCGCCGATCAGGGTGTGTCGGGATTCGGGTTCCATGGGCTAGCCTGCGTGGCGGTCGCCGTCGGGCGAGCGCGTACTGAAGTAGTCGCGGATCCACGGGTGGTCGACCCGTCGCACTTCCTCGAGTGTACCGTCGGCGATGAGCTTGCCTTCGCCAAGGACGATCAGCCTCTCGGTAATGCCGAACAGGGTATCGAGGTCGTGGGTGATCATCAGCACCGTGATGCCGAGGTTGTGGCACAGGAAGCGCATCAGCTCGTCGAAGGCGCGCGCGGTGATCGGATCGAGCCCCGAGGTCGGCTCGTCGAGGAACAGGATCTCGGGTTCGAGCGCGAGCGCCCGCGCGATCGCCGCGCGCTTCTTCATGCCGCCCGAGAGCTCGCTGGGCAGCTTGCCGCGCGAATCGATCGGGAAGCCGGCGAGCGACAGGCGCAGGTCGACCAGCGCATCGAGCTGCCCGGCCGGCGTGTCGGTGTGCTCGCGCAGCGGCGTCGCGACATTGTCGGCGACGGAGAGCGACGAGAACAGCGCGCCTTCCTGGAACATCATGCCGAAGCGTCGGCGCACGGCATCGAGCTCGGCCGGCGCGGCGGACCAGACATCGGTGCCGAACAGCCGGACCGTCCCGGCGCTCGGGCGCAGCAGGCCGATCGTCTCGCGCAGCAACACCGACTTGCCCGAACCGCTGCCGCCGATCAGCGCCACCAGCTCGCCGCGGCGAATCGTGAAATCGACGCCGGCATGAATCTGTCGGCCGCCGAGCCGGGTCTCGATGCCGGCGAGCTCGATCACGGGCTCGGCCATCGTTGCGGCAGTCTGCGCGCCCACCAGCGGCTTGCTCACAGGCCGATCTCCTGCAGCAGCACCGCGAGGACCGCGTCGATCAGGATCACCGCCACGATGCTCTGGACCACCGTCGACGTGGTGTTGATCCCGATCGAGCGGGTGTCCCGGCTGACGGACAAGCCCATCGCGCAACCGATCACGCCGATCACGAGGGCGAACAGCGGCGCCTTGGCCAGGCCGATCACCACATGCTTGAGGGCGAGGCTTTCACGCAGCCGGTCGATGAAGGTGCTGGGCGTGATGTCGAGCATGAGGTCGGCAACGAACATCGCGCCGATCATGCTCGCGACGTTGCCGATGAAAACCAGCAGCGGCAGCACCACCATCAGCCCGAGCACCCGCGGCACGATCAGCACCTGTTCGGCCGACAGCCCGAGGGTGCGGATCGCGTCGATCTCCTCGGTCAGCTTCATGGTGCCGAGTTGCGCGGTGAAGGCAGCGCCCGAGCGGCCGGCGACGATCACCGCCACGATCAGCGGCGAGAACTCGCGCACCATGCCCAGCGCCACCCCGTCGACCACGAAGATGTTCGCGCCGAACTGCGCCGCCTGCTGGCCGAGCAGGTAGGCCATGATCAGGCCGATCAGGAAGGTGACGAGGATGATCACCGGGATCGCGGTAACGCCGGTCTGCGAGAGCTGCGCCGAGAACTCCCGCCAGCGCATCCGCCCCGGGTGCACCAGGTTGCCCGCGATCGCCGCCAGCGCCAGGCCGAGGTAGCCGACATGGCCGGCGAGCATCGTGCCCAGGCCGCAAGCCGCCCGGCCGAGCCAGGCGATCATCGACGCAGTCTCGTCCGGATGCGGCTGCTCGACCTCCGCAACCCGCTCGGCCACCACCATCAGGATGCGCTCGAAGCGCGGATCGAAGCCGCTGCGCGCCGGTAGCTCGGCGCCCTGGCCGGCCCCGAGCCGGCGCCACAGCAACAGGGCCGCCGCGGTATCGAGCGCCACCAGCTCGCGGCCATCCAGGCGCAGGCCGGCCGGCGTACCGGCGGCGCCGAGCGCCGCCCGCAAGGCGTCATCGAGCGCGGCGAGGCCCTCGAGCAGCCAGCGGCCCGACAGATGAAGGATGGGGCCCTCGCCGTCCGAGGAAAGACGGCAGTGGCCGGTACTCGGAGTGGGGTCGTTCACGCAGCAACCGGGGATTTGCGCCCGAGTCTAGCGGAAAACCCCCCGCCGGCCAGCCTACCCCCTTGAAAACGGCCCGAGCGCCTATAATTACGTCATGCGCGGGAAGCCCGCGCACCTTGGCAGCAACGAACACACGACCATGGGGCCGACCTGGCTTCGACGTGGGTAACGAAGCGGCACAGGGCATGCCGAGGCGCCAAGTCCTCGTAAATCCTTTGGCAAACCAATAAACGCCAACGACGAGCGTTTCGCTCTGGCCGCTTAAGGCCTAAGCCGCTGCACCGGTCTGCCGATGGGCCGGGGTGGGGTTAAACCTACCAGCAGCGTCAAACACATCGGATCGCGTCAGGCCGGGTCACTTGGCCAAAGCGCTAAAACCAAGGTGACTGGTTGCAGGCCGGCTTGTCGGTTGGCCAATCCTGCAACGAGAACTAAAACAATCGACTAAGCATGTAGAACTGGTCGTAGAGGACTTGCGGACGCGGGTTCGATTCCCGCCGGCTCCACCATCAAGTGAAAGGGCTCACCCGAAAGGGTGGGCCCTTTTGCTTGATGGTGCTGTTGAGAGGCATCGAACCCCCGTCCGGCACGGACGGTGAGCGCGGGGTTTCGCGGCGCATGCGCCGCGCCGCGCGAACGACGAGCGCATGCCTGCGCGAGGCTCCGGGCGAGCGGACCCGGGCCGGCTCGCGCTTGCAAGCGCGAGCGCGCCCTGCAAGGGCGATTCCCGCCCGCAGCGCGAAGGCCCACTCTCATCGAGCCAGGCCCTTTGCGGTGGACCCGGCGTTGCCTATCATCGGCTCAGGAAGCGTCGCCATGTGGAGAGACGGATGAGCATCTCCCTTGCCGGGTCCATCGCCCTTCTCGTCGTTGTTCTCATCGCCGGCGCATTCGCTTTCGCACCGCGCATCGAGATCGTCACCGAGGTCGAGATCGACGCCGCGCCCGATCGGGTCTGGTCGGTGCTGGGCGATCCCCGGAGCCATCGCGACTGGAATCCCTTCATCGTCTCGATGGAGGGCGAGCTGACCGAGGGTGCAACACTCGTCAACAGGATGCGGCCCGAAGGCAGCCGCGAGATGAGCTTCCGCCCGACCGTGCTGAAGGTCGAACCCGGGCGGGAGCTGCGCTGGCTCGGACGCCTGCTGCTGCCGCGCATCTTCGACGGCGAACACTATTTCCTGCTCGATGAGCACGAGGGTGGCACCCGCCTGATCCATGGCGAGCATTTCCGAGGGGTACTGCTCTGGTTCATGGATATCCGCCGGTTCCGCTCGGACTTCGAGAGGATGAACGCGGCACTGAAGACACGGGTCGAGACCGCGGCGGTCGCGCCATGAAACCGGACAGACGCGACCCGGCCCGATCGCCTGAGTCATGGCGGGCAGGGAAGATGCGAGACAGGAAGATCGCGATCGGCATTGCCGTCGGCATGGTCCTGGGTGCAGGCATCGGACTGGCCCTGGACAATGTCGGCCTGGGTATCGGGGCAGGACTGGCCCTGGGAGTCATCATCGGCTCGGTCTGGAACTCCCCGGGCGGGAATTCGGGGGATGGCTGAAGGTCGGGCGCATCGTCGAAACGACCGATGGCGCTCCCGATGAAGGCACATTCGGAGATTGACATGCCCGACAAGATCCTCGTCCTCTACGGCTCCTACCGCTCAGACCGGATGGGCATCCGCCTGGCCGACTACCTGGTGACCAGCCTCCAGGCCCGGGGCGCCGCCGCGGAACTCATCGACGCCAGGGCCATCGGCCTGCCGATGCTCGATCGCATGTACAAGGAATACCCGAAAGGAGAAGCGCCGGCCGCGCTCGAGACCCTGGCGGAGAAGATCCGCGCGGCCGACGCCTTCGTGTTCGTGACCGGCGAGTACAACTGGGGCCCGCAACCGGGACTGAAGAACCTGACCGATCATTTCCTCGAGGAATGGTTCTGGCGCCCCGCGGCGGTCGCCAGCTACTCGGCAGGCCGGTTCTCGGGTGTGCGGTCCGGCACCACCTGGCACGGCATCCTCTCGGAGATGGGCATGGTCGTCATCTCCAGCACCCTGGCCGTGGGGCCGATCGCGCAGACACTCGACGCGGACGGCAACCCGACGGGATCAGGCGGCCAGTCACTGGAACGGGCATTCAACCGGTTCGCCGACGACCTGGCGTGGTGGACCGAAGCGGCGCGCGCGCAGCGAGCGCGAAAGGCGCCGCCCTATTGAACGCCTGCCGAAGTGGACGGGCCGGCCGCTTTCGAATGCGTTGGCGGGAGTCCATGCAGGCGCCGTCCGGCCCGCGAGCCAGATCCTCTCGAGAGGACGACGCTACCGCGGCAGATCGTCCAGCTCATAGCTGGTGCTGCGCCCGCCCGCAGCCGATTTGCGCAGCACGCCGCGCGTCAGCAGATCGTTGATGTCGCGTAGCGCCGTGTCGGGCGAGCACCTGGCGATAGCCGCCCATTTGCTGGTGGTGAGCTTGCCTTCGAAGCCGTCGAGCAGCTTGTCGAGCAACTTCACCTGCCGCTCGTTCAGCGGCATCGTGGCCCAGCGCTGCCAGAAGCGCGCCCTGGCCAGCACGACGTCGAGAGTGAACTGAGCCTGGTCCACGGCACGATGCAGAACATCGAGGAACCAGGCGAGCCACTCGGTGACATCCATCGACCCCCGCTGGGTCCGCTCCAGGATGTCGTAGTAGGCCTTGCGTTCGCGCTGGATCTGCGCAGACAGGCTGTAGAAGCGCTGCGGGCTGCCATCGGCGCGCGCCAGCAGCAGGTCACCGACGGCGCGGGCGATACGGCCATTGCCATCGTCGAACGGGTGCAAGGAGACGAACCACAGATGGCCGAGGCCGGCCGTCAGCAGCGGCGGCTCGTTCGACGCGCCGTTCACCCAGTCGAGGAAGCGGCTGGTCTCGATCTCCAGTCGGTCAGCGGGCGGTGCCTCGAAATGCACCTTCTGCCGACCGATGGGGCCAGACACCACCTGCATCGGCCCGCTGGCATCGTCGCGCCAGGCGCCGACCCTGATCCTGGCAAGACCCGAGTAGCCGGTGGGAAACAGCCCCGCATGCCAGCCGAACAGACGCTCCCGCGTTACCGGCGCATGGCAGCCGGCGGTGGCGTCGAGCACCATCTCGACCATGCCCTCGACGTGCCGATCCACCGGGGCCAGGGCCCCGATATCCACGCCCAGCTTGCGCGCGATGGATGAACGTACGGATTCGACATCGAGCTGCTCACCCTCGATCTCGCTGGTCTTGACCACATCCTCGGTGAGCGCAGCGAGGCTCGCCTGGTCGCGCAGCGCCAGGCCCACGTCGGCGAGGCGCCCCATCAGGCGCCCCTGGGCGCGGCTGGCTTCAGCCATTGGCCCGGCCAGCGCCGCCAGATCGTAGCGCCATGCCGGCCAGTCGCCAGCTTGCCAGATATACTTGTAATCTCCGCTATTCATGCGTCGATTATCGATCTCATTCTCCGCATGCGCAATCTTCCGCCGCATAATGTGCGGAAAATCAAGGCCAAGACGGCCCGGGGGATCCAGTGCTCGTCTACGACGCGGACAAGACCCAGTTCCTGCAAGACCACGACGACCGCGACATCGAAGAAGTCATCCTCGACCGGTACATGGCCGCAACCGGCCATCGCGTCGCCGAGAACGAGCTGCGTTCCTGGCAGAACTCCCTGTCGTACATGGCACGTGTCCTGCGTGACGACGACATTCCGGGCGATTCGGGCATCGGTATCGAACTCCACCTGCCGCAGAGCTCCAAGCGAATCGACGTCACCGTAACCGGCTTCGGACCCGCGGGCGAGAAGAACGCGGTCGTGATCGAGCTCAAACAATGGGAGACCGCGAAATCGACCCGCAAGGACGCGATCGTGGTGACCTTCCTCGGTCGCATGCAACGCGAGGTGGTCCACCCCTCGTACCAGGCCTGGTCGTACGCGACCTTGCTCGAGAGCTTCAACGAAGCTGTCTACCAGGACGGCGGCATCGCGGTCCGGCCATGCGCCTATCTGCACAACTACGTCCGGGACGGCGTGATCGATGACGCTCACTACGGGCCATACATCGAGCGTGCTCCCATGTTCCTCAAGGGCGAGGAGGAACGCTCGCTGCTCAGGGACTTCATCAAGAAATACGTGAAGCACGGCGACGCAAAGGCCGTGCTCTACCAACTCTCGAATGGCCGAATCCGCCCGTCCAGGGCGTTGGCGGACGGACTCAAGGGGTTGCTGAGGGGCAAGCCCGAGTTCGTCCTCATCGATGACCAGAAGGAAGTCTTCGAACTCGCCCTCGCCGCCGGGAGGGCCGCAACCGCATCGTCACCGCGTACCGTGCTCATCGAAGGCGGACCGGGGACTGGCAAGACCGTGCTGGCGATCAACCTGCTCAGCAGGTTCCTCGACGAGGGGCTCAACTGCCGTTACGTCTCCAAGAACGCCGCACCGCGCAAGGTCTACGAGTCGAAGCTGGTCGGTACGGTGTCACGGACCGCCTATTCGAACCTGTTCACGGGGTCGGGCGGCTTCATCGATGCGAAAGCCAATGAGTTCGATGTCCTCATCGTCGACGAGGCCCACCGCCTGAACGAGAAGAGCGGGCTGTATGGCAACCTCGGCGAGAACCAGATCAAGGAATTGATCGCCGCTGCCAAGTGCGTCGTCTTCCTGATCGACGAAGACCAGCGGATCAGCGTCGACGATGTCGGCACGAAAGCGGCGATCGAAGCCCTCGCGCGGGCCAAGGGCTGCGAAGTCCAGCGATGCGCCCTTGAATCGCAGTTCCGCTGCAACGGTTCGGACGGATACCTCGCGTGGCTCGACCAGGTCCTGGCGATTCGCCCCACGGCCAACACCACGCTCAGTCAACGCGAGTACGACTTCCGGGTATTCGAGACGCCGGAGGCGATGCACCTCGCGATCGAGAACCGCAACGGCAACAACCGCGCGAGGGTCGTTGCCGGCTACTGCTGGGAATGGATCACCAAGTCGCGCGATCCGTCAGGCTATGACATCGTCATCGGCGACAGCTACAAGCGGCGCTGGAATCTCGGCAAGGACGGCAGCCTGTGGATCGTCGCGCCCCAGTCGATTGAGGAAGTGGGATGCATCCACACCTGCCAGGGACTGGAACTCGAGTACGTCGGTGTCATCATCGGGCCCGACCTCATCGTTCGTGACGGCAAGGTACAGACCATCCCTGCCGCCCGGGCGAGACACGACAAAACCTTGAAAGGCCTCGGCAAGATGCGCAAGGCCGACCCTGTCCGCGCCCACGAGATCGCCGACCGGATCATCAAGAACACCTACCGGACCTTGATGACCCGCGGGATGAAGGGCTGCTACATCTATTGCACCGACCCGGAGACGGCCGAGTATTTTCGGGAGGCCTCCGGGCGACGCGATCCGCTTGCCTAGCCCCATCGGGTGTGAAGGGGTCCGCGCGGATTCAGCTCCGCCACCGCTCCGGCGCGTAGCGGGCGAACAGCAGACCTACCGCGCCCACCAGGGCGGCCGAGACCAGCAGACCGAACTGCTCGCCCTGCCAGTCGGCGACCAGGCCGAGCATCACTGGCCCGATCACGTAGCCAGCGTCCGAGATCCCGCGGTAACCGGACATCGCCGCCGCGTTCATCCCCGCGGGCGCCTTGTCCGCCGCGTAGGCTACCGGCGCCGCGCCGTTGACCGCAGCCGCCACGCCCCAGAGCGCGCAGGCCAGGCCGAACCACATCATCGACGGCGCCCAGCAGTAGACGAGAAACGCCAGTGCGGTCAGCAGGGCCGAAGGAACGATCACCGGCTTGCGGCCGAACCGGTCGGCAAGCACCCCCGCCGGATAGCTCGCGAGCAGGCCGAGAAGGCTACCCAGCGCAAGCCAGCCGCCGATCGATCCCGGCCCCAGCCCGAGCCGCGAAACGGCAAGCAGCGGTACCAGGTTGAAGAGTCCGCCCGTGCGCACCACCGCGTTGGTCAGGCCCATCAGGCAGACCATCGTGTAGCCGGGGTCCGCGAGCAGGGTTCGCATCTGCCGCAGGTAGGACGGGCGAGCCGGGGCATTCTCAAGGCGATCGCCGAGCGCGAGGCTGCGCGTTTCGGGAACCATGATCCAGGCGAGGACGCCAGCCAGTGCCGAGGCCACCGCATAGGTTGCGAACGGCGCAGCCAGCCCGAAGTATGAGGCGAGCAACCCGCCCGGCAAGGGACCGACACCGACGGCGAACAGGAAAGTGCCCTGGTAGATCGACATCATGCGACCGCGCTGCTGTGGTCCGCTCACGTCGGCCAGCACTATGATGCCGACCGATTGCACCCAGCCCGCACCGATGCCGGCGACGAAGCGGGCCGCGACGAACTCCGGGAAGCTCGTCGCCAGGGCGCACCACAGGTTGCCCGCGGCGCACAGCGCGCCGCCGATCGCCATCGATGGCCGGCGCCCGAGCGTGTCGGAGAGCTGCCCGGCCGGCATCGCCGAGAACATGCGCGCGAGCCCATAGACCGAGATGGTGATCCCGATGGCGGACGCCGTCACGCCGAAAGCCTGCGCGTAGAGCGGCAGCACGGGGATCAGGGCGCCGAAACCGAGCTGGTTGACGCCGATGAAGACGCACATCCAGACCAGGATGCGAAGCTGCTGCGGCGTTGCACCGAGGCTCACCGCGACCCTCCCGCGCATGCCGCCCAAGCCACTGCTGCCCCCATGTTTATCGTTCGCGCGAGGCAAGAGAATACCGCAATGGTCCTGCCCATCGTCGCCGAGGCGTTGCCTATCCTCCGTCCCGCCCCGTGCGAGCAGGAAGAGAAGTCGGCATTACCGACCGGATGGCGCACGGCGCCCCCATACTTGCAGCATCGTACATATTCGTATGCCCCGCCTCGGAGAGCCGACGATGGACAAGGAACGCACGCAACGCTTCATGCAGAAGCTGGTCGGCGACGTCGGCACCGCGATGTCCGCGGCGCTGGTCTTCGTCGGCGACCGCACCGGGCTTTTCAAGGCGATGGCGGGCGCCGGGCCGATCGCCGCCGGCACGCTGGCCGACACCACCGGGATCCATCCGCGCTATGTCGAGGAGTGGCTTGGCGCCATGGTCTGCTGCGGCTACGTCGAGTACGATGCGGCGAGCGACACCTTCACCCTGCCCGACGAGCACGCGCTCTTTCTCACCGACCCGGCTTCCGAGTACTACTTCGGCGGGATGTTCGCCGCGCTGCCCGAGATGATGGGCGTGGCGCCCCGGCTCGCTGCGGCATTCACGCGCGGCGACGGCATCTCGTTCGCGGAGTTCGGCGCCGGCCTGCCGCTCGCGCTCGAGCGCATGAACCGCTCGGTCTACGAGAACCGCCTCGTGCAGTCGTGGCTGCCGACGATGCCCGAAGTGGTGCGCCGGCTCGAAGCGGGCGGGCGCGCGATCGACATCGGCTGCGGCACCGGCGTGGTGCCGATCGTGCTGGCGAAGGCGTATCCACAAGCACGCATCGAGGGGCTCGATCTCGACGCGCGCTCGATCAAAATCGCGGCAGGCTACGCGGCCGAGGCGGGCGTCGCCGAGCGCGTCCGCTTCGTGCAGGCATCGGCCGAGACATTGCCCGCGGAGCGGGCCTACGACCTCATCACCACCTTCGACGTGGTCCACGACCTCCCGGATCCGCTGGGCATCCTCGAGCGCATCCGCGCGGCGCTCACCGAGGGCGGCAGCTACCTGATGGTCGAGCCGAAGATGAACGACGAGCTCGACGACAACCGCGAGAACCCGTTCGGGCGCATGTTCTATTCGATCAGCTGCCTGCATTGCGTGCCGCAGTCCCTGGCCCAGGGCGGGCCTGGCCTGGGTGCGTGCTGGGGGCCATCGCAGGCGCGCGAACTGGCCAGCCAGGCCGGCTTCGGTCATTTCGCGGTGCTGCCGGCGCGCAGCCCCGCCATGGCGTTCTACGAACTGCGGCCCTGAGCGACAGATCAGCGCCGGTTCGCGTACCGGCAGGCGCGCCGATCCGTAGAATGACGCCATGCACAAGCACGGCGAATACAAGATGCCCGGCGGCAAGCTCGTGGTCGTCGACCTCGAGCTCGACGCCGGCCGCCTCGAGCGGGTGGTGGTGAGCGGGGATTTCTTCCTCGATCCGGACGAGGCGCTCGACGCCATCGACGCAGCGCTAACCGGTCTGCCGGCTACCACCGATGCCACCACGCTGGCGCATGCGGTGCAGGCCGGCCTACCGGAGGGCACGACGATGTTCGGGGTCAGCGCCGAGGCGATCGCCATCGCGGTGCGTCGTGCCGTCGACGGCATGCCCGCCAACGGGAGTCCATCGGCATGAGCGGCCACTGGAACGATCACGAGTGGCAGCTGATCCACACCCGGGCGCAGTCGCCGGCGATGCACATGGCGCTCGACGAGGTCATCACCGACGAGGTCGGCGCCGGCCACCGCCCCCCGACCCTGCGCGTATGGGAATGGGCCTCGTCGGCGGTGATCATCGGACGCTTCCAGTCGCTGAAGAACGAGGTCGACGCCGAAGGCGCGCGCCGCCACGGCATCGAGGTCGTGCGCCGGATCACCGGCGGCGGCGCAATGTTCGTCGAGCCCGGCAACACCATCACCTATTCGCTGTCGGCGCCCGACTCCCTCGTGCGCGGCATGTCCTTCCTCGAGGCCTATGCCTTCATGGATTCGTGGGTCCTGGAGGCGCTGCGCACCCTCGGCATCGAAGCCCGCTACCAGCCGCTCAACGACATCGTCTCGGACGCCGGCAAGATCGGCGGCGCCGCCCAGGCGCGACGCAGGAAAGCGGTCCTGCACCACGTCACCATGGCCTACGATATCGACGCGGACAAGATGCTCCAGGTCCTGCGCATCGGCCGCGAGAAGCTCTCCGACAAAGGCGTCGGCAGCGCGGCCAAGCGGGTCGACCCGCTGCGCAGCCAGACGGGCCTGGCCCGCGAGGCGATCATCGCGCGGATGGTCGAGATTTTTCGCGGCAACCATGGGCTGGCGGAGGACGTCATCCGGCCGGATGAGATGGCGCGTGCGGAAGCGCTGGTTGAGGAGAAGTTCGGTACCGAGGGGTGGACGGGGATCGTTCCGTGATTCTTGCGCCAGCAGACTTCAGCAAGCTGTGCGAATTCCCCGCCCGTAGTGACCCCACTCGAGGGAGTCCCTCCAGCCGCGATCTCCGTTCCTCTGCTGCAACATGTAGATTCCGGACTTGATCCGACAGATCCACGGAGGAATGCCTCATGAAGACGCACACCCTCGCCGCGCTGCTGCTGGCAGCGGGTCTTCCCCTCGCGGCGCTGGCCACTGGTCAACACAACCATGGCCATGGCCACGGTCACAGCCATGACATGCCCGCCTCGCACGGCAACATGACCGCCGCCGGGCAGGCAACCCTCTCCAGCCGACCGGGCGATCCCGACAGGGTCACGCGCGCGATCGAAGTCGTACTCAGCGACGACATGCGGTTCACGCCGTCGAGCCTGGATGTGAAGGCGGGCGAGACGATCCGGTTCTTCGTGCACAACGTCGGGCAGGTCGATCACGAGATGGTCATCGGCCAGCTCGATGACCTGAAAGCGCACGCCAGGGAGATGCAGGACAATCCCGGCATGCCGCACAAGGAACCGAACCAGGTCTACCTGAAACCGGGCGAACGAGGCGACATGGTATGGCAGTTCAGCAAGGCGGGAACCGTCGACTTCGCCTGCACGGTCCCGGGCCATCTCGAAGCCGGCATGGTCGGGAAGGTCACCGTCCGATAAGGGACGAAAGCATGGCCATGGTGGAGTCGCCGGCGCGCTGCGCGCTATGCGAGCGCAGGCGATGCCGGGCCCCTGGCCGCGGTCGGGCTCGAAGCGAGCGAGCACGATGGAGCCGTCGTCGCAGCGGTACGCCCGGATCGCCGACGAGGGACTCGCCAGCACCTGGCCGTCACCGTCGAGCCATGCGATGCCATCGTCGGCCGGGCGCCAGGTCGAGACGTTGCCGAGCGCTCGCCTCCGAGCGCCGGAGCAACTGCGGGTCCGGCCGGCGTCACCGAGAGGGCCTACGAATACCCCGAGCTTCTCACGAACCAGGCCGGCTCACAGGGCCGCGCACTGGTCCTCCTTGTTTCCTTGCACCACGTTACCGCCACCCTCGGGTGCCGGGCGGTTCTCCTTGCACTGCAGGTTGCCGTCGACCCTGTTGTCGCTGACCTTCACGCCGCCCGCGTTCTCGAAGAGCTGGACGTCGGAATCGACGACGTTGGACAGGACATGGATTGCGCCGCCGTTCTGCACGAGCTGGACGCTGCCGCCCACCGTGTTGTCGCGCACGGTGATGTCGCGACCGATATCGAGCTGCACGTTCCCGCCCACGCTGGAGGCTTCGAGCAAAGTCACCGCGGCGCGCTGGCCCTGGACGTTCCCGCCAATCGTCACGCCAGTGGCATAGAACTCCGAGCGATTGCCAAGCTCGACGTTGCCGTCCACCCGCACCCCTGCTTCGAGCACGCAACGGGCGCCGTCCGGCACCTGCAGGTTCTCGATGTCGCGACCGCCGAAGCGGAAGTTCTGGCAAACGTTCATCGACCCTTGCTGCGGGAGCTGCGCAGGGGCACCGCCGAGCGCTGGCGCTGAACCGGAGAAGGACATCGGACCGGCCATCGCGGTGCCGGAGCCGGAGCCGCCACCGCCGCCGCCGCCGCAGGCAGCCAGCCCGACGGCCAGGCACAGTGCGACCAGTGAACGGCGGGCCAGACTGCCGCGATCGGAGGAGGCCAGTGAAAGGTATTGCGTCGTCATGTCATGCTCCAGTTCAGTGGGTGTGTCGGTATGCCCCCTCTGTGTGCGGCCCTCTATGGAGCCGTGTCGGACGCGCGCCTCAAGGAAACCCCGTGGTCGTGCCGCCCTGGCTTGCCGCGACCGGCCCTCCCGGAATCCAGGACCAATCGCGGCGCCGAAGAGGATATTGCGGCGCGATGACAGGATGATTACAACGCGAGATGAATCGGGTTTTCCGAACCATCGGCGCCACACCAGGGCCGACGAGCCGCGGGCCGGCTTCACCATGCCCGCCACCCGCTTTCCGGGCCTACTCGACCGCGTCGGTGCTTTAATGGCGCTTGTCACATCGATCGGAAGGCGGAGCTCGCCATGCGCGCGACACTCGAAAACCGGCGCCTCGTCTGGGCCCACTGGGGCGCCTACGAGGCGATCGCCGACAGCCCGACCGGTCCCGCCACGGCGCTGCGCGGCCTGCCCGAGGATCCCGATCCGTCGCCGATCGGGCTGGGGATGCTCAAGGCGCTACGCTCGCCCACGCGGGTGCAGCGACCGGCGGTGCGTGCCGGCTGGCTGGAGGCCCATCGTCGTGGCGAAATCGCCGGGCGCGGCGCCGGCCGCGGCCGCGAACCCTTCGTCGAGGTGTCGTGGGACACGGCGCTCGACCTGGTGGCCACCGAGCTCGACCGGGTGCGCAGCCAGCACGGCAATGCTTCGATATTCGGCGGCTCCTACGGCTGGTCCAGCGCCGGGCGCTTCCACCATGCGCAGAGCCAGGTCCACCGTTTCCTGAACGCGATCGGTGGCTATGTGCGCCATACCGACAGCTACAGCCTCGGCGCTGCCCGGGTGCTGATGCCCCACATCGTCGCGCCGATCGACTGGCTGATGGCCAACCACCACGGCTGGGACGTGCTGGCCGAACACACGAAGCTCTTCGTGTCCTTCGGCGGGGTGCCCGCGAAGAACGCCCAGATCTCGGCCAGCGGCACCGCGAAGCACCGCGCGCGCGAAGGCCTCGCGAGCATGGCCGCCAATGGCTGCCGTTTCGTCAACTTCAGCCCGGTGGCGAGCGACCTCGAGATTCCCGGCCCGGCCGGCGAGCAGGCGCTCGAGTGGATCCCGATCCGGCCGGGCAGCGA
Source organism: uncultured Burkholderiaceae bacterium (assembly GCA_964476625.1). GTDB lineage: Bacteria > Pseudomonadota > Gammaproteobacteria > Burkholderiales > Burkholderiaceae_E > JAMLIN01. The sequence goes on along the minus strand of CAYZBJ010000002.1, from coordinate 92,772 downwards.
CACCGCGGTGATGCTGGCGCTGGCCTGCGAGACGATCCTCGCCAACCGCCACGACGAGGAGTTCCTGCACAGCCACTGCGCCGGTTTCGGGCGCTGGCGCGACTACCTGCTCGGGCGCACCGACGGCGTCATCAAGGATGCGCGCTGGGCCGCGGCGATCTCCGGGGTATCGGCCACCCGACTGTGCACCCTGGCCGCCGAGATGTCCGAAGCGCGCACCCTGGTCAACCTCAGCTGGTCGATGCAACGCGCCGACCACGGCGAGCAACCCTACTGGGCGGCGGTTGGACTGGCGGCGGTGCTGGGCCAGATCGGCCTGCCAGGCGGTGGCTTCGGCGTGGGCTACGGCGCGGTCAACCTGATCGGCAGCCCGGAGCGCAAGTTCAGCGGACCGACCCTGTCCCAGGCTAGCAACGCGGTCGAGGCCTTCATACCGGTGGCGCGGATCACCGATGCACTCGAATCGCCGGGCACGGAGTTCGCCTACAACGGCGGCACCCACCGTTACCCCGACCTGCGCCTGGTCTACTGGGCTGGTGGCAATCCCTTTCATCACCACCAGGACCTCAACCGGCTGGCGCGCGCCTGGCAACGGCCCGAGACCATCGTCACCAACGAACAGGTCTGGACGGCCACCGCGAAGATGGCCGACATCGTCCTGCCCGCCACCACCGCCTACGAACGCGACGACATCGGCTACTCGACACGCGAAGCGCTGATGGTCGCGATGAAGCCGGTGGCGACGCCGCCCCCGGAAGCGCGCGACGACTACGCGATCTTCGCCGAACTGGCGCAGCGGCTCGGCGCCGGGGAAACCTATACCGAAGGGCTCGATGCCCGGCAATGGCTCGAGCGCATGTACGAGGAGTCCATCCCGCGCGCGGCGGACGCCGGCATCGAGCTGCCGGCATTCGCGGAATTCTGGGAAGCCGGCGCAATGCGCCTGCCGCCGCCGACCGAACCGGTCATCATGCTCGGCGACTTTCGCGCCGATCCGCAGGCGGCGCCGCTGGACACGCCCAGCGGCCGGGTCGAGATCTTCTCGGAACGCATCGCGAGCTTCGGCCTGGCCGACTGCCCCGGCTATCCGGCCTGGCTCGAGCCGGGCGAATGGCTGGGTTCACCCGAGGCGCAGCGCCATCCGCTGCACATGATCTCCGACCAGCCGTTCACCAAGCTGCACAGCCAGCTCGACTTCGCCCCGCTCAGCCGCGACTCGAAGATCGACGGGCGCGAGCCGATCTGGATCAACCCGGCCGACGCGCGCGAACGCGGCATCGTCGACGGCGACATCGTGCGCGTGTTCAACGATCGCGGCGCCTGCCTGGCCGCGGCGGTCGTCACCGACCGGATGATGCCGCGCGTCGTCAAGCTCTCGACCGGCGCCTGGTGGGATCCGCTCGAACCCGGCGTGCCCGGCAGCCTCGACAAGCACGGCAACCCCAATGTGCTGACGCGCGACGTGCCGGCTTCGAGCCTGTCGCAGGGCTGCGCCGCGCAGAGCTGCCTGGTGGATGTCGAGCGCTTCGACGGCGAGCTGCCGCCGATCACCGCCTTCGACCCGCCACGGTTCGTGGCTGGCCAAGCGTGATCACCTGGCGGAGGAAAATGAAGTGCCGAAGCGGGTCCTGATGGCGGGGCTGGCCGCGACGCTCGGGCTGGCCGCATGGACGCCGGCGCCTGCCACGGAGGATACCCCGTCGGGGGCGCGCGCCTTTGCCGGGCGCACCTACCAGGGGGTCGTGTCGGCGCGGGTGCAGCCACCGAAAGGCTCGGGCATCAGGGCGACCAACCACCATGGCGGCGGCACCGCCGAGCTCCAGCTGACAGGCAGGGACACCGCGAGGCTGCTCCTGATCGGCAATGTGCAGAAGGACAACGACGCGAGCTTCGCCACCGATGGGCAGTTCGTCGGCGCGGACTGGCGCAGCGCATCGGCCGTCCCGGTGACGATCTCGAGCGACGGCAGGATCAGCGGCAGCGGCGAAACCGACGGGAACCACATCGAGATCGATGGCCGGTTCGTGGACCGGAAGCTCGATGTGTTCGTCGAGTTGCGCCCCACCACCGCGACCCCCGGCGGATTTCCCGTGGGCACGGCCTTCCAGTTCAGGTACAAGCTCGTGTACGCCGTCCCGTACGCAGACACACCTGCAGGGGATGGCAAGAAACGCGACGGCTGCCGCGAGGTCGTCTATCGCACGAAGCTGGTTCCGAACCTGTTCGGCGGCACCATGAGCACGGTCCGCGTACCCGAGTGCCGGCACTGAGGACCTAACGCACCGACGGCATGGCGGCTTCGGTCAGGGCGCGAATCCGGGCCGGGCGCTGCATCTTGAGCTCCCCGAGGAATGTCTTGGCATTGTCCGCGCCGTAGGCGCGATAGCTGGCGCCGAACAGCACGATGCCGGGCTTGCCGGCCGGGGCCGGGGCGTACCGGTAGGCATTCCACTCGACGATGACATTGCCGGCCTCGCCCTTCGCACTGACGAGGAAGTCGAGCAGCACTTCACCGCTCTTCTCGTTCTGGATCAGGCTCGAATTCACCAGCGGGTCGGATGCCTTGCGCTTCTCGAGCTGCTGCACCTGCGCGCGCGCCGCATCGATCGCCTTCAGCTTGCCCGCCACCCGCTCGACCAGCAGCATCTGCTCATAGCTCTCCACCTTCTGGCCGGCCGGCACGTATTCCTGCTTGGTATACCCGGCACTGGGCTGGGCGCTCCAGGCCAGTTCGAAGGGCTTGCCGTCGAAACGGATGGGACCCGGCACGCCGAGGTGGTCGACGACCTGCGCCGTTGCGGGGGCCGGTAGCAGGCCGGCCGGCACCAGGGCTGCACTGGCAATCGACAGTGCGAACCTGAGCACCGCGTGTCGCTTCACCATGTTCCTGTCCTCTCCATATCGGAATGGTTTGGGCAGGATTGTAGTTTGGCCTCGGCGGATTACCCCCACGGCGCTTGCCGGAACCGTCGTCAGCCGGCTCCCTTGGGTACGTCGAGCTCCACGCAATCGGATCCGCAGGTTCCCTCGGCGACCGGGCCAGGGCGCGGCGCCGGGCGGTGCAGGACCGCGCGGCCCGGGCGGACCCGCACCGACTCGCCATCGGGCACGGCCTGCCCGTCGATGATCAGGGAATAGCCATCCTCGGACGCCGGCGGCCAGACCAGGCTGACCTGCGGCTGCGCCAGCAGGTTCTCGCGGGTACGGCGACCGACGCCGTCGACCACCAGTTCGCCCGCCTCGAGGACCGGCGCCACCGCGACCGCCCGGGGCGCGGCCCCGTCACGACTCGTCAGCAGGTAGGCGAAACGATACCGGCCCAGGACTTCGACCAGGCTGGGCAATTCGACCTCGATGCTCATGTCGGCTCCCGAAGCATTGCCAGGGCCTTGGTCGCAGCCGATCGCGACACACCCGTAGCGGGTCATTTTCTCATCGATCGCGTGGGCAATACTTGTTCTGGATCAAGATTCGCATCCGCGCGGAGCAGCCCGCAACAGCCGTCCGGAACCGACTGCAGCCGATTGGGACTTTGCGCGGCGAAGTAGTACATTCAGCCCTGCCGCGCAAGGCGATGAGGTGCCCTCGACATCGTTCTTTCGCCGGTGCGCCGCCGCCAGGCGCCTGGCGCCACCTTGCATCGAACATCCGACGTTCACGCTTCATCACTGAACGATGGCGCAGCGTCAGCAGGAGTTAGGGTGTACCGGAATACCTACAACGACCAGATCGTCCGTCTCTTCCTGCTCTCGGCCGCCGCGTGGGGAGTCATCGGGATGTCGATCGGCGTGTTCGCGGCAGCCCAGCTGGCCTGGCCGGCGCTGAACACCGACATCCCCTGGCTGTCCTTCAGCCGCATCCGGCCCGCGCATACCTTCGGCGTCATCTTCGCCTTCGGCGGATCGGCGCTGATGGGTACCTGCTACTACGTGGTGCAGCGCACCGGGCACGTCCGGCTGGCGTTCGAGAAACTGGCCACCTTCACCTACTGGGGCTGGCAGGTGGCCTGCCTGCTCGCCATCGTCACGGTGCCGCTGGGCTTCACCCAGAGCAAGGAATACGCCGAGCCCGAGTGGCCGATCGACATCCTGATCGCGGTCGTCTGGGTGTCGTTCGGGACGGTCTTCTTCGCGACCCTGGCGCGCCGGCGCATCCAGCACATCTACGTGGCCAACTGGTACTACGGCGCCTTCATCATCGCCGTCGGGCTGCTGCACATCGTCAACAACCTGGTCGTGCCGGTGTCGCTGACGAAGTCCTACCCGATCTACTCGGGCGTGGTCGACGCCATGGTCCAGTGGTGGTACGGCCACAATGCGGTGGCCTTCTTCCTCACCGCCGGCTTCCTCGGGATGATGTACTACTTCGTCCCGCGCCAGGCGCAACAGCCCCTGTGGAGCTACCGCTTCTCGATCGTCAACTTCTGGGCGCTGATCTCGGTGTACATGTGGGCGGGCTCCCACCACCTGCTCTACACCGCCCTGCCCGACTGGGTGCAGTCGGTCGGCATGGCGTTCTCGCTCGTGCTGCTGATGCCCAGCTGGGGCTCGGCCGCCAACGGGTTGCTCACGTTCAACGGGTCCTGGGACAAGGTGCGGGTCGATCCGGCCGCCAAGTTCATGGTGGTGGCCCTGGTCTTCTACGCGGCCTCGACCTTCGAAGGCTCGATGATGGCCATCAAGACGGTCAATTCCCTGTCGCACTACACCGACTGGACCGTCGCCCACGTGCATTCGGGCTCGATCGGCTGGGTGGCGATGATCACCATCGGATCGCTGTACGCAATGGCGCCGCGCGCGCTCGGCCGCCCGGCGATGCACTCGAAGGCTGGCATGGAACTGCACTTCTGGCTCCATGTCGGCGGCCTGCTGCTCTACATCATCTCGATGTGGATCGCTGGCGTCACCGAGGGCGTGATGTGGCGCGCCACCCATGCCGACGGCTCCCTGGTCTATTCGTTCATCGCCAGCCTCGAAGCCATCAAGCCCCTGTACGTGGTTCGCTTCCTTGGCGGGCTGATGGTGGTCTCCGGCATGATCGTGATGGCGTGGAACCTCTGGCATACGGCCGCCGATGCGCGCGCGCACCTGATCGTGCCGGTGCCGATCCCGGTGCCCGAACCGATTGCGCTCCAGGTTCCGACGCCCTTGCCGGCGAGCAGTTGAGGAATTCACATGGCAGGTGGTTACAAGTACTTCGAGAAGATCGAGAAGAACGCCGGGCTGCTCGGCGTCGGCATCGCGATCATGGTTTCGCTCGGCGGGCTGGCGGAAGTCACGCCGCTGTTCATGCGCGCGCAGGCGGTCGAGGCCCCGGCGCACATCAAGCCCTACGATCCGCTGCGCCTGATCGGCAAGGACATCTATGTGCGCGATGGCTGCTACCTGTGCCATACGCAGATGATCCGCGCGCAGCGCTTCGAGGTGCAGCGCTACGGGCCGTACTCGACGGCCGACGAATCCGTCTACGATCGTCCCCACCAGTGGGGCTCCAAGCGCACCGGTCCCGATCTTTCGAGGGTCGGTGGCAAGTATTCGGACGAATGGCATCGCCTGCACCTGCTCGATCCGCGGCAGGTCGTGCCGGAATCGAACATGCCCCGCTACAAGTGGCTCGCCGACCGCAAGCTCGATGCCGCCGACGTGCAGGCGCGCATGCGAACCCTGCAGTTCCTCGGTGACCCGTACACCGACGAGGAAATCGCGGCGGCGCCCGATGCGCTCGAGGGCCATACCGAGATGGACGCCCTGATCGCCTACCTGCAGGGACTGGGGACGGGCCGCTCACCGGCCGGCGCCAGCGAGGCCGTCGGCAGCCAGCCGTGAGCGCGCTGTGGGGCAACCTCGCCGGGGTCATCACCGTGGTGCTGATGGTCGTTTTCATCGGCATCTGGATCTGGGCCTGGCGGGCGCGACACAAGCGCGTCTTCGACCGGATGGCGCGGTTGCCGATGGAAGAAGACAAGAACGAGAAGGACGACACCCCGGCCGCTGACGGCGACGCGCGGGGCAACGAGGGCGATCACAAATGACCACGTTCTGGTCCGGCTGGATCATGCTGCTGGTGACCTTCAACCTGGGGGTCACCCTGTTCCTGTTCCTGTGGGGACTGCGGGTGCGGATTCCCACCCTGCCCGATGGCACGACGGGCCACATCTGGGCGCACGGTGTGCTGCGCGAAGGCGTGCGTCCCCTGCCCATGTGGTGGGTGCTGGTCTCGGCGGCCATGTTCGTCGCCGGGATCGGCTACCTGGTCCTGTTTCCCGGCTATGGCAGCTACAAGGGCCTGCTGGGCTGGACGGCGCACGGCGAGCTGGCCGAGGACGTCGCCAGCACCCGGGCGAAGCTCGAGCCCCTGGTTGCGCGCCACGCCACGATGTCGGTCGAGCAACTCGCGGCCGAGCCGAGCGCCGTCGCGATCGGCCAGCGCCTGTTCGTCGACAACTGCGCCGCCTGCCACGGTGTGCGCGGCCATGGCAACCAGGCGCTCGGCGCGCCCAATCTCACCGACCGGGACTGGCTCTACGGCGGCGACGGCGAAACCCTCCTGGCCAGCATCCTCGATGGCCGGCGCGGCGCCATGCCGGCATCGGGGGCGATCCTCGGATCGGCCGGCGTCCAGGAAGTCGCCCAGTACGTCCTCAGCCTCTCGGGTCGCGCGAACGATCCGCTCAGGGCGGCGCTCGGCAAGGAGCAGTTCACTACCTGCGCCGCGTGCCACGGCGCCGACGGCAAGGGCAATCCGGCCCTCGGCGCACCCAACCTGACCGATGCGATCTGGCTCTACGGCGGCAGCCAGGCTCATGTCGAGCAAAGCATCCGCGAGGGCCGCAGCGGCGAGATGCCGGCCTTCCGCGCCCGCCTGTCCGAGAGCGAGGCGAAGGTCATCGCCGCCTGGGTCTACCGCCAGTCGAATCCCGCCGGGCCGGCCCGATGAGCGAGGGGGGACGTCGCCATGGCTGGTATCGGCATCCCCTGTTCTGGCTTGGCTCTTTCATCCTGCTCGCGTCGCTGGCCGGCTGCGTATGGATGATCCTGATGGCCTCGCGCTACCCCGACCCGCCCCTGGACACCGGCAGCCAGCAGATGTTCAGGATGCCGCTGGAAAGCCCGCCCACGCCGGCGTCGCGATGAACGGCGCCTTACCCCGATGAGCATCCTGCCGGTCATGATCCTGGTGTCGATGCTGGTCGTGGTCGGCGCGGGGATCGCCTTCTTCTGGGCGGTCGACCACGACCAGTTCGAGGACCTGCAATCGCCCGCCTTCCTGCCGCTGATGGATGATGCGGCGCCGCCGGCTCCGCAGGCGAGCCGTCCGACGGCGGGAGAGCCGGAAGAAGACGCGCCGGCGACAGCGGCGCGCACGACAGCCAGCGACACCAGCGCGCGACGCCAGCCAGGACGGGCCTGACGCGCGCGCCGCCACGGCGGCTACTTCATGGTGATGGTCGTGTTGACCCCGCGCGGCGTGGCGCCGACCGCCGCCCAGCGGGCGGTGACCGTCTTGGTCTGGGTCCAGAACTGGACCGCCTGCTTGCCGTTGGGCCCGAGATCGCCGAGCTTGGACGCGCGCGAGCCGGTGAAGCTGAACCAGGCGACCGGCACCGGAATCGGGATGTTGATGCCGATCTGGCCGACGTCGATGTGGCTCTGGAAGTGGCGCGCGGCGCCACCGTCCTGGGTGAACAAGGCCACCCCGTTGCCGTTGGGATTGGCATTGATGAACTCGATGGCCTCGTCGAGCGTGTCGACGCCGACCACCGCGAGCACCGGCCCGAAGACTTCCTCGCTGTAGATCGACATGGTCGGCTTCACGTCGCCGAAGATGGTCGGGCCGACGAAGTTGCCCTTGCCGAAGCCGGGCACCTCGATGCCACGGCCATCGAGCAGCAGTTGCGCGCCTTCCTCGACGCCACGCGCGATCAGGCCTTCGACCCGCGAGCGCGCCCCGGCCGAGACCAGCGGCCCGAGGTCGGCCTCGCGATCGGTGCCGGCATTGACCTTGAGCTTGCGCGACCGGGCGACGAGATCGGGCAGCCAGTCGCGTGCCTCGCCGACGAGCACCGCGACCGAGGCCGCCATGCAGCGCTGCCCGGCAGCGCCGAACGCCGCGCCGGTGAGATGGTCGAGGGCGGCATCCCGATCGGCATCGGGCAGGATCACGCAGTGGTTCTTCGCGCCCATCATCGACTGGCAGCGCTTGCCCGCCTGCGACGCGCGCCGGTAGATCTCGGTGCCGACCCGGGTCGAGCCGATGAACGACACCGCCTTGACGTCGGGATGCTCGCACAGGCCGATCGCGATGTCCGGGCCCCCATGGACGACGTTGAGCACCCCCGGCGGCAGCCCGGCCTCGAGCGCGAGCTCGGCCAGC
>CAYZBJ010000002.1:80553-84389 GCA_964476625.1 uncultured Burkholderiaceae bacterium | reverse complement strand
TGCCGCAGGACACCGCGATCGGGAACATGAAGCAGGGCAGCATCACCGGGAAGTTGAAGGCGGTGATGCCGGCGCACACGCCCAGCGGCTGGATCAGGGTATAGACGTCGATCCCGGTCGCGGCGTTCTCGGCGAACTCGCCCAGTTGCAGGCTCGCGATGGAACAGGCGTGCTCGACCACCTCGAGGCCCCGGCCGACTTCGCCCTCGGCATCGGGCAGGGTCTTGCCGTGCTCGCGCGTGATCAGCTCGGCCAGTCGACCGGTGTTCTCGCGCAGCAGTTGCTGGAAGCGCAGCATCACCCGCATCCGCCGCCCCTGCCCGACCTCGCGCCAGGACTCGAACGCCTTCTTCGCGCTCGCAACCGCGAGCTCGAGCTCCTCCTTCGTGGCCATCGGCACCCGGGCGACCACCTCCTGGGTGGCCGGGTCGATGACATCGCGCCAGTCCTGGCTGCGTGATTCGATCCGCTTGCCATCTATCAGCAGCGGCAGGCGTGGCGCGTCGTTCATCTCGGCTCCTTCGGTTCGGTGGGTGCCCTGCCTGCCTACTTCTTCAGGAGCGGGCAGGTGGATTCGGACAGAGGCTGGAATGCATCGGCCGCGGGAATGGTCGCCAGCAGCTTCGAGTAGTCCCAGCCGCCCGTCGATTCGGCTGGCGTCTTGGCCTGGTACAGGTACATGTCGTGGATGACGCGCCCGTTCGGCTGGATGCTCGCATTGCGCATGATCGGATCCTTGATCGGCAACTTGCGCATGCTGGCCGCGACCTTGTCGCCGTCGGTCGACTGGGCGTCGACGACCGCGCGCAGGTAGTGCAGCACGCTCGAATAGACGCCGGCCTGCACCATCGTCGGCTTCAGGCCCTCGAAGGCCTGCTCGAAGCGGGCCGACCATTTGCGGGTTTCATCGTCGAAGTCCCAGTAGAAGCCGTCGACGTAGGACAGGCCCTGCGCGGGCTCCAGCCCGAGCGCCCGCAGGTCGGACAGGAACACCAGCAGCGAGACCAGGCGCTGCCCACCCTGGACGATGCCGAACTCGCGTGCCTGCTTGATGGCGTTGACGGTGTCCTGCCCGCCGTTGGCGAGCGCGACGACCTGCGCCTTCGAGGCCTGCGCCTGCAACAGGAAGGAGGCGAAGTCCGCGGTGTTGAGCGGATGGCGGACGCTGCCCGCCACGGTGCCGCCGAGGCTCTTGACCATCTTCTCGGTGTCGGCCTCGAGGGCGTGGCCGAACGCGTAGTCGACGGTGACGAAGTACCAGGACTTGCCGCCGTCGGCGACCGTCGCCCGCGCGCCGCCCGCCGACAGGGCGTAGGTATCGAACATCCAGTGGAAGCCCACCGGCGAGCATTCCTTGTTGGTCAGGGTGGTGGTCGCCGGACCCGAGAACATCGCGATCCGGTTCTTGTCGCGGGCGAGGCCCTGCACCGAGAGGGCGACCGCCGAGTTGGTCAGGTCGGCGACCGCGGTCACGCCTTCGCGGTCGAACCATTCGCGCACGATCGCGGTACCGACATCGGGCTTGTTCTGGTGATCGGCCGAGACGAGGTCGATCGTCATGCCCTTGCATTCGGCGGCCAGGCAATCGGCGATCGCAAGTTTGGCGGCGGCGACCGAGCCGGAGCCGCCCATCGCGGCGTAGGTGCCCGATACGTCGCCGAGCACGCCGATCTTGACGGCCGGTTGCGCCTGCGCGGGCGAGGCGCCGATACCGAGCGCGAGCGCAACGGCCGATGCCAGCGCGCCCAGCACGGGGGCGCGCCGGCGCGAACGGGGCTTGAAGGGATTCGACATGGTGGATCTCCTCTCGATGTGGAATGAACGAGCGCGCTTCATGGAGCGGCTTCTGAAAGCAGTGTAGTTGTGTGAAAATCTCGACAACATACCAATGGATGCACATGGGTTGTGCATCCATGCACAAAGGGGAGGAGTCCGCCCCGGAGACGAGGCCAGGTCATGGCGAAGCCGGACAACCCGCTCGACTGGGACAACCTGCGCTATTTCCTCGAAGTGGCGCGCACCCAGCGTGTCAGTGCCGCGGCCCGGCGACTGCTGGTCGAGCACACGACGGTCGCGCGTCGCATGCGGGCGCTGGAAGCCTCGCTCGGCACCCAGCTCTTCGAGAAATCGCGCAGCGGGGGCTACTCCCTGACCGGCGATGGGCAGCGGCTGTTCGTGCACGCCGAGCAGATGGAGAGCGTGCTCCATACCGCGCACGAGCTCGTCTCGGGCCAGGGGCAAGCCCTGTCCGGCCATGTCCGGATCGGCACCACCGAAGGCTTCGGCAGCTTCGTGCTGACCCCGCTGCTGACCGACTTCCAGCGGCGCTTTCCCCGCATCACCGTCGACGTCCTGCCGGCCCCGCGACTGATCAGCCTGTCCAAGGGCGAAGCCGACCTGTCGATCACGATCGAGCAGCCGGTGCGCGGTCCCTATGTGTGCAGCAGGCTGTGCGACTACACCCTGCTGCTCTACGGGACCCCCGAGTACCTGGAGCGCCATGGGCCGATCGGCACGCCGGCCGATCTCGGTTCGCACAACTTCATCGGCTACGTCGACGAGCTCGCCTTCAGCAGCCACCTGCGCTACCTGCACGACCTGCTGCCGCAGAGCCGGGTGACGTTCCGCAGTACCAGCGTGATCGCCCAGTACCATGCCGCCCTGCAGGGCGACGCCCTGGCGATCCTGCCGTGCTTCATCGCGGCGCCCGACCCGCGCCTGCGGCCGGTGCTCAGCCGCGAGATCCGGGTGGTCCGCTCGTTCTGGATCTACTGCCACGAGGAGTTGCGCCGGCTCAAGCGGGTCACGACCATCTGGGACTTCCTGCGCGAAGCGGTAGTCCACAATCAGGCCCTGCTCGATGGCGAAGCGGCCAGCCTGGCCCAGCCCGGGTCGCCTCGCCCCTGAGCCTCCTTCCCGACTATCCGCCCCCCTTTCATGGAGCCTTCACCGACATGAGCAATACCAGCAAGCGTCCCCTCGGTCGCAGCGGCATCGAGATCGCCCCCCTCGTCTTCGGCGGCAACGTCTTCGGCTGGACCGTCGACGAGGCCACGTCCTTCGCGCTGCTCGATCGCTTCGTCGATGCGGGGCTCGACGCCATCGACACCGCCGACGTCTACTCCGCCTGGGCGCCCGGCAACCAGGGCGGCGAATCGGAAACCATCATCGGCAACTGGCTCGCCGCCGAGCCCTCGCGCCGCGACCGCTGCGTGATCATCACCAAGGCGGGCGCCGCCCTCAAGGAGAAGGGCGGCGGCCTCACGGCGGCGAACATCGTCGCCTCGGCCGAGGCGTCCCTGCGCCGCCTGCGGACCGATCGGATCGACCTCTACTTCAGCCACTTCCCCGATCCCGTCACCCCCATCGAGGAAACCCTGCAGGCGCACGAGAAGCTGGTGCGCCAGGGCAAGGTGCGCGCGATCGGCGCATCGAACTACGACGCGGGCCAGTTGCGGGCCGCGCTGTCGGCATCGGCGCAGGCCGGCATATCGCGCTACGAGGTCATCCAGCCCGAGTACAACCTCTACAACCGGGACCGCTACGAAGGCCCGCTGCGCGACCTCGCCATTGCCGAAGGACTCGGCGTCATCACCTATTACAGCCTCGCCTCGGGCTTCCTCTCGGGCAAGTACCGCTCGAAGGACGACCTCGGCAAGAGCGCGCGTGGCGCCGGCATCGCCAAGTACCTCGATGCGCGCGGCGAGCGGATCCTCGCGGCGCTCGATGAAGTCGCCGCGGCGCACGATGCGGCGCTTGCCGAAGTAGCACTCGCGTGGCTGATCGCCCGCGAGGGGGTGAGCGCGCCGATCGCCAGCGCGACCAGCATCGAGCGG
>CAYZBJ010000002.1:65610-80543 GCA_964476625.1 uncultured Burkholderiaceae bacterium | reverse complement strand
AGCAGCTCGACAGCCTGGTGCGCGCGACCCGGCTGCAGCTCACCGCGTCGGACATGGCGCGGCTCGAAGCCGGCAGCGCGGCGCAGGCCTGATCCCGGCGGCCACCCGACGGTCGGGGGTGCGCGAGGACCTTACCCGCCGCGCACCCTCACCCGGACACCCTCCCTGACCGAAGCCGGCGGGTAGACCAGCACGCGCATCCCTTCCTCGAGTCCCGCCTTCACCCAGGCATCGACTCCGTTGCGATCGCCGACTTCGACCGGCACCACCCGCGCCCGGCCCGACTCGATGACGAACACCGCCATCTCGCGCCGGCCATCGACCTCGCGGGGGAACACCGCGCTCACCGGCACCCGCAGCACGTTCTCCTCGCGGCGCACCACCAGCCGGACGCCGACGCGGTAGCCATCGCCGAGCGCCTGCCAGGCCTCGTAGGGACTGACGAGGTCGATGAGGACCCGTACCCGCTGCTCCTCCACGCCGAGCGCCGACACCTTGGTGAAGGCGCCCGGCTCGACGAGCCGGACGCGCCCTTCCAGGATCGTCGAGCCACCCCAGCGATCGATCCGCGCCGGCGTGCCCGGTGGCGCCTGCAAGGCCTCGGCGGTGAGCAGTTCGGCGACCACCTCGAGTTGCCGGGTATCGCCCAGGATCAGCAGGGGACTGCCGATGGTGACCGCTGCGGCACTTGCCTGGGTCACCTCGAGCACCCGGGCATCGACCGGGGCGCGAACCACGAAGGCGTTCCGGCTCCCGCCCCCCTCGCCCACCGCCAGCGCAGCGCGCGCCTGCTCGAGTTCATGGCCGGCCACCCGACGATCGAGCACCGCGGTCTCGTGCTCCTTCTGCGCCGCCCGCAGGTTGAGCCGGTCGTTCTGCAGCTTGGTGGCGGCAACGAAGCCCTGTTGCGCGAGCTCCTCGCTGTGGCGCAGCTCGATGCGCGCCTGCGCGACCGCCACCTGGGCCCGCTCGATGCGCGCGGCGGCCCTTTGCACCATCGCCTGCGCCGCCTCGATGCGGGCATTGAGTTCGCCGACGGTTCGATCGTCGAGCATCGGCGAGACGGTCGGGCTGAGGGTCGCCAGCACTTCGTCGGCCTTCACCAGGTCGCCCTCGCGCAGGCCGATGCGGGCGAGCTGGCCGGTGAGCGGCGCCGAGACCACGTAGCGATCGCGCAGCCGGGTCTTGCCGTCCTCGTCGATCGTGCGCTCGAAGACGCCGAGGGTGGCAGTGGCGACCTCCACCTCGATCGGGCGAGGCGCAAAGGCCCAGGCGAGCAGGCCCACCACCGCCAGGACGGCGACCACCAGGTACACCAGGCGTCTCGTTCTCATCGAATTCATTCCCTCGTTTTCAAGGCCGCGACCATGTCGAGCCGGTCGACCCGCCGGCGCACCACCAAGGCGCTCGCCAGGCCGGCGGCCACCACGCAGAGCCCGGCCCAGGCGTAGGTCCGCGCCCGGATCACCACCGGGAACTCGAACTGGTCGGACTTCATCAGTCCGGCTACCAGCTCGACCAGGCCCCAGCCAAGCAGCATCCCGATCGGCAGCGCCACCGCGATCGAGATCGCCATCTCGCCGAGCAGCAGCGCCGAGACCTCGGCGCGGGTGAAGCCCAGCACCCGCAGGCTGGCGAGTTCCCACAATCGCTCTGCCAGCGCGATGCGGGCATTGTTGTAGACCACCCCGACCGCGATGACGCTGGCGAACAGCGTGAGCACCGTGCTCATCAGGCGCATGTTGCGCGCACTGACCTCCTCCATGTTGCGCAGGAGCGTGTCCTTGCTGAAGGCGCCGACCACCCGCGGGAGCCCCTGGATGGCTTCGAGGAAGGATTTCTCGCTGCCGCGCTCGAGCGCGACCGAGAACTGCGATGACACGTCGCCCTCCTGGACCAGGCGGTTGAGTTCGCGCCGCTCCATGTAGGCGTTGAGCCCGATCATCTCGGGAACCGTCGCGACCAGCGTGAGATCGAGCGACTGGCGGCGGCCCTCGAGCACTTCGGCGCGCACCGGGTCGCCGATCCGCAGGCCGAGCTTGGCGGCGAGCCGATCGGTCATCAGCAGGCCGTCCCCGGGCAGGTCGACATGGTGGCCGTCGATGTCGACGATGCGACGCAACTGCGGCTGCGCCGCATAGCCCTGGATCGAACCGCGCTCGCTCGCCGAGCCGTTGACGAAACGCACCGGGACATCGCGCCCCGATTCGACCGCGATCACCCCGGGCAGCCGGCCGATCTCGAAGCGGGTGCTGTCCCCGCTCGCCTCGATCATCCACAGCACCACGTCGCTGCGCATCGCGAGGTTGAACTGGGTATGCACGATATGGTCCATCGCGTCGCGCACGAAGTTGCCCATCACCACGATGGCGACCGCCGCCGCCACCCCGCCGATCGACAGGCCGGTGCGCCAGGGCCGGCGCTCCATGTTGCGCAGGATCATCTGCACCGAAGGCGAGATCCCGCGCAGGCCGAGGCGCTCGAGCAGGGTGCGCCGGAAATGCCCCGGCGCGGGCGGACGCATTGCCTCGGCCGGTGGCAGGCGTACCGTGGCGGCGATCGCGTTCAGCGTACCGGCGACCGCGGTCGCCAGCGTGATGCCCAGGCTCACCACGAACAGCCAGGGCGCGATGCGATGCTCGAGGATGGGGAAGTAGAAGAACTCGGCATAGAGCCGGGTGAAACCCGCGCCGAGCGCGCTGCCCAGCCAGATGCCGAGCCCGAAGCCCAGCGTCACGATGAACAGCACCAGCTTCAGGTAGTGGGCCGCGATGCTGGCGTTGGAGTAGCCGAGCGCCTTGAGGGCGGCGACCTGCTCGCGCTGGGTCGACACCAGCCGCGAGATCACGACGTTCAGCAGGAAGGCCGCCACGCCGAGGAAAATCGAGGGCAGCACGGTGCCGAGCACCTCCTGCTGCCGGATCTCGCCATCGAGCATCGAGTGCGAGGTCTGGTCCTCGCGACCATGCGCTTCGCCCACGCCGTAGGGGCCGAGCCAGCGGGTGAGCTGCGCGATGACGTCGCGCTCCGACGCGCCGGGCGCGAGCTTGCCGGCGATCTGGGTGAACGCGCCATCCATGTCGTAGGCCGCGGCCAGGGTATCGCGGTCGACCCAGAACACGCCGAAGCCGCGCATGTCGGGGTGCCCGCCGAGGCTGGCGAAGATGTACTCGGGCGAGAGCGCGGTACCGACGACCAGCAGGCCGCGTTCCTTGCCATTGACCAGCGCCGACACGGTGTCGCCCGGCTTCAGGCCCCGTGCGTCGGCGAACCCGGCCGACACCAGGGCTTCGATGCGGCCATCGCCGCGGGCGCCCGCCTCGCCGAGCTCGGGAGCGCGCCCACTGCGCACGACCACCCGGTTCATGCGCGGCGGCGCGCGATCGTCGAGCCCGATCAGTCGCCCGATGATCGGGTCGCTCACCCCCTCGACCCGCACCCGCACCACATGCTCGACGGTCGTCTGCACATCGGCCAGCCCGGGGATGCCGCGCAGGCTTTCCTCGAGGCTGTTCGGGGCCCGCTTGACCGAGGCGAACACGTCCGCGAAGCGCTCCTCGGCATAGAAGCGATCGCGGGCGGCCGCGAGCGAATCGACCGCGCTCAGGCTGGTGATGAAACCCCCGACGCCGCTGGCGACCACCAGCGCGATGGTGAGCGCCTGGCTCCACATGCGCAGCAGGTCGCGCAGCAGCTTGCGGTCGAGCGCATGCGGCACCCACTGCAGGCTGCGCAGGCCGCTCACCACGACAGCTCCGAAGGCGACAGCTTGTGCGGATTGCGGTCGATGCTGATGATCTGCCCGTCGCCGAGGCGGATCACCCGGTCGGCCATGCCGGCGATCGCGGCATTGTGGGTGATGACGATGGCGGTGGTGCCGAGCTCGCGATTGATTCGCGCGATCACGTCGAGCACCAGCTTGCCGGTCTCGTAGTCGAGCGCGCCGGTCGGCTCGTCGCACAGCAGGACCTCGGGGCGCTTGACGATCGCCCGGGCGATCGCCACCCGTTGCTGCTCGCCGCCCGAGAGCTGGGAAGGGAAATGATCCCGCCGCGGCGTGAGCGCCACCAGGCCGAGCGACTCGTCGATCGGCATCGGGTCGGACACGATGTCGGTCACCAGCGCGATGTTCTCGCGCACCGTCAGGCTCGGGATCAGGTTGTAGAACTGGAACACGAAGCCGACATGCTCGCGCCGGTAGCGGGTCAGCTCGGCCTCGCCCGCCGCGCTCAGGTCGCGCCCGCCGAAACGGACGGTGCCGGCGCTCGGCACATCGAGCCCGCCGAGGATATTGAGCAGGGTCGACTTGCCACTGCCCGAGGCGCCGAGCAGCACGATGAACTCGCCGCGATGGATGTCGAGGTCGATGCCGCGCAGCGCGTGCACCTCGACCTCGCCGGTCCGGTAGACCTTGCTCAGGCCGCGGACCTGGAAGACGGGCGGCGCAGCGTTGCCGTCATGCGATTGGGTAGGCATCGGGATCGAAGGTACGTCATTCGCGACCGGACCGGCAGCCCGGGAGGGGCCCGCCTGCGCTTGCCTTGATCCAGGTCAATTACAACTGATTCTCATTTCCATACTCTGCCCTACCGGAGGACCTGCCTGGCCCTCCGGGCCAGCCAGCCAGCCGCCGCAAGCCAGCTCGTCCTTCATCGATCGGAGCGCCGACATGGCATTGCAGGTCCCGGGACCCCCGGTTCGAGGTGCCCTCGCGCTGGCCCTGTCCGGGCTGGCCACGCTCGGCGGCGCCCCGCAGGCCGCCCATGGCCAGGAAACGCTGCCCGAGATCAGCGTCACGGCGCGCGGCTACGACACACCAACGGTGAGCACCCCCCAGTCGATCGAGGTGCTCGGGGCCGACGCGGCCGCGACGCCGGGACCGGCGGGCAGCCTGTTCCGGGGCGAGCCGGGCCTCGCGGTGCAGTCCGACGGCGCCTGGGGACAGAATCCGGTCCTGCGCGGGCTCAAGAAGGAGAGCATCGGCATCCTGATCGACGGAGTGCGGCTCAACTCGGCGCAGCCACAGGGCGCGATCGCCTCCTTCCTCGACGCCGGCCTGCTCGAGCGGGCCGAGGTCGTCAAGGGACCCTCGTCTGTCCTCTATGGCAGCGGCGCGATGGGCGGCGCGGTCAACCTGCTCACGCCGCGCCTGCACTTCGCCGATGCGCCCGCGCACGGCGGCCGCGTCTCCCTGACCGGCAGCACCGTCGACAAGGGCTTCGCCGGCGCCGGCATCTACCGCTATGCGAGCCCCGAGCATGCGCTGGTGCTGGGCGTCGCCGGCCGCGACATCGACGACTATCGCAGCCCCGATGGCCGGGTGCCGCGCACCGGCTACGAGGCGGATTCGCTGCTGCTGAAGTACGGATTCCGCACCGCCGGCGGGACCGTGCTGCGCGCCAACCTGCAGCGCCATGTCGATGACGATGTCTGGTATCCGGGCTCCGCGCGCACCGGCGGCCAGCCGGGCGGCGCCGGCATCCCGCCGCCGCTGGGCCGGGTCACGATTCATTCACCGAAGCAGAAGCGCGAGCTCATCGAGCTGGGCGTCGACACCCGCATCGGCGCCGGAACCCTGTCGGCCGACATCTACCGCCAGGACGTCTTCCGCCAGATCCGGGCGTACTCCGACGCACTCGGGCGCGACTACGTCCGCAACGACGTCACCTTCGCCACCGACGGCGCCAAGCTGCGCTATCTCGTCCCGGTAGGCGAGCGCCACCTGCTCACGATCGGTGCCGAGCACTGGCGCATGAGCGCGGATCCGGCGCGCTACATGGACAACAATCCGCCGCTGTTCAACAACAACATGCGCAACGATCCGTTCAGCAAGGGCCGGCTGCAATCGACCGGCGCCTTCATCCAGGACGAGATCGGCTTCGGCGATACCCTGGTCGTCGCCGCGCTGCGCTACGACCGGGTGGTCGGCAACGCCGCGCAGAAGGGTGTCGGGCCGGGCGCCCAGACCACCGGCCTGCGTCATGCCGACGACACCGTCGCCTGGTCGATCGGGGCGAGCCACGCCATCTCGCCGGCGCTCAATCCCTATGTCAGCCTCGGCAGCGCCTACCGTGCCGCCGACATGCGCGAGCGCTTCGAGGACTCCGCCCGCGGCGACGGCTACTTCCACATCGGCAATCCCGATCTCGACCCGGAGCGCTCGACCAGCATCGAACTCGGCGTGAAGGGCGACACCCCGGCGCTCGGCTACCGGCTCGCCGTGTTCCACACCCGCGTCGACGACTACATCGCGGGCCGCGTCACCGGCGCCGACCATCCGCAGAACGGCCTGCCGATCAAGCGGACCGAGAACCTCGACAAGGTCAGCATCTACGGTATCGAGGGCAGCGCCAGCAAGCCCTTCGGGAGCTGGCTCGCCGATGCGAGCTTCACCTGGCTGCGCGGGCGCAACCACCAGGACGACGAGCCGCTCACCGAGATGCCGCCGCCGGAGATCCGCCTCGGCATCGGGCAGCCGTCCGGGCGTGGCTTCGCCTGGCGTGCGCAGGTTCGCGCGGTGTCCTCCCAGGACCGTATCGCAACCCGTTTCACCAACGGCGCAGAGGATCGCACGCCGTCCTTCGTCACCGCCGACCTGGCGTTCGGATGGCGGTTCGGCCGCCTCGGCGGCTTCGCCGATACCGCGCTCGATGTGCGGCTGAACAACCTCTTCGACAAGGGCTACCATGAACATCTCGCCCAGGGCCTGTCCGGCCAGGAGATCCAGGCCCCGGGGCGGGGCCTCATGGTGACACTGAGCGGGGGGTTCTGATTTGGCGCCGTTCCCGATGTCCTTGCCTCGATCGAGCGCATGGCGACAGCGCCCCGGTGCGCTGCTGCGCACCTTGCTCGCCACCTGTGCGCTTGCGCTGGCCCTGCCGACCCAACCGGCGCAGGCGCAGAAGCTGCCGCGCCTCGTGCTCGCCGGGCCGCTCGCGGCAGTGTCCTTCCCGCTGATCCACATGGCCGAATCGGGTGCGCTGGCCGACATCGCGCAGACGGTGGAGTTCCAGCCCTGGCGCGACCCCGACCAGCTACGGGTGCTTGCCCTCGAGGGCAAGGCCGACATCCTCGCGGTGCCGACCAACGTGGCGGCGAATCTCTACAATCGCGGCGCGAAGCTCGAACTGGTCAACGTCTCGACCTGGGGCATCCTGTGGCTGGTATCGCGTGAGCCCAATCTCGAGACCCTCGCCGACCTGCGCGGCGAGGAGATCGCGATGCCCTTCCGGGCCGACATGCCCGACCTGCTGTTCGGGCTGATCAGCGAGGCCCAGGGGCTGGATCCACGACGCGACTTCAAGCTGCGCTACGTTGCCTCGCCGATGGATGCGATGCAGTTGCTGCTCGCGCGCCGGGTCGATCACGCCCTGCTCGCCGAGCCGATGGTCTCGATGGCGCTGAATCGCGCGAAGTCCTTTCCCGCCAGTGTCGTCGCACCCGAGCTGCATCGCTCGATCGACCTGCAGGCCGAATGGGGTCGCGTGCTGAAGCGATCGCCGCGCATCCCGCAGGCCGGCATCGCCGCGATAGGCGCGCTGCGCGAACGCCCCGACCTGGTCGCCCGGATACACGCGGCCTACCGTGATTCGCTCCTCTGGTGCCAGGCGAACCCCGCCGAGTGCGGGCGCATGGTGGCATCGCGCATCGAGATGCTCGATGCCGATGCGATCGCCGACGCCATCGCCTCGAGCCCGCTCGAGGCCGTGCCGGCCGCCGAGGCACGCGAGGAGCTGGAGTTCTTCTACGACGCACTGATGCGCCGCAATCCCGCCGCGATCGGAGGACGCATGCCGGACGCCGCCTTCTACGGACGCGCATCGCATTGAGCCTGCTGCGCAACGCCCTGCGCGCACTGCCGGCATATCTCTGGAGCGGCTGGGGCGCGATCGCCAGCCTGTTGCTGCTGTTCGCAGCCTGGGAATGGCTGAGCGTCGGTTATGGCGAGCTGATCCTGCCCGATCCGCGCACCACGGCGAACACCCTCGCCCGCCTGCTGGCCGAAGGCAGCGCCTTGCCCGAGCTCGCCACGACTGCGCGCCGTGCGCTGGCCGGCTTCGGCGCGGCACTGCTGATGGGCAGCGTCGCCGGCATCGCCGCCGGCGTCTCGATGACCGCTTCGATGATGTCGCGGCCGATCATGACGGTGCTCATCGGCACCCCGCCGATCGCCTGGCTGGTCCTCGCGATGCTGTGGTTCGGCGCCGGCGACGGCACGCCGGTGTTCACCGTCTTCATCGCCTGCCTGCCGGTCGTCTTCGTCGGCGCGATGCAGGGCGCCCGCACCCTCGACGGACAACTCCAGGACATGGCCAGCGCCTACCGGGTGCCGCCGCTGATGCGCCTGGTCGATGTCTACCTGCCGCATGTCGTGTCCTACCTGTTCCCGGCCTGGATCACCGCGCTGGGGATCTCGTGGAAGGTCGTGGTGATGGCCGAACTGTTCGCGTCGAGCGACGGGGTGGGCGCGGCGCTGGCCGTCAGCCGCTCGCACCTCGACACCGCCTCGACCCTCGCGTGGATCAGCGCGGTGGTCGGCTTGCTGCTGGCCGTCGAATACCTGTTGCTCGAACCGATCAAGCGCGAGATCGAACGCTGGCGGATGCCCGCATGAACGCCCGCCCCGCCCCCGCCCGGCAAGCCGTCGCAACGCCTGCCGATGCGGCCCCGATGCCGGCCCGCCTGCAGGTCCGGGAACTCGAGCATGCCTTCGCCCTGCGCCCGGTGCTCGAGGACATCGACCTCGATGTCGCCGCCGGCGAAGTGGTCGCCCTGGTCGGCCCGTCGGGCTGCGGCAAGACGACCCTGCTGCACCTGTGCGCAGGCCTGCTCACCGTACGCACCGGCCGCATCGACAACGGCTTCGTCCGGTCCGCCTGCATGTTCCAGCAGCCGCGCCTGCTGCCCTGGAAGAGCGCGCTCGACAATATCGTGCTGGGCCTGAAGGCGGCGCGCATCCGGCGCGCGGAACGCGAAGCGCGCGGCCGCACGCTCGGGCTGCGCATGGGACTCGCCGACGAGGATCTCGCCAAATTCCCGCACCAGCTCTCGGGCGGCATGCAGAGCCGGGTCGCGCTCGCGCGGGCACTGGCGATCGAGCCCGACCTGCTGCTGCTCGACGAGCCCTTCTCGGCGCTCGACATCGGCCTGAAGACGGAGTTGTACGCGCTGCTGCTCGACCACATGCGCGAGCGTCGCATGGGGGTGCTGATGATCACCCACGACCTCATGGAAGCGGTCCGCCTGTCCGGCGCCATCCTGGTGATGACGCCCTCGCCTGGCCGCATCGTGCGGCACTTCGAGATCGACCGGCCGGCCGCAATGCGTGACGACGTCTTCGTCTACCAGGTGACCGCGCAGCTGCTGCAGGACCCGATCGTGCGCACGAGCTTCGACCTGGCGCCGCTCGCCGCGCCCTCCGCCCAAACACCGCTCCAGACACCCCTCGCCGATGATCCCCCGTCGCCGGCCGGGCCGGCGATCCGCGTCGTGGCCGGCGACGCCGCGGCGGACAGGCGTGCACCGGGGCGCCACCTGCGATGCTGAAGGCCATCCGTCACGGCCGGCTCGCCCCGCTGTTCGAATGCGGATTCAGGCCCTTCTTCCTGCTCACCGCGGCAACGGCGGTGCTCGCCGTCGCCGCCTGGGCCGCCTTCTGGCTGCTGGGCACGCCGCTGCCCTCGACACCCGGCGGCCCGGTCGTCTGGCATGCCCATGAACTGCTGTTCGGTTTCGCGCTGGCCTCGGTGGTCGGCTTCACCCTGACCTCGATACCGGAGTTCACCAGCACCCCCGAGTTCGGCCGCGAGCGGACCCTCGCGCTGCTCCTCCTGTGGGTCGCCGGTCGCATCGCCTTCGCGGGATCGGCCGCGCCCTGGCTCGCGATCCTCGCGATGCTCGCCGACCTCGGCCTGCTCTGCGCATTGCTCGCGATGCTCGCGCCCCGCCTGCTGGCCGATCCCGAGCATCGCCATCGATCCTTCCTGTGGGTGCTGGGGGCGATGATCGCGGCAACCGCCGGCTTCCATGTCGACTCCCTTGCCGGCGCCTGGCCGATGCGCTGGCTGCTCGTCATGGTCGGGCTGCTGATGAGCCTGATCGTCATCGCGATGAGCCGCATCTCGATGCGCATCGTCAATGCGGCGCTCGAGGATGTCGGCAACGCCGATACCGAGTATCTCGCCCGTCCGCCGCGGCGCAACCTCGCGATCGTCTGCATCCTCCTCTACACCGCGGCCGAGTTCGTCGCGCCGGGACATCCGGTCTCGGGATGGGTCGCGCTGGCAAGCGCCGCCGCGCTGCTGAACCTCACCAACGACTGGCACGTCGGCCGTGCGCTGCTGCGACGCTGGCCCTTCATGCTCTACCTGGTCTACTGGTTCATGGCGCTCGGCTACGCGACCATCGGCGCCGGCATTCTCGCCGGCCAGCCCTGGACCAGCGCCGGTCGCCACCTGCTGATGATCGGGGCGATGGGCCTGGCGATCTTCGCGGTGCTCAATATCGCCGGCCGCATCCACGCCGGCGTCGAGCC
Source organism: uncultured Burkholderiaceae bacterium (assembly GCA_964476625.1). Classification (GTDB taxonomy): domain Bacteria; phylum Pseudomonadota; class Gammaproteobacteria; order Burkholderiales; family Burkholderiaceae_E; genus JAMLIN01. The sequence continues at coordinate 70,009 of CAYZBJ010000002.1, read as the reverse complement.
CGACACCCGGGCCTGGGTGCCGGCGGCCGTCGGCCTGGTCGTCGCCGCCGCCATCGCCCGCGCGGCCATGGGCCTGGGCGGGCTCGATGCGAGCGTCGCGATCATGCTGGCAAGCGCCTGCTGGGTGCTCGCGTTCGGGCTGCACCTCGGCTTTCACTGGAAGGTCCTGGTCGGCCCGCGCACCGATGGCCAGCATGGCTGCGCGGGGCTCGCCGAGGACCGGCCGCCGCCCCCGGACGGGGATCCGCCCGCCGGTCGCGACCCGGCGTCGGTCAGCCCCTGGCCGGAACCGGTTCGTCGAGCAGGCGCCCCACCATGAGCCCGACCGCGAGGTCATCGGCGCCGCCGAGCGCCTGGTGGCGAATCCGCCCCTCGCGATCGATCAGCACCAGGGTCGGCGTGCCCTCGAACCCGTAGAGCCGCATGCTCGCCGGCACATGGCTGCGCGGGCTCGGCATGTCGACGCCGACCGGATGCGTGATCCGGTATTCATGCAGGAAGGCCTCGAGCGCCACCGGCGTCATTGCCGCATGGTGCTCGAAGACGGTGTGCAGGCCGACCACGACCGCATCCTCGCCCCTGAGCAGGCGGTGCAGCCGCTCGGCCTGAGGCACCCCATGGCTGACGCAACCCGGGCAGAGCATCTGGAACGCATGCAGCACCACGACCTTGCCCCGCAAGCCGGCCAGGGTCGGCGGCTGGTCTGTGTTGAACCATTTCTCGACCCGCCATTCGGGGGCCGGACCGTACTGGCTCATCGCTATCCCCATGTCGTCATGCTCCCCTCGATCCATCGTGCGCGTGTCCCATCATGCCGCCTTGCCCGGATCGGCGCTCGCTCAGGCGCCTGCCGCCGGCTGCAGGGCGATGATCGCCATCCCGGCAAGCGCCATGCCGGCGCCGATGACGTCCCAGCGGGTGAGCGCCACGCCGTCGACGAAATACAGCCAGGCCAGGGCGACGGAGATGTACATGCCGCCGTAGGCGGCATAGGTGCGACCGGCCGCGCTCGGATGCAGGGTCAGCAGCCAGGCGAACAGGGCGAGCGCCGCGGCCGCCGGCAGCAGCAGCCATGCGCTGCGGTCCTGCCGGATGACAAGCCACGGCAGGTAGCAGCCGACGATCTCGGCCACCGCCGTCAGGGCGAACAGCATCGTGATCCTCAGGATTTCCATCGGTGCTTCTCCGGCATGGCGGGATCCCCGTCGCGGTCGCTTCCATCGGCGTGATGCTTCGCGGCCCGATCGGCGCGGTGAACGATACACCGCCCGCACCGCTGGCCGAAGTCGCCGGCGGCGAATCGGTCGACGCCGGCGGATGGTCCGTTAATTAATACACTTGATTTGCGACAGTTCTTGTGTCTTAATAGATGCATGAACACCGATTCGACACCCCACCCCGGCCATCCGCTCGCCGAGCTCGCGGTACTCGTCGACCTGCCTCCCCGGACCATCCGCTACTACGTCCAGATCGGACTGGTGGACCGCCCCGAGGGCGAAACCCGGGCCGCCAGGTACGGCGCGAAGCATCTCGAGCAACTGCTGCTGGTCCGCAAGTGGACCGCGGCCGGCCTGTCGCTCGAGCGCATCCGCGAGCTCCTGCACGGCGAGCCGGCGCCGGCGCCGCCCAGGCCCGCCGCCATCGGTTCGGTCGAGGTGCGCAGCCACCTGCTGGTGGCCGACGGAGTCGAACTGGTGATCGAGCCGGGTCGTGCCGGCCTGCGCCCGGAGCAGGTCCGCCGCTTCACCCGCGAGGTGATGGCGGCCTATGCACGAGCCACCGGGGAAGGCACCCCGGCACAGCCCGCGGCGGCCACGAAGCCAGCGGCAATCCATCGATCGAGCGAGACAACGGATGAGAACAATGACTGAATCCATGCAATACGCGCGACTGTCCACGCGTACGGGCGAGCCGCTGATGCTCCTCGGCGCGGCCGTCACCGGCGACCTCGACGGCCCGCTGTTCGAGGCGCGCCTCGAACAGCGCTTTCACAATCCGGCCGACCGGCACGTCGAGATCGTCTACACCTTCGTCCTGCCTTTCGGTGCGGTACTGCTCGATGTCGAGGTCGTCCTCGGCGGCCGCCGCCTGGGCGGCGCCGTCATCGAGAAAAAGGCCGCCCAGGCCGACTACGAAGACGCGCTCGCCGAAGGCAACGCAGCGATCCTGCTCGAACACAACCACGACGGCAGCTACAGCCTCGAGCTCGGCAACCTCGCCCCGGACGAGGATTGCACCATCACGATCCGCTACGCCCAGGCCCTGCGCTTCGAGCAGCGCGGCCTGCGCCTGCTGGTACCCACCGTCATCGCCCCGCGCTACGGCGACGCAGTCCACGACGGCGGCCTCGCCCCGCACCAGGCCACCGAGACCAGCCTGTCGGCGGAATATCCCTTCGACCTGTGCCTGCGCCTGCACGGCGAGCTCGCCGGCGCCCGCATCGCCTCGCCCAGCCACCCGATCCGCATCGCGCACACCAGCGAGGCCGCCGCCGGCATTCTGGAAGTCTCCCTTGCCCGCGAGGCATCACTCGATCGCGACTTCATCCTCGTCATCGACCAGCTCCGGCAGGACAGCATCGCGGTGCTCGGACCCGACGCGACAACACCCGGCGCAAGGGCCCTGGTGGCGAGCTTCTGCCCCCGCATCGAAGCCGACGGCCCGGCCGCGCTCGCGGTCAAGCTGCTTGTCGACTGCTCCGGCTCGATGGGCGGCGACAGCATCGCGGCCGCACGCCGCGCCTTGCAGGCAATCGCCGGCCAGTTGCGCGACGGCGATCGCTTCTCCCTGTCGCGCTTCGGCAGCCGGGTCGAGCATCGCTCGCGCAGCCTCTGGAAGCTTACCGAAGCCACCCGCCTGGCCGCCCGGCGCTGGATCGGCGCGCTCGAGGCCGACCTCTGCGGGACCGAGATGCGGGGCGCCCTCGAATCCACCTTCGCCCTCGAGCACCGGGGCCGCAGCGACGTCCTGCTCATCACGGACGGCGAAATCCACGCGATCGACCGCGTGATCGAAGCGGCCAGCAGTTCCGGTCATCGGGTCTTCGTGGTGGGCATCGGCAGCAGCCCGGTCGAATCCCACCTGCGGCGAATCGCCGAGGCGACCGGCGGCGCCTGCGACTTCGTCGCACCCGGCGAGGCGGTCGAGCCGGCAGTCCTGCGGATGTTCGCCCGCCTGCGCTCACCACACCTGTCCGCGCTCACCCTGGACTGGCCGGCGGGCTGCACGCCCACCTGGGTCTCGCCGCTGCCCACGGCGATATTCGACGCCGATACCGTGACGGTGTTTGCGCTGCTGCCCGGCCCGCTCGAGGGTTCGCTCGGCCTGCACGGCCGGCGCGGCGATGCGCAAGGTCCGGAGCCGCTGGGCAGCATCATGCTCGACGACCAGCCGCAGGCATCGGACTTGTCGTCGCGCCTGGTAGCCGCCGCACGGGTCGACCGGTTGCTGGCAAGCGCCTCCGCAAACCTGGCCAGCGATGGCACGGACGAGAGCGACGCGAGCCGAGAGAGCGAAGACCTGCGCACACAGGCAACCCGGCTCGCGGTCTCCTATCGCCTGGTCAGCGAGTGCAGCAGCTTCCTGCTGGTCGAGGAGCGCGCCGAAGCCGACAAGCCCGCCGACATGCCGGTCCTGTACAAGGTGCCCCAGATGATGCCGGCGGGATGGAGCGGCGCTGGCAGCGTCGGCGATCATCTCTCCATCGACCGTCTCGTCGTGAACACTTCGATGGCGCCGACACCAAACGCCTACCGACGCCCGTCCAGAATCCATCCCGCCCCGGACGCAGGGCTCGATCTGTTCGAACTGCCCCAACTTCCCGAACTGCGGGACGGCCATCTCACGCCGCTCGGCTTCGCCACCTGGCTGCGCGGGAAGCCGCGTACCGACTGGCCCAGCACCTACGACGGCCTGCGATCGGCGCACATCGACGCGCGCCTCATCGACTGGCTCGAACTGGTCATCGCGGCGCGCCAGGATGGCGCCTGGCCGGAAGCCGAAGTCGTTGCGGCATTCGTCGAATGGATGTCCCGCCATGGCAGCGGCGATGCGCCGGCCAACCAGGCCGACGCGTCGGGCGCCACGGGCGAACTGCTCGCGAAGATCGGTGCAGCGCTCGCCGGCATGGACACCACCGACTGGCCGAAGGAAATCCTGTCGGCGCAGGCGCTGGATACCGTGACCGGCTGAGCGGACGTCAGCGGAACCGCCGGCTCAGGAACTTCGAGCCGGCGAGTCCGAAGCGCCAGGGCACCTCGGCGGCCCGCGAGATCCCGATCCGCGGGCCGCTCGCCACCTCGACCGGCGCATCGGGCGGCCGCAGTTCGAACGGCGCGGCGTCCACGGGCATGCCGGTGTGCCCGAGGTCGATGCCGAGCGCCTGGCACACCCGGCCGGG
>CAYZBJ010000002.1:28327-65600 GCA_964476625.1 uncultured Burkholderiaceae bacterium | reverse complement strand
GGCGCACAGCAGCCGCGGCGCATCCAGGCCACGGCGCGCGCGCATGACATCGAGGCCATGGAGCGGCTCGATCGCCCGGACCAGCACCCCGGCGCCATGCCCCTCCTCGCGGCAGACGATGTTGAAGCACCAGTGGATGCCGTAGGAGCGATACACATACACCCGCCCCGGTGGCCCGAACATCGCCGCATTGCGCTTCGTCGGCCCCCGGAAGGTATGCGAGGCCGGGTCGCTGCGATCGTAGGCCTCCACTTCGACGATCCTGCCGCCGATGCCATCGAGGGTCAGGATCGCCCCGACCAGGCGCGGGGCCACGAGCCAGGCATCGTCCCGGAAGTCGAAGGATTGCGTCGCGGCCCGTGCCGCGGCTTTCGTGTTCCCGGACAACGATGATTCCCTTGCGTGGTCCTGCTCCCGATCCATGACCGCAGGATAGACGGATCGGCGATGTCGGGCATGCGCGCCGCGCGGCCGGCCGCGGCCCTGCACCCGTGCGATAAGATCGACCGGACCGGATGGAGGCACGAGCATGAACATGAAGACCCCTGGCAGGAACGCCGAGGACGCGGCGGCCTATCGACTGACCTACTCGACGATGTTCGATCCGCCCGAGTCGCTGCATCAGCGCTTCGAGGCCGCCGCCGCCGAAGTACGCGCGGAACTGGGCGCAGTCCACCCGATGCGTATCGGCGCCGCCGATGTCGCCGGCGACGCACTTTTCGACCTGCGCTCGCCCATCGACCAGCGCATCCTGGTCGGCCGCTTTCCGCTGGGCAACGCCGAGCATGCCGCTGCCGCGGTCGACGCGGCCAGCGCCGCCTTCGGCGACTGGTCGCGCCGCCCCTGGCGCGAACGGGTCGAACTGCTGCGCCGCGCCGCCATGCTGATCGAGGAACGGGTCTGGAAACTGTCGGCCGGCCTGTCGATCGAGGTCGGCAAGAACCGGATGGAGTCGCTCGGCGAGGTCCAGGAAACCGCCGACCTGATCAGCTGGTACTGCGACCGCTTCGAGGAGGCCGACGGCTTCGACCGCATCCTGCCCAACGACCCGCTCACCGGCTACAGCAGCCGCAACCGGACCCGGCTGCGGCCCTACGGCGTCTGGGCGGTGATCGCCCCGTTCAACTTCCCCTATGCGCTCGCCGGCGGCCCGATCGGCGCCGCGCTGGTCACCGGCAACACCGTCGTCTTCAAGACCGCCTCGGACACCGCCCTCAGCGGCGCCTTGCTGATGCAGGCATTTCGCGATGCCGGCCTGCCCGACGGCGTACTCAACCATGTCACCGGCCCGGGCAGCAGCATCGGCGACGCCCTTGCCCGCCATCCGGGCGTGGCCGGCATCACGTTCACCGGCTCGCACGAGGTCGGCATGTCGATCGCCCGCGAATACGTGGGTGGCCGGTGGCCACGGCCATGCATCGCCGAGATGGGCGGCAAGAACCCCGTCATCGTCACCGATCGCGCCGACCTGGAGCGCGCCGCCGCCGGCATCGTGCGCTCGGCCTTCGGCCTGCAGGGCCAGAAATGCTCGGCCTGCTCGCGCCTGTATGTGCACAGGGACGTCGCCGGCGAACTGCGCGAGCGCCTCGTCACCCTCACCGAAGCGATCAAGGTCGGCGATCCGACCTTGCGCGAGAACTGGATGGGGCCGGTGGTCAACCGCATCGCGCACGAGCGCTATCGCCGCGCGATCGCGGCAATCGGCGAGGCCGGCCATGCGCATGTCGGCGCCCGCCTGCTCGATGACGGCGACATGGCGCGGGGCTGGTTCGTCGCGCCCACCATCGCCAGCCTGCCCCACGAGCATCCGCTCTGGAACGAAGAGCAGTTCCTGCCGCTGCTGCTCGTGCACCAGGTCGACGGCCTCGACGAAGCCATCGACCTCGCGAACCAATCCGGCCTCGGCCTGGCCGCGGGCTTCTATGGCGGCGAGGACGAGGCGGCCACCTTCCTCGACCGGATCGAGGCCGGGGTCACCTATGTGAACCGGCCCCAGGGCGCGACCACCGGCGCCTGGCCGGGCTACCAGCCCTTCGGTGGCTGGAAGGGCAGCGGCAGCACCGGCAAGGCGATCGGCTCGTACTGGTACCTGCCGCTCTACATGCGCGAGCAGTCGCAGACCGTGGTCGACTAAAGGGGCTTCTTGATCAGGTTGGAGATCTCGCCGACGATGCCGCGGCGGAAGGCCAGCACGCAGATCACGAAGATCACGCCCTGCACCACCGTCACCCAGGCGCCGAGCTGCGCCAGGTAGTTCTGCATCGTGATGATGACGCCGGCGCCGATCACCGGGCCGAACAGGGTGCCGAGGCCGCCGACCAGTGTCATGAGCACGACCTCGCCCGACATCGCCCAATGGACGTCGGTGAGCGATGCGAGCTGGAACACCAGCGCCTTGGTTGCGCCGGCGAGGCCCGACAGGGTGCCCGAGAGCACGAAGGCCAGGTGCTTGTAGCGATCGGTGTCGTAGCCGAGCGAGGTGGCGCGGTCTTCGTTCTCGCGGATCGCCTTGAGGATCTGCCCGAAGGGCGAACTGACGACCCGCCAGATGCCGAGGAAGGCGCCGAGGAAGATCACCAGTACGAGGATGTACATGTTGGTGACCGAGTTCAGGTCGAAGAGGCCGAACAGCCTGCCGCGCGGCACTGCCTGGATGCCGTCCTCGCCGCCGGTGAACGGCGCCTGCAGGTAGAAGAAATAGATCATCTGGGCCAGGGCCAGGGTGATCATCGCGAAGTAGATGCCCTGGCGCTTGATCGCGAGGAAACCGGCCACCCAGGCGAGCACACAGGAACAGCCGGTCGCGAACAGGATCGCGAACTCGGGATTCAGCCCCCAGACCTTTGCCGCGTGCGCCGAGGCGTAGCCGGCGGTGCCGAGGAACATCGCATGGCCGAAGGACAACAGGCCGCCATAGCCGATCAGGAGGTTGAATGCGCACGCGAACAGCGCGAAGCACATCACCTTCATGAGGAAGACCGGATAGACCACGGCGGGCGCGATGATGAAGAACGCCGCCATCACCAGGAAGGCTATCCACAGATGGCCGGTACCGTTCCTGGTGCCGACCCGAGCGGGGGTTTGCGATTGAGCCATTGCCGCCTTATTTCTGGGTACCGAACAAGCCTGCGGGACGCAGCAGCAGGACGATCGCCATGATGACGAAGATCACGGTGTTCGACGCTTCCGGGTAGAAAACCTTGGTGAGGCCCTCGATCAGGCCGAGCCCGAAACCGGTGACGATCGATCCCATGATCGATCCCATGCCACCGATCACGACGACGGCGAAGACGACGATGATCAGGTCCGCGCCCATCTGGGGACTGACCTGGTAGATCGGCGCGGCCATCACCCCGGCGAAAGCGGCCAGGCCGACCCCGAAGGCGAAGGTGAGCGTGATCATCCGCGGGACGTTGATCCCGAAGGACTGGACCAGCGCCGGATTCTCGGTGGCGGCGCGCAGGTAGGCGCCGAGCTTGGTGCGCTCGATCACGAACCAGGTCGTCAGGCAGACCACCAGCGATGCGATCACCACCCAGGCACGGTAGTTCGGCAGGAACATGAAGCCGAGGTTCATTCCGCCCCTGAGCTGCTCCGGCATCGTGTAGGGCTGGCCGGAGGAGCCGTATTCGTTGCGGAACAGGCCCTGGATGATCAGGGCGATGCCGAAGGTGAGCAGCAGGCCGTAGAGATGGTCGAGCTTGTAGAGGCGCGCGAGCATCGTGCGCTCGATCAGCGCCCCGAGTGCGCCGACGACGATCGGCGAGATGACCAGCGCCCACCAGTAGCCCAGCCCGAGCTTGTTCAGCAGCAGGTAGGCGACGAAGGCTCCCGTCATGTAGAGGGCGCCGTGGGCGAAATTGATGATGTTCAGCAGGCCGAAGATGACGGCCAGGCCAAGCGACAGCAAGGCATAGAACGACCCGTTGATCAGGCCGATCAGCAGCTGGCCGAAAAGGGCCGCCGTCGGTATGCCGAAAATCTCCATTCCCGATGCCTGCGAAGATTGGCGAGGAACCGGCGATCCCGGGAGCTGGCGCCTGGCGCCGCCCCCGGGCTGCCGGAGTTTACTTCAGGGTTCCAGCCCCTGGCTTACTTCACCAGCGGGCAGCCACCGTCGGCGAGCGGACGGAACGCCTTGTCGGCCGGGATTTCGGTGCGAACCTTGAGCAGGTCCCACTCACCCTTGGACTCCGCCGGCGCCTTGACCTCGACCAGGTAGGCCGGATGGATCTTGCGGCCGTCGGCGCGGATCGAGCCCTTGCCGAAGAGCGTGTCGTCGGTCGGCAGTTCCTTCATCTTGGCCACGGCCTTGGCGCCGTCATCGGTGTTGCCGGCTTCGACCGCCTTCAGGTAGTGCAGGACCGAGCTGTAGACGCCAGCCTGGACCATGGTCGGCGGCTTGCCGCCGCTCTCGGCCATGAAGCGCTTCGAGAAGGCGCGAGTCTCGTCGGTGCGATCCCAGTAGAAGGTGGTCGTGAAGATCAGGCCTTGCGCGGTCTGCAGGCCGAGCGCCTTGACGTCGGTGAGGAACATCAGCAGCCCGGCGAGGTTCTGCCCACCCGCCACGATACCGAACTCGGCCGCCTGCTTGATCGAGTTGATGGTGTCGCCGCCGGCATTGGCCAGGCCGATGATCTTCGCCTTCGATGCCTGCGCCTGGAGCAGGAACGAGGAGAAGTCCTGGGTATTGAGCGGATGGCGGACCTTGCCGAGCACCTTGCCGCCGCTGGCCGTGACGACCGCTTCGGTGTCGCGCTCGAGCGCATGGCCGAAGGCATAGTCGGCGGTCAGGAAGTACCAGGTGTCGCCCCCGGTCTCGACGATCGCCTTGCCCGTGCCGTTCGAGAGCATCCAGGTGTCGTAGGTCCAGTGCACCGTGTTCGGCGAGCACGCCTTCCCGGTGAGATCGGAGGTGGCCGACCCGGAGTTCAGCAGGGTCTTGTTCTTGTCGCGGGAAATCTGGCTGACCGCGAGGCCCACCGACGAGGTCGGAACGTCGACGATGGCGTCCACGCCGTCGGTGTCGTACCACTGGCGCGCGATGGTCGAGCCGACGTCGGGCTTGTTCTGGTGGTCGGCCGAGACGATCTCGATCTTGAAGTCGGCCTTCGACTGCTTCTTGAAGTCCTCGACCGCCAGCTTGGCCGCCACGACCGAGTTCGGACCGGCGATGTCGGCGTAGAGGCCCGACATGTCGTTCATGACCCCGATCTTGACGACGCCGCCGGAAATCTCGGCGCTCGCCGGGCCGGCGATGGCGGCCAGGGCTGCGCTGACGAGTACGGCTGTAAGCCTGGATTTCATGGTGATCCTCCTCCAATGACCAAAACTGGCCGGAAACATTGCCATCGCGCCCCCAAGGGAGCGCACTGAACTTCTGGTCGGTTCAGACGCCGAGATACTGGTGCAGCATATCCATTTTCTGCTCGAGCTCGGCCGACGCGAAGCCTTCGACGATGCGGCCATGCTCCATCACGTAGAAATGGTCGGCCAGCGGCGCCGCGAAGCGGAAATTCTGCTCGACCATGATCACGGTGAATCCCTTCTCGCGCAGCCGCCGGATCATCCGGGCCAGGGCCTGCACGATGACCGGCGCGAGCCCTTCGGAGATTTCATCGAGCAGCAGCAGCTTGGCCCCGGTGCGCAGGATCCGCGCCACCGCGAGCATCTGCTGCTCACCGCCCGAAAGCCGCGTGCCGGGGCTGTTGGCGCGCTCGACGAGATTGGGGAACATCTCGTGGATCTCGGCGAGCTCCATGCCCCCCGATGCCACTTCCGGCGGCAGCAGCAGGTTTTCCTGGCAGGTGAGGCTCGCGAAGATGCCCCGTTCCTCGGGGCAATAGCCGACACCGAGCCGGGCGATCTCGTGCGGCGCCATGTTCACCGTCTCGACGCCATTGACGACGATCGAGCCGGTACGACGGCCGACCAGGCCCATGATCGACTTCAGGGTCGTGGTTCGCCCGGCGCCGTTGCGCCCGAGCAGGGTGACGACTTCGCCACGCCGCACCGACATGTCGACCCCGTGCAGGATGTGCGACTCGCCGTAGAAGGCGTGCAGGTTGGTGATGCGAAGGTATTCGGTCGCCTCAGTGGCCATGCGACGCCCCGGCGAGTTCAACGTCGGCGGTACCCATATAGGCCTGCAGCACCTGTGGATCCTTGGAGACTACGGCGTACGGCCCTTCGGCGATCACCTTGCCGTGCTGCAGCACACTGATGGTGTTCGCGATGCTCGCAACGACATTCATGTTGTGCTCGACCATCAGGATGGTCCGGTTCGCGGAAACCTTGCGGATCAGTTCGGTGACGCGGTCGACGTCCTCGTGGCCCATCCCCTGGGTCGGTTCGTCGAGCAGCATCAGCTCGGGCTCGGTCGCCAGGGTGGTGGCGATCTCGAGCGCGCGCTTACGACCATAGGGCAGCTCGACGGTGATGATGTCGGCGTACTCGCGCAAGCCGACGGTCTCGAGGAGTTCGAGCGCGCGGTCGTTGAGGCTGTCGAGGGTGCTCAGGGAGCGCCAGAAATGGAAGGAGGTTCCCTGCGCGCGCTGCAGCCCGATCCGCACGTTCTCCAGCACGCTCAGGTGCGGGAAAGTGGCCGAGATCTGGAAGGAGCGGACGATGCCGCGCCGCGCGACCTGCGCGGGCTTCTCGAGCGTGATGTCGGCGCCGTTGAAGAGGATCTTCCCGCGGGTCGGGATCAGGAACTTGGTCAGGAGATTGAAGACGGTGGTCTTGCCGGCGCCATTGGGGCCGATCAGGGCATGGATCTGGCCACGCCGCACCTTCAGGTTGACCTCGTTCACCGCGACGAAGCCGCGGAACTCCTTGACGAGGTCTTGTGTCTCTAGGACGAAGTCGTTGTCGCCTGCCATCGCTTCCGGGATCCGTTTCCCCCCGGTATCCCGGGCCACCAACTGTTCTATGTTGGCTGGACGGTATCACGCACTGCAACGGCCGGGCAATTCAGCATTTCCCCGCATTGTGGCCTGGACCGCCCCGCCCCGACGGCCCAGCCCCAGCGGCCTCGCCCCGACGGCCTCGCCCCAGCACAGCCCGCGACCGGTAGCGCCGGGTCCGGGCCACGGCGACGGCGATAGCGGCAGGGGTCCCCGCCGGGCGCCGGGCGCCGCCAGGAGTCCGCGGGCGGCGGTCAGGCGGCGCGGCGCCCGGCCCCCGGGGACACCAGGATCGGCCCGTCGACTTCCCGGTGGGCGATGAACTCGGGCCGGGGTCGGGTGTCGCCGAACGGAGCCACCAGCCGGTTCGACCAGGCGTTGAACACCACGAAGGCATTGCTGCGCCCGAACGGGGTGATGTTGCCGTTCGATCCGTGCATCGTGTTGCAGTCGAACACGACCACCGACCCGGCGCGCGGCGCGGGGGCGGCAATGCCGCCTTCGTCGACCAGGCGGCGCAGGCTGTCGTGGTCGGGGACGCCGTATTCCTGCTTGCGCAGCGACGCCTTGTAGTGATCCTCGGGGGTTTGCCCCACGCAGGTCACGTAGCGGCGATGGCTGCCCGGCACGAACATCGTCGGGCCAGCCTGCGGATGGTTGTCATCGAGCATGATCGACATCGAGAGCGCCCGCATCCGGGGCATGCCGTCCTCGGTATGCCAGGTCTCGAAATCCGAGTGCCAGTAGAACTCCTTGCCATGGAAGGCCGGCTTGAAGTTCAGCCGCGACTGGTGGATGTAGACCTCGTCGCCCAGCAAGGCGGCGGCCAGCCCGGCAAGACGGTGGTCGGCCACCAGCGCCGCGAAGGCGTCGGACTGGCGATGGATGGCGAAGACCGAGCGGACCGCGCCGGCATCGGCCTGGCCCGGTTCGCGGATCACGGTGCCGGGCTCGAGCGTGGCCTGCGCCGCGCGCAGGGCATCGGCCTGGCGCCGCAAGGCGGCGACTTCGGTCGCATCGAAGACATCCTCGAGCACCATGAAGCCGTCGTGCTCGTAGGCGGCGAGCCGGTCTTCGGTGAGCGGCGCCGGATAACGCGGATCGCGTCGCACGACGGGGTCGAGCCGCGGCAGCATCGTTGCTTCGGCCGCGACCCTGGACGGATAGGGATCTTCGGTCATGTGGACTCCTGGTCGTGTCTGCTCCTGCTTTCGTCGCGGGCCGCCGGGTTCAGGCGGTCCTGATGGCCGCGTCGAGCGCGGCCTGGTCGGCCTCCACGGGATAGGCGCCGTCTTCCCCGTGGACCTCTCGCCCGGTCAGGGGCGGATTGAACACACAGGCGGTGACGATCTCGACGCCGGGGTCGGCCCGCAGGATATGGAGGTCATGCTTGTCGAGCGCATACATCACCCCGGGGCGCACCGGGTGCCGTTCGCCGGTCGCGACGTTCTCGATCGAGCCGGTGCCGGAGATGCAGTAGACACACTCGACATGGTTCTTGTAGTGCATCCGCAGTTCGGCGCCGGGATGAATGGTGGTGATGTGGAAGGAAAAGCCCATGGCATCGTCCTTCAACAGCATCCGCACGGAAGTCCAGCCATTGCTCTCGATCCGGCGCTCGCTGCGCTCGGCCTCGGCGAGGTCTCGTACGATCATCGTGAAGTCTCCGGGGTAGGTCAGGCAGCGGCCCTGCGCGCGAGCCGATCGGCGGCGGCGACGCTCTCGGCCAGGATGTCGAGGCCGGCATCGAGCTGCGCCTCGTCGATGGTCAGCGGGCACAGCACCTTGACGACTTCGTCGCCGGCGCCGCTGGTCTCGATGACCAGGCCCCGCTCGAAGCAGCGGGCGCAGACCCGGGCGGCGATCTCGCCGTCGGCCATCTCGATGCCCCGCATCATGCCGCGCCCCTTGACCCGCAGTGCGATGCCGGCGCTCGCAACGATCTCGCTCATCCGACGACGCAGGATCTCGCCCTTGCGCTCGACCTCCTTCTGGAAACGATCGTCGCTCCAGAAGAGCTCGAGTGCGCGGGTCGCGGTGACGAACGCATGGTTGTTGCCCCGGAAGGTCCCGTTGTGCTCGCCCGGCGCCCACTGGTCGAACCTGGGGCGGATCAGGGTCAGCGCGAACGGCAGGCCCATGCCGGAGAGCGACTTGGCGAGGGTGACGACGTCGGGCTTGACGCCGGCGCGCTCGAAGCTGAAGAACGCGCCGGTCCGGCCGCAGCCGGCCTGGATGTCGTCGATGATGAACAGCGCACCGTGGCGGCGGGCGATCGACTCGATCCGGCGCAGCCAGGCGTCGCTTGCGACGTTGAGCCCGCCCTCGCCCTGCACCGTCTCGACGATGATCGCCGCCGGCTTGTCCAGGCCCGAGGAGGAATCGGCGAGCCGGCGCTCGAGCTGGGCGGCGGTATCGACGTCGCGGCCGAAGTAGCCGTCGTAGGCTTCGTGCGCCACCGCGCCGAGTTCCACGCCGGCGCCGGCGCGCTTGGCGGAATTGCCGGTGAGCGACAGCGCACCCAGGCTCATGCCGTGGAAGCCGCCGGTGAACGAGATCACCAGGCTGCGGCCCGTCACCTTGCGGGCGATCTTGATGGCCGCCTCGACGGCATTCGCGCCGGTCGGCCCCGGGAACATGACCCGGTAGTCGAGGCTGCGCGGCGCCAGGATGCGCGACTCGAAGGCATCGAGGAAGCGCGCCTTCGCATCGGTGTGCATGTCGAGGCCGTGGGCAATGCCGTCGGCGCCGATGTAGTCGATCAGCGCCTGCTTGAGCTCGGGATGGTTGTGGCCGTAGTTCAGGGACGAACAGCCGGCCAGGAAGTCGATGTATTCACGGCCATCGGCGCTGGTGAGGGTCGCCCCGCTAGCCCGGGTGAATACCGTCGGGAAAGCGCGGCAGTAGCTGCGCACCGAGGATTCGCGACGCGCGAAGATCGATGGTGCTGTCGTGGTGCTTGTGTCGGTCATGGTTTCGGCTCCTGTTCTCGTCGGGGGAGGCGGCCCTTCCCGGCCGCCGGCGGATCAAGCCGGGGTGGTGAACGGCCCGATCCGCACCAGCATCTCGGTGTCGTGCCGACCGGCGAAGTGACGATCGCGATCGAATCCGACTTCGTGCGCCATGGGCGCACCGAGACGTTTGGCGACACCGCGGAACAGACGCCAGGAGGCCTCGTTGTCCGGGGTGATCGTGGTTTCGAGGAAGCGCACGCCGGCGCATGCCGGCCGCGCGAGGATGTCAGCGATGAGGCGCTGTGCGAGGCCCTGGCCGCGCAGGGTCGGCGCAATGGCGACTTGCCAGAGGAACCAGACCGTCGGCGCGGCGGGCGGGATGTATCCGCTGACCCAGCCAACCACCTCGTCGCCCTGCTGGGCGAGGGCGCAGGTCGGCGCGAAATGAGAGCACTGGAGGAGATTCGCGTAGAGCGAATTGCGATCGAGCGGCGGGCAGGCAGCCACCAGATCGTGGACGGCCACCCCGTGCTCGGGGCCTGGCGCGTTGATCCTGAGGGCGAATGACGGTTCGGGTACGGCGGACATCAATCCCGGTAGATATTTAGACAGTCAAACAAACTAACAGTCATCGAATTGCTTGTCAATTTCGGCCGACCGACACTCATCACCAGAGTGTATGGATTGTTTTCCATCCTCATGGGCATATCGATTGCATGTCGATGTTTAGCGTTCACCCCCAACTTATTGTTTTCCATACAAACATAATGTCAATCCGACTATCATCGAATGGACCGGAAGCGGCGTCCCGCCCGCCTTCCGCCCATCGGGCGGCGCCATCGAAGCCGCGCCATTGCACGATTGCCATGAACAGACAGTCCGAGATCGCGCTGATCGCGATGCGCAGAATCCTCAAGGCCACCGAAGCGAACGTGAAGACGCTGGCGGCCCGTTCGGGGCTGACCGCCTCGCAGTTGCTGGCGCTCCAGACGCTGAGCAGCAGCGGCGAGATGCTGGTCGGCGACCTGGCGCGGATGCTCGACCTGCGCCATGCGACGATCTCGATCCTGCTCGACAAATTGCAGGACCTCGGCCTGATCGCGCGGCGCAAGCACGACGACGACCGGCGCAAGGTCTGGGTCCGGATCACCCCGGCCGGCGTCGAACGGCTGCGCGGCGCTCCCGACCTGCTGCAGAACCGGTTTCGCCAGCGTTTCTCCTCCCTGCCCGACTGGGAGCAGTCGATGCTGCTGGCGGGCCTGCAGCGCATCGTCGCCCTGCTCGACGCCGGCGGCATCGATGCCTCGCCGGTGCTCGACATCGGCGATATCGCCGAACTGCCGGCCAACGATACCGAGGCCTGACCCCTACGGGGTCCTGGTCGGGCGCAGGGCAAGACACATCAACGCGGTCATGCGCCCGGATGTGAACCCGGTCAGCGGGCGTCGAGGACTGCGGAGAGGAACTGCCTGGTGCGCGGCTGCCGCGGATTGTCGAGCAGTTCCCCGGGCGGGCCCTGCTCCTCGATCCGGCCGCCATCGAAGAAGCAGATGCGATCCGAGATTTCCCGCGCGAAGCCGATCTGGTGGGTCACCATCAGCATGGTCAGCTGGTGCTCGGCCACGAGACGGCGGATCACCCGGGTCACCTCGCCGATCACCTCGGGATCGAGGGCCGAGGTCACCTCATCGAAGAGCATCACCCGGGGTCGCATCGCCAGCGCCCGGGCGATCGCGACGCGCTGCTGCTGGCCGCCCGAGAGCCGCGCCGGGATCTCGTCGCGCTTGTCGGCCATGCCGACCATCTCGAGCAGTTCCTCGGCGCGCTCGCGCGCCTCGGCCTTCCCGAGGCCCAGCACATGCACCGGTCCTTCCATGCAGTTGGCCAGCGCCGTCATGTGCGGAAAGAGATTGAACTGCTGGAAGCACATGCCGATCTTCCCGCGCATCCTGCGCAGGTGGGCGCGGTCCGCGGGCACGAGGCGCCCGTCGCGCTCGCGATGCGTCAGCGGCTCGCCATCGACGTGGATCACCCCGTCGTCGATCGGCTCCAGGGTCATCAGGGTTCGCAGGACGGTCGTCTTGCCCGAACCCGAGGGCCCGATGATCGTCACCGTCTCGCCGGCGGCGACCTCGAGGTCGAGCCGATCGAGTACGACGAGATCGCCATAGCGCTTGGTGACCTGCTCGAACCTGACCATCGGGGCGGCGGACGTCGGCATGCCGGCGGCGGGATCGTTCACGAGGCCACTCCCAGCCGGGCGCGGACCCGGCGTTCGATGAGCCGCAGGACCAGGGCGGCGGGCAGCGAGATCAGCAGGAACAGGATCCCGACGAGGGTGAAGGGTTCGAGGTAGCGATAGCTCTCGGCGCCGATCGCATTGGCGGTATGCATCAGCTCGGCCACCCCGATGACCGACAGGATCGGCGTGTCCTTCAGGATGCCTACCAGGTAGTTGCCGATGCCCGGCATCGCCGGCGACACCGCCTGCGGCAGGATGATGCCGCTCCAGGTCCGTACCGGCCCGATGTTGAGCGATTTCGCCGCCTCCCACTGGGCTCGCGGGACGCTCTCGATCGCGCCGCGGTAGACCTCCGAGAGATAGGACGCGTAGTGCAGGCCGATCGCGATCATGCCGGCGGTCCAGGGCGACAGCCGCAGCCCGACCTGCGGACCGACGTAGAAGACGAAGAAGACCTGCAGCACCAGCGGCGTGGAGCGCACCATCTCGACCAGTTCGCGCACCCCGGCATTGACGAGCCGCGATGGGGTGCGCTGCGCGAGCGCGAGCACCAGCCCGAGCACCAGGGCGATCGCGTAGCCGATGCCGGCGGCCAGCAGCGTGTACCCGGTGGCGACGGCGAGGCGCGGCAGGATCTCGAGGGTGAAGTCCCAGCGCCAGTCGATCATGCGGAACGCCCCATGCGCTGCGACAGCGCGCGTTCGAATGCCCGCATCGTGGGCGTGAGCACGAAGCGCGCCATCAGGTAGTACAGGACGAGGGCGGTGCCGAAGGCCTGCGCCGACAGGAAGGTCGAGCCGTTGATCTGCTTGGCGACGAACATCAGGTCGGCAACCGCGATCAGCGAGACCAGGGCGGTCCCCTTGAGGAGTTCGATCATCAGGTTGCCCCAGGCCGGCAGGCCGATGGCGACCGCCTGCGGCAGGATGATGCGCAGCATCCGGCGGGCCGGCGACATGTTGAGGGCGAGCGCCGCCTCCCACTGGCCTCGCGGCACCGCGAGGATCGCCCCCCGGACCAGTTCGGCGCCATAGGCCCCGAGGTTCATCCCGACGGCGACGAAACCGGCGGTGAACTTGTCGAGCGACACCCCCAGCAGGGGCAGCACGAAGAAGATCCAGTAGAGCTGCACCAGCAGCGACGTACCCCGCAGGATCTCGATGTACGTCGTGGCGATCCAGCGCAGCGGTGCGAGCGGCGCGAGCCGCAGCAGTCCGGCGACGACGGCGATCAGGCTCGCGAGGAGCGCAGCAAGCAGGGCCTGCTGTGCGGTGACCAGCGCCCCTTGCGCGAACTGCGGCGCATGGGCCAGCAGGAACTCGACGTAGCTCACCCGACCGTCAGCGGTTCGCGCAGGCCCACTCGGTCGTCACGTCGCCGGGCAACTGTTCGGGGCCATAGCCGTAGGGCGCGACCGCCGCGAGCATCGCCTCGGAGCCGAGCCACTCGCGCTGCGCCGCATTGAACTTCTCGAGGAAGTCCCGGTCGGCGGGTCGGAAGCCGATGCCGACGTAGTTGAGCGTCCATTCCGGCAAGGCCGCCGGATCGGTCACCTCGAGGGCATCGCCAGCCGCCTCGGCAAGCTGCAACATGGTGAACCAGGTGCCGCCGCCCGCATCGGCGCGGCCCGCGCGCACCGCGGCGAGAATCTCGGTGGGCCCCGGGACCTGCATCACCTGCGAATCCGGCACGCCTTCCTTCCTCGCTGCCTCGACGGTGTTGTAGCCGGCGCCGGTCGCGAGGATGGCGCCCTTGTCGCGGATGTCCGCATAGGTGTGCAGGCCTTTCGGATTGCCCGCCGCGACAATGAACGCATCGCCGAAGCGACCGACCGGCTCGGAGAAGGCAATGCTCCGGCAGCGGCTCTGGAGGATGTACAGGCCACCGGTGACGAGATCGACCCGGTTCGCCATCAGCGCCGGAACCAGGCCGCCCCACTCGGTGACGACCGGTTCGATCTTGTCGTAGCCCATGTGGGCCAGCAGGCCCAGCACATAGGCGTTGACGAAGCCCGCGGGCTTGCCGCCCTCGCCCGGATACGCCCAGGGCACTTCGTTCGCGAAGCCGATCCGGATCGACTTGCCTGACTCGATGCGATCGGCCAGGGGGCCGGCGCTGGCAAGCGATGCAAGCAGTCCGAAGGCGAGGATGGCAGCCGTCGCGAACCGACGGGCGAGTCTGTCGTACATGTTTCCTCCGCTCGTTCTGCGCCGGCCGCGGACCCGCGCGTTGGAGGGAACATGCTAACGAATCACGCATGAATGCCAAAATTGGTAACCGATCCGACGAAATGGACATGAACTGACGAAGCTCGCGCGGACCACCCGCCATCCGGCGCCGCCGGCTGCCACCGACGGCCTCGCCGGCCTGCTGCGACTCGCCGCGAAAGTCGCGGTGGCCCTCGTGCTGGCAGTGCTCCTGCTGCTGGCCGGGCCGCTGGCCGTCCTCGCCCTGGGTGGCATCGACCTCGATGCGCACTGGAGCACGGCGAGCCGCGCGAGCAGCGAACAGGCGCCGACGCCCGCGAGCGAGCCGGCGGCGATCGTGCAGGTCTACGGCGCCCGCACGTTCAACTGGCGCGGCGCCTTCGGCATCCACACCTGGATCGCCACCAAGCGCGAGCGAGCCGACCAGTACACCGTGCATCACGTGCTGGGCTGGAACCTGCGCCGTGGCCGATCGGTGGTGACTTCCACCGAGGGCGGGCCGCCCGATTTCACCTGGTTCGATGCCCGCCCGGGCCTGCTCGCCGAGCACCGCGGCGCCGGGGTCGAACAACTCATCGACAGCATCGAGGCCGCGGTCGAGCACTATCCGTACGCCGATCGCTACAGCGCCTGGCCCGGTCCCAACAGCAATACCTTCGTCGCCTGGGTCGCTCGCCAGGTACCCGAGCTGCGGCTCGACCTGCCGCCGACCGCGATCGGCAAGGATTGGCTGCCGGCGGGCCGCTACCTCATGCCCACGCCGAGCGGCACCGGCTGGCAGTTGTCCGCCCATGGCGTGCTCGGCGTCGCGGTCGGCCGCAGCGAGGGCTTCGAGCTCAACCTGCTCGGCCTGAACGCGGGCTTCGACTTCGACGACCTTGCGCTGCGCCTGCCGGGGCTCGGGCGCGTGGGCCCTGGCCGCCTGACGCTCGACGGCACCTGAACACGCGCGGCCGTCTCGTACGTCTTCGCATGTCCGTGGCGAAGGCGGCCGGCTCGCAGGTGCCGCCGCCCTCGATGATGCGGTGGTGGCGCGCGGGCAGCGAACTGCACAATGCCGAGGAGTGCAGCGAGGCGGCCGCGCGTCCAAGCGGTAGGAACGAGCGTGCGCGGCCGCCTCGCTGTGCTCCTCGGCGCCACGACAAGACGCGAACGCAGGAACGCACGAAGGGAACGTGCACCGTCAGGGAGCGACCGCCACGATCACCGACGACGCCTTGAACATCGCGACCGCGCGGCCGCCCACCGCGAGCGCCATGTCGTCGGCGCTGCCCATGGTCACGGTCGCCGCGATCCGTCCGCCACCGTCGATGTCGAGCACGACCTCGGCGTTGACCGCGCCGCGCGAGACGGCCGCGATCGTCCCGGCGAGGCGGTTGCGCGCCGAGACCCGGGTGCCGTCCTCGAGACCGGTGGCAATGATCACGGCAGTCGCGCCGACCAGCGCGATCACCGCGGCGCCCTCGGCGAGCCCCAATGTCTCGGTGCTTTCACTGGTGACGATCGCCACGATCGTCGAGCCGCCCGGCAGGCGGATCTCCACCTCGTCGTTGACGGCACCGCGGGTCAGCTTCGACACGACGCCGGCGAACTGGTTCCTGGCACTGGTCCTCATGTTCAGGCTCCTCAGGAGATCGATTTCATGGTCGACGCCGGGCGATGCCTCCTGGAGCATCCGCAGCAGGCGCCGGTGCATCGCGTCGAACTGATCGAAGCGCTCGACCAGGCTCGCGCCGCGTGCGCTCAGGGTCGACGAGCCCCCGCCCCGGCCCCCGGTCGAGCGCAGCACGAGGGGCTCGCCGGCGAGGTTGTTCATCGTGTCGATCGCGTCCCACGCCGCCTTGTAGCTCAGGCCCACCGCCTTCGCGGCGGCGGTGATCGATCCATGCTCCGCGACCGCGCGCAGCAGGTCGATCCGGCTGCGCCCGCCGAGCGAGCGGCCACCGATGCTCAGGGTCAGCGCTCCTTCGAGGCCGACCCGCTCGCGGCGCGGCTTGCGTCCGCCGCTCACGGGTTCGGCTCCGTACCGCGCATCAGGGCCACGCCCTTCACTTGCGCGTGGAGCCGGTCGCCGATCGCGAGCGCGAGCGTATCGAAGCTGCGCCGGGTGATCCGGGCAAGCAGCCGCACCGGGCTGCCGGCAGCCGGCTCCTGTTCCCCGATCCGCAGCCGGAGCAGCATCGTGCTGCGCTCCTCGCGCGCCTCCTCGAGCATGGCGGGCAGCACGTTGATGACGCTGCTCTGGTGCGGCCGCTCGCGCGCGATGCTGACATCGCGCGCCATGATGCGCGCCCGCACCGGGTGACCGGGCGCGGCATCGAGTTCGCCGACCCACAGCTCGCCACCCGGGCAGCGGATCCGGGTAAGCCCATAGCGGGTGTCGTGGTCGACCACCACCGCGTCGATCACCACGCTGGCGTCGTTGCGCGCCCCGATCGACAGGTCGGTGCGCGAGAGCATGTCGGTGACTTCCCCACCGGCCTCGATGCGGCCATCGCGCATCAGCAGTACCTGGTCGGCCAGTCGCGCAACTTCGTCGATCGAGTGGCTCACGTACAGCACCGGCGTCTCGAGGCGGTCATGCAGGCGTTCCAGGTAGGGCAGGATCTCCGCCTTGCGCTCGGCGTCGAGCGCGGCGAGCGGCTCGTCCATCAGCAGCAGCCGCGGCGCGGGTGCGAGCGCCCGTGCGATCGCAACCCGCTGGCGCTCGCCGCCCGACAGGGTGGCCGGACGTCGCTCGAGCAGATGGGCAATACCGAGCAACTCGACCAGGGCATCGAGGTCGACCCGCCGATCGCGATCGCGCTGGACGCCCCGCTTGAGTCCGTACTCGAGGTTGCGGCGCACCGACATGTGTGGAAAGAGCGCGGACTCCTGGACCACGTAGCCGATCGAGCGCTGGTGGGTCGGCACGAAGATGCCGTTCGCATCATCCTGCCAGACCTCGTCGCCGAGCGCGACCCGGCCGCGGGCGCGCACGAGGCCCGCGGCCGCGCGCAGCACCGTGGTCTTGCCGCAGCCCGACGGGCCGAACAGCGCGGTGATCCCCGCGCCGGGCGCGGCGAAATCGACCTCGAGCGAGAAATCGGTGCGCTCGAGCCGCAGGCTCGCTTCGATCATCGGGCGACCCCGCCGATCTCGCGCGGCCGGTTGAGCCGGTACAGCACCAGCAGCACGACCAGGGCGAACACCACCATGCCGGCGGCAAGCCGGTGCGCATCCGCGAAGTCGGTCGCCTCAACGTGGTCGTAGACGGCCACCGAGAGCACCCGCGTCTTGCCCGGGATGTTGCCGCCGATCATCAGCACCACGCCGAACTCGCCGACGGTATGCGCGAAACCCAGTACGGTGGCGGTAAGCAGGCCCGGCCGGGCGAGCGGCAACGCGATGGTCAGGAAGCGGTCCCAGGGAGCGGCGCGCAGGCCGGCGGCCGCCTCCAGCATCGCTTCGGGGACCGCTTCGAAGGCCTGCTGGATCGGCTGCACCACGAAGGGCAGCGAATAGATCACCGACGCGACCACCAGCCCCGCGAAGGTGAACGGCAGGCGGCCCAGGCCCAGCGCCTCGGTCAGCTTGCCGACCGGCCCTGCCGGCCCCATCAGCACCAGCAGGTAGAAGCCGAGCACCGATGGCGGCAGCACCAGGGGCATCGCCACGATCGCACCCACCAGTGGCTTGGCCGCCGACCGGGTACGGGCGAGCCACCACGCGATCGGCGTGCCGACCAGCAACAGCAGTACCGTGCTGACCGCCGCCAGTTCGGCGGTCAGGCGCAGGGCGAGCCAGTCGGCCTCGGTCATCCGCTACTGGCCGCCCGCCGGTCTCAGTCGCGGTAGCCGTAGGAGCGGATCTTCTCGAGCGCTGCCGGCGTTCGCAGGTAATCGAGCAAGGCACGCGCCGCCTCGTTGTCCTTGCCACGCTCGAGCAGCACCGCATCCTGGCGGATCTCGTCGTAGAGTTCCTGCGGCACCCGCCACATCGAGCCGGCGACCGGCTGGCCCGGCACCATGACCTGCGAGAGCGCCACGAAGCCGATCTCGGCATTGCGGGTGAGGACGAACTGGTAGGTCTGGCCGATGTTCTCGCCGGTCACCATCCGCGGGGTCACCGTATCGACCAGCTTGCGGGCCTCGAGCACCTGGTGGGCGGCAGCGCCATAAGGTGCCAGTTTCGGGTTGGCGATCGCGATCTTCGTGTAGCGGTCGGATTCGAGGACCGCCCCGTCGGCGTCGACCCGGTCGGCGTCGGCGCTCCAGAGCACGAGCTGGCCGATCGCATAGGTGAAGTTGCTGTCGGCGACGCCATGGCCTTCGTCGACCAGGCGCTTCGGCGTCTTCGCATCGGCCGCCAGCAGGACATCGAACGGCGCGCCGGCGACGATCTGCGAGTACAGCTTGCCCGTCGATCCGCCCGAGACCTGGACCTGGTGTCCGGTCGCTGCGGTGAAATCCGGCGCGATCGACTGCATCGGCTTGAGGAAGTTGGCGGCAACGGCGACGGCGACCTCGCCGGCATGGGCGCCGGCAGCGAGCGTCCCGAGCATGGCAGCCGCCAGCCATGCGCCGCGCCAGGCCGTCCGGCGCAGTCGCCCAGGCAGATCCGTTCTCATCTCACCCCCTCCCCTGTCGATTGCTGGCGACCGCCGTCATGGATCGCCGGACCGCTATCGTTATATACCTGAGTACATAACGCAAGCGGGCCTGGTGCAATCACCCGGCTGGTGCGCCGTGGCAGGCGCAGGCTTCCGCATGGGCGGCCGCGACCAGCTCGTGCAGGATCCCGCATTCGCCGCCATCGTGGTCGCCACCGCACTGCTCGCGCAGCGCGGCGAGCTGGCGCTCGAGCGCCTGCAGGCTCGCCAGCCGGGTCCGCACCCGCGCCAGCTGCTCATCGATCAGGTGATCGATGCCGGCGCAATCCTCGCCGGGCCGGTCGACGAACGCCAGCAGGCGCCGGATCTCGCCGAGCGGCATGTCGAGGGACCGGCAATGCCGGATGAAGGCGAGCCGCTCGAGCTGCGTCGCCCCGTAGGCGCGATAGCCGTTGGCACTGCGCGCGGGGGGCGGCAGGATGCCGATCCGCTCGTAGTAGCGGATCGTCTCGGTATCGACCCCCGCGGCGCTGGCGAGCTGGCCGATCCGCATGGCGGGCGGGCTCGCTGGCGTCGGAATGCTCATTGCTGCCTGCTCCATGTCGTGGGCTGCACGGCCTGGAAACCCATGGGCCGGAAACCACTTGACCCTGTAGCGACTACAAGGTGTTGAATACAGGCTATCAGCTTCCCGGAAACCTTGCATGGCGCATCACTGTCATTCGCACGACCATGACCAGCACAACGGCGGGCCGGGCTTTCGCCGGGCCCTGTGGATCGCGCTGCTGGTCAACGGCGCGATGTTCGCGATCGAGATCGCGGGCGGCCTGCAGTCCGGCTCGGTCGCGCTGCTGGCCGACGCCATCGATTTCGGCGGCGACGCGGCCAACTACGCGATATCGCTCGCAGTGCTCTCGATGGGTCTCGCCTGGCGCGCTCGCGTCGCCTGGGCCAAGGGTCTGGTCATGACGATCTTCGGCGTGTTCATCATCGGGCGCGCCGGCTGGTCCATGGCCTATGGCGTTGCGCCGGAAGCCCTGACCATGGGCGTCGTGGGCATGCTCGCGCTGGTCGCGAACATCGCGGTCGCCTGGCTGCTCTATGCGTGGCGCGAGGGCGACGCCAACATGCGCTCGGTCTGGCTGTGCAGCCGCAACGACGCGATCGGCAATCTCGCGGTCCTGTTCGCCTCGCTCGGGGTGTTCGGCACCGGCAGCCGCTGGCCCGACCTGGTCGTCGCGCTGGTGATGGCGAGCCTCGCGATCAGCGCCGGTTGGGCGGTGCTGCGCCAGGCCGGGGCCGAGCTGCGATCGGTGGCCGGACCGGCTTGAGCAGGAGCGCCAGCGGCATCGCCGCCAGCGTGAACCACATGATCAGCCGGAAATCCTGCAGGAAGGCCAGGGTCACCGCCTGGTGGGTGACCTGCGCATCGAACAGCGCCAGCCCGGCCGGCGTCGAGGTATCGACGAGACCGCGGGCCACCGCATCGGCCAGGGGCGGGTGGAACGGCGTCGCGAAGCTGGCGAGCCCGGCATGGTTGGCCTGCGAATTGCGCGAGAGCATCGCGAAGACGATCGACACGCCGATGCTGCTGCCGATGTTGCGCGAGAGGCTGTACATCGCGGTGCCTTCGTTGCGCAGGCGCGCCGGCAGGGTCGAGAAGCTCAGGGTCGACAGCGGCACGAAGATGAAACCGAGGCCGAAGCCCTGGATCAGTCCGGTGCGGATGATGTCCCAGCTGCTCACTTCCGAAGTGAAGCCGGCCATCTCCCAGAGCGACTCGGCGCTCAGCGCGAGGCCGAGCAGCACCGGGATGCGCGGATCGATCCGCCCGGACAGGCGGCCGACGATCATCATCGAGACCATCGTGCCGATGCCGCGCGGCGCCATCACCAGGCCGACGTCGAGCACCGGGAAGCCCATCAGGTTCTGCATGAAGGGCGGCAGCAACGCGGGCGTCGTCAGCAGGAGCACGCCGGTCACGAAGCTGAACATCAGCCCGATGCTGAAATTGCGATCCGCGAACAACGCCGGATCGAGGAAGGGGCGCTCGGCGGTGAAGGTGTGCGCGAGGTAAAGGTAGAACGCGAGGGCCGCGCCTGCGGCCAGGAGGATGATCTCGGCATGGTTGAACCAGTCGAGCGACTCGCCGCGGTCGAGCATCATCTGCAGCGCGCCGATCGACAGGGCGAGCAGCGCGTAGCCGAGCAGGTCGAAGCGCCGGCCATGCTCGATCGGCGTTTCGCGCACGAACAGCGAAACGCCGAACCAGGCCAGCAGGCCGAAGGGCAGGTTGATGTAGAACACCCAGCGCCAGTTGTAGTACTCGGTCAGCCAGCCGCCGAGCGAGGGCCCGAGGATCGGCCCGATCATCACCCCGACCCCCCACAGCGCCATCGCCTGGCCGTGCTTCTCGGTGGGATAGGCATCGAGCAGCACCGACTGCGACAGCGGCACCAGGCTCGCGCCGAACACGCCCTGCAGGAGCCGGAAGCCGACGATCTGCGTGAGGTCCTGCGCCGCGCCGCACAGCATCGACGCCACGGTGAAGCCGGCCACCGCCCACAGGAACAGGCGGCGCCGGCCGATGCGGGCGGCGACGAAACCGGTCAGCGGCATCACGATCGCCGCCGCCACGATGTAGGACGTGAGCACCCAGGCGATCTGCTCCTGGGTGGCGCCCATCGCACCCTGCATCTCCGGCAGCGCGACGTTGGCGATCGTGGTGTCGAGCGCCTGCATGATCGTCGCGAGCATCACCGAGACGGTGATCATCCCGCGGTTGGCCGCCCCGCCCTGCGCGGCCGCCGCACGTGCGGCGGCGATCATTCCCCGCCCGGCCAGGCGTAGCCGAACAGGCGGCGCCGATGCCCGGTGTCGATCTCGATCCAGGCCGAGAGGCCCGAACGCAACACCGGCGCATCGTCGGCATCGTCGAGCCGGATTCGCACCGGCACCCGCTGGGCGATCTTCACCCAGTTGCCGGTCGCATTCTGTGCCGGTATCAGGGCGAACTCGGCGCCGGTGGCGGGACTGAGCGCGTCCACGGTGCCCCGCAGCCGGCGATCCGGGTAGGTGTCGATGCGCACCTCGACCGGCTGGCCGGGCCGGACATGGGTCAGGTCGGTTTCGGTGAGGTTGGCCTCCACCCAGTAGCGATCGCTGGCCACCAGGGCGAGCGCTGCCAGGCCCGGCGCCGCATGCTGCCCGGCGATCGGCACATGGGCGACGATGCCGGCGACCGGCGCGCGCAGTTCCACCCGGTCGAGGTCGAGCCGCGCCCGGTCGCGCTCGGCGAGCGCGGCGACATAGTTGGGATGCTCCTCGATCGCGACATCGGGGCCGCCTCCGAGCGACTCGGCGATGCGCGCGAGGTCCCGCTCGTCGACGACGACCTGCTGGCGGGCGAGGTCGAGCGCCTGCCGGGCATCGTCGAAACTGGCGGCGGACACGAAATTGCGCTCGCGCAGGTCGGCGCGCCGGCGCTGCTCGCGACTGGCGAAGTCCTGCCGGGTGCGCGCCATCGCGAGCGCTGCCTGCTTCTCATGGTAAGTCGCCTTGAGCACCCGCAGGTCGGTGCGCACCTGGGCGAGTTGCGCTTCGGCGCGCGCCAACGCAATCCGGAACGGTGCCGGATCGAGCCGCAGGAGGGGCTGGCCGACGTCGACCGCTTCGTTCTCCCGCACCAGCACCTCGACGATCCGCCCGGCCACCTCGGTGCCGATCAGGACCTTGTCCGCCTTGACGTAGGCGTTCTCGGTGGCGATGTAGCGGCCGCCATGCAGGTAGAAGCCCACCCCGACCAGGATGGCAAGCAGGGGCACCACGACCAGCAACAGGAAGCGGGCGCCGCGTCGGCGCCGCGGACGCGGCGCGACCGGGGGCGCCGCAGGGGCCGAAGGCGGGATCGGGGTCGGCTCCGCCTCGCTCATCGCGTCGGCCCCACACCGGTTTGCGGATTGCCCTGGCCGAGACTGCGCGCCGAGAGGTTCGCGCGCATCGCCTCGATCACCGACAGCGCGATCGCCGCATCGGCGGCCGAAACCCCGCGCAGCGCGTCGGCGCGGATCGACGCGGTGACCCGCGCAATGGCGTCGAGGTGCGACTGCGCCAGCGGTGTCGGTGCGAGCAGGTGGGCGCGCCCGTCGGTCGGGTCGCAACGACGCTCGACCACGCCGCGTTCGGCCAGCTGGTCGATGACCCGGCTGAGCGCGATCGGCTGCATCTCGAGTCGTTCGGCGAGTTCGATCTGGCGGATGCCGGAATCATTGGCGAGGTACACCAGCACCCTCGCCTGCGTATGGGTGAGTTCACTGCCGCGCAGGCGATGCCGGAACGCCCTGCGCATCAGGCGGGTCACGTCGGCAAGGGCGAAGCCGAGGCTGGGCGCCCCCATGGCCGGTCTCCTCCGAATTAGTAAACAAAGTCTACTATATCGGCGAAGCTCCGCCCCGGCGTGACGAGCGGGCGTGGATGGCCCGCTCGCGGGTTCCGGGAGCCGGCGAGCGGGCCAGACGCGACCGAATCCCTACTGCTCGACGAGCAGGCTGCGCAGCATCCAGGCGGTCTTCTCGTGCACGTCGAGGCGCCGGGTCAGCAGGTCGGCGGTCGGCTGGTCGCCGGCCTTCTCGGCGACCTCGAACAGGCTGCGAGCAGTACGGGCGGTGGCTTCCTGGGCGGTGACGAGATGGCGCACCATCTCGAGCGCCTTCGGCGTGCCCGTCACTTCCTTGACCGAGGCGAGCTCGAGGAACTGGGTATAGGTGCCCGGCGCATGGAAACCGAGGGCACGGATCCGCTCGGCGATCTCGTCGAGCGCGTTCCACTGCTCGGTGTACTGCTCCATGAACATCGTGTGCAGGGAGTTGAACATCGGGCCGGTGACGTTCCAGTGGAAGTTGTGCGTCATCAGGTAGAGCGTGAAGCTGTCGCCCAGCAGCCGTGACAGGCCCTCGGCGATCTTGCCGCGGTCGGCCGCGGGAATGCCGATGTTGACCGGCGGTGCGCCGGTTTCGGATCTGGCGGTCTTGCGCTTCGCATTCATTGCATTCTCCTTGGAAGTCCCTGGTTGGTCGGCGCGGCTTCAGCCGAAAGCGGTGTCGAGCACCATCATCACGGCGAACCCGCCCATGAGGCCGATGGTCGCCGGCGTCTGGTGGCCGTTGCGATGGGTTTCGGGAATCACCTCGTGCGACACCACGAAGATCATTGCGCCGGCGGCGAGGCCGAGTCCGATCGGATAGGCAATCGCCATGCCTGTGGACAGCCCGAGGCCGATCAGCGCGCCGATCGGCTCCATCAGGCCCGAAGCCGCCGCCACCAGCACCGCGCGCCATGGGCCGATGCGGGCCGCTCGCAGGGCCATCGCGACGGCCAGCCCCTCGGGCGCGTCCTGGATCGCGATCGCGGTGGTCAGCGGCAGGCCCACCGACAGGTCGCCCTGCGAGAACGCGACGCCGATCGCCATGCCCTCGGGCAGGTTGTGCAGGGTGATGGCGATGACGAACAGCCAGACGCCCGGCACCCGCGCCGCCTGCGGCCCATGGATGCCGATGTGCGCGTGCCCGTGCGGGGTGAAGCGGTCGAGGCCGAGCATCAGCGCAACGCCCAGGCCGAGGCCGAGCGCGACCACGAGGCCGGCGCCAGCGCCCGGGCCGACCTGCTCGCGAGCCGCCTCGATGCCCGGCAGGATGAGCGAGAACGCGCTGGCCGCGAGCATCATGCCCGCGGCGAAGCCGAGCAGACTGTCCTCGGCGCGGGCGCTGAGATCGCGCAGGGCGATCGAGGCAAGGGCGCCAAGCGCCGTCGCCGCGAAGCCGGCGAATCCCCCGAGCAGGGCGTTGCGGGCGATCTCCGGCGATACGCCGGCGCCGATGCTGCGCCCGGCGATGACCAGCGCCAGCACCGCGAGCAGGGCCAGCGCGAGGCCGGCCGCCGCATAAGGGTGGCTTCGCAGCTGCGCCGCCAGGCCGGGCTGGCCGGTGACCGTCGATCCATCGAACTGCATCGGCACTCGTACTCCATCGTCGCGTGTCCGCGACTCCTGCATGGATTATCGGCGGCCCGGACGAGTCCGGCCAATCGGAATAAGCATCCGCTGTGATTGAGGCGCGCTATGGCACCGTGCGGCGCCGCGCCGCGGGTCGATTACGTCGGGGGTAATCGACCCGCGGCGCGGCAGCGCCGAGACTGGCTCCCATCACCCCTGGAGCCCGATTCATGTCAGCACTTTCCCAGGCCATGGAGGACGGTCGCGGCGAACGCCTCGACGCCAGTCACCTCGCCCTGCTCGCCGGCACTTTCGCTGTCACCTTCGACTTCTTCGTCGTCAACCTGGCGCTGCCGACGATCGCCGCCGAACTCGGCTCGGGCCCGGGCCTGACCCAATGGATCGTAGCCGGCTTCGGCCTGGTCTACGGTGCCGGCCTGCTGGTCGGCAGCCGGATCGGCGAGCGCTTCGGGGCGACCCGCAGCTTCCGCGCCGGCCTCGCCCTCTTCCTGGCGGGATCGGTGGCCTGCGCGCTGTCGAGCGACGCCGGCCTGCTGGTCGCCGCGAGATGCCTGCAGGGCGCCGGCGCAGCGCTGCTCTCGCCGCAGGTGATGAGCCTGCTCGGTCGGCTCGCACCCGACGCCCTGCGGCTGCGCGGCTTCGCCGGCTACGGGGTCGCCCTCGGACTCGGTTCCGGCGCAGGCCAGGTCGTCGGCGGCCTGCTGGTCGACCCGCAGGCCCTCGATCTCGGCTGGCGAGCCTGCTTCCTCGTCAACCTGCCCGTCGGCCTGGCCGCGCTCGCCGCCAGCCGACGCCATGTCGCCGAGCCTGCCAGCGGCGCGGCGGCCCGGCTCGATGCGACCGGGGCGGCCATCGCGTTCGTCGGGCTCTTCGCCCTGCTCGCACCGGTCATCGAAGGCCGCCGCCTCGGCTGGCCCGGCTGGCTCATCCTGCCCGCCCTCATGGCAATCGGCCTGCTCGCCGCCTTCGCGGCCAGGCAGGCGCGCCGCGCCAGGCTCGGCCTGCCCCTGCTCGTCGATCCACAGGCGCTCGCCGGCCCTGGCCTGCGCCGAGCGATCGCCACGGTGCTGGTCTTCTATTGCGGCAACGCCTCCTTCTTCTACGTCGTGTCGATGTACCTCCAGGGTGGCCGCGGACTGGGCCCGCTCGCCGCTGCATTGGTGTTCAGCGTCATGGTGGCGGGCTTCCTCGCGACCAGCTTCCCGGGCCGGCGGATCACGGCCCGCCTCGGCGCCGCCACCCTGCCGGTGGGTTCGCTCGTCGCCGCCGCCGGCCACGCCGGCCTCGCCGTGCTGATCCCGGCGCAGGCGAGTCTCTGGGTACTGTCGCCGGCGCTGCTCCTGACCGGCGCCGGCGTCGGCATCGTGATGGGACCGCTCATCGCCCGTTCCATCGCCGCTGCCGAACCGCGTTTCACCGCACTGGCCGCCGGCCTGGTCGGCAGCGCCCAGTGGATCGGCAATGCCGCCGGCGTTGCCGTCATCGGCACCCTCTACCTCGCGATCGCGACGGCCGGCGATGCCGCCTCGAGCGCCCGCGCCGCGGCGAGCTGCCATTGGGTCTTCGCGGCGCTCTCGGTTATCGTCGCCATCGCAAGCACCCGCTGGCATGAATGGAGCAGGCAGGGATGAGAACCTCACAGGGCGGCCAGGCCGCCACCCCGGCGACGCGGCCCGCCGGCGATGTCGGCGCCTCGATCCGCGAATGGCGCAACCTGCGCCGGATGAGCCAGATGGAACTGGCGCTCGATGCCGGCATCTCGCCCCGGCACCTCAGCTTCGTCGAGACCGGCCGATCCCGGCCGAGTCCCGAGGTGCTGCTGGCGCTGGCGCGGCGCCTGTCCCTGCCCCTGCGCGACCGCAACGCATGGCTGCTCGCCGCCGGTTATGCGCCCCGCTTCGGCGAGCAGGCGCTCGGCGCCACCGAGATGGGCCAGGTCCGGGCGACCTTGACACGCCTGCTCGATGCGCACGACCCCTACCCCGGCGTGGTGCTCGATCGCCACTGGAACGTGGTGCTCGCCAATCACGCCGCCTCGGGGCTCACCGCCCTGCTGCCGGAATTCCTGCGCGCGCCGCGGCTCAACCTGTTTCGCGCCAGCCTGCATCCCGAAGGCTTCGCCGCCCATACCCGCAACTTCGGCCAATGGGGCAGCTACATGCTGGGAGCCCTGGAACGGCTGGCCGCGGCCAATCGTGATGCCGCCAGCTTCGAGCTGCTCGACGAGGTGCGCGGTTACCCGGGCGTCGACGCCCTGTCGGGAATCGCCGATGCGGATTCCCCGGGCGCCGGCCTGCTGGTGCCCTGCGTGCTCGAGATCGGTGGCGCGACCCTGTCGATGTTCACCACCCTGACGACCTTCGGCACACCGCGCGACATCACCCTCGAGGAACTCTGCGTCGAACTGTTCTATCCCGCCGACCAGGCCACCGAAGCGGCCCTGCGCGGCGAACCGCGCAAGGACAGGTAGCCGCCCGCAGGCGCTCGGCCCTCAATCCGAATGCGAGCGCGGGTCGAGGTGGACCGCCGCCGGCGAGCTCTCGTTGACCGGCACGAAGGGCTCGCGGTCGGCGACCGGCACCGGCGGCTCGATCCGGATGCGCCAGGTGCAGAACGCCGTGAGCAGGACGCACAGGGAAGCCATCGCGATCGGGAACGCGCCCGGACCGAACGAGCGCATCATCACGCCCATGATCATTGGCGCCACGATCGCGCCGATGCCATGCACGAGCAGCAGGCCCTTGGTGGCCTCGAGGGAGTCGCCGGCCGCAAAGCGCTCCTGGGTCTGCGCAACCGACAGGCCGTAGATCGCGAAGCCCACCGCGCCGAAGACGAAGGTGGCGAACGGCAGGTTCCCGGGCGCCCTCTCGCCGACCAGCCAGACACCGATCAGCGCCAGTCCCGCCACCACCCCGACCGCGGCGAGCACGATGCGCCGGTCGGTGCGGCTCGACAGCCAGCCGATCGGCGTCTGGAAGACGGCCCCGCCCAGGACGGCCGCCGCGATCGCGATCGCCACGTCGCTCGCCGCGGCGCCCACGCCGACCGCATAGACCGCCGCGAGCGACCAGAAACCGCCCGACACCATGCCGGATATCAGTCCGCCGGCGAATCCGGTGGGCGAAGTGCGATAGATCTTCAGGATGCGCACGCTCGCGGAATCGATCCGCGGCGGCTCGATGACCGGGGTCAGGGCGATCGGCACCAGGCCGAGGCAGAACAGGCCGGCGGCGATCGCGAACAGCGTCGTCTCGTCGATCGGATAGAGGTCGACCAGCGCCTGGCCGGCGGCCAGGCCGAGCATGTTCATCGTCATGTAGGCGGCGAGCACCCGGCCCCGGGCCGCGCCCGCATGGGTGCCGAGCCAGCTCTCGATGACCATGTAGATGCCCACCAGCCCGATGCCGTTGACGACCCGCAGCGCGAACCAGGGTACGGGCTGGACGTAGAGCGCGTAGGCGATCGCGACGGCAGCGGTCATCGCGGCGAAGGCGGCGAAGGCGCGCACGAACCCGACCCGGCGGATGATCGGCGGGCAGACCCAGTAGCCGGCGACGAAGCCGACGAAATAACCGGCCATGATGATGCCGATACGCGCCGAATCGAACTCTTCGTAGGCAGCGCGCAAGCCGAGCGCAGTGCCGAGCAGCCCCGAACCGGCAAGCAGGATGGCCATGCCGACAAGCAGGGTGGAAACCGAACGGATCATTTTCAGAGGATGTGGACCAGCAGCGGGCGGCCCGGGATACCGGGCTCGGCCGACATTACACCATGGTCGAGGACGCCCGCTCCTGCCCGCGGATCCGGCTGCCCGCCGCACCGGCGACCACTTCGATGCCGATGCCGACCTGGCGCCGAAGCTCGTCGACGTGGGAGATGATGCCGATCGTGCGGCCCTGGGCGCGCAGGTCGAGCAGCGCCCGCATCGCGAGATCGAGCGCCTCGGGGTCGAGGCTGCCGAAGCCCTCGTCGACGAAGAGGGTTTCGAGCCGCACCCCGCCTGCATGCGCCGCCACCACATCGGACAGGCCGAGCGCGAGCGCCAGCGCGGCGAGGAAGCCTTCGCCGCCCGACAGGGTGGTCACCGGACGGGGCCGGCCGGTGTCGTCGTCGAACACTTCGATCTCGAGCCCTTGCGCAGTACGCATGTCGCCGACCTCCTCGCGCCGGCGCAACCAGTAGCGGCCACGGCTCATGGCGCGCAGGCGGACGCTCGCCTGGACGAGGACATCGTCGAGCAGGGTCGCGAGCACGTATCGCTGGAAGGTCAGCTTGCGATCGTTGCGGCCGCGGGCGAGGTCGGCGAGCCGGCCGACCAGGGCGAACTCGTCCTCGAGCCGCGCCATGGCATCGGCGTTCTCGGCCAGCCGGGCCGCGAGCCGGGTGTCGTCGCCGAGCCGCAGTTCCGCCCGGGCGTGCGCCGCGGCCAGCGATTGCAATTCGGTGCGGGCCTGCTCGAGCGCCTGCCCGGCCGCCGCGATCGCGGGGCGCTCCTGCCCGGCGATGCCGGCGCTCGCGCGCGCGAGCCGCTCGCGAGCGCCGGCCACGGCCTGCTCATGGCTGGCCACGCTGCGCTCGAGTTCGGCGAGTTCGACCGCCGGGAGCATCGCCTCGACGCAGGCCTGTTCATCGGCAAAGCCGGCGGCCGCGCATTCACGCGCGAACCCGGCCTGCGCGGCATCGAGTTCTTCCCTGGCCACCGTCGCCGCGCGACGAGCGCCTTCGGCGGCCGCGCCGGCTGCCGCCAGCGCCTGGGTCGCTGCCCGCGCCGCCTCGTCGGCACGCTGAAGTCCGGTGTCATGCGCGGCGATCGCCGCCGCCAGTTCGCCGAGCCTGGCCTGCAGGCGCTCGGGATCGCGCCATTGCGCCGGGATGCGGGCGAGGCGCTCGGCATGCAGGGTCCGCGCGGCCACCGCGGCCTCGCGCGCACCCTGTTCCGCGGCCAGCAGCGCATCGAGCTGGCCGCGCCCGGCAACGAGGCCCGCACGCAAGCCCGCGAGCCGTTCGCGCTCGGCCGACAGCTGCCCCGCGGCCCGGCGCGCAGCGCCGAGTTCAGCCTCGAGCCGGGCGAGTTCGGCCGCCGCCGCACTGGCCTCCCCACTGCCGCCCGCGAGCTGGCGTTCGCGCTCCTCGACCCGGCTGGTCGCCACCGCCGCATCGGCATCGGCCCGTGCCAGCAGGCCCGCCGCCGCCGAATCCGCCTCCTGGGCCTGGTGCAATGCGAGGGCCGCCTGCTCGAGCCGCAGGTCATCGCCCTCGCCATCGGGCGGAATCGATGCCGGGGCCGGATGCGACAGGCTGCCGCAGACCGGGCAGGGATCCCCCTCGGCGAGGCTCGCGGCCAGCGCGCCGGCCCGCGCCGAGCGCCAGGCGTCGAATGCCCGTGCATGGGCCCCACGCGCGGCAGCCAGCGCCGCGCCCGCCTGCTCGCGCGACGCCCGGACCTGCCTGGCATGCACGCTGGCGGCGGCAGCGGCGGTACGCGCCTTCGCCAGCCAGTCGATGGCCTCGGCGGCCAGGCGGGCCCGCTCGACCCCGGCCCGGCGCGTCTCGACCGTGGCCGCCTCGGCGCCGAGGGTGTCGATGCGGGCGACGAGCGCGGTCGCCGCGGTTTCGTCCTCGGCGAGACGGCCCGCCTGCGCCACCCTTGCTGCCGTGGCAGCGGCCAGCGCGGCAACCGCCTCGGTTTCGCGCCGCCGCGCCCCGTCGAGTTCGAGTTGCTCGCTGGCGATCGCGGCGAGGCTGCGCTGCTCCTCGCGCTGGCGATCGACGCCGGCGGCTTCGGCGCGCAGACGCTGCCACTGCGCATGGCTGCGGTCGTGGGCGGCGCTCGCGGTGGCGAGGGCAGCATCGCCGTGTTCGAGCGCGGCCAACGCCGTGGCGAGGCGCGCCCGGGTGTCGGCGAGCCGCTGGTAGCTGGCGCCGGCGCCGGCCGCCCGGCGCGCGACATCGCGACGCAAGCGCGCGGCTTCGGCCCGGCCGGCATCGGCGGCCAATGCATCGAGCGCACCAGCGGCGGCGGCATGCTCATCGAAGCGGGCGGCCAGGGCGCGGGCCGCCTCGAGCGCGGCGCTGGCGGCGGCCTCGCGCTGCGTCGCCTGGTCGCGCTGCTGCGACAGCGCCGCCAGCGCCTGGCGCCCCTCGTCGATCGCGGCGGCCAGCGCCGCGACGGTATCGAGGCCGCGCTGCGCGAGCAGGGTCGATGACACACTCGTGGCGCTGGCATGGCGCTCGCGCAGCAGCCGGGACTGCTCGACGAGGTCTTCCTGCAGGCGCCGATGGATCTCGGTGGCGAACAGGGTCTCGAGGATCTGCTCGCGCCGGTTGGAATCGGCCACCAGCACCTCGCGAAAGCGCCCCTGGGGCAGGAGCACGACCTGGCGGAACTGGGCGAGGTCGAGCCCGACCAGGCGGCGCACCTCGCGATCGACATCGCCCGGCCTCGCCGCCAGCGCATGCCAGGTCCCCTCGCGCCAGTGCGCAAGCTCGGCGCGAGCCGGCTCGGTGACGAAGCCGCCCCTGGCCCGTCGGCTCGGGCGCGGCTGCTCGGGCGAGCGGCTGGCGCGATAGCGCTCGGCGCCGAGGCTGAACTCGAAGACGACTTCGGTCGGTCGGTCGGCGGGCGCGTGATGGCTGCGCATCTGCGCCGCCCGCCGCTCGCCGCCGGCGCTGTCGCCGTAGAGCGCAACGCAGATCGCATCGAGGATGCTCGACTTGCCGGCGCCGGTCGGGCCATGGATCAGGAACAGGGGGTTCTCGCCGAGCGCGGCGAAGTCGACCCGCTCGCGGCCTGCGAAGGGACCGAAGGCATCGATCTCGAGGGCGATCGGCTTCATGGCCCGGCCTCGCGCCCGGCCTGGTCGATCGCGGCGATGCGCCCGGCGACGAAGGCGCGCGACGGCTCGTCGAGGGGTTCGCCGGCGAGATCGGCGACGAAGCTGCCGAAGAGATCGATCAGCTCGACGCGGGCGTGGCGCGGCGCGGCGCCCGCCCCACCGCCGGTTGCGATGAACGGACGCTCGATCGCGAGGGTGTTGGGATGGACCGCCCGCAGTCTCGGCATCGCGTCGAGCAGCGCACCGGTGTCGGTCAGGCGGGCCAGGAGGTAGTCGTCGGCGCGCGGATCCCGCGGCGCGGCGGCGAGCAGTTCGACAAGACGGCCTTCGATGATCCGCAGGTCGCGCGGCGCCCGCAGGGGCAGCGATCGGGCCTGGACACCGCCATCGGCATCGAGTTCGACCAGGGTGGCGCCCTTGGTGTGCGAGGCTTCCGAAAAGGAGTACTTCATGAGCGAGCCGGCGTAGCGGATCGCGTCGCGGCCGACCCGCTGGGGCCGGTGCAGGTGGCCGAGAGCCACGTAGTGGGCGTCGTCGAAGACGGCGGCCGGCACGCTGGCGGCGGCGCCGACCACCAGCGGCCGCTCCGATTCGCTGTCGAGCCCGCCGGCCACGAACGCGTGGGCCATCACGACCAGCCGGCGCGCCGGGTCGCGAACCCGCCGCACCGCCGCCATCTGCGCGGCCAGCACCGCCGCATGGTCGGGGACCTCGGCATCGGCGCCCAGCACATTGCGCATCATCGGGGGTTCCGCATAGGGCAGCGCGAAGATCTCGACCTCGCCGGCGGCGTCGGCCAGCACCGAGGCGCCGGGGCTGGCGACCGGTACCGCTTCGACCCGCAGACCCGCCCCGGCCATCAGGCGGGCCCCGAAGGAGAGCCGGTCCGGACCGTCGTGGTTGCCGGCGATCAGGAAGACCGGTATGCGCAGGTCGGCGACGATCCGGGTCAGGGTCTCGTCGAGCAGGCGGACCGCATCGGCCGGCGGCACCGAGCGGTCGTAGATGTCGCCGGCGACCAGCACCGCATCGGGTCGCTGGTCGCGCGCCATCCGGATGAGGTCGTCGAGCACCGCCGCCTGGTCATCGAGCAGCGAACGGCCGTGGAAGACCCGGCCG
Organism: uncultured Burkholderiaceae bacterium; assembly: GCA_964476625.1. Classification (GTDB taxonomy): domain Bacteria; phylum Pseudomonadota; class Gammaproteobacteria; order Burkholderiales; family Burkholderiaceae_E; genus JAMLIN01. The sequence continues at coordinate 32,736 of CAYZBJ010000002.1, read as the reverse complement.
AGATGCCAGTCGGCGGTATGGAGCAGGCGCACCCGGGGAACCTCGGTGGAAGATGGTGAAGGGCAAGACCCGAGTCTGCCATGCGCCGGGCTCACCGAACGAGCCCGCCCCGGGATCCCGCAACGGCGGGCTCGCCCGGACGTGCGGCGGCCCGGCAATGACCGGCCCGATCAGAGGAATCGGTCGAGCAGGCGCCGGCTGCCGGCGTCGAGCCGGCCGATGTCGTCGATCCGGAAATGGACGCCGTGCCGGTCGGCGACCAGCAGCGCCCGTCGCCCGAGGCGCCGGATGTCCTCTTCGGCGCGCAGGGTCAGGCTGGTTTCGCCCCGATCGGTCAGCACCCGCCATTCGCTCGGGGTGACGAAGGTCGAGACCGAGAGGATCCGCTCGATCCGGGGCATGATGTCGCGCTCGGCCAGCGCTGTCGCCACGACCTCCCGGGAGGCCGGGTCGAGTTCATCGAGCCGGTCGATCCAGTAACGCTCGCGACCGTCGCGCCCGACCAGCGAGATCCCCTCGTCGGGCGCGGAAAGCGGAAAGGCCCGGACGACGGTGACATCGTCCTGCGCCGAGCCGTCGGGCAGGCGCAGGTCGAGCCGACCATGCGCGTCGCACACCACCGCGACCGCGCCGCGAATGCCATCGGCGGACGAACCCGCGCTCATTGCCCCGCCCTCCCGTGGCCGGATTCCGGGGCCGGCCCCGAGGCGGGCCCGAACTGGGCCGCGGCCAGCCGGGCCTGCGCCTCATGGAGCCGGAAATAGGCGCCGCGCGCCGCGAGCAGGTCTTCGTGCCTGCCCTGCTCCACGATCCGCCCCCGGTCGAGCACCACCAGCCGGTCGGCCTGCCGAAGGGTCGAGAGCCGGTGGGCGATGGCGATGGTCGTGCGCCCCTGGACCAGGTTGTCGAGCGCGCGCTGGATCTCCTGCTCGGTCTCGGTATCGACCGAGGCGGTCGCCTCGTCGAGGATGAGGATCCGGGGATCGATCAGCAGCGCCCGCGCGATCGCGACCCGCTGGCGCTCGCCGCCTGACAGCGACTGGCCGCGCTCGCCGACCAGGGAGTCGTAGCCCTGCGGCAGGCGCAGGATGAAATCATGGGCATGCGCCGCCCGGGCGGCGGCGACGATCTCGGCCCGGGTGGCGCCCGGCCGGCCATAGGCGATGTTCTCGGCGACGGTCCCGAAAAACAGGAACGATTCCTGCAGGACCAATCCGATATGCCGCCGATAATCAGCGACGCCCAGATCACGAATGTCGGTTCCGTCCAGCCGGATCACCCCGGACACCGGGTCCTGGAAGCGCAGGATCAGGTTGACCAGCGTGCTCTTGCCGGAGCCGCTGTGGCCCACGAGCCCGATCATTTCGCCCGGCTCGACCTGCAGGTCGATGTCGTGGAGCACCGCTCGATTGCCGTAGCGGAAGCCCACGCCGTCGAGCTCGATCCGGCCGTCGACCCGGCCGATCGGCTTCGGGTCGGCCGGCTCGGGCACGCTCGATACATGGTCGAGGATGTCGAAGATGCGCTTGGCGCCGGCCGCCGCCTTCTGGGTCACCGAGACGATCCGGCTCATGGTGTCGAGCCGGGTATAGAAGCGGCCGATGTAGGCGAGGAACGCGGTCAGCACCCCGACGCTGATCCGGTCGTGGGCGATCTGCCAGATGCCGAAGCCCCAGACCACCAGCAGCCCGACCTCGGTGAGCAGCGACACCGTCGGGGTGAACAGCGACCAGGTCCGGTTGAGCCGGTCGTTGACCCGCAGGTTGTGCTGGTTGGCCTGCCCGAAACGCTCCGACTCGTGCGCCTCCTGGGCGAAGGCCTTGACCACCCGCACGCCCGGGATGGTGTCGGCGAGTACGCTGGTGACCTCCGCCCAGACCCGGTCGATCTTCTCGAAGCCGGTCCGCAGGCGTTCGCGCACCATGTGGATGAGCCAGAGGATGAACGGCAGCGGCAACAGGGTGGCCAGCGCCAGCGAGGGGTCGATCGACAGCAGGATGATCGCGGTCATGACGATCATCAGCACGTCGGTCGCGAAGTCGAGCAGGTGCAGCGACAGGAACACGTTGATGCGGTCGGTCTCGGAGCCGATTCGCGCGATCAGGTCGCCGGTCCGCTTGCTGCCGAAGAAATCGACCGACAGCGACAACAGGTGGTCGTAGGCCGCGGTGCGCAGGTCGGCGCCGATCCGCTCGCTGACCAGCGCCAGGATATAGGTACGCGCCCAGCCCAGCGCCCAGGCGAACAGCGCGGCGACCAGCAGGCCGCCGAGATACATGCCCACGAGGCCGGGATCGATCGGCTGGCCGTTCTGGAACGGGATCAGCACATCGTCCATCAGGGGCATGGTCAGGTACGGCGGCACCAGGGTCGCCGCGGTCGAGGCCAGGGTCAGCACGAAGCCGACGGCCAGCGAAACCCGATAGGGGCGGGCGAAGCGCCACAGGCGAAACAGGGTCCAGGTCGCCGGGGCGGTGTCCTGCGCCGGCTCGTCCGTCTCGCAGGCCGGGCACGGAGCGCCGGGGTAGGCCAGCGCGGCCCCGCAGCTGGCGCACGCCGGCCCCGGGGCGGGCTCCGGTTCGACGCCGGCGAGCTGCCGGCGGGCGAGCTCGGCGAACTCGGCCGCCTGGTCCTGCCGCCGCATGAGGTAGCGCCAGCGGCCCAGGCGGGCGGCCGGCCCATGCAGCTCGAGCGTGCCGACGCCGCCATGGTCGGACAAGCGCAGGCGCAGGCCGGCCCCCAGCTCGATCGCCGACCAGCCGCAGGCCTCGTCGTCGCGGGCGAGCAGGCGGCGATCGGTCAGCAGCAGGTGGCCCGGCGCAAAGCGCCCGGCCGGGTCGAAATCGGTCTCGAGTCGCCCGAGCACCCGTTCGCCGGGGGCGAGCGGCGGCTCGATCGAGGGTCGGTCGTCCAGAATCGCATTCTCCGTCGGGAGCCCGCGGCGGCGGCGAGGGGGAGCCGGAAATGCCGGAACGACGCGTCATGCACGTTGTCCGCGGCTGCGGTAAGCTTCGCCCGATTCGCGAGATTACCCCAGCCAAAGCCAAATGCCGAAGCGGCCTTCCCGGGCCCCACCCGAGCTGACGGCGCTCTCCCCTGTTACCGGACTGAAACGAACTGCACCGACGGCTGCGGTGCGCGTTCGTGTCCGGACGAGGCCCCAAGATGAAGAAGACGATCGAGATCGTGAGCATCCGCCATGTGCGCGGTCCCAACATGTGGACCTACTGGCCCGTGCTCGAGGCCATCGTCGACATCCATGATCTCGAGGATTTCCCGTCCAACCTGATCGACGGCCTGCCCGAACGGCTCGCCGCCTGGGTGCCGACCCTGGTCGAGCACCGCTGCAGCATCGGCGAGCGCGGCGGCTTCCTCAAGCGCCTGCGCGACGGCACCTGGCCGGGCCACATCCTCGAGCACCTGAGCCTCGAGCTGCTCGACCTGGCCGGCGTGGCCGCCGGCTTCGGCCGCGCCCGGGAAACCTCGCGGCGCGGCGTCTACAAGGTCGTGATCGGATCGGCGCCCCCGGCGGTCGGCGCAGCCGCCCTGCATGAAGCGCGCGACCTGCTGATGGCCGCGATCGAGGACCGTCCCTTCGATGTCGACGAGGCTGTCGGGCGGCTGCGGGCGCTGGCCGACCAGCATTGCCTCGGGCCGAGTACCGCCTGCATCGTCGATGCCGCCATCGCACGTGGCATCCCGACGACGCGGATGAACGACGGCAACCTGGTGCAACTCGGCCATGGCGTCAACCAGCGGCGCATCTGGACCGCCGAGACCGACCGCACCAGCGCGATCGCCGAGACCATCTCGCGCGACAAGGACCTCAGCAAGCAACTGCTCGCCGGCTGCGGCGTGCCGGTACCCGAAGGCCGGGTCGTGGCCGATGTCGATGAGGCCTGGGAAGCGGCCGAATCGATCGGGCTGCCCGTCGTGGTCAAGCCGGTCGACGGCAACCATGGCCGCGGTGTGTTCACCTGCCTCGAGAGCCGCGAGGAAATCGAGGCGGCCTGGCGCGTTGCCGCCGACGAAGGCAGCGCCGTCATCATCGAGCGCTTCGTGCCGGGCAACGAGCACCGCCTGCTGGTGGTCGGCAGCCGCGTCGTCGCAGCGGCCCGCGGCGAAACCGCCAGCGTGGTCGGCGACGGGCAAGGCACGGTGCTCGAACTCATCGAGGCGCAGCTCAATTGCGATCCGCGCCGGGGCCGGACCGAGAACCATCCGCTCAACCGGGTCGGTATCGATTCCCCGGCCCGGCTCGAACTCGCGCGCCAGGGGCTCACCCCCGAATCGGTGCCCGCCGCCGGGCGCGAGGTCCTGATCCAGCGCAATGGCAACGTGGCCTCCGACGTGACCCACCGCGTTCACGGGGCCGGCCAAAGAGGGCAGGACGCGCAGGAGCTTCGGGG
>CAYZBJ010000002.1:15498-28317 GCA_964476625.1 uncultured Burkholderiaceae bacterium | reverse complement strand
TTCACCCGGAGGTCGCGCGGGTCGCCGCCCTCGCCGCCCGCGTCATCGGCCTCGACATCGCCGGCATCGACCTCGTCGCGAGCGACATCGGCCGCCCGCTTGCCGAGCAGGGCGGCGCGATCGTCGAGGTCAACGCCGGGCCCGGCCTGCTCATGCACCTGCGCCCGGCCGACGGCCAGCCGCGTCCGGTCGGCGAAGCCATCGTCGAGCATCTCTTCACGCACCGCGCCGATGGCCGGATCCCGATCATCGGGATCAGCGGCACGCACGACACCACCCGGATCGCCAGGCTGGTGGCCTGGCTGCTGCAACTACAGGGGCGCCGGGTCGGTCTCGCGTGCGAAGGAGGGCTGTTCATGGGCGAGCGTCGCCTCGCGCACCCCGCGCCCGCGAGCTTCGACGCCGGCAGCCTGCTGCTGATGAACCCCACCGTCGAGTGCGCGATCTTCACTCACCGCACTGCCGACATCCTCGCCGACGGCCTGGCCTATGACCGCTGCCAGGTCGGCCTGGTCACCGACGTCACGGTGCAGCCCGAGCTGGCGCAGTTCGACGTCAGCAGCGCCGAGCAGGTCTATCGGGTGCTGCGCACCCAGGTCGACGTGGTGCTCGCCAGCGGCGCGGCGGTACTCAACGCCGACGATCCCGCCGTGACCGAGATGATCGAACTGTGCGATGGCGAAGTGATCCTCTACAGCACCGATCCGGATTCCATCGCGGTGGCGAGCCACTGCCAGGATGGCGGCCAGGCCGTCCATCCGCGCGACGGTCGCCTCGTGCTGGCCGGCAGCGGCCATGAAGTTGCGCTGCTCGAGCCGGCGACCCTGGCGCGCTGCGTCCGGCGCGGGGTCGACACCGCCACGGCGCTCGCGGCGGCCGCCTGCGCCGTGGCGCTGGGCATCCCGCCCGAAGTGCTGCGCACCGGGTTCGACACATTCGATGCCGATCGGGCGACCGATCGGCCGAACGATCGCGGCACGCCGCCGCACCTGTCGGTAGCCGCTTCGGCCCGCTGACGACACCAGAAGAAAGACAATGGAAATCCAGCGAACTCGCACCTTGCGCGGCCCCAACCGATGGACCTCGCGAACCGCGATCGAGGCAACTGTCCACTGTGATGCGGCGGAGCTCTCGCTACGCCAGCTGCCGGGAATCGAATCCCGGATCAGCGAGCGCTTCCCCGGCATCGGCCCGCTGCGCCCCTACGCCGGCCAGCGCGACCTCGTCATGGCGCAATTGCTCGAGCTGGCCGTGCTGGGCCTGCAGGCGCAGGCCGGCTGCCCGGTCTCGTTCTCCCGCACGGCGACGACCGCCGAGCCGGGCGTCTTCCATGTCGTGGTCGAGTACACCGAAGAGGCCGTCGGGCACGCGGCCCTCGAGCTGGCGGCCGCGCTCTGCCTGGCGGCGCGCGACGACACCCCCTTCGATATCGGCGCCGCCCTCGCCCGCCTGCGCGAGCTCGACGAAGACCTGCGCCTCGGGCCCAGCACCGGCTCGATCGTCGCCGCGGCCGTCGCGCGCGGCATCCCCTATCGGCGCCTGACCGAGGGCAGCCTCGTGCAGTTCGGCTGGGGCAGCCGCCAGCGCCGGATCCAGGCGGCCGAGACCGATCGCACCGGCGCGATCGCCGAAACCATCGCCCAGGACAAGGAGCTCACCAAGCAGCTGCTGTCGGCGGCCGGCGTACCGGTGCCGGCGGGTCGCGCGTGCGTGGACGCCGATGACGCCTGGGCGCTGGCCGGCGAGATCGGCCTGCCGGTCGTGGTCAAGCCGCGCGACGGCAACCAGGGCAAGGGCGTGACCGTCGGCGCCGGGACGCGCGCGGAGATCGCCGCGGCCTTCGCCGCCGCGCTGCGCCATGACGACGACGTCATCGTCGAGCGCTACGTCCCGGGACACGACTACCGCCTGCTCGTCGTCGGCGGGCGCGTCGTCGCGGCCGCGCGCCGCGATCCGCCCTGCGTGGTCGGCGACGGCAGCCACACGATCGCCGAGCTGGTCGCGATGGTCAATGCCGACCCGCGCCGCGGCGACGGCCATGCGACCTCGCTCACCCGCATCCGCTTCGACGAGATCGCCATCGCGCGGATCCACCTGCAGGGTTTCACACCGGACTCGGTGCTGCCGACCGGCGAGCGCGTCGTGCTGCGCGACAACGCCAACCTGAGTACCGGCGGCACGGCGACCGACGTCACCGACGAGCTCCACCCCGAGGTGGCGGCCCGCGCGGTCGATGCCGCGCAGGCCATCGGCATCGACATCTGCGGCATCGACGTCGTCGCCGAAACCCTCCGCCGGCCCCTGGCCGAGACGGGCGGCTGCTTCGTCGAAGTCAACGCGGCGCCGGGGCTGCGCATGCACCTCTCGCCGTCCTATGGCAAGCCACGCCCGGTCGGCGAAGCCGTCATCGACGCGATGTTCAGCCCCGGCGACGATGCCCGCATCCCGCTGGTCGCCGTCACCGGCACCAACGGCAAGACGACCACCGTGCGCCTGGTCGCGGCGATCCTCGCCGCCACCGGCAGGCGGGTCGGCCTGACCAGCACCGACGGCGTCCACGTCGACGGCCATACCATCGACACCGGCGATTGCAGCGGCCCGCGCAGCGCGCGCAGCGTCCTGATGCACCCGGACACCGATGCCGCGGTACTCGAAGTCGCGCGCGGCGGACTGCTGCGCGAAGGACTGGCCTTCGATCGCTGCGATGTCGCGGTCGTGACCAATATCGGCCAGGGAGACCACCTCGGCCTGAACCACATCACCACGGTCGATGAGCTCGCCGCCGTCAAGCAGGTGGTGGTCGACCATGTCGCGAGCACCGGCACGGCCGTGCTCAACGCGGCGGACCCGCTGGTCGCCGCCATGGCCACGAACTGCCCGGGCGCGGTCATCTTCTTCGCCCGCGATCCGCATCACCCGGCGCTGGCCACTCATCATGCGCGTGGCCAGCGAACCCTCCATGTGGAAGGCGAACGGATCGTGGCCCGCTTCGGCAGCTGGCGTAGCGAGATCGACATGGCGCGCATCCCTGTCGCCGGTGGCGGCAGGATCCCCTTCCAGGTCGACAACGTGATGGCCGCCGTCGGCGCCGCCTGGGCGCTTGGCGTCGACTGGAGCCAGGTGCAACGCGCGCTCGAGCAGTTCGACAACGAGAACGACAACGCACCCGGGCGCTTCAACTGCCTCGACTGGTATGGCGCGACCGTGATCGCCGACTACGGCCACAACGTCGACGCGATGGCCGCCCTGGTCGATGCGGTGCGCTCGATGGAGGCGCGCCGGCGCAGCGTGGTGATCAGCGGCGCGGGCGATCGCCGCGACGAGGACATCCGCGGCCAGACGGCGCGCCTGGCCAACTGCTTCGAGGATTTCGTCCTCTACGAGGACCAGTGCCAGCGCGGCCGGGCCGACGGCGAGGTCATCGCCTTGCTGCGCGAAGGCCTCGCGGGCCGCGCCCGCGGCCAGGTGGTCGAAGTCCGGGGCGAGTTCCAGGCGATCGACATCGCGCTGTCGCGCATCGGCCCGGGAGACATCTGCCTGATCCTCGTCGACCAGGTCGACGCCGCACTTGCCCATATCCGGGCCCGGATCGCGCTCGAGGACGAGCCGATCGCCTCGGCCGGCGGCGGGGGCCGCTGACGCTGATAGACTCGCCGGACCATTCGACGAGGAGACAGACATGGCGGGACCGCTGGCCGGCATCCAGGTGCTCGATTTCGGTCGCTACATCGCGGGCCCGTACTGCGCGGCCCTGCTCGCCGAGTTCGGCGCCGACGTGATCCGCATCGACAAGCGTGGCGGTAGCGAGGACCGTTTCGTCGGCCCGGTATCCGAAACCGGCGAGGGTGCGCTCTTCCTGCAGATGAACCGCAACAAGCGCTCCCTGACGCTCGACCCCGGCAGCCCCGAGGGCCGCGAGGTCGTGCGCCGGCTGGTGGAACGCGCCGATGTCGTGGTGGCCAACCTCCCGGCGGCGACCCTGGTCTCGATGGGCCTCGACTACGCGAGCCTCGCCGCCATCAATCCGCGCATCATCCTCACCACCAGTTCCGCCTACGGGCCGACCGGACCGATGGCCGGCTACGTCGGCTTCGACGGGGTCGGCCAGGCGATGTCGGGCGCGGTGTTCATGACCGGCGAGCCGGGTACGCCGTATCGGGCGGCCGTCAACTGGGTCGACTTCGGCACCGCCCTGCATTGCGCCTTCGGCACGATGGGTGCGCTGATGGCCCGCCAGCAGACCGGCCGTGGCCAGCAGGTCACCGGTTCCCTGCTGGGCACCGCGCTGGCGACCACCAACAGCATGCTGATCGAGCAGGCGACGATCCAGGCCGACCGACTCCCCACCGGCAACCTCGGCCAGACGGCCGCGCCGGTGAACATCTACCCGACGCGCGACGGCTTCGTACTGGTGCAGGTCGTCGGGCATCCGCTGTTCCGGCGCTGGACCAGGCTGGTCGGCCAGGAAGCGATGCTCGAGGATCCCCGTTTCGCGGACGACGACGCCCGCGGCCGCAACGCCGGCCCGATCGACGAGGCGATGCGCGAATGGTGCGCGCAGCGCGATACCGATGAGGTCGTGCGCGTGCTCGGCGAAGCGAAGATCCCGTCCGGGCCGGTGCTCTCGGCCCAGCAGGCGCTCGACCATCCCCAGACGGCCGCGCTCGGACTGTTCCACCCGACCGAGTACCCCGGCCTGCGCCGGCCCGCGCCGGTCGCCGCCGCGCCGGTGCACCTCTCGGAATCGGACACCGGCATCCGGACGCGAGCGCCGATCCTCGGCGAGCATAGCGACGAGATCCTCGCCGCCATCGGCTACGGCGCAGCCGACATCGCCCGCCTGCGCGAGGCCGGCGCAATATAAGCCTAAGCCGGGGAAATGGGGTCAGACTCCATTATTCGCTTCGAATAATGGAGTCTGACCCCATTTCCCCCCATTTCCCCCGACCCTATTTCCCCGATCAGATGCGGGTGTCGCGGCCTTCCCAGTAGCGATCGCGTAGCTGGCGCTTGTACAGCTTGCCGGTCGCCGCCCGCGGCAGTTCCGCCTCGAAGTCGATCGATTTAGGGCACTTGATGTGCGCGAGCCGTTCGCGGCACCAGGCGATCAGCTCCTCGGCAAGCTCCGGCGTCGCATCGCGCATGTCGCGTGGCTGGACCACCGCCTTGACCTCCTCGCCGAACTCCTCGTTGGGCACCCCGAAGACCGCGACGTCGGCGACCTTCGGATGCATCACCAGCAGGTTCTCGGCTTCCTGCGGATAGATGTTCACCCCGCCGGAGATGATCATGAAGGCCTTGCGATCGGTGAGGTAGAGGAAACCTTCCTCGTCGGCGTAGCCGACGTCGCCCAGGGTCGTCCAGCCCTGCGCGTTCTTCGACTGCGCCGTCTTGTCCGGGTCGTTGTGGTACGAGAACTCGCGCCCGTCCGAGAAGTAGATGGTGCCCTGCTCGCCGACCGGCAGCTCGTTGCCGTCGTCATCGCAGATCCGCAACTTGCCGAGCACGGCGCGGCCGACGGTGCCGGGATGCGCCAGCCACGAGGTCGAGTCGACCAGGGTCATGCCGTTGCCCTCGGTACCGGCGTAGTACTCCCACAGCACCGGCCCCCACCATTCGATCATCTGCTGCTTGACCGGCACCGGACAGGGCGCCGCGGCATGGACCGCGCACTTGAGCGACGACACGTCGTGGCGGGCCCGCTCCTCCTCGGAGAGCTTGAGCATCCGCACGAACATTGTCGGCACGAGCTGGGTATGGGTGATCCGGTGCTCCTCGACCAGCTCCAGGTAACGCAGGGGATCGAAGCGCTCCATGATCACGCTGGTGCCGCCGAGGCGCATCACCGACATGTTGAAGCGCAGCGGCGCCGCATGGTAGAGCGGCGCCGGCGACAGGTAGACGGTGTTCTCGTCCATGCCGTAGAGCTTGCGGCTGATCTCGAGCAGGGGCGAGACCACGTCGATCGGTTCGCGCTGGAAAGGCATGGCCACGCCCTTCGGGCGGCCGGTCGTCCCCGATGAGTACAACATGTCGCTGCCCGCCATCTCGTCGGCGATGGGGGATGCCGGCTGCACGGCCATCGCCGTCTCGCAGGACTCGAATCCGTCGATGGCGCCATCGAGCATCAGCCAGCGGCCCACCGCCGGGCAGAGGGCCGGCAGCTTCGCGCAGGTCTCGGCCAGCTTCCTCGAGCCGACGAACAGCTTTGCGCCGCAATCATTGACGATGTAGGCCGCCTCGTCGGCACTGAGCCGGGTGCTGATCGCGGTGAAGATCACGCCGGCGCGCTGCGCGCCCCAGCAGGCCTGGTAGAAGCGGGGGTGATTCTCGACCATCAGGGCGATATGCTCGCCCGGCCCGACGCCGCTCGCGCGCAGGAGCTGGGCGAAGCGGTTCGATGCCTCGTCGAGCTCCCGATAACTGACGGTCTCGCCGGACTCGGCCATGCGGTAGGCGATCCGGTCAGGGGCACGTTGCGCATGCAGGCTGGGATGCAAGATGGGTCTCCGGTTGCGGGTCCGATCCATCGGACTCCGAGCCGGCCAAGGATAACGCAAGCGACCGCGCCGCGGCGGCTGCGGACGCCGCGCGACGCCGGCGGCGGGATTCGCGATAATCGGGTCCCGTCCCTCCCCCCGGATCCGCTCCGATGTCCCTGATCTACCTCGTGCGCCACGGCCAGGCCTCGTTCGGCACCGAAGACTACGACCGTCTCTCCGAGCTCGGCCAGCGCCAGTCGCGCTGGCTGGGCGAATACTTCGGCGAGCGCGGCTTGCGTTTCTCGCGGGTGCTCTGCGGCACCCTGGTGCGCCAGCGCGATACCGTCGCCGGCATCCTCGCGGGCATGGGGGCAGCCGACGACGCGGTCGAGCCGATCATCCATCCGGGCCTCGACGAATACCATGCCGGGCCGATCTATACGGCGTTCACCCGGGGCCGCTCGCCGGTCGAGCACCAGCGCGCCGACTACAAGGAGTACTGGCAGACCTTCCGCAACGCGATGAACCACTGGTCCGATACGGGCCTCGACGATGTGCCCGAGACCTGGGCGGAGTTCGGCGCCCGCATCCAGGCCGGCCTGACCGCTGCGGCGCAGGGAACCGGCCGCGACGACCGCATCCTGGTGGTCAGTTCGGGCGGCGCGATCTGCCGGGCGGTGGCCGACATCACCGGCGCCCCCGCGGCCACGGCGATCGAGCTCAACCTGCAGTTTCGCAACACCGGCATCTGCGAGCTGATCGCCGGTGGCGGCCGCTTCCGGCTGCTCTCCTTCAACCACATCCCGCACCTCGAGCGCGAGGGGCGCGGCGACGCCATCAGCGCGGCCTGAACAGTCCCGCGCGGGCCGCCGCGGCCAGGCGACTGGCGTCGATGGCTTTGTTCGAGGCGCCGCGTCAGGCGGCCGTCGTCGCGGGCTCTGTTCGGGGGGCCGCGTCAGGCGACCGTTGTCGCCTGCGGTTTTCCGGAGACGCCGCGGCAGGCGACCGTCGTCGTGGCTCATGCCGGGGCGGTCGGCTGCGCCGACTGCACTGCGGTGCTCGGCCAGCCGGCCCCGCGCCCTGCGCTCCTCGCCGCCCCGGAAATCGCCCCGCCGCCGGCCACCTGCCGCGGCATTGAGACGTTCCGGGACTTCGCCGCAGACTGCCCGCGAAGCCGTGCGTATCGATGTTGCCCCGAGGTCGAGCAAACGCCCGCAAGCATTGCCCGCGCATCAGGACCGCCACGACAAAGGCGACTGCGGCCACGGCGCGCAGCGACTGGTGTGGCGCCGAGAAGCGCAGCGAGACTGACGCGCGCCGACAGGCGCGGGGCTGGCTCGCGAGCATCGCAGGACGACGGCGAAGCCGGCCGCCACACTGGAGCGTAGCGACGTGGTCGCAGGCGACTTTGAAGCGGAAAAGCGTCGGAGCGTAGCGGCGTGGTCGCAGGCGACTTTGAAACGACCTTGAAACGAAAAGGCGAAGCAGGCCACAGCGTCTCAACGCGAGCCCGCCACCACCCGCCTGAGCAGCGCCACCAAGGTGCGGCGCTCGGCCGCCGTGAGCATCGCCAGGGCGGAATCCTCCATCGCCCGGGACAGCTCGCCGACCTCGCGCGCGATGCGCTCGCCCGCCGGCTGGGCGCGAATGATCATCGACCGGCGATCGGCCTGGCTGCGGGTTCGCCTGACCAGGCCCCGCGCCTCCAGGCGGTCGAGCACCACGGTGATGTTGGGCGCGGTCACGCTCAGGGTCTGGGTGAGGCGCTTGAGCGTCACATCCTCGTTGGTCCAGACCAGCATCAGGACGGTGAACTCCACCGGCCGCAACTCGTAGGCGTCGCCGATCTGCTCGAAGAAGCGACGCCGCAACGGCGTTCGCGCACGGGCGACCAGGTAGCCGACGATGTGCTCGATCGCCGACTCGTCGAGCGGCGCATCGGTGGCGCGGGGAACGGGCTTGTTGCTCAAAGCATCCTCACCAGCCAGAGCGAGATGCCCGGGAACAGGACCAGCAGGGTGATGCGCACGATGTCCGTCGCGACGAAGGGCAGCACGCCGCGGAAGGTCGCCGCCATCGGCACGTCGCCGGCCACCGAGTTGATGACGAAGAGATTCATTCCCACCGGTGGCGTGATCAGGCCCATCTCGACGACCACCAGCACCAGGATGCCGAACCAGATGGCGAACTCGGCGCTCGGCAGGCCGTAGTCGAGGCTGGTGACGATCGGCAGGAAGATCGGGATCGTCAGCAGGATCATCGACAGGGAGTCCATGAAGCAGCCGAAGACGATGTAGCACGCCAGGATCAGGATCAGCACCGCATAGGGGCTGTAGCCGCGCTCGCCGATCCAGTCGGCGACTTCCATCGGCAACTGGGTGAAGGCAAGGAAGGTGTTGTAGGCGCCGGCGCCGAAGATGATGAAGAAGATCATCGCCGTCGCGACCGCGGTTTCCTCGATCGACTCCCACAGGCCGCGCCGGTCGAGGCCGCCATTGACCACGGCGATGAGCCCGGTCGCCGCCGCGCCGACCGCCGCGCCCTCGGTCGGGGTGAACCAGCCGAGGTTGATCCCGCCGATCACGAGGAGAAAGACCATCACCACCGGCCACACCTTGCGCAACCGCGCGAGTCGCTCGGCCATCGGCACCGGTTCGGTGGCGCCGGCCGAGCCGGGCCGCAGCCGCACGTAGATGCCGATCGCCACCATGTACATGAGCGCGGCGACGATGCCGGGGACGATCGCCGCGGTGAAGAGCCTGGCGATGTTCTCCTCGGCGAGGATGGCGTAGATGACGAGCACCACCGAGGGCGGGATGAGCACGCCGAGGGTGCCGCCGGCGGCGAGGCAGCCGGTCGCGAGCGAGTCGGCGTAGCCGTAGCGACGCAACTCCGGCAGGGCCACCTTGCCCATGGTCGCGGCGGTCGCGAGCGAGGAGCCGCAGATGGCGCCGAAGCCGGCGCAGGCGCCGATCGCCGCCATCCCCACCCCGCCCTTGCGGTGGCCGAGCCAGGCGGCAGCGGCCGAGAACAGCGACTGCGACATCCCGCCCCGGGTGGCGAACTGCCCCATCAGCAGGAACAGCGGGATGATCGACAGCGAATAGCTCGAGAAGGTATCGAAGGTCGAGGACTTCAGCTGGGAGAGCACCGGCACCCAGCTCCCGACGACGAGCCAGGTGCCGAAGATGCCGAACAGCAGCATCGCCAGGCCGATCGGTACCCGCAGGAAGATCGCCAGCATGAGCGCCGGGAACGACCAGGCGCCGAGTTCGAGATCACTCATCGGCCATGGTCCGGGGCAACCGTCGCCGACTGGGCAAGGCTCATGCGCGGGCCCAGTCCCGGGCGGCGACAGCATTGATGCTGCGCCAGACGGTATAGGCGCTGGCGAGCGCCGCGGCGGCAAGCCCCACCAGGCAGACCGAGTACATCCACCAGACCGGCATCGCGAGGATGAAGGTGGTCTCGCCGTTGGCCATCTTCTCGATCATGCCGGCGCCAAGGCGCCAGAGCAGCAGCATCGTGGCCGCCGTCATGAGGACGTTGCCGAGCAGGGACGCCCAGGCCGACCACTTCGGGTGCCGCCCGGTATAGAGGATGTCGACCGTCACATGGCCGCGTCGCAACTGGCAGATGGGCAGGAATGCGCAGATCGCGAAGCCGCAACCGGCCTGGACGATCTCGAAGTCACCCGGCACCGGCCCGAGGCCGAACGCGCCGAGCATCCGCCCGGCGATGCTGGCCACGGTGACGGCGGTGATCAGGATGAGCGCGATGCCGCCGGCCCGGGCGAGGAAGGACGCCATGCCCGCGATCCATCGCCCGGCGCGCAGTTCGGCGCGCGGAGCGATCGGGGCGAGCGTGGCCATGGCCGGAACCCGCGCTGCCGGATCCGCCTACTTCGAGCCGTACTGCTGGACCAGCCCGACGGCATCGCGGTAGAGCACCGTGCCGTCGATGCCGGCGGCGTCGGCGGACTTGACCCAGTTGTCGATCACCGGCTGGGCCGCATCCCGCCAGCGCCGGGTCTCGGCGTCGTCGAGCGTGATGATGTTGTTGCCGAGCTTCTCGGCGACCCCGTGGCCGACCTTGTCGCCGGCGTCCATCGCGCGCCCGAAGGCGGCGGCGAGCGCCATCCCCGAGTTGTCGTCGATCACCTTCTTCAGGTCCGCCGGCAGCTTCTCGTAGCTGTCCTTGTTCATCGCGAACACGAAGGTCGCGGTATACAGGCCGTGGCCGCCGGCGAAGCCGGTGTGGTTCTTGACCAGTTCGGGCACCTTGAAGGCGACGGTCACCTCCCAGGGGATCGTGGTGGCGTCGATCACGCCCTTGGAGAGCGCCTCGGAGACCGCGGTCACCGGCATGCCGACCGGCGTCGAGCCCAGCTTGTCGAGCATGTCGTTGATGACCCGCGAACCGCCGCGAATCTTGACGCCGCGCATGTCCTCGAGCTTCTCGATGGGCTTCTTGGAGTGCAGCAGGCCGGGTCCGTGGGTATGCACCGCAAGGACCTTGACCTGCTTGAACTCGTCGGTGAGATGCTTCTCGTAGAAGGCCTGGAAGGCCTGCGAGGTGGCCTCGGCAGTCGTGACCATGAACGGCAGGTCGAAGACCTCGGCTTTCGGGAAGCGACCCGGCGTATAGCCGAGCACCGTCCAGACGATGTCGACCACCCCGTCCTTGGCCTGGTCGTAAAGCGTACCGGGCGTACCGCCGAGCTGCATCGCCGGGAACTGCTTGATCTCGATGCGGCCGTTGGAATCCTTCTCGACCTTCTCGACCCAGGGCTTGATCGCCAGTCGCGGAATGGTCGCCTGCGGCGGCAGGAACTGGTGCAGCCGCAGCGTGACCTCGGCCGCCTGCGCCGGCGCCTGGGCCGCCGCGATCGCCAACCCCACCAGGCCGACGCGCATGAACTTGCTGAGCATGGTCATCCTCCGGTCGGCGTGATCCGGGTCGGACACGCCCTTGTCATTCGTGTCTTTCGCGTTGCTCGCGCCGAAGGGCTTTCGGCCACGAAATACTTACTCTACTTAACTTGATTGTCCGCGGCCACTGCGGTTTTCATCAGTCGATCTCGAGCAGCAGGTCGCGCGCCTCGACGGTCTCGCCCGGCTTCACATGCAGCGCCTTCACGGTGCCATCGCGCTCGGCGCGGATCTGCGTCTCCATCTTCATCGCCTCGATCGAGAGCAGCGGATCGCCGGCGCCGACACGCTGGCCCGGCTTGACCGCCACGGTGACGATCATGCCCGGCATCGGGGCGGCGACATGGCCGGGATCATCCGGGTTGGCGCGGGCCCGCCGCGGCGCCTGCTTCGCCCCGGCCTGCTCGACGCGCGAGGTACGCGGCTGGCCGTTGAGCTCGTAGAAGGCGCGCACCACGCCTTCATCCTCGGCCGGCGCGGTACCCTGCATCCGGATCACGAGGGCCTTGCCGCGGTCGATGTCGACCGCGATCTCCTCGCGCTCGCGCATGCCGTAGAAGAAGGCCTGGGTCGGCAGGCGGCTGACATCGCCATAGCTGCGGCGATGCTCGGCGTACTCGCGAAAGACCTTCGGGTACATCAGGTACGAGCAGAATTCGGTGTCCGACACCTGGCGCTCGGCCGCCTTCTCGGCTTCGACACGGGCCGCGCCGAGATCGACCGGCGCGATCCGGTCGCCCGGCCGGTAGGGCGCCGGTGGGTCTTCCCGCAACACCTTGCGCGACAGCGCCTCGGGGAAGCCGTCCGGAGGAAAGCCGAGTTCGCCGCGAAACAGCGCCACCACCGATTCGGGAAAGGCGATCTCGCGCGCCGGATCGGCCACCTCCGCCGGATCGAGGTCGTTGGCGACCATGAAGATCGCGAGGTCGCCGACCACCTTCGAGGTCGGCGTCACCTTGACGATGTCGCCGAAGAGCCGGTTGACGTCCGCATAGGCCCGGGCGACCTCCGGCCAGCGATGGTCCAGCCCCATCGAGCGCGCCTGCTCGCGCAGGTTCGTGTACTGCCCGCCCGGCATCTCGTGGCGATAGACATCGGCGGTGCCCGAGCGGATGTCCGATTCGAAGGGCGCATAGAGGCGCCGGACACCTTCCCAGTAGTGGGCGATCTCGCGCATCGCCTCCGAATCCACGCCGGCGCCGCCGGCGGGGTCGCGCGGCGAGCCGGCGAGCGCGGCGACGATCGCGTTGAGATTGGGCTGGGAGGTGAGCCCGCTCATCGCGTCCATCGCGCCGTCGACCGCATCGGCGCCGCCGGCGATCGCCGCCAGCACCGATGCGGCGGAGATGCCGCTGGTATCGTGGGTATGGAAGTGCACCGGCAGCCCGGTTTCCTCCTTCAGGGTC
>CAYZBJ010000002.1:1087-15488 GCA_964476625.1 uncultured Burkholderiaceae bacterium | reverse complement strand
CCATGTCCTTGATCCCGAGCACATTGACGCCGGCCGCGCGCAACTGCTTCGCGATGCCGACGTAGTAGCCGAGGTCGTACTTCGGGCGCGACGGGTCGAAGAGGTCGCCGGTGTAGCAGATCGCCCCCTCGCACAGCGCGCCCGACTCGCGCACCGCATCGATCGCCACCCGCATGTTCTCGACCCAGTTGAGCGAGTCGAAGACGCGGAACAGGTCGATGCCGCTGCTGGCCGCCTGCGCGACGAAATGCCGCACGACGTTGTCGGCATAGTTGGTATAGCCGACCGCATTGCTGCCGCGAAGCAGCATCTGGAGCAGGAGATTTGGCATGGCCGCGCGCAGCTCCGCGAGGCGCTGCCAGGGGTCTTCCTTGAGGAAGCGCATCGCCACGTCGAAGGTCGCCCCGCCCCAGCACTCGACCGAGAACAGGCCGGGCAGCAGCTGCGCGTAGTACGGCGCCACCCGCGCCATGTCGATGGTCCGCATCCGGGTCGCGAACAGCGACTGGTGGGCATCGCGCATCGTGGTGTCGGTGAGCAGCACCCGGGGCTCGTCGAGCATCCATTGCGCGAACTTCTCGGGGCCGAGCTCGCGCAGCCGGTCCCGGCTGCCGGGGCGCACCGGCGCGGCGAGGTCGACCCGGGGCAAGGCGAGCTGCTGGTGCGAGAGATCCGGCGCCACTCGCCCGGCCATGTCGGGGTGGCCGTTGACCGTCACCTGGGTGAGGTAGCGCAACAGGCGCGAGGCCCGGTCGCGCCGCCTGGCGAAGCGAAACAGCTCCGGCGTCTCGTCGATGAAACGGGTGGTGATCCGGCCGGCGATGAAGTCCGGATGGTTGATGACGTTCTCGACGAACTGCAGATTGGTCGCCACGCCGCGGATGCGGAATTCCCGCAAGGCCCGGTCCATGCGACGGATGGCTTCGTCGTCGCGCTGCGCCCAGGCCGTCACCTTCACCAGCAGCGAATCGTAGTAGGGGGTGATCACCGCGCCGGAGTACGCGGTGCCGCCATCGAGCCGGATCCCGAAGCCCGAGGCGCTGCGATAGGCCTGGATGCGGCCGTAGTCCGGGGTGAAGTTGTTCTCCGGATCCTCGGTGGTGATCCGGCATTGCAGCGCATGGCCATTGAGGCGGATATCCGCCTGCACCGGCACCGGGCAGTCGGCCGCGCCGATCCGGGCGCCTTGCGCGATCGAGAGCTGGGCCTTGACGATATCGATGCCGGTGACCTCCTCGGTCACGGTGTGCTCGACCTGGATGCGCGGGTTGACCTCGATGAAGTAGAACTCGCCACTGTCGGCGTCCATCAGGAACTCGACGGTACCGGCATGGCTGTAGCCGACCGCCCGCCCGAGGGCGAGCGCGGCATCGCACAGGGCGGCGCGGGTCGCATCGTCGAGGTAAGGCGCCGGGGCGCGCTCGACCACCTTCTGGTTGCGCCGCTGCACCGAGCAGTCGCGCTCGAACAGGTGCACCAGGTTGCCATGGGTGTCGCCGAGCAACTGGACCTCGACGTGTCGGGCACGGCGCACCAGTTTCTCGAGGTAGACCTCGTCGTTGCCGAAGGCCGCGGCGGCCTCCCGGCGGGCGACCTCGACCTGCGACACGAGGTCGGCCTCGGTCTCGATCACCCGCATGCCGCGTCCGCCGCCGCCCCAGCTCGCCTTGAGCATCAACGGGTAGCCGACCCCGGCGGCGAGCTGCTTGGCCGCTTCGATGTCGTGCGGCAGCGGCGGCGTCGCCGGCATCACGGGCACCCCGGCGGCGACGGCGGCGTTGCGCGCCGACACCTTGTTGCCGAGGGTCGTCATGACCTCGGGGCTGGGGCCGACGAAGACGATGCCGGCCTTCGCGCAGGCGGTGGCGAAATCCGGGTTCTCCGACAAGAAGCCGTAGCCGGGGTGGATGGCGTCGACCTTCGCGAGCCGGGCCACGCGGATGATGTCGTCGATGTCGAGGTAGGCCTGCAGCGGCTTCTTGCCGTCGCCCACCTGGTAGCTCTCGTCGGCCTTGAAGCGGTGCAGCGAGAAGCGATCCTCGTGCGAATACACCGCGACGGTCCGGATGCCCATCTCGGCCGCGGCGCGCATGACGCGAATCGAGATCTCCGAACGGTTGGCCACTAGCAGGGTCTGGATTCGACGCATGGCTGGTTCCAGGGACGGGATGAGGTGAAGGCGGAATGAGGAGGCGGGCCCGATCGGCGCGCCCGCGGCGAGGATGACGGCGGGCAGGATCAGCGCGTCCGTGGCGGGGATGATAGCAATCCGCGCCGGTATTCCGACCCCGCCGGCCCCGCCCGGAATTCCGTGCCGACGAGCGTCGATGACCCGGATCGCGGCGTGAAGCAGACAGCAGCCGCCTTCAAAGCCGCGGAAACCCTTACACTTCCGCATCCGGACCAGCCACAGCTCCCGAATAGATGATTCCAGTCGCGCAAGGCCTCCCGACCGCAGC
This sequence comes from uncultured Burkholderiaceae bacterium, assembly GCA_964476625.1. Lineage (GTDB taxonomy): Bacteria > Pseudomonadota > Gammaproteobacteria > Burkholderiales > Burkholderiaceae_E > JAMLIN01. The sequence continues at coordinate 13,029 of CAYZBJ010000002.1, read as the reverse complement.
CGTCGTCTGTGCTTCGCTTCTCCTGGCCGCCTGCGGGGGCGGCGGCAATGGCGGCCCCCCGGGCACGGCGCGCCTGAACGAGGCGAGTTGTACGCAGGCCTACTACCTGACGGATCCGCGCCCGCCGAGCAGCGGCACCGACCCGCTGCTGGGCACTCAATGGCATCTCGCGAATACCGGCCAGAGCGGGGGCACCCCGGGCGAGGACCTGCGCATCACCGACGCCTGGCAACTCGCCGACGGCGCCGGGGTCCGGGTCGCCGTGCTCGACAGCGGCATCGAGGTCACCCATGATGACCTCCTGCCGAACATCGTGCCGGGGGCCAGCTTCAATTACCGGCCCGGCACGCACTTCGGCAGCGAGTATCCCCTGCCCTGCGCCGCCGGCAACGTCCACGGCACCGCCGTCGCCGGGGTCGTCGCGGCGCGCCGCGACAATGCGATCGGCGGCGCCGGAGTAGCGCCGGCGGCCGCGCTGGTCGGCCTCAACCCCCTCTCGACCAACATGGACGCCGACATCGCCCACGCGCTCGGCTATCAGCGCGACCGCAACGCGATCTACGCCAACAGCTGGGGCTCGCCCGACTACGGTGCCCTCTTCCCGTCCGACGCCAGCTTCGATACCGCCATCGACCAGGGGCTCGCCCAGGGTCGGGGCGGGCTCGGCTCGATATTCGTGTTTCCGGCCGGCAACGGCGGCTACTTCGGCGATAACTCGAATTACGACGGCTATGTGAACAAGCGCGGCCAGATCACCGTGTGCGCCGTCGACGACAACGGCGTGCGGCCCTGGTATGGCGAGACCGGTGCCAACGTGCTGGTCTGCGCTCCGTCGAGCAATTTCGTTAGCGATGGCGCAATCACCACGACCGGCCTGAACAACCGCTACGTCTCGGACTTCACCGGCACTTCGGCAAGTTCCCCCATGGTCTCGGGAACCGTCGCCCTGATGCTGCAGGTGAACCCGAACCTGACCTGGCGTGACGTGCCGCGAATCCTCGCCAGCACGGCCCGTCGCAATTCGCCCGCCGACGCGGGCTGGACCGAGAACTTTGGCCTGTGGCATCACCCGGACTTCGGCTTCGGTACCGTCGATGCAGCGGCTGCGGTCGCTGCGGCGCCCGGTTGGCAGTCGGTCGGCGGCAGCGCCGAACAGAAATCCTGTGTGTCCGAGGTACGCAATCCAAATCTCCCCATCATCGACAACAGCCTCGCTCAGGCAGCCGTCGACACGCTCACGATCAGTGGTTGCGACATTCAGGAGATCGAGTTCATTGAAGTGCGCTTCACCGCCCAGCACAATTATTCCTCTGGCGAATTGCAGATTGATCTCATCAGCCCGAACGGCCTTCAAAGCCGACTTGCTGAAGAGCGAACCTGCTCAGCTCCGGATCCTGACAATCCAAGAGGCAATCGCTTGGTAATACATTGCGGCGACTACAACGACTGGCGGTTCGGCAGCGTCCGCCACCTGAATGAACCCGCCTCCGGCAATTGGATGCTGCGGGTCGCCGATCTAGCACCTCAGGACGCCGGTGTCTTCCAGAGCTGGCAAATGCGAATCTGGGGGCGCTGACATGCTGCGAATCCTGCTCATCGCCGCGCTGCTGCCGACCCAGTCGGCCCTTGCCGCTGAACCATCGGCCGCGAAACCCGCGCTGGCCAAGCCATCGATCGTGGCGACACCATCGACGACGGCCCCCGCGCACTACTGGTACGACGGCGACCGGCGCCGCGAGTTGCTGGTCGACGATCGCCTGCGCATCGACTTTGCCGAAGGCAAGGCCGTGGTCACCGAGAAGCCAGCGCGCGCCGACAAGGCCCTCGGCTCGACGCCCCCCGCCGACGCCCCGGCCGACTCGCCGGTGTTTCGCGACGCCGACTCGCCCGCGGTCAAGCGGGCCTTGCCCGGCGGCGTGATCCTTACCACCCGCGGCCCGACCGATGCCGCCTCGCTCGATCGGCTGCTCGCCGACCAGGGCCTGGCCGTCGCACGGCAGCTCGATGCCAACGGCACCCGCTGGCTGGTCGAGACGCCGCCCGGCATCCCCGGCCTGGAAATCGCGAACCGGCTCCACGAGAGCGGCGACTTCGCCGCGGCCGCGCCGAACTGGTGGCGGGAGCGCGCACTGAAGTAGCGCGAGTGCGTAGCGCCTGCTAGAACCCGCTCTCGCGCACCAGCACCGCCGCCGCCGACACCAGCGCGTCGCCCAGCAGGCTGCGCGCCTCGCCCTCGACGCGCACCGAACCCAGCCCCGAGCGCATCTGCGACGGCACGCCGTCGATGCGGATCCGCACCCGGTAGAGCACATCGCGGGGCACTTCCCGGCCATCGTCGCCGCGCAGCACGGGCACCCGGCCGCCCCGATCGGCGGCGAGCATCGGATCGGGCAGCCGCTGGGCCCGCGCCGAATCGATCGCGACCACCTCGCCCTCGAGGACCTCCCAGTCGCCGCGCCGGTAGAAGCGCGCCGGCGCACCGATGCGCAGCCGATCGAGGTCGCGTTGCCCGACCATCGCATCGACCACCCAGGCGTCGGGATCGATCACCATCGCGATCGGCTGGTTCGCCGACACCCATCCCCCGGGGCGCAGCTCGCGGTCGAGGTCGACCACCCTGCCATCGAAATCGGCCACCAGCGCGAGGCGCGCGAGCTCGCCGCGCTCGGCGCCGAGCTCGGCGAGCTGGCGCGCCAGTTGCTCGCCGAGCCGGTTGGAGCGCTCGGCGGCATCGACCCGGCTGCCGACGCTCTGGTCGCGTTGCAAGGCCAGCGCCGCCGCGAGAATGCCGGCCTGGTCGGCGCGACTGCGGGTATCGGGCGAATCGAGCAGCGCGAGGCGGACGCCGGCATCGACCGGGCCTTCGATCGGCAGTTCGACGACGCGCGCGGCGAAGGGGCTGTACAGGCGTTGCTGTTGCGCCGAGTGCAGCCAGGCTTCGGCGCGCACCGAACTGCGCCATGGCAGGGCCAGCAGCGCGAAGACCGCGGCGAGCACGAGGAGCAGCATGAATCCGCGGACCCGCCCCACCTCGCCGCGCCGCCCGTACCAGACGCCGAGTTCGGACCACAGGGGACGCAGGACGAACCAGGCGATCTCGACGGCGAACAGGAACAGGCCGAGCGCCTTGAAGAAGACGTGGTAGACCGCCAGCGCGATGCCGACGAAGACCACCAGGCGGTAGATCCAGGTGGTGAAGGCGAAACCGATCAGGAAGCGGCGCAGGCCCGGCTCGAAGACCTCCGGATCGGGCTCGCGCAGGCCGAGGACCCGGCGCCGCAGCATGGCCCGCGCGAGCGCAAAGCTGCGGGCATGCAGGTTCGGCAGGTCGAGGGCGTCCGACAGCAGGAAGTAGCCGTCGAAGCGCATGAAGGGGCTGGCATTGATGGCCAGGGTGAGGACCCAGCTCGTCGTCGCGAGAAAGAACAGCGCCGAGCGCAGGGCGCCGTCGTCGGCGAGGCTCCAGGCGAGCGTCGCGAGCCCGGCCAGGGCGAACTCGACCGCCATGCCGGCGGCGGCGATGCGGAACCGGTCGCGACGATCGGCCAGCTTCCAGGATTCGCCGGTATCGGTATAGAGCATCGGCCAGAGCACGAGGAAGGCGACGCCCATGTGCGCGACCCGTACGCCGAGCCGGGTCGCGGTCACCGCGTGGCCGAGTTCATGCAGGCTCTTGGCGAACAGCAACGCGAGCGCGAAGCCGATGATGCCCGCCGGGCTCATGACGTCGGTGAAGGTGTGGACGAACACGTCCCACTGGCGCGTCGTGAGCAGCAGCCCGAGGATCGTCGCCGCGAGGACCGCGATCGCGCAGGCGCGGGTGTAGAGAAAGCCCAGCTTCGGCGCGAGCCAGCCGAGGAAGCGCTGCGGCCGCAGCAGCGGGATCCGGATGAACAGGTAGTTGTGGAGCAGCCATTTCCAGCGCGCCGGGCTGGCCTGCCGCGCGATCGCCTCGAGCAGCGCCACCCCCTGCGGGTCGCGTACCCGCAGCAACTGCTGCTGGCGCAGGAATTCCACCGTCTGCACCACATCGTCGGCATCGATCGCGAGCGGGGTGTCGGTAGTGATCGACGCCGCGATGCGCACCGGGTCGCCCAGCGACCAGCGCGAGAGCACCTCGAATTCGACCCAGCCGATCCGGAAGAAACGGTTGCCCACCGGGTCCTGGATCATCCAGGCGGGCGAGCCGTCGCGATTGGGGGCGGCCTGGAACAGCTGCAGGTCGTCGCGCAAGGCCGGCCAGCGCGGCGCCGGCGCCGGCGCGTTCAGAACCCCGTCCATTCCCGCAGGGCGGCCAGCGGCCGCCGGAACAGATAATAGGCAAGGGGCGCGCTGCGCCCGTAGATCTTCGCGGTGCCCTTGAGGCCGATGCGTGCGAGCGCGGCCGCGTCGGGATCGTCGGCGTCGAAGCGGGCGCGCAGGCGATAGGCCGAGATCCCCTCGGGCGAAGCCACCGCCTGGTAGCTCGTCTGCGAGAGCTTCGCGTCGATCGGGGTCAGCGGCGCGACCTGCAGGAACACCCGGACTTCGGCGCCCGCATCGAGGTTGATCGCGTCGGCCACCGGCAACCAGACCAGCACGCCGGCGTCGCCGGGGTCGGCGAGCAACGCGACCCGCTCACCGGTGGCAACCGGTTTGCCGATCCAGTCGTTGGTATCGCCGAACACGATCACGCCCGGCGCCGGTGCATGGACCTCGATGCGTTGCAGGAGCTGTTCGAGATACGCGAGCTCCGCTTCCCGTTCCGCGACCTTGCCGTCGAGCGCGGCCAACTCGGCCCTGCTCGTATCGCTGGAGAAGGCCTTCTGGGCGGCGGCCAGCGCATCGGCGCGCGCGACCTGCAGTTGCCGGGCCGCAACCTCGCGACGGTTGACGATCGTGGTCGCATCGAGCGAGAACAGCAGCTGGCCGGCCTCGACCGCCTGGTTTGGCGCCACCGCGAAGGACTCGATCACGCCATCCATCGGGGCGGCGATCACCCGGGCATCGAGACCGATGATCTCGGCCGGGGCGAGCACCGACAACCGTACCGGAACGAACATCGCCGCGACGAGCAGCGCCGCGACCACCCAGCCCGGCCAGCCCGCGAAGCGAGGCCGCGACCGACGCCGCGGCCCGAGCGCCGACCAGGCATGGCCATAGGCCGAGAACGTCCGCAGCAGAACCGTCTGGATCGCCTCGGATGGCGCATCCTCGATCACGAAGCCGACGATCCCCAGCCGCTGGCCGTCGGGCGCGAGCACGGGCTGGACGAAGAGCAGCGCCCCCATCCATTCGTCCCAGCCCTCGCCGAGTTCGGCCGGCGCATCGCTGCGCACCAGGAACACCGGATCGTCGCCGAGGGTCCGGTCGAGCCAGCGGCCGAGCCGGCGCAGCCAGACGGTCAGTGGTGAATCCTCGGCGAGCTGGGCGAGCCCGGCGGCCGTGCGCAGGCGCGGCGTACCGCCATCGGCTTGCCACAGGTAGGCCTGCGAGTACGGCAGCAGCTGCCAGGTTTCGTTGGCGATGGTGAACCAGAGTTCGCGCAGGCTGCGCGCGGCGCGAGCCCGTTCCTGCAGGTGCGCGTAGGCGGGTAACGCGCGGCCGAGTTCGGGATCGGCGGCGGGCGCGTTCATGACCCCGTTTCGAACCGGGCGGTGCCGCTCATGCCGGGCAGCAGTTCGGGATGCTTGCCGACGATCTTCGCCTCGATCTCGATCGACTGGCTGACCGCATCGACCCGTGCATTGAGCGCCGATACCGTCGCCGGGTACTGCTTGCGGGTCTCGTCGATCGCCACCTCGAAGCGATGGCCGGTGGCCAGCCAGGCGAGCCAGCGCGAGGGCACGTTCAGGCGCAGCTTGAGCTGTCCATCGGCGACGATGTCCATCAGCGGCTGCCCGATATTGACGCCCTGGTGCTCGCGCACATGCAGCTTGGCGATTCGTCCCCGGAACGGCGCCCGGATCCGGCACTGGGCGATCTGCACATTGGCCAGCTCGACCTGCGCACTCGCCCGGTCGACCGCGGCCTTGGCGATCTGCACTTCGATCTCGCCGGCCGCCTGGAGCGCCGCGAGGCGCTGCTTCGCCTCGAGATTGCGACCGGCGGAATCGAGTTCGGCGCGGCCGATCTTGAGCCGGGCCTGCTGCTCGGCGCAATCGAAGGCGACCAGGGTGGCGCCAGCGCGAAACGCCTCGCCCAGGCCGCCACCGAGGCGTTCGATGCGCCCGACGGTCTGGGCGACGAGGGTCGTTTCATGTTCGGGCATCAGCAATACCCGGGGCCGTTCGGTGGCCGCTTCGCGCATCGGCGCGGCAGTCGCGCCCGGCGCCGCATCGATCGCCGGTCGTGCCGACTGCGCCCCGGCCGCACTTGCAAAGCCCGCCAGCACCGCGACCAGCAGGCACCGGCCAATGCGGGTCAACGCGCCGCCACCTCGGTGCGTCCCGCCGTGCGCAGCTCGTCGGTCATCGCCACCAGGGCGGCGTCGATCGCCGCGCCCGCCGACGCCGCCAGCGACTCGGCGATCCGGTCGCCGGCCAGTGCGCTCGCATAGCTCGCGCGCAGCGCCAGCCGGCCGCTCGCGTCGCGCAACTGCAGGACCCAGCGACTCATGGCGCCCCGGCGCGGCGCGCCTTCGAGTTCGGGCGTGAGCTCGAGCGTCCAGGCCGACGCTGCCTCGTCGGCGGCGACCCTGAGGCCGGCCCGGTCCAGCCCGGCCCGCACCGCGGCGCGGACCGCTTCGGCCGCATCGGCATCGAGTCCGCCGACCTGCAGCCGCAGGGGCGCCAGCGAGGCCTTCCCGGCCGGCGGGCGATCGAAGGTGACCCGGTGCCACTGGTTGAGCGAATCGCGGATCGAGCGCGACAGCACCGCAAGGCTGGCGTCGCCTTCGGTCGGGGCGAGGTCGTAGCCCACCGAGTTGTACAGGCGGCCCCAGGCCGACTGCACATTGGCGAAGGCGATGTGGCGCTCGTATTCGGACAGCAGCGAACGGGCCTCGGTGCGCAGCAGCTCGAGCTCGGAGTCGACCCGGGAAGTCGCCGCCGCCCGGGTGTAGTCGGCGAGCCGAAGATCGACACGGGCGCTCTCGGCAGCCTGCTCGAGGTCGTCGCGGGCAATCCGGTAGCGCATCGCGGCCAGCCGTACCTGCGTGGCCACTGCCATCGCCTGCGCCATCCGGCGGGTGTCGTCGAGTTGCTCCTGCGCCTGGCCGGCCTCGCGGATCGACGGGATCGACGCGAGCCGGAACAGGTTGGCCGACACCCGCAACCCGGTCTCGACCCAGGAATTGTTCAGCAGGTACTTGTTGGAGTCGTACTGCCAGCCGGTGTCGAAGGAGATGCCGGGCAAGGTCTGGACCAGCGCTCGCCGGGTGTCGTTGGTGGTGATGCGACGCCGGTAGTCTTCCTCGCGCAGCTCCGGGCGCTGGACCAGCGCGAGGTCCTCGAGCTTCTCGAGCTCGGCCGGTACCGGCGGCAGGTCGGGCTCGGGCTCGTCGGCCAGGGTGAAGTCGACGAAATGGGGCAGGTTCATCAGCGAGGCGAGCTCGATCTTCGCGAACTCGAGATCCTGCCGGCGCAACTGCAGCAGCGTCGTCGCATCGAGCAGGGCGCGCTGGTAGGCCAGCGCCTGCGCCTGTGGCAACAGGCCCTCCTGCTCGATGACGCGGGCCCGGGCGAGCGCGACGTTCGAGCGCTTCATCAGCTCCTGCAGGCGATTGCCCAGGCGCTGGGCGCCGAGCGCCCGCCAGTAGGTCTGGCGGGTCTCCTGCATGAGGGTCTGGATCGCCTTGCGCTTGCGCTCCTCGGCGATCAGGACCTGGTCGGCGAGGATCCGGGCGCGATAGTAGGACACGCCGAAGTCGAGCAGGTTCCAGGAAAACTCGAGCCCCGCGAGCCGGCGGGTGCGCTCGCTGGTGGTGGTCGAGACGATGCCGGCGTCGTTGATGTAGGCGGCCTCGTTGTTGCGGGTGACGTAACCGGCGTTGGCGAGCAGCGCCGGGAACATGTCCCACTGGCCGACCGCGAGCTGGCGATCGGCGAGCGCGCCTTCCATCATGCGCTGGCGGAACTCGAGGTTGTATTTCAGGACCCGCGCGGCGACGTCGGTGAAGCCCAGTGGCCCGCTGACCGGCTCCTGGTTCTCGCCCATGCGCGACCGGTCCACGCTTGCCCGCTGCGCGATCTCGTCGACCGTGAGGGGCTGTGGCGTGACCGCGCATCCGGCGAGCACGATGGTCGCCGCGACTGCTCCCCACGACCACGCCGCGCGAACGCGAACTCGTCCGCTTCGAACCATGCTCGTTCTTCCTGTGCTGGTACTGCTTTTGATTGTTCTTCGTCGCGCCCGCCTGTCGCGGACGCGTCGTCATTCGACCGCGTCGCTATTCTATAGTCAGCCCGTCGCCGATCCGCCCTGCCGATTTCAGCACTGGCGACCCGCGACCGCCCTCACCTTGATCTTTGCCGGTGGCTGGAAGCGCTTCTTCTCGGTGTCGACCTGCTCCGAGAAGCTGCGCACCTTCGGACGCGCCAGCTCGGTCATGGCCGAACGCGGCACCGCTTTCGGCTTGGCAACCGGCTTGACCGGGTCCTGGGGCACGCAGTCGTCGTCGGCCGCGACCGCCGCCTTCGCGAGCCGGTCGGTCTGCTCGCGCTCTGCGGCCAGGCCCTCGGCCTCCTCGACCATGCCGAGCACATGGCGCGGCCCGAACGGCGACACCGGGTCCTCGGGCAGCCAGCCGCCACCGCCGAAGCTCGGCCCCTTGTCCAGTGGATCGACGAGCAGCGGCGGCAACAGCCCCGGCAACGCCGGGCCGGCGCCACTGCTGTCGGGCCCCGGGCCGAGGCCGGTGCCTGGCCCCGTTCCCGGTCCCACGCCCGGCCCTGTTCCCGGTCCGGTGCCGGGATCCGTGCCCGGGCCGTCAGGGCCGGGGCCATCGGGACCGCCCGGACCACCGGGCTCGCCGGGGCCACCGGGCTCGCCGGGGCCACCGGGTTCGCCCGGACCACCGGGGCCGCCCGGCGCCGGCACGATGGCGACGGTGATGCCGCCCGGCGTCCTGCCCCCCGCATTGTCATCGACGATGAAGGTCATCGTGCCGGCAGGCACGTTGCCGTCCGCGCCCACGGGCGCCGCAGGCGATGGCGCCGGCACGAAGGAGAGATCCTGCAACGCGGCCGCCGGCAGGACGTCGCCCGCGACCACCGGGGTGCCATCGCCGCGCACGAACTGGCCGTTGGCCGGATCGGGAACCCCGGTGACGATCACCGTCAGCTCCTGGGCCGGCTGGTCGACATCGGTCGGCGGCGGCACATCGGTGATCCGGGCGGATTCGTCGCCGAAGGTGGCATCGCCCGGAACGACGACAGACACGGTCGGCGCGGTCGGCGCCTCGTTGACCCCGACGATCGTCACCACCAGGGTCGTCGTCGACGTCGCGCCGTCCTGGTCGCGGACCGTGTAGGTGAAGCGGTCCTGGACCGTCGCCCCCGGGCCCAGCGCAATGAGCGCCGGGTCGGTCGGGTCGATGGTGTAGCTGTAGCTGCCGTCCGGGGCCACCACCAGGGTGCCGTGGGCGCCGGTGACCGGCGAGCCGTCGGCCGGGATCGCGATGGTGCCTGCCACCACGGCCGCGGCCGGCGTATCGGCCAGGGTGAGGACGTCGCCGGGGTCGGGATCGGTATCCGCATTGTCGCCGGGCGCGCCCCCGGTGATCAGGTTGCCCGCGAGCGGATCGGCCCGGTCGGCGTCGAGCGAGACCGCATCGGGGTTGGCCTGGGGCGGCAGGTTGATCCCGATCACCTGGATCGTGATCGTCGCGGTATCGAGGTTGCCGTCCGGATCGGCGATCGTGTAGGTGAAGCGATCGACGACCTGCTCGCCCTCGCGCAGGGCCCGCGCCGCTTCGGTGGTCGCGTCGTAGCGATAGGCGCCGTCGTCGTCGATCGTGAGGATTCCGTACTGGCCGGCGATCTGCGCGCCGATGCCCCCGAGCGGCACCGAGCCGTCGCTGCCGGCCGTCACTCCGACCACGGTCAGCGCATCGCCGTCCGGATCGCTGTCGGCCCGATCGCCCAGGTCGTTGCCGCGCACCGCTTCGCCATCGCCCAGGACATTGCCCTCGACGACGCTGCGGAAGTCGTCGACCGCCACCGGCGGAGAGCCCGGTTCCGGGCAGACATCGACGCCGCGCACGACGAAGGTGAGGGTCGCGGTATCGGTGGCGCCGTCGGGGTCTTCGATCAGGTAGGTGAACACATCGGTGCGCACTTCGCCCGGCGCAAGGTCGGCGAGCTGCTCGCCGGGCCGGTAGACGTAATTGCCGTCGCAGTCGATCTCCAGCTGGCCCCACTGCCCCGCCACGGGTTCGCCGATCCCGCCCGGTGCAACCGTGCCGACAGCGCCGACCGCGATCCCGACGAGCTTCAGCGGGTCGCCGTCTGGGTCGTAGTCGGCGGTCTCGCCCGCATTGCCGCCGGTGATCACGTTGCCGCCGATCGACACCGTGCCGAGGGAGAACTCGCGCAGGTCATCGCCCGCCACCGGCGGATCGTTGCCGTCGACCACGCAGATCGTGATCCAGCGCTCCACGCAATAGCCGTCCGGATCGTTGACCTGGATACCGAGCTTGGCATTGCCGGAAAAATCGTCGGCGGGATCGATGCGCAGCCCGGCCAGCGCCTGGTTGACCTGCTCGAGCGAGCCGCTGAGCTCGACCCAGTCCTGGCCGTTGTAGCGAATGTCGGCGCCGGGCACGTCGCCGAGCGTGGCGCCGCCCGTCGACACCCAGAGCTTGACCTGGTAGACATCGCAAGGCGCGTCGTTGGGATCCGACACCCGTACCGGCGCGGCATGGCCGGGGCCCTCGAGCCCGTCGAACCAGAGAGTGCTGTCCTCGCGCACCGTCGCCTTGGCGTCGGCGGAGATCTCGGGCCGGTCGAAATTGGGCGCAGTCTTGGCTTCGATGGGCGCCGCATCCGCACTGGCGGCCGCAGCGCCATCGAAGAGCATCCGCGGCTCGAGCGCGATTCGCATCGACGCCGCGCGCAGCACGCTCGTCAGTCCGGTCATTTTTTCCCCCGCTATGGCGCAACCTGGTCGCGGTCACGCAAACTTTCTGGCCGCCCAAATATACCGGAAGGCCATCACGCCAAGCGTGGCGAATTCCACACCACGCGGCGCTCGCCACCGGGGCTCGGCCAGGCTGCCGCGGCGGTGCCGCGAGCGCTCGGTTCGAGGGCGGCGGCTACACCGGAAAGGGAATCAGTTCGAGGGGGCTCCGTTCGACGGCGCTTGCTGCGCCTGCAGGGGCACATCGACCCAGCGGGTCGAGCCCGACTGCCCGGGGAAGTCGGCGAGCAGCGCGCGCACCATGTACGGCAGCGCGGACGTCATGTCCGGCGACAGGCCGGTGTTGAGCGCGGTGGCTTCGTAGACGCGTCGCGGCGGCTGCGCGGCGAGGTCGCGGATGGTGAGCGACAGTCGCCGCTCGTAGCGGCGCTCGTCGCGATCGTAGGTCGACCACGCCAGGGGCGCCGAGAAGCTCAGGAAGGTATGCGGACCGCCGAAGCCGAAACCGAAATAGGGTGTGAAGAACGGCGGGTAGTAATAGCCGCCGGCCGAGCGGGTATGGAACTCGCGAGTGCCGTAGTCGAAGCCGACCTCGAAGCGGGGATTCGGCGTTTCCTTGAAACCGGCGGCGATCAGTTCGGCGCGCACGATGCGCTCGAAGTTCGCATGGGCGATGCTGTCGGCCTGGCCCTCGGCGCGAACCATCCGGAAACTGCGCTCGCCGACCTCGGCGGGCCATTCATGGAAAACCGTAAGTTCCGAGCCGACCGTGCTCGCGCAGGCGGCCAGCACCAAGGCGGCCAGCAGGTAGAGCGTTTCCAGCCGCTTGTCCCGGATCAGCGCCTGCGGCAGCTTCGCCTCGCCCTGGATCACGTTGACCAGGT
>CAYZBJ010000002.1:0-1077 GCA_964476625.1 uncultured Burkholderiaceae bacterium | reverse complement strand
GCGCAGGCGGCCAGCACCAAGGCGGCCAGCCCGATCCCGAGCCGACGCAGGAGTCCGGAAAAGCCACCGCGAGCGGCCCACAGCTTAGAATGCATGGAGATACTCTTCTTCCGTCATGCGCACCGATCAAAGCATTATCGTACGCCGTTCCGAATACCGGCCACCGGCATTCCTCGTCGACCATGTCGCCCTCGAGTTCGATCTCGATCCGGCCGCGACCATGGTCCGTTCCCGCCTGTCGCTGCGGCGCAATCCGGCCGCCGACACCGCCACGGGCAGCCTCCTGCTCAACGGCGAAGACCTCCGCCTGGTGGACATCCGCATCGACGGCACGCCGCTCGCCACCGATCGCTGGCGCATCACCCCCGCCGGGCTGACGGTCGACGGCCTCCCCGATCGCTGCGAACTCGCGATCGAATCGGAAATCTCGCCGGCGGCCAACACCCGCCTCGAAGGCCTGTACGTATCGAGCAGCAATTTCTTTACCCAGTGCGAGGCCGAGGGTTTCCGGCGGATCACCTGGTATCCCGACCGGCCCGACGTGATGGCCAGGTTCACCGTGACCCTCAACGGGCCGCGCGACACCTGCCCCACCCTGCTGTCGAACGGTAACCTCGTTGCCCAGGGCGAATCCGCGGACCGTCCCGGCTGGCACTGGGCGCGCTGGGAAGACCCTTTCCCCAAGCCCTCCTACCTGTTCGCCCTCGTGGCAGGGCGCTTCGAGTGCGCGGAGCGCCGGATCCATACCCGCTCCGGCCGGGAAGTCACGCTGCAGATCCATGTCGAGCCGGGCAACCTCGACAAATGCGGACATGCGATGGATTCGCTGGTCAACGCGATCCGCTGGGACGAGGAGCGCTTCGGCCTCGAGCTCGACCTCGATCGCTTCATGATCGTCGCCGTCGGCGACTTCAACATGGGAGCGATGGAGAACAAGGGCCTGAACATCTTCAACACCCGGTATGTCTTCGCCAATCCGCAGATCGCCACCGATGCGGATTTCGCCCACGTCGAGTCGGTGGTCGGGCACGAGTACTTCCACAACTGGACCGGCAACCGGGTCACCTGCCGCGACTG
>CAYZBJ010000001.1:119711-154975 GCA_964476625.1 uncultured Burkholderiaceae bacterium | reverse complement strand
GGCAAGCGGGAGGGCAACATCAGCATCTGCTGGTTCGAGCACGGCTGGTTCTGGTTCATCCCGCTGGCCGATGGCACGACCAGTGTGGGCGCGGTGTGCTGGCCCTACTATCTGAAGGCGCGCGACAAGCCGCTGAAGGAGTACTTCCACGACACCATCGCCCTGTGCCCCGAGCTGCACGACCGGCTGAAGGATGCGATCCTGGTCGGCGACAAGGTGCACGCCACCGGCAATTTCTCGTATTCCAGCACGCACGCCACCGGCGAGCGCTACCTGATGGTGGGAGACTCCTTCACCTTCATCGATCCGATGTTTTCCTCGGGTGTGTTCCTGGCCATGCAGGGCGCCTTCGACGGCGCCGAGCTGGTGCAGACCGCGCTGGACCGCCCCGACGAACTGCCGGCCGCGCGCAAGGCCTTGGAAAAGCGCATCCGTATCGGGCCGCGCGACTACTCGTGGTACATCTACCGCGCGACCAGCCCGACCATCCGAGACATGTTCATGCATCCGCGGAACACCCTCAAGGTCAAGCAGGGACTGGTGTCGCTGCTGGCGGCGGACATGCGTCATGGCAGCGCCTATCGCCGCTCGCTGTTCATGTTCAAGGCGCTGTACTACCTGATGTCGATACGCAACTGGCGACGCACCTACGCCGGCTGGAAGCGTCACCGCTTCAACGTGCGCGACATGGGGCCGCTGCGCGGCGAGACCATTCAGACGACGGATTGATCCGAGCCTCGCGTCGGGCGCTCATGTCGGAAGGCCGAGTTCGCGCAGACCCCGTGCGGGGTGGCCGCGTACGGCTTGGCCAAGCAGATGGCGCCAAAGGATCACGGCGGCCACCGACTGCAAGGCCGGCCTGGTCCTCGAGTTGCGCACCGTGGTGATTGTCGGCGACATGCTTCGCTATCAGGATCTGGTCAAGGGCGGGTGAGCTCGGCGGCTGCCGCGGCCAGGCCCTCGAGGATTGGTACGCCGACAGATTCGGGAAAATCCGAAGGTAGCCGTGAACTTACCTGGGCGATGACCTCGGGTGTGCGCTCGACGAGCTCGTCAATGAGCCGTGTCGCGCGCGAGCCCAGGCCGCAGGCCATCGCGGTGTGCTCGAAGTGCGAGCGACGGATCTCTTGCCGCTTGTAGTGGCGATTCCTGTCCCACACAGCCATCGCCATCTTTATCTTCTGGGGCGCGAGCGTGTTCCTCCCGCGCCCGAGCACCGGATAGGCGGACAGGACATCGTATCGAGGCGTGAGTCGGTAGCGCCCGCGCGGTTCGATGAAGACGCTGAAGTTCTTCGCGTGCCCGTCAATGGCAGCGAGCATCCAGAAAAGGACCTGGGTTCGGAAGAAGTCTTCCCGATCCTGGCGAGCCTGGGCGGAGCCATGCAAGCGATCGAGGATCTGCTTGATGCCGGGACCTCCATCCGCTTCGTACTTGGTATCCGGTCCGACACCGAATATCTGGGCGAAATCTTCCTGGGGCAGGCGCAGCAACCAGGTCTCGTCCGACGACAGGCGTCGGTCGAATCGCGGCACGGCCAATACCTTGGCTTCGCCAAAGCGGGCAATGTCTCCCAAGGCGACCGGCACCCCGTAGGCGTGGAGCGCCTGGGCGCACAGCCACTCGTTCTCCAGGCTCGTGGTGAGGTCGATCCCCGAGGGGGCGATGCCCAGCGGCAGCTTCAGGATATGAGTGGTGGGTGTTGCGCCGGTCGGCTTTAGCCATTGGCCATCGGCGCGCAACAGGGCGGTCTTCTCCTGGGCGCCCGCAATCGAGATGCGGAAGTCGTCCTCGTGGCCGCTTTGCCGGGGATCCAGCGTGATACGCCCGAGCAGTTGCTCGATGTCGGTCTCCGACAGGGGAATGCCGTCGATACGGTCGAAGCCTTCGGGTTCATCGCCGTCGGGCAGGATGGTGAGCGCGCCAACGCAATCTCGTCCGATCTCGGCAAGCAGGTCCTGCGCGGACGTCGTGGCGGTGTTGTATCGTGCTTGGATGCGTTCGCGAATGAGGCGGTTGTCAGGCAGCAGGTTCTCGAAGAAATGCTGCACGATGGCCGAGCTGTACCTGGCGCCCGGGCGCAAGGGCATCGAGAGCGAGATGGGACGGCCTTGCTCACTTTGCAGCCACTCCTCGTCATAGGAGAAGTGATGCTGCCCTTTACTGTCGACGCCCCAGGCTCCAGCCAGCAAGCCATTCATCCAGACCGACAATCGAGAAGACGTGCGACGGCGCGCCATCACCTACCATTTCTCCGTGCGCGCCTTGGCGGCCGCGGCAATCCTGCGCTTGGGGACGATGGGCTTGGGCTGGGGTTGACGCGTCGACACGGCCGCCGGGAGTTTGTCAGCGCCTCGTCGCGCTTCCAGGCAGACATCCACTTCCAGCGCCGAGAGGCAGCGCATCGCGTTGGCGAGCAACACGTTCCCGGTGCCGGCTTCAAGGGCGGATATCGTCTTCGGAAGCAGGCCCACCTGTGCGCCGAGTTGCGCCTGGGTCCAGCCTCGTTCCTTGCGGAAGCCGTGAATCAACTCCCCCAGTTCCCTGGGGGTGGCGGCGAGGTATGAGGTCATGTTCTTTCCGGTCTCGTACCACTCAGGGTATATTCGTGCATCATACCCTACAGGGTGTAATATGCAACTATACCTTATAGGGTATGGAACAAAATTATGCCGCACCAGGGGTTGCGCAAACACCTGGCCGGAAAAGGAGGTGCTCGAGGAATGACGAAACGATTCAGGATCGGCGATCACGTGATCTGGAACTCCGAGGCCGGTCGGGTTTCGGGAACCATCATCGCGATCCATACCCGTGACTTCGACTACAAGGGCCACACGCGTCGCGCGACGAAAGATGATCCCCAATACGAGATCAAGAGCGACAAGACCGACCATGTTGCCGCGCACAAGGGCAGCGCCCTGACGCACTCATCATGAACATCCGCCTGCTTCAACCTGACGAACTGCACCTCTGGCGCATGCCTGGCCGGTCGGCTGCTACAAGGTGATGCTGCTCACCGGTCGCAAGGACGAAGCGACGCTGCGTTTCTACCGATCTGCAGGCTTCGATCCGGATGGCAAGCAGGCCTTCATTGCCAAGCCCGCGGGTCGGTAAGCTCAAGTTGGTTGCGGTCTGAGCGCCAGCCGGGCCGGGTCATCGCGACGCGGACGCACGAGCGCCGGCCCGTGGCGCAGGATGAAGAGCGCGAAAGCGGCTGACCACAATACCGCCGAGCCCAGCATTGCCTGCATGTAGTGCTGGGGCTGGACCAGGGGCCAGAACACGCGAATCGCGGCCGCTGTCGCCAGCAGCGCGCAGCTGGCGATATCGTAGGTATCGGCTATCAGCGTGCGCCCGGTATGGGCACGTGCCGTGCGGATCATCATCGCCATCGTCAGGCCGCCGATCGCGCCGATGGTGAAGGCATGGATTGCCAGTGGCCGCGCCACCCAGCCGGCCTCATGCATGGCGCGCAACACGAAATGCGCGGGGATCCATGCATAGGCGATGTAGAGCACCCACAGCAGGGGGGCGCGGAGGGCACTGCGGGCATCCCAGAGGTACAGCCGCCAGCCGTGCACCAGCGCTAGTGCAAAGAGAAGGGTGATCAGCACCGGCCCGGGAAGCTGCAGCAGGTCCGCTGCCAGCAACACGGCCAGGCCGCCCATTGCCAGTCGCTCGACGTTCTGCGAGCGGCGCGCGCTGGCACCCGGTACGGCCTTGTTGGTGTAGATCGGCACGACCCGACCGGCCACCGCTGCAATCATCAGCAGCACGACATCCATGCCGAACTGCACGCCGGCCCAGGCCGGGAGCGCGATGACACCAAGCTCGGAGAGATGAAAGAGGGCCAGTGCTGCCAGTATCAGCACCATGAGCCCCACGAAGACATAGTTGCGTCGATTGCGCGCTTGCCACAGAGGGATGGCGATGCCGGCGGTGACCGCGAGCACGAACGTGATGTTGGCAACCGCGACGGCGCCGCTCCATGGAGTAAATACCAATATGCGAGCCGCCAGCCACAGGGCGACGATCGCCGCCAATGTCATTCCGGCAGGGGTCGGTCGATGGGTCCAGTTGCGTACGATCGTGAACAGGAATCCAGCGATGACGGCGAGCGTATAGCCGAAGATCGTTTCGTGGGCGTGCCACGAAGGACCGGTGTGTCCGGCGTAAGGCAGGTGGCCGGCGAACTGGGCTGCCCACGTAACGACCGACAGGGCAGCGAAGATCGCTGCCAACAGGTAGAAGGGGCGAAAGCCCAGTTGCCAGAGCGCGAAGCCGCGCTCGGCCATTTAGCTACAACTGCCGCAGCAGTTGCCGGGGGCTTTGCCGATCTGCACACGCCACAGGTCCGGGCCCTGCTCGAGGTAATCCCAGGTAAAGAGGCCATGGAAGTGCGACTTGAACTGGCGATGCAGCGGTGCGGGATCGTGGTCGTTGACCAGCTCGAGCGCGCCTCCGTCGGGCAGGGCATTGAAGGAAGAGAAGATCACTGGGTGGCGCTCGGTCGGCGCGATCGTGCGCACGTCGACGGTCGCGTGGATCGCTTCACTGCTCGTTACGGATGCGTCAGCTCTCGGGCGGGTGACTTCTCGCATGGCTCAGCTCCTCGGCTCATTTAAAGATGTATGCGAAATATATCTTTGTATTCGACTGCTGGGAATAGCACGCTCCCTGGGCGCCTCGTGACCGGGTTGTCGGGGCCGATCGCCGAAGCCGGAGGCGGCTGGGTCGGCGGCTCGTCGGTACACTGCCGGGACCTAACGTCGTCCGAAATCTGGAGCCCGCTCATGAGAACCCGTATCACCGAGATGCTCGGCATCCGCTACCCCATCATCCAGGGCGGCATGCAATGGGTCGGTCGCGCCGAGCTGGCATCGGCGGTATCGAACGCCGGCGGGCTCGGCCTGCTGACCGGCCTCACCCAGCCGACGCCCGAGGCGCTGGCCGGGGAGATCGCCCGGTGTCGCACCATGACCGATGCGCCTTTCGGCGTGAACCTCACGATGCTGCCCTCGGCCAGTCCGCCGCCGTATGCCGAGTACGTCGATGTCGTGATCGACACCGGCGTCAAGGTCGTCGAGACCGCCGGCAATGTCCCGCAGGAATACTTCGATCGCTTTCGCGCCGCTGGCGTGAAGATCGTGCACAAGTGCACCGCGGTGCGCCATGCGCTGAGCGCGCAGCGCAAGGGCGTCGATGCGGTGAGCATCGACGGCTTCGAGGCGGCTGGCCATCCGGGCGAGGACGATGTGCCGGGGCTGGTGCTGATTCCGATCGCGGTGCGTGCGCTCGATGTGCCGGTGATCGCATCGGGCGGTATCGCCGACGGCCGTGGCATGGCGGCGGCGCTGGCGCTCGGCGCCGATGGCATCAACATGGGCACCCGCTTCTGCGCGACCCTGGAAGCGCCGATCCACGATGGCATCAAGCAGGCGCTGCGCAACGCCACCGAACGCGACACGCTGCTGATCTTCCGGAGCCTGCGCAACACCGGCCGGGTCCTGAAGAATGCGGTGTCCGAAGAGGTCGTCGCGATCGAACGGCGCGCGGGCGGCGCGAGCTACGACGACATCAAGCATCTGGTCGCAGGCGCCCGCGGCCGTGCCGGGCTCGAGAGCGGCGATCCCGATGCGGGCCTGGTCTGGGCGAGCCAGACCATCGGGCTGATCGACGACATCCCGAGCTGCGCGCAGTTGCTCGAGGCCATGGTCGCCGATTGTCGTGCCGCGCTGCGTAGCGCGCTGGAGCGGGCGGCTTCCTGACACGCGCGCATTCATGACGTGGCTGCGGCCCTTGCGAGCGCAGCCGCGCCGGGGGCCAGCCGAACGTGCGGCTACTGTCGGGCCGCCTCGATCTGGATCGCGATGTGGACGTTGTCGGGAATGCCCATCTCGATCCCCCAGTTCATGCCCCACTGGCTGCGGGTGAGCGTGGTCTCGAAGTCGCCGCCGCACATCTCGGCTTTCAGGACCGGCTGGTGATAGCAGTTGAAGCGTTTCGCCTCGAGGGTGACCGGCAAGGTCTTGCCGAGCAAGGTGAGCTGGCCGCTGACGCTCTTGAGCTTCTCGCCATCGAATTCGAATTTGTCGCTGGTGAAGCGGGCGCTCGGCGTCCGTTCAACGTCGAAGAAGTCCTTCGTCTTGAGGTGCGCATTGAAGTCGTCCACGCCCGAGTCGATCGAGCCTGTCACGATCGTGATGTCGGCCTTGCCCGTGCGCGCGGCCTGGTCGAGCGCGATCGTTCCGTTGACATCGTTGAAGCGTCCGCGCACGGTCGAGGTGCCGAAGTGAACCACCTCGAAGTACACGAAGGTATGCGTCGGATCGATTTCGTAGTTGACCGGCCCGGCATGCGCGAGGCCGGCCATGGCGAGAACCGATGCCGTCGAGAGGGCGGCGGCAAGGGGGCGAAGGCGCTTGCGAATGTGCTTCGTCATGGCTGGTTTCCTTTCGGTGGATGGAGGAGATTCCGGCAATCAGGGGCGGGTGATCGAGGGGTCAGACCGGAAGTTCCTCGCGCCCGTGCGGCGCCTCGAAGTCCAGCATCGGCCCGAGCGGCACGATCCGGTTCGGGTTGATCGTCGGATGGCTGCGGTAGTAGTGCTGCCTGATGTGCTCGAGGTTCACCGTGGCGGCCACGCCCGGCCACTGGTAGAGCTCGCGGGTGAACGCCCACAGGTTCGGGTAGTCGACCAGGCGCCGCAGGTTGCACTTGAAGTGGCCGTGGTAGACGGCGTCGAAGCGCACCAGGGTCGTGAACAGGCGCCAGTCGGCCTCGGTGATCCGCTCGCCCAGCAGGTAGCGCCGGCCCGACAGGCGTGATTCGAGCTCGTCGAGCGTCGCGAACAGCGCCGTCACCTCGCGCTCGTAGACCGACTGATCGGTCGCGAAGCCGGCCTTGTAGACGCCGTTGTTCACCCTGTCGTAGACCTGCGCATTGATCGCGTCGATTTCGGGCAGGAGTTCCGCCGGTGCGTAGTCGCCGGGTTTCGCGCCGATACCGTCGAAGGCCGAGTTGAACATCCGGATGATCTCGGCAGACTCGTTGCTCACGATCGTGTCGCGCTCGAGGTCCCACAGCACCGGCACGGTCACGCGACCACTGTAGTCGGGCCGGGCGCGCTGGTAGACCTGGTACAGGTAGTCGGCCGCATCCACCGGATCGGGCACCACGCCGGGCGCTGCGGCGAAGGACCAGCCGTTCTCGGCCATGTACGGATTGACGACCGAGACGCCGATCATGTCCTCCAGCCCCTTGAGCGCGCGCATGACCAGAGTGCGATGCGCCCAGGGGCAGGCGAGCGACACATACAGGTGGTAGCGCCCGGCTGCGGCCGCGAAGCCGCCTTCGCCGCTCGGCCCCGCGCTGCCATCCGGCGTTACCCAGTTGCGGAAAGGCGCGTCGCCGCGCACGAAACGTCCGCCGGTGGGTTCGGTGTCGTACCACTTGTCCACCCATTTGCCATCGACCAGCAGTCCCATGTCCGATCTCCTTGTCCATTCCCGGAAGCACTGCGCGGGGCCGGTGCCCGGCAGCGGCTACCGATGATCGGTCGCCGCGCCTGGATCAGCCGAACAGCTTGTTGGCGGTCTCGGCGATCAGCTTGCCCTGGAAGCGCGCGCCGCCGAGTTCGATCTCCGAAGGCTGGCGCGAACCGTCGCCGCCGGCGATCGTCGTTGCGCCGTAGGGGCTGCCGCCGACGATTTCGTCGAGGCTCATCTGCGGCTGGTAGCTGTAGGGCAGGCCGACCGTGATCATCCCGAAGTGCATCAGGTTGGTCAGGATCGAGAACAGGGTCACTTCCTGGCCGCCGTGCTGCGTGGCGGTCGAGGTGAACGCGCCGCCGACCTTGCCGTTGAGCGCGCCGCGCGCCCACAGGCCGCCGGCCTGGTCGAGGAAGTTCGCCATCTGCGAAGTCATCCGGCCAAAGCGCGTTCCGGTGCCGACGATGATCGCGTCGTAGTTCACCAGATCGTCGATCCTGGCGACCGGTGCCGCCTGGTCGACCTTGTAGTGTGAAGCCTTGGCGATTTCGGCGGGGACCAGTTCCGGAACGCGCTTGATGTCGACCGTCGCGCCGGCTTCACGTGCGCCTTCGGCGACCGCTTCGGCCATCTTTTCGATATGGCCGTACGAGGAATAGTAGAGAACGAGAACTTTTGACATTGCTTGTCCTTCCTTCGGGTTGTCTTGGGTAGACCATACCTTTGGAACAATATCCGGACTAGGCGGCGAAACTCGGATGCAGTGTTCTGCTGGCGAGACAATCGATGGGCGGATTCTGAACGGGCGAGGCAATCGATGGTGTCGGGCCACGATCGGCCCCGGGCCAGCCTCGGTGCAGAGCCGGCGCTGGCCCCGGCCCTACGGCCTGACTTCGTAATAGAGGTTGCCCGGGTCCTTGAAGTCGAGCATCCGGAAGCGGGTGAAGCCGGCTTGCCGGCTCATGCGCTCGGCGACCTCGGGGTTGAAGCCCAGGGTCCCCAGCCCGGCGCCACCGGGTTCGGACATCGCGGACGACATGCAGGTGAGCAGCGAGAAGCTGTACATCATCGCGAGCATCGGGTTGCGCAGGTTGTCCTCGAAATCCGGCTTGCTGCGGATGTCCTTGATGAACCAGGTCCCATCGGGCTGCAGGCGGCGATGGATCTCGTCGATCGCCGCCTGCGGATCGGTCATGTCGTGGATGCAGTCGAAGGTGATGACCAGGTCGTAGCGATCCTCGCCCGGCAAGTTGTCGGCCGAAGCGACGACGCTCGACAGGTTGGCCAGCGAATGCTGCCGGGCGAGCCGCTCGACATGCGCGATCGCATGTGAGTTGGGGTCCATCGCGTGGATCCTCGAGCGCGGGAACGCCCGGGCGAGCGCGACAGCCAGCGCGCCATCGCCACAGCCCACGTCCGCCACGAGCGCACCGCGCTCGAGCTTGCCTTGTACGCCGTCGAGGACCGGAATCATCACCGGCAGGACCTGGTTCTGCGCCGTTTTGATGTGGCGCGCCTCGCTCTTCGTGACGGCCTGCGGGCCGTCCGCTTCGTAGGTCTTGCCGATGCCGGTGCGGAACGATTCGATCAGCCCCGCGACCTGCTCCTGCGGGTAGCCGCCGGTGAAGCTGTCGGCCGCGTACGCGCGCGATGCCGGCTTCGCGAGGATGTCGGTGGCCTCGGCCGGCAAGAGGAAGCGGTCGACCGGCTCGTAGACGAGGATCCTCGCCGCTGCCTGCAGGCGCATCCATTCCAGCAGCCAGCGTGGATGCAGGCCGGTTTTCGCCGCCAACTCGTCGGCGCCCAAGGGCCCGGCCCCGGCCATCGCCTCGAACAGCCCGAGTTCCCGGCCGACATGGATCATCATTGCCACCGCCTCGGCCTGGCGATATCCCCACACCAGGCTGGCATAGCTCTGCTGCGCGCCTTTCGCCCGTGCCGCTGCGTCCATCGCGCCCGCATCCGCATCCCGCATCGTCGCTCCAGTGAACATCGTTCGATGCGCATCAATGTAGCCGATGTACAGCACGAGCCAGCCGGCAGCCGGTACGATGTCCCCGGACCGACAACGTGACAGTGAGCCCATCCATGCGCCTTTCGACCCCCAGGATCCCGCCCGTCCCGCAGGAGCAGTGGACGCCCGAGCAGGCGGCGATCGCCGCGCCGATCCTCGAACGCCGCGGCCAGATGCTGAACATCTTCCGTACCCAGCTCGCGCACCCGGATGCGATGCGCGCCTTCCTCGGCTTCGGCTCCTATGTGCTGAGCAAGCGCAACACCCTGCCGGCGCGCGAGCGCGAGCTCGTGGTGCTGCGCATCGGCTACCTGTGCCGCTCCGGCTACGAATGGACGCAGCATCGTCGCATCGGCCTGAACGCCGGGCTGACCGAAGACGAGATCGAGCGGATCAAGCAAGGCCCGGATGCGCCCGGGTGGAGCTCTGCCGACGTTGCGTTGCTGCGCGCGGCCGACGAGCTGCACGCGGACCAGTTCGTCTCCGACGCCGCCTGGGATCTGCTCGGCGCCCACTTCAACGAGCAGCAGTGCGTCGATGTGATCTACACCGCCGGCCAGTACACCCTGGTGTCGATGCTGCTGAACTCCCTCGGGGTGCAGCTCGACGAGGGGCAGGTGCTCGACCCGGACCTGCGCAAGGACTGACCCCGCTTACTCCGCAAGCAGTTCCGGCGGGATGGTCGAAATGAACTCGGCGAAGCCCGGCCCGCCGATGACGATGTGTCCGCGCGCGGCTTCCTCGGCGCCGCGCCCGTCGCCGGCGATCACCGCGTCGGCGATCACCTGGTGCTCGGCGACCGATACCGCCATGCGGCCGGTCTTCTCGAACAGGTTGCGTCGGTAGATTCCGGTACGGCGCCGGATCGCGAGGATCTGGTCGGTCAGGTAGCGGTTGTTGCAGGCTTCGTAGAGAACCTGGTGGAACGCCATGTTGGCGACTTCATAGTCGGCGAAGTCCTTGCGCTGCGCTGCTTCCCGGCACCAGTCGCGGGCCTTGAGCAGGTCGCCCTTCTGGGCCGCGCTGATCCGGCGCGAAGCGAAGCGTGCGCACGAGGCTTCGAGTTCGGCAAGCAGTTCCAGCATGCCGAGCAACTCCCGGATCGACAGCCTGGTGACGAAGGCGCCGTGCCGGGGAATCGTTCGGACCAGGCCCTGCACCTGCAGTTGCTGGATCGCTTCCCGCACGGGCGTGCGGGACATGCCGAGCTGTTCGGCCAGCTCGCGTTCATCGAGCGTGGCGCCGGGCAGAAGCTCTCCCTGGTGGATCAAGTCCTCGATCACGGTACGTGCCCGCTCGGACAGGTTCGCGCCGATCGCGCCTCGACCGGCGTCGTCGACATTGCCATCGTCCGACCTGGGAGCGGCCGGGTCTGCGGAAGCCCTGTTCATGGTCGTGCCTCGTCCCTAAAAAACTTGCTTGGTATGTGGAGTTGTCGATGTATTATATTTAACTATACATCTGGTATGCCAGTATTTCGGCTCGGCATGCCATCTGGACAGGCACCAGGAGGAGACCATGCCATACGTGAGCTCGAAAGGGGCCCGTCTCTACTACGAAGAGGCGGGCAGCGGGCGGCCGATCGTGTTCGTGCACGAGTTCGGCGCCGACCTGCGCGAATGGGAGCAGCAGGTTCGCTGGTTCTCGCGCGAGTATCGATGCATTGCCTTCAATGCCCGCGGCTACCCGCCCTCGGACGTGCCCGACTCGGCCGAGTTCTATGGCTATGAATACTCGGCGGACGACATCCTCGCGGTGCTCGATGGCCTCGGTATCGATCGTGCCCACATCGTCGGCTTGAGCATGGGCGCCTACGCGACCTTGCAGTTCGGCCTGCGGCATCCGGCTCGCGCGCTTTCGCTGGTGGCCGCGGGCGTCGGCTCCGGGGCGCCCTACGAGCATCGCGCCCTGTTCAAGGAACAGGCCGAAGCCACCGCGCGGCGCTTCCTCGCGGAGGGCTCCGCGGTCATCGCCGAGGAGCTCGCCCTTGGCTCCACTCGCATCCAGTTGCAGGTCAAGGATCCGCTCGGCTGGCAGCTTTTCAAGGAGCACCTGGCGGAGCATTCGGCCGTGGGTTCGGCACATACCCTGAGCCAGTACCAGGCGATTCGCCCCTCGCTCTACGACTACGAGAAGGAGTTCCGCGCCTGCAGCTTGCCGACCTTGCTGGTCGTCGGCGACGAGGACGAGCCCTGCCTCGACGTCAATCTGTTCCTCAAGCGCACGATGCCGACCGCGCAACTCTGGATGCTTCCCGCGACCGGGCATGCGGTCAATCTCGAGGAGCCCGCGGCCTTCAACGCCGGCGTGCAGTCCTTCCTGTCGGCCGTCGATCGCGATTGCTGGAAGCCACGCGATGCCCGGGCCAGTGGCCGCGATGTCCTGCCGATGGGCAAGCCGAAATGAGTCGGGCCGTTCGCCTGACGACCGATCCGAACTGCGTGTCCGGAGCAGGCCGATGACCTTCACCTCCCTGGCGCTCGGCGTCATCACCGGCCTGGCGCTGGCCAGCATCTTCGTGCTGATCGCGATCAGTTTCACCCTGGTGCTTGCCGCCAGCGGTGTCTTCAACTTCGCCCAAGGCAGCATCGTGATGGGCGGGACGGTGCTGGCCTTCCTGCTGGCGGTCAAGCTCGGCTGGCCGGTCGCCGGGACAGTGGCCGCGGTCATCGCCTTCGGCGTCCTGGCCGGGCTGCTCACGCATCTGATTGCGGTGCGCCCGGCGATCGGGCGATCCAAGTCGTTCACCCATACCACCATGCTGACGACCATCGGCCTCGGAATCGCCGTCAATGCGATCGCTGCCCTGATGTTCGGCAGCGATTCCTTCCGGGTGCCCCCGATCGTCGAGGATGCGCCGATCCGGATCGGTTCGATTCCGCTGCGACCCACCTACCTGATCATGGTCCTGTGCGGTGCTGCGCTGACCTTGTCGATCGAGTGGCTGGTGCGACGCACCCAGCTCGGCTACATGTTCCGGGCCACGCTCGAGGATGCCGAGTACGCGCAACTCATGGGCATCGACACCCGCAAGATCATCGCCTTCGCGTTCGGGCTGGCCGGCGCCCTGTCGGCGATCGCCGGCTTCCTGATCGCGCCGGTCATCGGCGCCTCGGCGTTTGCCGCCCAGGAGCTCGCCTTCTATGGATTCGCCGGCATGGCGATCGGCGGCTTTGGCAGCTTCGCCGGTGCGCTCGTCGGCGGCCTGATCGCGGGCCTGGTCGCAGGGGTGATCCCCGCGGTGGCCAATCCGCACTACGCCCAGCCGATCCTCTGGCTCGTCGTCGTGCTGATGCTGCTGTTCCGTCCCGGCGGGCTATGGGGCACGGCGGGCCTGTTCGGCTCGGCACGGATGCGCGAGGTCTGAGGATGAATACCTCCGCCAACGCAGCCGTGCTGCGCGAATCGACGCCCGCCGCCGATGCCTCGCCCCCATGGTCGCCCGCCCTCGCCGCGATCGACCGCCGCGCCGCCGCGAGCCGACGCAGGATCGTCATCGCATCGGGCCTGCTCCTGCTGTTGCTTGCCACCGCTCCGCTGTGGGCCGGCAGCAGCTTCGGCCTGGCGCGCTACAGCGTCGCCATCGCCTATGTCATCGCGGCGATCGGCCTGAACCTCGCCTTCGGTTTCGCGGGCGAGATGGTGCTCGGGCATCCGGCGATCATGGCGACGGCGGCGTACACGGCCGGCATGCTCAGCTCCCTCGCCGGTTTCGAGTTCTGGGCCGCCGCGCCGCTCGGCGTGCTTGCCGGCGTTGCCATCGGCATGCTGATGATGACGCCGGGCTTGCGGGTCAGCGGCTGGTATCTCGCGCTGATCACGATGTTCATGGTGATCGTGCTGCCCCATGTGGTGATCCTCGGCGAGGAGTGGACCGGCGGCGAGTTCGGCCTGAGCGGCATCCACGGTCCGACCTTCTTCGGCGAATCCATGTCGGACACAGGCCTGTTCCTGCTGACCCTGCTGGCCTTCGTGCTGCTGCTGGTGGCGTCGGCGAACATCGTTCGTTCCGACTGGGGATACCGCCTGCGCGTGCTGCGCGATGCCCGCCAGGCGGCCCAGGCGGTCGGCATCGACCTGGTGCGAACCCGGCTCGCCACTTACCTGATGTGTTCCGTGCCGCCCGCCGTCGCCGGTGTACTGCTCGCGTACACCGAGAAGTTCGTCAACGCCGAGTCCTTCGGGATCAGCCTCACCCTGCTGCTGCTGACCGGTGTCGTGCTCGGTGGGGCCGGCACCCTCCTGGGCCCGGTCATCGGCATGATCCCCCTGATCATCCTGAGCTTCTGGGTCGGCCCCTTCAGTCCCTACAACGCGATCTTCCTTGGCCTCGGCTTGCTGGCGGGAACCTTGCTCTTTCCCGACGGCCTCGTGCCGGCTCTTGCACGCCGGCGTCGACACGAGCCGGACGCGCAGGCGGTTGCGGGGACGGTGGCCGGGGCAGGCGCCGCGCCCGGTGCCGTCGCGGAATCTGCGGCGATCGGCGTGGCGCCGGACGCCAGGGTGATCGCTGGGGCTGCGCCCGCCGGGGCCGGTGCTGCCACCCTGGTGGCCGAGGGCATCAGCAAGCGCTTCGGCGGCCTGCAGGCGCTCGACGGCGTCAGCATCAGCCTGCGGCCGGGTGCCTTCGTCGGCCTGGTCGGGCCGAACGGCTCGGGCAAGTCGACCTTCCTCAACGCCGTCTCCGGCGTCTATCCGATCGATGCCGGCGTGGTCCGGGTGCTCGGGCGTGATGTCACCGGCGAGCCGGTGCATCGGCTCGCACGCGCCGGTGTCGGGCGCACCTTCCAGGTGCCGCAACTCATCGATGACCTGACCGCGCTCGAGAACATCGAGATCGGCCTCGTCAGCCAGGACCCCGCGTCCCTGCTGAAGGCGGCCTTGCGCTGGCCCGGGCTCGCTCGCAAGGAGCGGCAGCGACGCAAGCGCGCCTACGAGGTATTCGTCGCCCTCGGCCTGCCCGCCGAGGCGCTGTCCCTGCCGGCAGCCGAACTTCCGCTCGGCCTGAAGCGGATCGTCGAAGTCGGTCGCGCCGTGGTCAGCGAACCCTCGATCCTGCTGCTCGACGAGCCGGCCGCGGGGCTCAACGACGCAGAACGGGCCCGGCTCGGGCAACTGCTCGCGGGCCTGGGCGCGAGCGGCATGACCGTCCTGGTGGTCGAGCACAACGTGCCGTTCGTCATGCAGTTCTGCGAGGAACTCGTGCTGCTCGAGGCCGGCAAGGTGACCTGCACCGCCAGCCTGCGCGAAGGCGAGTTGCCCGAACGGTTGCGCGCCTACCTGGACTATGCGCCGGAGGATGCTGCGTCATGAAGCTCGGTGTCGAATCCCTCTCGGCCTGGTACGGCCAGGCGAGAGCCTTGTGGGACGTCGACCTGCACGTCGACGATGGCGAGGTCGTCGGCGTGCTCGGCCGCAACGGCGCGGGCAAGACCACCTTGCTGCGCTCGATCGCCGGCCTGCAGCCGAAGATGTCCGGCCGTATCCACGGGGCCGGGCGTGACCTCGCCGGCCGGCGCGCCAACGAGATCGCGCTCGACGGACTTGCCCTCGTGCGTGAAGGCGCTCGCCTGCCGTCGTCGCTGACGGTCAGCCAGAACCTGTCGCTGGGCCAGCGGCTGGCGCGCCAGAAGGGCAGGTCGGGCAAGTCCCTGGCGGACATCTGGAAATGGTTCCCGATCCTCGAGCCGCTCGCGGACCGGCGTGCCGGCCTGTTGAGTGGCGGCCAGCGCCAGGCGCTCGCGCTGGCCGTGGCCTTCGCTTCCGAGCCGGAGATCCTGCTGCTCGACGAACCCTCGGCCGGCCTCGCGCCGCCGGTGGCCCGGGAACTGTTCGGCACCATCCGCCAGCTTGCCGACCACGGCGTCGCGGTACTCGTCGTCGAGCAGCATCCGGCCTGGCTGCTCGGCATCGCCCAGCGGGCCTATCTGCTCGAGGTCGGCAAGGTGCTGTCCGAGGGCAGCGTGGAAGGCGTACTTGCCGAGATCCGGCAGGCGGCAATCACATGAACATGAACACCACGACAACGAACCGGAGACAGACATCATGAAGTTCCCGAGACGACGTTTCATCCATATCGCCAGCAGCTGCGTCCTTGGCGCCAGCCTGGTGCTTCCCGGCCTGGCGGCGGCGCAGGCGGCCGGCGGTGAGCCCTTCAGGATCGGGGTGGTGCTGCCCAAGACGGGGCCTTATTCGCAGTACGGCGATTTCACCGAACAGGGCATCCTGGTCGGCATCGAGCAGATCAATGCCGCCGGCGGCATCCTCGGGCGCAAGGTCGAGCTGATCTTCCGCGACGACGCCAGCAATCCGGGCCGCTCGCTGCTCGCCGCCAAGGAGCTGCTGTCCGAGCAGAAGGTGGATTTCCTCTACCCGGAGATCATCAGCGGGCTGGCGCTTGCCGTCGTGCCCTACACGACCGAGCAGAAAGTATTCACCATCAGCAATGGCGCCACACCGCAGATCGGCGATGCGCAGAAGTACCCGTACAGTTTCTCGCTGTCGGATCTCGCGCCGATGCGGATTCCGGCCATGGCCGCCGCGCTCACGAAACTCGGCGGCAAGCGGGTCGGCATCCTGGTGAGCACCAACCCGCCGCAGGTTGCCCTCGGCGATGGCCTGCAGGCGGACCTGAAGGCCAAGTACGGCCTCGACGTGGTCGGCTACGAGAAGTTCGGCATCAAGTCCACCGACTATACGCCCCAGCTGCAGGCGCTCAAGGACGCCGGCGCCGACATCATCGCCTTCGACAGCACCGCGCGCGAGGGCGTTCGCAACGTGATGACGAGCATGCAGACGCTGGGTTGGGACGCCAAGGTCGTGGGCTTGCCGGCCATGCTCTACGGTGATCTCACCGAGCAGATCCCGGCATCGGTGCAAGGGCAGTTCTACGCGGTCAACTACCGGGTCGGCACGCGCGGCGCGACGCCGATGAGCCCCGAGATGAAGCAGACCCTCGAGGCGATGAAGAGGATCCGCCCGATCCAGAACCTCGCCATCGCCTCGCTCGCCCGCGACACCATGTGGCTGGCCAAGTGGGCCTACGAGACGGCCCAGGCTGAGTCGGGCAATACCTCGGCCGAGTCCCTGGTGAAGGCGATGGAAAGCCTCGGCGGGCGCGACTATCCGAAGGCGTATGCGCTGGCCTTCGACAACCCCGGCTACAAGCCCGGGCTGCATACCACGGTGGAGGCCGACTACAGCAAGCTCTGGGGCCTGGTGCGGGTGAGCAAGCCGGTCGATGGAACCTACGAGGGCGAAGACCTCGAACTGCTGGCCGAGCGATGACGCAATCGAAAGGCAGGATGCGCTCGGCGGTCGATGGCCCGCTCGGCGTCATGATCTTCGACAACCCGGCGCGGCACAACGCGGTCTCGCTGGGCATGTGGGAGGCGGTCGCCGGGATCCTCGACGACTTCGCGGCCGACGACGCAGTGCGGGTGGTCGTGGTCCGCGGCGCCGGTGGCAAGGCCTTTGTCGCCGGCGCCGACATCTCCGAGTTCGAGAGCGCCCGCTCGGGTGCCGACGCGCTCGCGCACTACGACCGGACCGCTGCAGCTGCCTTCGATGCCTTCGCCCGCCTGCACAAGCCGGTGATCGCATCGATCGACGGCTACTGCATCGGCGGCGGCCTCGCGGTTGCGCTCGCCTGCGACCTGCGGATCGCGTCGACGGCTTCGCGCTTCGGCATTCCGGCTGCGCGGCTCGGCCTCGGCTACGACTTCGCCGGCATCAAGAAACTCGTCGACGTCGTCGGCCCGGCGTATGCCCGCGAGATCCTGTTCACCGCCCGGCGCTACGATGCCGACGCCGCGTGGCGGATGGGGCTGGTCAACCGGGTGGTGCCGGTCGGCGAACTGGAGGCCACGGTGGCCGGGCTGGTCGAGGAGATCGCGGGCAACGCACCCCTGACCATCCGGGCGGCTCAGGAGGCGATCGACCAGGTGCTGTTGGCCGAGTCGGCGCGCGACCTCGATCATGTGCAGGCCCTGGTCGATCAGTGTTTCGCGAGCGAGGACTACGCGGAGGGCCGGTCGGCATTCATGCAGAAGCGCCGGCCGCTGTTTCGCGGGCGTTGAGCATGAGGGTTGCGTAATGGAAAGGATCAACGACGAGGGCGCGCTGGCGCGCTTCCGGGTACTCGACCTGAGCCAGGTACGGGCCGGGCCGACCTGCGTGCGACAGCTCGCCGATTTCGGCGCCGACGTCATCAAGATCGAGCCGCCGGATTCGGTCGACCGGCAGGAGCTCTACGTCGGCCCGCGTGACGGCCCCGACATGCAGAACCTGCACCGGAACAAGCGCTCGATGACGCTCGACCTGAAGTCGTCCCGGGGCAAGGCAGTGTTCCTGCGGCTGGTCGAGTCGGCAGACGTCGTGGTCGAGAACTTCCGCCCCGACGTCAAGCAGCGCTTGGGCATCGACTACCCGGTCCTGTCGGCGGTCAATCCGCGGATCGTGCTCGTCAGCATGTCGGGCTTCGGCCAGGATGGTCCCTATCGGCGGCGCCCGGGTTTCGACCAGATCCTGCAGGGCATGACCGGCCTGATGAGCGCGACCGGCTTCGCGGACGGGGAGCCGACCCGCGCCGGGGCGGCCGTCGTCGATGTGGCGACCGGCCTGTTCGGCGCGCTCGGCGCCCTGACGGCATTGCTCGAGCGCGAAACCAGCGGCAAGGGGCAATGGGTGCAGACTTCGTTGCTGCATGCGGGGATCGCGTTGATGGATTTCCAGGCAGCGCGCTACCTGGTCGATGGTGAAGTGCCCCTGCGGGTCGGCAACGATCATCCGACCAGCATGCCCACCTCCGCCTACCCGACCAGCGACGGCTACCTCAACGTCGGTGCGGGTGGCGACAAGCAGTGGCGCGCGCTATGCATCGCCATCGGCCAGCCCGAGCTGGCGGATCGACCCGAGTTCGTCGCCGACAAGGGACGTTCGGCCAACCGCGGCGAGCTCAACCGGGTCCTGGCCCAGGCCTTCTCGACCCGGACGACGGCCGAGTGGATGGCAGCCCTCGATGAGGCCGACGTGCCCTGCGGGCCCATCTACACCATGGACCAGGTGTTCGCAGATCCGCAGGTCGAGCACGAGCGGATCGGCGTACCGATTGAACATCCCCGTCGCGGGTCGATCCGCCTGGTCGGCCAGGCGGTCCGCCTGCAGCGCACGCCCCCGCGGATGGTTCATCCCCTCGAGGACAAGAGTGCCAGCACGACGCTCGTCCTGTCGGAGGCCGGTTTCAGCCCGGACGAGATCGAGGCGCTGGCGCGCGACGGCGTCGTCTGAGGAGGCGCCATGCCATCGCTCGACGGCCCGCCACCGGCGCCAGCGGGCCATTAGTCGAGGGCCCGAGGCTCTTCTTCCGGCCTACAGCGCTTGGCCGTCGACCGTCAGCACGATCTTCCCGGCGACCTTGCGCTCGGCGAGCAGGCGCAGTGCATCGGCCGCCTGCGCGAACGGCATGCGCCGGTCGATCTCGGGTCGCAGCGCACCCGCGGTGTGCCAGCGTGCCAGGTCGTTGAAGGCGCGGCGCACGACTGCCGGCTGGCGTTGCCATATGGCGGTCCAGCTGCTGCCGAGCACCGCGCAGCCCTTGATCAGGATGCGCCCGGCGCTGGCTGACGGGATCCGGCCGCTGGTGAAACCGATGACGACGAGCCGCCCGCCGAAGGCGATGCAGCGCATGGCGTTGTCGAATGCATCGCCGCCGACCGGGTCGAAGACGACATCGGCGCCCTCGCCACCGGTCAGCTCGCGAACCCGGGCGACAAGATCGTCGGCCTGGTAGTCGACGAGATGATCGGCGCCGTGGTTCGCCGCCACCGCGAGCTTCTCCGCGCTGCTTGCTGCCGCGATCACCGTCGCGCCCAGCTGCTTGCCGACTTCCGCTGCGGCCAGGCCCACGCCACCGGCGGCGCCGAGCACCAGCAGGGTCTCGCCGCGGCGCAGTCGGGCCCGGTGCCGTAACGCGATGAGGGCGGTGCCGTAGGTCGCCGGAAATCCGGCCGCGACATCGAAGGGCATGCTGGCTGGCACGCGCATCGTGGCCGATGCCTGAGCCACGACCCGTTCGGCGTAGCCGCCGCTCTCCACATAGCTGGCGACCCGGTCGCCGACCCGGAACGAACCGCTGCGTGGTCCCACCGCGACGATCTCCCCGGCGAGCTCCATGCCGGGAACGAAGGGGATTTCCGGCTTCAGGTAGTAGTTCCCGCTGAGCAGGACCAGATCGGCGTGGTTGACTCCCCAGGCTTTCGGAGCGACCACTAACTCTCCGGAATTGGCTTGGGGTTCGGGCATTTCACCGATTCGCAAGGTCTCCGGGCCGCCCCATGCGCCACACAGGATCGCCTTCATGTCTGTCCTTGACTTTGGTTTGTATGCTGGATATTGTATCCAAAAGATGTTTCGCAACTCATGACCGATTGCCCCGTCCCGGGCGCAAGAACACAGACCGCAACAGGAGACACAGCATGCGCAAAGGCTTGTCCGCCGCCCTGGTAGCCGCGACCTTCGCTTTCGGCTACACCGGCACGGCAATGGGTCAGGAATACCCGAAGCTGAACCTCAAGCTCGCCCACCTGGGCCCGGCGAGCTTCACCGGCTCGCAGATCGACCAGTGGTTCGCCGACGAGGTGAAGAAGCGCAGCGGCGGCAAGATCAGCATCCGCATCTTCTGGTCGGAGTCGCTTGGCAAGGCCAACGAGATTCTCGACCTCGTCGCCTCGGGCGCGGTGGATATCGGCGCCACATCGCCGGGTTATTTCCCGAACCAGTTGCCGCTGACTGGCGCCACCAACTCGGTGATGATGCAGTTCCCCAATAACGGCGCTGCGACCCAAACCACCTTCGAGATCGTTCGGAAGTTCCCCGCAGTCCAGAAGGAACTGGAGAAGGCCAATGTCTATCCGATCTTCTTCCATAGCCTCAATGCCTATCGGCCCTTGTGCACCAAGCCGATCGAGAGAATCGAGGACTTCGCCGGGCTGAAGATCCGTTCCTGGGGTGAATACATCCCGGCCATGTGGGAGTCGCTAGGCGCGACACCGGTCAGCCTGATGACGCCGGACATGTACGAATCCCTCCAGCGCGGCACCGTGGACTGCGCCTTCTGGCCGCACGAGCTCAGCTACACGATGAAGCTCAACGAGGTGGCGAAGTACACATGGGCAGGTGACGAGCATCATTTCGGGGCGATTCCGACCTGGCCGCTCTGGGTCAACTGGAAGACCTGGCACGAGAAGTGGCCCGAAAGCGTCCGCAAGCTGCTGACCGAGGTCGGTCTCGAGGCGATGGAGCGGGACATCAAGGGCGTGCGAGCGGACGAGAAGACGGCGCTCGACGCGATGATGGAAAAGAGCGGCGTGAAAGTCATCGACTTCAGGGACATGGACAAGGTCCGGGCCAAGGTCCCCGATCTCGCCGATGCCTGGATCGAGAAGATGAAGGCCCGCGGCCTTGGCGCGGAAGCGCAGGAAATCGCCGACTACTGGCGCAAGCGCAGCGCTGAGTTCAACTGAAGCCTGGTCGGCGCAGGCCCGGCGCTGCCGGGCATCGCACTACCGGGCAGAAGATCGGGGATCCGACGATGTTCGACCTCTATGACCGAGCCATGCGCCGCATGATCCGCGCAGGATACTGGATCGCGGTGATCGCGACCCTGGCCCTGATGATCATCGGCGGGCTCGATGTGCTGGGCACCTACTTCCTGCGCAGGCCGGTGCCGGCAGCCCTCGAACTGCAGGAGGTACTGCTCGCGGTCATGGTCTTCATGGGCCTGTCCCACGCGCAATCGCTGCGCGAGCACATCAGCGTCGACATCGTGATCCAGAATCTGCCGGCCGGCTTGCGGCGGGTGCTCGATCTCGTCGTGCTGCTTGCGAGTACCGTCATCTTCGCGATCATCGCCTGGCGCTGCGGCGAGCTCGCCTGGTCCAGCCTCGGAATGCGCGAGACCGCGAGCGCAAGCTGGGCGTTCCCGGTGTATCCGGCCAAGATCCTCGTGGCCCTGGGTGCCGCGCTCGCCGCTCTCGAGTGCACCCGCCAGGTCGGCTGGTGGTTCCGGGGTGGCGAGCCGGTCAGCCCCGGCGCCCCCGAACGATCCGAACTCCCTCACTGAGAGCGCTCTTCATGGACCCGATACTTGGTGGATCCCTGCTCATCGTCGCGATGCTCGCCGTCGCAGCGATCGGCCTTCCGGTGGGCTTGAGCATGGCGGCGGTCGGCTTCGTCGGCATGTGCTTGCTGGCCGGCGTGCCGTTCGCGCTGGGCACCTTCATGACGCTGCCCTACAGCATCGGCAGCCAGTACGCCTTCGTGGTGGTGCCGATGTTCGTCCTGATGGGCGCATTCGCGTCCACCTCGGGCATGACCTCCGAGATGTACACGGCAGCCTACCGCTTGTTCAGCGGCGTTCGGGGCAGTCTCTACTACACCACCGTACTCGCGTCGGCCGCGTTCGGGGCGGTGTCGGGATCCACGGTCGTCGCCGGCGCGGTGTTCACCCGGATCGCGTTCCCGGAGATGATCCGCTTCGGCTACAAGCGTTCGCTGTCGGCGGGTTGCATCGCCGCGGCCGGCACCTTCGCGGCCCTGATCCCGCCGTCGATCAGCATGGTGATCTACGGCATCCTGACCGGCGAATCCATCGGCGCCCTGCTGATGGCCGGCCTGGTTCCGGGCATCGTCACCGTCGTCGCCTACATGATCGGTATCCGGGTGATCCTGTGGCGCCGCCCGCAATGGGCGCCGGAGATCCAGCGCCGGTTCACCCCGCGCGAGATCCTCGGCAGCTTTCGCGGCCTGTGGGCGGTATGCCTGCTGGTGGTGATCGTGATGGGCGGGATCTATGCAGGCATCATGCCGCCCTCGGCGGCGGGCACAGCAGGCGCCCTGGGCGCCCTGATGATCTGCCTCATCCGTCGCAAGATGGGCGGCACGGAGTTCTGGGGGGCGCTGTCCCAGACCGTCTCGGTCACGACCACTCTCTTCCTGATCATCATCGGCGGCCTGCTCTTCAGCCGCCTGCTGCTGTACGTCGGCTTCATCGACGGGATTACCGATTTCATCGATGACACGCAGCTCAGCCCGGTCCTGTTCATCCTCTTCATCGTCATCACCTACCTGATCCTCGGCTGCTTCGTGGACACCGTCACGATGATGGTGATGACCGTTCCATTCTTCTATCCTTCGCTGTCCGCGCTGGGCCTGGACCCCATCTGGTTCGGTGTTATCGTCATCAAGCTCGTCGAGATCTCCGCCATAACACCACCGGTCGGCCTGAATCTCTTTGCTGTCATGGGGGCGGCCGAGAAGCAGATTTCGGCGAAGGACATGTATTCGGGCGTGCTGCCGTTCCTGGCAATCGAACTGCTGGTGCTGGGTGTCCTGCTGCTGTTCCCGGTGCTGTCCTTGTGGTTGCCGAACATGATGGTCAACTGACAATGAAACTGCCGGAGCACACCGAAGGGCCGCGACACGACGGAAGTCGTCGCATCGACACCCGCACGCTGGTCGAGACCGTCGTCGGACGGCTGCGCCAGGAGATCATCCAGGGGCGGCGCGAACCCGGCCGGCGGCTTTCCCAGGAGGAGCTGGCCGAGGAATTCGGGGTCAGCCGAATCCCGATCCGTGAAGCCCTGCGCCAGCTCGCGGCCGAAGGCCTGGTCACCCTGCGCGCACGGCGCGGCGCATTCGTCAGCGAGCTCACCGCCGAGAGCGGCGCCGAGCTGCTGGCCATCGCGGGCACCCTCGAGGCACTTGGCGTGGTCAAGGGTGCGGCCCGGGTCACGAAGTCCGACCTGACCCAGATGAAGAAGCTCCTCGACGAGATGCCCGCGTTCGAGAACCGGCCCGCCGACTGGTACTACCTGAACCAGGAGTTCCACATGGTGCTGGTGCGCGCATCGGGATGGAAACGACTCGTCACGATGGTCGAGGAATCCAGGCGCAACTTGGTCCGGCACGTCGTGCAACCCAAGACCCATGGGCCGCAGGTCAGGAAATGGCACCAGCAGCACGTCGACATTTACGAGGCCTGCGCGCGTGGCGATGCAGCGAAGGTGGCCGAGCTCTTCGACTTCCATTGGCGTTACTCGACCGAAGTCCTGCTCGATCATGCCCCGCACGACGAGTAGATCGCCAGCAACCGGGTAGTCGAGTCCGCAGCAACGAGTTTTCCAGGAGACAGTCATGACGAACATTTCGGCGCCTGGCGCCGCGAGCGAAGCTTGCCCGGGGAACGCCATTCTCCGGGTCCAGGACGGTTCCTTCAGTCCGGTGGACGCCAATGGTGATGTCCACCTGATCGGGTCCGAATGCGCCGACTGCGGTAGGCAGATGTTCCCGTCGCGGGCGCGCTGCGTGACCTGCTTCGGCGAGAACCTGCACGAGTTCCATTTCGGATCGCTTGGCGCGGTGGTGTCCTTCACCGTCATTCGCCAGGCGCCGCCGGGATACCACGGTCCGGTCCCCTACGTTCTCGGCATGGTCGAACTCGGCGGCGGTACCCAGGTGCTCACGCACCTCGTGGATCGCGCGATCGGGCAATGGCAGGCCGGCGACCGGGTCGAGTCCTGCGCCATGTCCCTCGGGCTCGCGGCGGATGCGCCGCCCTGCGGCCAGTCCTTTGCATTTCGTCCGACCACCAGGAGCTGACATGTCCAATGCCTACATCATCGGAATCGGGCTCACGAAGTTCGGCCGCCATCCCGACCGCACCGTCGAGTCCCTCGCCGCCGAAGCCGTCGGCGCTGCATTGCGCGACGCCGAAGTCGAATGGAAGGAGGTCCAGCAGTTCTATGCGGCCCATGTGAACCAGGGTGTTGCCGCCGGCCAGCGGGTCATCAAGGAAGTCGGCCCCTCCGGCATCCCGGTACTCAACGTCGAGAACTGTTCCGCTGCATCGTCCACGGCCTTGCGCGAAGCCAGCATGGCGGTGCGCTCGGGGGAGTTCGACCTCGTCGTCGTGGCGGGCTTCGAGAAGATGCAGCACGGCGTGCTGCTCAATGTGCATCCGGAAGACAGCCCCGAGGTGGTGATGGGCACCACGGTGCTGCCGATGCGCTTCTCGCTGATGGCCATGGAACACATGAGCCGCTTCGGTACCACCCTCGAGCAGTTCGCGAAGGTGACGGTGAAGAACCGCGACCATGCGGTCCACAATCCGAAGGCCCAGTACCCGAGGCCGATGAGCCTCGAGCAGGTGATGGAGTCGCGGATGATCTGCGACCCGATCACGGTCTACCAGTGCAGCCCGACCACCGACGGGGCGGCGGCGGTGGTGGTCTGCTCGCAGGCGTATCTCGATCGGATGGCCTCGTCGAGTCGGGCGGTGCGCCTGCTCGCCTCAGGCCTGGTCTCGGACGTCGAGGAGCTCGCCTACAACAAGTTCAACCTCGACTTCGTTGCGCGCAATGCGCGGGCGGTTTTCGAGCGCGCAGGCATCGGGCCGCAGGATCTCGACGTGGTCGAAACCCACGATTGCTTCTCGGTCGCCGAGCTGCTCGCCTATGAAGCGCTCGGCCTGTGCAAGGAAGGCGAGAGCGGTCGCATGATCGACGAGGGCGAAACCCGCATCGGCGGCCGGATCCCGGTGAACACCAGCGGCGGCCTGATCGCGAAGGGGCATCCGCTGGGCGCGACCGGTCTCGGCCAGGTCAGCGAGATCGTCACCCAGTTGCGCGGCGAAGCCGGCCAGCGTCAGGTCGAAGGCGCACGGCTCGGCCTGACCTCCAACATGGGCATGTGGTCGAGCTGCATCCACATCCTCCAGGCTCAGGGGGTGTGATGAATCTGAATGTTCTCTTCGAGAACGCTGTCTCGAAGTTTCGCGACCGGGTCGCCTTTCAGGATGCGGCCCGCAGCATGAGCTTTGCCGAGATCGACCGACGCACCCGGGGCCTGGGCAGCAGCCTGCTCGTGCTCGGGCTCGGCAAGGGCAGCCGGATCGCCTCGCTGCAGTACAACTCGATCGAGACCTTCGAGGTCGATGCCACCGCGGCGCGCTTCGGCTTCGTGCGCACCCTGCTCAATGCGCGCTACGGGCTCGATGATTTCGAGCATGCCCTGAATCACTCGGGCGCCTGCGCCCTGCTGTTCGAGGCGAGCTTCGCCGGGACGGTCGAGAAGCTGCGCGCCCGCTTGCCGAACGTACACCACTACATCTGCATCGGCGACGACAACCCCGCCTGGTCGATGCGCTACGAGGAACTGGTCGGCACCGCTGAGGGGGACGGCCCTCCGTACGAAGTGGTCGATACCGACTGGCACAGCATCTACTACACCTCGGGCAGTACCGGGCGCCCGAAGGGCGTGGTGCTGAGCCAGCGCAACTGGCTGGTCGTGATCCGTAACCATCTCGCGGGTCCGTTCCGCCGTGCCAGTGCCGACGACGTCCTGCTGCATGCGGCGCCGATGTCGCATGCGTCGGGTGCAATGGGGCTCACCCACTTCATGGTCGGCGCCAGGCAGATCGTGATGCCGAGGTTCGATGCGCTCGAAGCGCTGCGGCTCATCGAGTGCGAGAAAGTGACCACCACCTTCCTTGCCCCGACCATGATCCAGATGCTGCTGCAGCACCCCGAGCATGGCCGCCACGACAAGTCGTCGCTGCATACGGTCGTCTACGGCGGCGCGCCAATGCCGGTCGAGCATCTCAAGGAGGCGCTCCGGGAATGGGGCGCGGTCTTCGTGCAGGGCTATGGCCAGTGGGAGGCGCCCCAGCTCGTGTCCTATCTCGACCAGGAGCAGCACCGGGTGGCGCTCGACCAGGGGCTGGAGCATCGGCTGGCGTCCGCCGGGACTCCGGTCCTGTTCTGCGCCGTCGCGATCATGGACGACGAAGGCAATCTGCTGCCCGCCGGCAACGAAGGCGAGATCGTGACCTCGGGCGATCACCAGATGGTCGGCTACCTCGACAACCCGGAAGCGACGGCGGCCGACCGGCACGGTATCTGGCAGCGCAGCGGTGATGTCGGGAAGCTCGATGCCGACGGCTTCCTGTACATCACCGATCGCAAGAAGGAATTGATCATCACCGGTGGCAGCAACGTCTATCCGCGGGAGATCGAGGAAACCCTGCACGCCCATCCCGATGTCCAGGAGGCGATCGTGATCGGCATCCCCAGCGAGCGCTGGGGCGAGCAAGTCCATGCACTGGTGGTGACCCGCTCGCAAGCCGGGTTCGATGATGCGGCCTTCCTCGAATGGTGCCGGGAACGCCTGGGCACCGACAAGCGACCCCGCTCGGTCGAGCGGGTCGACGAGCTGCCCAAGAGCGCCTACGGCAAGATCCTCCGGCGTGAGATCCGCGAGCGCTACTGGGCAGGCGCCAGCCGGCGCATCTAACAGGAGTCATGATGAGCAAGGCATTCATCCTCGCCGCGAGCATGGTCCGCTTCGGCAAGTACCCCGATCGCTCGGTGGCCAGCCTCGGGCGTGAAGCGGTCGGCGCCGTCCTCGCGGAGTCCGGCGTGGCGCCGGGCGACATCGAGGCGGTGTTCTGCGGCCGCTCCTTCGGCGGGGCGATCGACGGGCAGGTGTCGGTCCCCGGCCAGGTCGCCCTGCAGGGCACCGGCATCGAGGACGTTCCGGTTTTCAACCTCGACAACGCCTGCGCGGCTGCTGCGTCGGCGCTGCACCTGGCGGTGCAGTCGGTTCGCTCCGGCCAGTATGGGATGGTGCTCGTGGTCGGCATGGACCGGCTCTTTGCCGACGATCGCAAGCAGAGCATGCGGGCCCTGTTCGGCGCCATGGACGTCGAGAAGATGGCCTGGATCGGCGAGACTATCGAGGGCGATGGCCCGGTCGGCAGCGTGTTCATGGACAACTACTACGCCCGCGTTGCGCGGGAGTACCTGGCCGATACGGGCGCCACGCCCCTCGACTATGCGCAGGTCGCGGTGAAGAACCGCCGCCATGCGGGCGCCAACCCCTTCGCCCAGTATCGCAAGCCGCTGACGACCAATGACGTGATGGCCTCGCCGATGGTCGCCGAGCCCTTGCGCGCGCTGATGTGCTCGCCGCTGACCGACGGCGCGGCCGCCATGATCGTCTGCTCGGAGGCGGTCGGCAGGCGTATCGGCGGGCCACTGGTGGAAGTCGCCGCTTCGGCGGTGCGCAGCGGCAAGCCGGTCCTTGGCGATGCCGAGCCGCTGGTTTCGCGGGCGGCTCGCCAGGCCTACGACGAAGCCGGGGTCGGACCGCAGGACATCGACCTCATGGAGGTGCATGACGCCTCGGCGGTGGCCGAGCTGATCGCGCTCGAGGAGATCTGCCTCGCGCCGCGTGGGCAGGGCCTGCGCATGCTGCGCGAGGGCACCACCGCCCTGGGGGGGGCGATGCCGGTGAACGTCTCCGGCGGCCTTCTGTCGCGCGGCCATCCGGGGGCCGCGACCGGCGCGAGCCAGCTCGTCGAGCTGGTCTGGCAGCTGCAGGGCCGGGCGGACGGTCGCCAGGTGGAGGCGCCCCGGCTGGGCCTGGCACACAGCGCGGGCGGTGCGGTCGGCGACGAGCCGGGTGCCATTGCGATCACCATCCTTGCACGGAACTGATTCTTCGGAAGCCTGATGAACAACCTGTCGTACCTGTTGACCCGGACTGCGTCCCAGCACGGATCTCGCCCCGCCACTTTCCATGGCGATTCGATCAAGGACTACCGCTGGCTCGACGAGCAGGTCAGCAGGCTCGCCAACGCGCTGGCCGGCGTGGCGGGCTCGAACGGTGCACCCGTGCGGGGTGAGCGCGTCGGCCTGATCCTCGAGAACGAACCGCGGGGGCTGGTGGCGATGCTCGGGCCCCTGCGCGCCGGCATGGTGATCGTGCCGATGAATCCGAGGCTGCACCCTTCCGAGCACGCCTTCATCCTGGCCAACTGCGGCGCCCGCGTGCTGATCGCGAGCCGGCGCTATCTCGACGGGCTGCTCGCGGCAGGCGGGCTGCCGAAAGGGATCACGATCATCGGGATCGATGGTGCGCAAGAACACCGCCAGGCGGGCGTAGTCGACTACGAGGAACTTCTTGCTGCCAGCGATCCGGCGGCCGAGGATTGCGAGGTGGCCGCCGATGACCTCGCCTGGATCTTCTATACCTCCGGCACCACCGGCCGGCCCAAGGGCGCGATGCTGAGCCATCGCAACCTGATGACGATGGTCACGACGCAGCTCATCGAGTGCAATCCGGTGCAGCCTGACGACCGGCTCGTCTATGCCGCGGCGCTGGCGCATTCCAATGGCCTGATGGCGTTCCAGCACATCGCCCGGGCGGCGGGCCATGTGTTCCCGACCTTCCAGGGCTTCAAGACCGGTCCCTTCTACGAACTGATCGAGCAGCACAGGGTCACCACGGCCTTCATGGTGCCCACCATGATCCAGATGATGCTCGATGACCCCGGTCACCGGCAGCGCGACATCTCCTCGTTGCACACCATCATCTATGGCGGCGCGCCGATGTATCTCGATCGGCTCGAGGAAGCCATCGCTACCTTCGGGCAGGTCTTCGTGCAGGGCTTCGCCCAGGGCGAGGCGCCGATGGGCTGCACCCTCCTCCCCCGGCACGAGCACGACATCTCCACCCCGGAAGCGATCCGCAGGCTCGGCTCGGTGGGTCGGGAATGCCTGCATGTCGAGGTCCGCGTCTTCGATGAAGAAGACCGGCCGCTGCCGGCAGGCGAGAACGGCGAAGTCGTGGTGCGCGGCGACCTGGTGATGAAGGGCTACTGGGAGAATCCCGAGGCCAACGCCCAGACCCTGCGCAGCGGCTGGCTGCACACCGGCGACGTCGGCTATCTCGACGAGGACGGCTATCTTTTCCTGACCGATCGCAAGAAGGACATGATCATCTCGGGTGGCTCGAACATCTATCCGCGCGAGATCGAGGAAGTCCTGTACCGGCATCCGGCCGTGCAGGAGGCCACGGTGTTCGGCGTGCCCGATCCTAAATGGGGCGAGCGAGTCGTTGCCGCCGTCGTCCCGAAGCCGGAGTCCGGGCTCGACGAAGGCCAGGTGGTCGGCTGGTGCGTGGAGCATCTCGCGTCCTACAAGAAGCCTAGCGAGGTTCGCTTCATCGACGAGTTGCCCAAGAGCGGCTATGGCAAGATCCTCAAGCGCGAGGTGCGCGACATGCTTTATCCGGCCAACTGAACCAGCCCCCCGACACCGTCGCCCATGAGGCCACTGGCCGTCATCGTTGTCGCCGAACTGCTGTGCACATCGCTCTGGTTCAGCGCCAACAGCGCGGCCGACGAACTGCAGGCGATCTGGGGCGTCGGTACGGCCGGTATCGGCTGGCTGACCAGCGCCGTCCAGCTCGGCTTCATCACCGGTACCCTGGTGCTCGCGGTCAGTGGCCTGGCCGACCGTTTCCCGGCCAGCCGGATCTTCCTCGTCGCCAGCGTGGTTGGCGCGGCGGCCAACGCCGGCTTCGCCCTGCTCGCCGACGGCATGGCGCAGGCGATCGCCTGGCGCTTCGTGGTCGGCTGCTGTCTCGCCGGCATCTACCCACTCGGCATGAAGCTGGTGATCACCTGGACGCGGGGCGATACCGGCAATGCGCTGGGCCTGCTCG
The DNA here is from genome assembly GCA_964476625.1 of uncultured Burkholderiaceae bacterium. Classification (GTDB taxonomy): domain Bacteria; phylum Pseudomonadota; class Gammaproteobacteria; order Burkholderiales; family Burkholderiaceae_E; genus JAMLIN01. The sequence continues at coordinate 124,906 of CAYZBJ010000001.1, read as the reverse complement.
TCGGCATGCTGACCTTGGGCACCGCCTTGCCCTATGGCCTGCGCGCTTCATTCGGGACCCTGCCTTGGCAGTCGGTGATCCTCGCGTCTTCGCTGCTGGCCCTGGCCGGCGGCCTGGCGATCCATGCGCTCGGCGACGGTCCCTACCTGAAGCCCGCCGGCAAGCCCCGGGCCGGCAGCCTGCTCGGCGGCGGCCTGCGGGCCTTCCGCTTCCCGCAGTTCCGTTCAGCCGCCTTCGGCTACTTCGGGCACATGTGGGAGCTGTATGCGTTCTGGGCGCTCGTGCCCTGGCTGGTCGTCGACGCTGCCGCGGCCGACGCCATCGCCTTGTCGACCTCGCAGGTCGCGTTGCTGGCCTTCGCAGTGATCGGCATCGGCGCGTTCGGCTGCATCGGGGGCGGGTGGCTGAGCATCGGCCGGGGCAGCCGCTTCGTCGCCACCGTCGCGCTCGCGGTCTCTGGCGCGATCTGCCTCCTCTATCCCTTCCTCGACGGTGTCGGCTTCCCGCTGAAGATGGCGGTGTTGCTCGCCTGGGGCATCGCGGTGGTGGCCGATTCACCCCAGTTCTCCAGCATGTCGGCGCGCGCCTGCCCGCCGGAGGTCGTGGGCGGTGCACTCGCGATCCAGAACAGCATCGGCTTCGCGATCACGGTCTGCTCGATCGCGCTGGCCACTTCGCTGCATCCCGTGCTCGGTGACCAGGTCGCTTGGCTGCTGGCGCCTGGCCCGGTGCTGGGACTGCTGGGCATCGCATGGGGCGTGCGCCAGCCGCGGTGAACGCCACCCGGCGAGGAAATGGAGGAAATGGGTAGGCTTCGAACACGATTTCAGTCGGGCAATCCGCGAAAGGCAGGCCGACATGGGCGACACACACCACGATGACGAATCCTGGCGCCCCGCGCTGGCGATGGTGCCGGACACCACCTTCCGGCACCGCGTACCGATCCATGCGCTGGTCGACCCGGTCACGTCCAATGCGGATCACTTCGTGCTCGCCCACTTCGGGGTGCCGCGCATCGCGCTCGCCGACTGGCGCCTGTGTGTCGACGGAATGGTGCGCCGTCCGCTGCGGCTCGCCTTCGACGACCTGAAGCGGTTCCGTCGATGTGAGGTCGAGACTTTCCTGAAGTGCGCCGGGTTCCCCGACAATCCCACCATCAACACCCATAACGCATCCAACGCGGTCTGGGCGGGCGCCGACCTGCGCGAGGTGCTCGAGGCAGTCGACGTCGATCTGGCGGCGAGCTTCGTCTGGGCCTACGGCCCCGACCACGGCAGCTATGCCGACTGGAGCGCCGATGCCTACATCAAGGACGTGCCGCTCGCGCGCATCGCCGCCGGCGACGTGCTGCTCGCCTGGGAGATGAACGGCGAGCCCTTGCCGGCCGCGCACGGCTTTCCGCTGCGCCTGCTCGTGCCCGGCTTCTACGGCACCAACTCGGTGAAGTGGCTCTGTCGCCTGCATGTGGCCGACCGGCGCTCGCCGGCCATTACGACGACCCGCGTCTACAACGATCCCGGACCGCCGCGGGCCGATGGCGGGCAGGCCGAGCGACTGCCGGTCTGGGAGGCGCCACCCGATGCGGTGATCGTTGCGCCGGCCGATCGCGCCGTCGTCAACGGTGATCCGGTCCATGTCTGGGGCCGGACCTGGGCCGCGCGGGGTATCGCCCGGGTCGAGATCAGTTTCGACGAGGGCGCGAGCTGGATCGATGCCGAGCTCGAACCACGGCGTGGCCACGCCTGGCAGAAGTTCGAGCTGCGTATCGCGCGCGACCGGATCGCCGGTGCCACCTCGCTCATCGTCCGGGCCACCGACACGGCGGGTGAACGCCAGCCCTTGGAAAGTGCACGCAACAGCTGCCACAGGATCGGCATTTCGCTTTCCTGACGACGTCGGCTTCGAACGCAGGACAACAGGGCGGCGCGACGCGGGCAGCGCCGGAAAATGGAGTCTGACCCCATATTCCCCGATTCATCCTGCCCGGGTCGATCCGCTCAGCCCGCGGCGCGACCGATTCGGCGCAAGGGCCACCAGCCGATCGCGAGGCAGCCCATGGCGAAGCCGCCGAGCAGCGCCGCGCGGGGCAGGATCGTTGCCATGTCGGGATCGCCGAGGAACACCGCCTGCAAGCCGTCGAGCGCCCATCCCATGGGGGACCACTCGGACAAGGTCTGCATCGTCGGTGGCATCAGCATGCGCGGCACCATCACGCCCGCGATCGCGCCAAGCACCACGTTCAGTCCGCCGCCGAGCGCGGCCGCATGTTCGAACGTATCGCTCCAGGCGGCGATGGCGAGGGCGAGGCCGACGGCCGCCGCACTGGTGGCAGCGATCATGAGGAAAAACCAGCCGGGGTGGACATCGAGGCTGAGTGAGTCGCCGCCCAGCAGCGGAACCAGCCAGCGACCGACCATGAGCATGAAGCCGAGCTGGATCCAGTTCAACAGGACGAAGGCAAGGAACTTGCCGGCCAGCGCGATGCCCGGCGTCACGCCGAAGGTCGCCAGTCGCAGGAGCGTGCCGTCGTTGCGCTCCTGGACCAGGACGCCGGCGATCGGGATGACCACGAAGAACATCCCGAAAACCAGCCAGGCCGGTACGCTCTGCTGCACCGCCGTCATCGAGCGACCGGATTGGATCTCGTAGAGGTAGCGCACGGTCGGCGTGGCGTTGCCCGCCAGCAGCTCTCCCGACCCGCTGTCCTCCAGCATCGCGGTGGCAAAGGGGCCGGCTTCGGCGGCGGCCATCTGCATGCCCGCGCGCACGATCGAATAACTGAGTTCGGCCCGCAGGCGCGCTGCTGCCGCCGGCTGGATTCGATTGCCGAGCCAGATCTCGACCTTGTCTGCCTGCGGCCGCCCATCGGCGCCGAGCCAGCCCGGCTTCACCCGGACGCCCGCTTCCACCACGCGTGCGGCCAGCGCCTGTTCGAGCGCCGCGCCCGAGTCGAAGGCCAGCCCGGAATGTCGATCCTGCCACTGCCGCACCCACTGTGCCGCCGGTGGGCTCGGATCCTCGAGGAACCAGCCCGTCGTCGGCAGGGGAGGCCGATCGATCAGCGAATTCTTCAGGGTCAGGGACATGATCAGCACGAAGAGCGCTGGCATGAAGAACAGGACCGCCAGCCCATGCGGATTGCGGGCGAGCAGGCGCCACTCCTTGGCGGCCAGTCGGTACAGCTGGCGGATCCTCAGGGCGGCTCGCGTCGTGGTCATCGCGTCGTCAGTCCCGCAGGGATCGCCTGGTGTAGTGCATGAACAGGGCTTCGAGATCGGCATGTGGTCCGTCGTCGGCAGTGCCCGCCAGCAAGGTCGCCAACTCGCCGCTGGCCAGCACCTTGCCATGGTCGAGCAGCAGGATTCGCGAGCAGACCGCGCTTACTTCCTCCATGTAGTGGCTGGCATAGAGGACCGCCGTCCCGGCGTCCACGAGTTCGCGCACCCGATCGAGCAGGAACGCCCGCGATTGCGGGTCGACGCCAACGGTGGGTTCGTCGAGCAGCAGGACATCGGGCTTCGCGAGCAGCGCGATTGCGAGATTGAGGCGTCGGCGTACACCACCGGAACAGTGCCTCGCCTGCCGGTCGATGAACTCGCCAAGGCGGCAGGTCTGGATCGCGGACTCGATCCGGCGCCCGGCTTCTGCCCGGTCGACATCGAGCATGTCGGCGAACAGGCGCAGGTTCTCGCCGCACTCGAGCGCCGGATAGAGCGCGTACTCCTGCGGCACCCAGGCGACGCTCGGCACCGGGTCGACATCCTTGCGGACCTGGCCGTGCAAGGGCTGCCGCAGGCCGATCAGGAGGTCGATGAGGGTCGACTTGCCGGCTCCGTTCGGTCCCAGCAGGCCGACGGCCTCGCCGGCGACGAGCCGCAGGTCGACACCGGCGATGGCCGGCTCGGCACTGTTCGGGTACTGGTAGACGAGCCCATTGGCTTCGATCAGGACCGCCCGGGCGCCAGTCATCGCACGGCGGCGTCCAGTGACTCGTTGTCCGCCTTGGCCATGGGGCCCGGGGCGGAGGGCGCCGCGTCGTCGTCTCGGCGCCCCGGCAGGACCGGCGCCGTGCCGAGGCTGCGCCACAGGCCCTTCGGCGCCATCGCCTGGCGCAACAGCCGGCCGGCAACCATGAGCACGATCTTGGCGATGTCGATCACCGGCCTGAAATGGCTTGGCCGCGCGTTGGCGGGATAGTGGCCGGGAATCGCGACGGCGAGCGTCTCGTGTCCCTGGTGCGCCGCTTCGATCAGGATTTCGCTCTCGAAGGTGAAGCGGTTGCCATGGACTCGCGGGCCCAGTGCGATGCGCATGACTTCACGCGGATAGACTCGGTAGCCCGACTGGGAGTCGGCTATTGCGTGGCCGGCCGCCCACGAGATCCAGAAGCAGGCGAACTTGTTGGCGTTGTAGCGGGCCCGCGGAAAATTGGAGCGGTCATGGAGGCGCGAGCCGATGACCAGGCGCTCGGGATGCGAGCGCCATGTCGACAGCAAGCAGTCGGTATCGGCGGGGTCGTGCTGGCCATCGCCGTCGAGGGTGACGACGCAGTCGGCATCCTGGGCAAGCGCATGTTCGAATGCGGTACGCAGGCTCGCGGCCTTGCCGCGATTGTGCTCGTGGCGCAGCAAGACGAGGGGCAGGTCCTGCAGTTCGGTCGTCGTGCCATCGTGCGAACCATCGTCCACGATGATCACCCGCGGGCAATGCGCAAGGGCGCCAAGCGCCAGCTTGCGAATCGTGCGCGCCTCGTTGTAGGCGGGAATCACGATCCAGGCGCCATGCCACGAGGGCTTGCAATCGAGTTCGTCCATCGAGCCCATGTCAGTACATTCCGCCGTTGATGCCGATGACCTGGCCGGTGATGTAGCCCGCCGCTCCGGATGCCAGGAAGGCAACCAGCGCCGCGACCTCCTCGGGCTGGCCAGCGCGGCCGGCCGGTACGATGGCCTTGATTCGTTCGTCCGGAAATGCGTCATTGGCCATGCCGGTCGCGATGACGCCTGGCGCCACGACATTGACCGTGATGCCACGCCCCGCGAGTTCGAGCGCGAGCGCGCGGCTTGCCCCCTGCAGTCCGGCCTTCGCCGCCGCGTAGTTGGCCTGGCCGCGATTGCCCGCTTGCCCGGCAATTGAACCGATGTTGACGATCCGGCCCCAGCGGGTTCGCACCATCGGCAGCAGCAAGGGCTGGG
>CAYZBJ010000001.1:49824-119701 GCA_964476625.1 uncultured Burkholderiaceae bacterium | reverse complement strand
AGGGCTGGGTTACCCGGAAGAAACCGTTCAGGTTGGTATCGATGACGTCGCGCCAGGCGCTTGCATCCATGCCGGCCATGAGCGCGTCCCGGTGCATGCCAGCGTTGTTGACCAGGATCTGGATCGGTCCGGCCTCGAGCACCGTGGCAATCGCCGCGGCGACTTGGGCGTCGTCGCCGATGTCGAATGCGATCGCTTCGGCCCGGCCTCCGGTCGAACGGATTTCCTCGACGAGGGCGCGGGCCCGGTCGACGCCGGTATTGGCATGAACGATCACGTGCGCGCCCGTGGTGGCCAGCACGCGGCAGATCGCGGCGCCGATCTCGCCGCTGCCGCCGGTGACGAGCGCTCGCCGTGGCGTTGCGTCTTGCCCGCGGCGGGCGCTCATGGCGCGGGCTCCGATTGGGTGGCGACGATCAGTCGGCCGCTGGCCAGCAGCCCGCGCGCGTTGCAGACGAGGAAGCTGTACTGGCTGCCTGCATCGGTCCGGCCGAGCAGTTCACAGTGGATCGCCAGCCTTCCGCCATCGAGCGGTACCGGGTCGGCGCCGAGTTCCAGCCCGCTGAGCTTGGCCAGCATGCCTGGCCTGGCTTCGTCGACCCCATCGAGCAGTGCGCCATGCACGGCGGTTGCCTGGGCCGCGTACTCGGCGGCGGCGATCGCCGGCAGCCGGCCCTCGCGTGCGAGCGGATGCGCGGGGCCGGGCTCGGTGGCTTCGCATTCGATGATCCGGCTGTCCCAGTCGAGGACCGAATCGAGCAGGCACATCGTGCCGGCATGCGGTACGCGTTGCGCGATCGCGGCATGATCGAGCCTCATGCCCCGGCTCCGGCAATGCGACGCAGCACCAGTGTCCGCTTGCCCAGGGGCAGGTGGAATCGGGTCGTGGGCGGGGCTTCGATCATGCCCAATGCCGCAATGGCGCGGGCGCTGTTGTGGGCGGACCACTGCGCCGGCAGCCACGCCGGCAGGGGGCTGGCGGGTGCTTCGCCAGGGTCGACCAGGCTCAGTTCGAAGTGCGCCAGCGGCGCCATGTCGGCCACGATGTCGTCGACCGCCAGGATCCAGGCGCATGCCGTGGGCTGGACGACCGGCAGCGGCTCGGTGAGCGGTTCGGGCATGGCCGGATCGTAGGACACCAGCAGTACCGGTCGATGGTCGACGGTGGCATCGACCACGGCGCACAGGAGCCCGCTGGCGAAGCTCTCGATCCCGAAGCTGACGACGGTCCCCGGCTCGCGATTGCCATGCGCGATCGAGAGGTTTCCGGATGGTGCGTTCTGCACCGAGTTCGGGAAGGCGAGGGGTGAAACCTGGCGATCGGTAGCGAGCGATTCGAGCATCTGGAGACAGATCTCGCCAGTCCCCTCGTCGGTCGCGCATATCGTGCGCAGTTCCTGTGCGGCGAACGGACTGCCGACGAGCGCGCGTTCGACGCAGGCAAGGACGAGCCGCACGGCCTGGCTGGCGCGGCGGCGTTCGTTGGCCGGCAACCCGGCCGGCGCAGGCAGGGGCGCCGGTGTGGCGCTGCCTGGCGGCGCGCCTTCGCGGATTGCGGTGCGCAGCGCCGCCAGGGTGTCCAGCCCCGGGGCGAGGAGCCCCGCGGTGTACAGGCCAAAGCGCAAGGCGGTCATCTCAGTCGGCCCGCCGGAAGACGAGCGAGCAATTGCTCCCGCCGAAGCCGAAGTTGTTGCTCATCGCATGCCGCATGCCTGGCGCGGCGCGGGCTTCGCGCACGACATCGACCGGCAGACTCGGATCCGGCTCCAGGAGCATGGCCGACGGTGGCAGGAGCCCATGTTCCAGCGCCTTGGCGGTGATGACGGCGTCGACCACGCCACAGGCGCCGAGCGTGTGTCCGGTGATGCCCTTGGTCGAGGACACCGGAACCCCGTGCGGGCCGAACAGGCTGGCCAGCGCAATGGCCTCGGCGCGGTCGTTGGCCGGCGTTGCCGTGCCGTGGGTATTGACGTATCCGATGTCCTTCGGCGCCAGGCCCGATGCGTCCAGGGCTGCCCGCATGGCGTCCTGGGCGCCGCGACCCTCGGGGTGGGGCGCCGACATGTGATAGGCGTCGCTCGATTCGCCACCGCCCACCAGGCTCACTGCCGCGGGTTCGCGCGCGAGCAGGACGAAGCCGGCGGCCTCGCCGATGGAGATGCCGCGACGTGCGGTGTCGAAGGGACGGCAGACATCGTCCGACAACAACTGGAGCGCATCGAAGCCGTGCAATGTCGACAGGCACAGGCTGTCGGCGCCACCGACCACCGCGGCATCCACCACGCCGGCGCCGATCCAGCGCCTGGCCGCGAGGAAGACCTTGGCGCTCGATGAGCAGGCGGTCGTGAGCACTGTCAGCGGCCCGCGCAGGCCGAGTACCTCGGCCGCGAAACGCGCCATGCTGTCGGCCGAGTGGCTGCGTCGCCAGGCGAACCCGGGTGGCCACTCGCCTTCGACACGGCGGTGCGCATAGGCCTCTTCGGTGCTTCGGATGCCGGACGTGCTGGTGCCCAGCAGCAGCCCCACGCGGTCGGCCCCGTAGCGAGCGATGGTGGCCTCGATCGACTGCAAAAAGGCCGGATCGCGCAGCGCCATCCACGCGAGGCGATGATTGCGGCAATCCCATTGCGCCAGGGTCGGTGGCAGCACCGCATCCTCGACCTCGGGCACCCTGCCGAGCCAGGTGTCGAGCGAGCACCAGTCGAGGTCGTTGCGGCGCAGGCCCGTGCGACCTTCGATCGCGGCACGCCAGAGCGAATCCGGGTCGTGGCCGGCCGAATGAACCACGGTGCTGGCTACCAGGCCGAGCGCAGGATGGTCCGGTGGGTTCGACATCCGCTCAGTCCACCCGCCGACACTCGAGCAGGGTATGGAAGCCGCCCACGCCGTCCGTCGATGCTTCGACGACGAGGCCCGATCGTTCGATCAGGCGCAGGAACACGGCGGAGTCGTACATCTGGCTGTTACCGTTGGCAACGCAGCTGAAGTACAGGGACGTCTGCTGCAGGCTGAAGGCGGCCGCCTCGAAGCGCTGCCGGTCCCAGAACAGTTCCAGGATCCACAGGCGCCCGTCGGGCGATAGTGCCCGACCCACCTTGCCAAGTATGTCCGTGATCTGGTCTTCGGAAAAGCAGTCGAGAAACTGACTCATCCAGATGAGCGGGTATCCTCCGGGCAGTTCGCCGGCTGGATCGAGCATGTCGACGGGATGGAAGCGCGTGCGTTCGAGGTGACCCGCCGCGTCGAGACGGCTGCGGGCACGCGCCAGCTGCCGGGGCAGGTCGACCAGGCCGATCTCGATTGCCGGCATGCCGTCGAGGCATGCCTGGGCGAACCTGCCGGTATTGCAGCCGACGTCGAGCAGTCGGGTGGGGGGTGTCCGTGCAAGCCTCTCGACGATGGCCGGAAAGGCGCGGTCCGAATAGAAGTGGTCGAAGGCATGCCAGCTGCTGCCGGCCGGCTCGGGCAGGCTCGAGAGGCCTTCGTAGAGCGTCTCCCAGGGGCCGAGGGTTGCCAGGCCCGCCGGGCGCTGCTCGCGCAAGGACTCATCGAGATGCGCGGCCGCCTGGTAGCAGACATCGCGCGTGAAATCGAAATTGACGCGGGTCATCTCGTCATTGAGCAGGAAGTGCCCCAGCCGACCGAGACGGAAGCGCTCGTTGCGGCGCCAGACGATGTGCAGCCCGAGCCCGGCCTCGAGCAGGACCCGGGTGGCATAGACCGACAGGCCCGTCGCCTCGGCGAGTTCGTCGATCGCGGCGCCACGATCCGGATCGACCGCGGCGATCGCAGCCAGTACGCCCCGGTCGCGCAGCATCGCGCTCGCCTGGAACGCGAGGGGGGCGAACGCGAGGCGCTGGGCGGCATCGAGCGCCTCCAGGGCTGACAGCGGGTCCTTGTCGTACATGGGGTCGTTCCATTTCAATGTAGCAAGTGGGTACTGGTGCGCGCGCCGTTGCGCTCGACCACGACCAGGGTGCGCAGGCCGGCAGCGTCGCCCTGCAACTCGACGCGCTCGATATGCCGGGATGCCTGCGCCGCGCGTGGCAGCAATTCGAGAGTCCAGTGCTCCGCCGTTCCCTGCAGGCGAAGTTCGAAGTCGTCCTTCATCCCGTCGAAGCGGCCGGCGAGGCCTTCGCGCATTGCGCGGGCCATGGCGCCGAGGGCCGGGAATTTGTCGTAGGACATGATGCCGACGGTCTCGTCGTTCGGCCCGATGCGCTCGAGCCGGTCCGGACGCAGGCGCCAGGTCTCCTGCTGCGGGGCCGTAACCCGCTTCTCCAGGCTGCCATCCGGTCTCGCGACCAGAATGCCCCGGGACTCGACCGGCGCAGCGAGCCAGGGGGATTCGCGGATCTCGTGGAAGCGCACTTCCTGTCGACTGCTTGCCTGGAGCCGGGTCTGGATCTCGTCGAGATCGAAGGCCATGGCCGTCGCGGCCAGTCCCGGCAGGAGGATCAGGCCGAAGACGAGGTGCCGAGCCAGGCGGATGAATGTACGCTGGCTCATGGCTCGGACGCCTGCGCTTTCGGCGAATCCCAGTAGGGATAGAAGTTGAACCAGTTGAGCGGTTGGCGGCGCGCCTCGGCCTCGAGACGTTCGGCGTAACGCGCGACGGTCGGCCGCAGCGCCTCGCCGCGACTCGCCACCGCGGCGGCCGGCCCAAAGTCCGCGAACACGATGCGATAGCGTCGACCACCCTCGTAGAGGCCGAAACACATCAGCACCGGCGCTTGCGCGCGAGCCGCCAGGATATGTGGTGCCACGGGCAGGCGCGTCTGCCGCCCCATGAACTCGACCTGCAGGCTCGCCGCCCCCGGTTCGACGCGATCGGCAAGCAGCGCGACAAGCTCGCCGCGCGCGAGGGCCTCGTGGGCGCGCAGGTAGCTGTCGGGGCGGCCGATCTCGATCAGCTTCATTGCGCTGTCGTCGACCCCGGCTATGCGTCGAACCCTGGCACGCGGGTCGACCCGCATCATCACGTTGACCGGGCGACCATCCATTGCGCGATGCGCGAGCATCAGCAGGTCGAAACTGCCGAGGTGCGAACCCAGCAGCACGCAGCCATGGCCCTCGTCGTGCGCCCGCTCGAGAAGCGACAGGCCCTCGATCTCCAACTCGAAGCGATCGAACTCGCCGGCGGCCATGTAGACCCGATCGAGCAGGGTGGCGGCAAACCAGTAGATGTGCGAGAACGCGTCGCGCAGCCGGGCCGGCCTGCCGCGGGCGAGTTGCAGGAATTCGGCCGATGCTCGCCGCGCGGTCCGGTCGGTCAGGACGAAGTACGCGACGATCGGATAGAGCAGCATCCTGCAGATCGGCCGACCGACGGTGCGCGCGAGCCATACGATCAGGTGGATCAGCCAGGCACTGCCGCGCTCTGCCTTGTCGGTCCATTGCGTCACGGCGTCACGCCCGGCCCTGCGTGAGCGTAATGCGCCCGCTCGCGAGAACGGTCGATACGCCCTCGCGCGGTGCCCGGAGTTGAAAATCGGCCCGCGCCCCTTCGACACTGCAGTAGGCCCGGGCGTTCTCGCCCGCTCGGAGGGCCGCCATGAACCGGGCCTGGTCGAGTCGTTGGACGTGCATCCCGGTTGCGTCCTGCAGGCCCGCGAACAGGCGATCGAGCATGAGCACCCCAGGCACGACGGGGTTGCCCGGGAAGTGCCCGGGCAGTGCGGGGTGCGTTGGTTCGATCCCGATGAGGAACTCGACTGTCCTCATCGGGCGGCCTCGGCGGCGAGCCATGCGTGGTAGACCGATTCGAGCGCCGGCAGTGGCAGCTTGCCCGTTGTCGTGCGAGGCAGCCGGGCGACCCGGATGATCGCGCGCGGCAGGAACACCGCATCGATCCGCTCGCGCAGCAAGGATTCGACCTGCTTGCGTTCAATGGGTTCGCCTGCATGGATCAGCACGAGGCGGGCCGCGGGCCCGGCTCCGGTTGGCTGGAACAGAACCGCGTCGCCAAGCTCGGGAATACTCGCAACCAGGAGGTTCAGTGCGGCGAGCGATGTGCGGCGGCCGGCGACCTTGATCATGTCGGCTTGCCGCCCCACCAGGTGGAAGCTGCCGTCGGGTTCGAGTTCGATGCGATCGCCGAGCCTGCGTGGCGACACGAAGTGTTCCCCCCAGGCTGCGGTGTCTTCTTCGCCGGGGGCAAGGCGAACGCCCTGCAGCAACCGCCACGATGATTCGCTCGCGGCCCGCCGGGTGGCCAATGCCCCGGTTTCGGTCGAGCCGTAGATCTCCACGACCGGCGCGCCGCCCAGCGCTTCCATCTCGGCGGCCAGGGACGGCGCGAGCGGCATCGTCGACGAGATCACCAGCGCGCAGTTCGGCAGGCGAGCGCCGGCGCGGACCATCGCGCGCAGGTGCAGCGGCGTGGCGATCCAGATGCCGTCCCCATCGAGCTCGTCGAAGGCGCCGCAGACATCGGCCGGCAGCAGCGGCTGGCGCTCCAGCACCGGTATGCCATGGACCAGCGGCAGCATGCTCGCCATCTCCAGGCCGAACATGTGCTGGGATGGGACGCTGCAGACCACACCGGCCAGTGCATCGGCGCCCTCGTCGATGTAACGAATCCACCCGCTGGTGAGGGATCGCGAACCGCGCACGAGCTGTTCGATCGTCCGGTCCTGTGCCTGGGGCGCACCGGTGCTGCCGGAAGTATGCAGCCGGACCGGCTGTGCGCCCAGCGGGCTATCCCAGGCGAGTCTCGCAGCATCCAGCGGTGCGCTGCGCGGCTCTACACGCAGCAGCCGCCCGCGGGTGCCCCTGGGCAGGCCTTGCAGGGTCGTGTGCGAGTCGACGATGACGACCAGGGCATCGAGGCCGCTGATCATCGTGGCTATCTCGGCGTGCCCGCTCGACGGGGGCAGGACCAGCCTGGCGCCACGACGCAGCGCGGCCAGCATCGTGATGAGGAACCCAGCGCGCGAGTCACAGAAGTTGCCGACGGCCGATTCGCCGCCGATGTCTTCGGCGAGTGCGTGTGCCGCCGAATGGATCTCGCGCCAGGTCCAGCCATGGGTCGAATCGAGTACGGCGGGGCGATCGAGCCAAACCGGCTCGGCCGACAAGGGGGGTGGTGCTTCACGAGTCATCGTGGCCGGTCTATCGTGCCCGTCGCCAGGCCGTGCAGGTGTCCCTTGCTTGCTGTGCCAGTCCGGGGAAACGGATGGTGGGGAACAGCCATGGCCGCAGGATACGCTCGCCCACGAACAGGGCGCCGGTGCCGAGCCATGCCGGTGCGCCGGCCAGGCTTACCGGCAGGAGCATTGTCCAGGGCAGGATCGCGGCGCAGGCGAGCCAGGCGCACCAGATTGCGGTAAGCCTCCGGCTGTAGCGACACAGCGCTACCGGGAGCGACGGCATGCCGATCCGTGCGATCCGCTCGATCAGCGGTGTCTGCCCCGCGCGCAGGGATCGGCCGAAGAACCAGGCGAGCCATGCAAGGGCGAGGGTCTGGATCGCGCGCAGGGCGAAGGCCGCGTCGAGCGCGTCGAGCGGCGGTCCCACGCGTGCTTCAGGCCTGCGCGGCTCGCGTCGCCTCGATGAAGTCGGCGAGGCTTTGCAGCGAAGCGAAGATCGTCGGATTGTCGGGATCGTCGGACTTCAGCTTGACGCCATGGCGTTGCTGCACGACCAGTGCGATCTCGAGCATGTCCAGCGAATCGAGGCCGAGCCCGGCGCCGAACAGCGGCGCCGACAACTCGACCGTGGTCGCGTCGATATCCTCGAGCCCGAGCGCTTCGATGATGAGCGCAGCGAGTTCGCGAGCGAACTCATCGTGGACCGGGATCGATGCGCTCGCAGGGAGGGGCTTGGTGGCGACGCTCATGAGCCCGTGGCCAGATTGGTGTTGATCCTGCGGGTGAGATTCTGGACCCAGCTGTTGTAGTTCTTGTGGATCTGGCCGTTCTCTTCCTCGAGGTTGACGCTCGAACGATACTTGATGCTGTAGGCCTGCGTCGAGTACGGGATCTCCACGACTGCCACATGCCTGCGAAGGTTGAGGGTGCCGATGATGGTATCGGGTCCTTCGTCCTTCATCAGCCAGCCCAAACTGCTACCGGCGCTCAGGATCGCGGCTCGGACTTCGGCCTTGGACAGGTTCTTGCCCGAAGTCGAAGTCACCGGTGCTTCGTTGACATTCATGATGGGCGCTGACGAGCAGGCGACCGCGGCAAGTGCGATAGTAAGCAGGACCGCAGCGGAGCGGATACGCATGTTCATTCCCCCATTTTGTCAGTCTGGTTCATTTACAGGTCTTGCCTGCCTGTTGCCCGTGGGCCCAACAGTGCACTCGACTCCGTTTGCGAAGTGGCAGTCCCTTTCTCCCTCGGCGACAAGTTTACCGCTTGTGCCCCGGGATATGGCGCCGGCGTTGGCAATCCACCCCCTGATTCCGACACGCGGCCAGTCCTCTCCGATAGTGGGATCATGACTGGCAGTGTCGGCCTCGGGCCTGGCTCGTACAGCGACGCCATCGGGCTGGTTTCCATGACGTCCTGTTACCTTGGCCTACCCAGTTCGGGTTGTTGATTCCTCGGGAGCCCTCCCCGCAATGCGCTTCGATCTCGTCGATTTACGCCTGATGGTCCGGGTCGCGGAGGCCAACAGCCTCACCCGCGGCGCCGAGGCGTCGAACATCTCGCTGCCGGCGGCCAGTGCGCGGGTCAAGAACCTCGAGGAGAACATCGGGGCCAAGCTGCTCTATCGCACCAGCCAGGGCGTGACCCTGACGCCGCCGGGGCAGGCCTTCGTGCAGCATGCGCGGGCGGTCCTCGACCAGATCGAACATCTCAGGAGCGACCTGCAGGAGTACACCACCGGCCTCAAGGGCCAGGTGCGCGTCTTCGCGAACACCACTTCGCTCGGCGAATATCTGCCGCCGGTCCTGCGCGCCTATCTCCAGGCCTATCCGGACGCGAACATCGACCTGCGGGAGCGGCCGTCGCACGACATCATCCGCGCGGTCGCCGAAGGCCAGGCCGATGTCGGCATCGTCGCCGAGCGGGTGCCGACCGAAGCCCTCGACACGATTCCCTATCGGCGCGACTCGCTCGTGCTCGTCACGCCGCGCGGGCACGAACTCGCGACGGGCGGCCCGGTTGCGTTCGCGAGCACCCTCGGCTACGAGCAGGTCGGGCTGCCCGAGACCAGCGCGCTGCACATCTTCCTGCGCCAGATCTGCGACCTCCTGCACCAGCCCCTGCGCCTGCGCATCCAGGTCGGCAATTTCGAGGCCGCCTGCCGGATGATCGAAGCGGGCGTCGGCATCGGGGTATTGCCGGAATCCGCCTCGCGCCGGCACGCGCAGTCGATGGCGATCGACATCGCGCCGCTTACCGATCCCTGGGCGGTGCGCAAGATGCAGATCTGCGTGCGCAGCCTCGATGGCCTGCCGGTGCTGGCTCGCGCCCTGGTCGACCTCCTCGTCGAGGATGCGGCGCGGGCCGAACCGGGTGCGCAAGCCGCGGCGTAGTCGCCGTGGAGCGTGCGGTCACTTTCGCCATCGTCGCCTCCCGGCGGGCCGTCGCAATGCGGCACGTCGCGACGGCGGGCGCCGCGATGCTGGTTCTTGCGATCGTGCCGATGGCGCTCGCGCAGCCCCGGCCCGTCGGGCTCGAGGCGGTCACGGTCTCGGCCAGCCGGCCCGGGGCGGCCGGGCTCGGCCTGCCGCTTACCCTCGACACCGTCGACTCCGAGGCGATCGAACGCCAGGGCATCGGCGCCGGCCTGCCGGATCTGCTCGGCAGGGTGCCCGGCATCGTGGTGCGCGATCGCCACAACGAGGCCCAGGACCTGCAGGTTTCCTCGCGCGGCTTTGGCGCCCGCGCTTCCTTCGGGGTCCGCGGGGTGCGGCTGGTCCAGGACGGTATCCCGCTGACGATGCCCGACGGCCAGGGCCAGACCGGCCCCTTCGAGCTCGAGTCCGCCGCGCATGTCGACGTGCTGCGCGGACCCTTCGCCGCGTTGTTCGGCAATTCCTCCGGCGGCGTGGTGACGCTTTACACCAACGATCCGCCACGGGTGCCGACCCTGCGGTTCTCGGGTGGTGGGGGCAGCTTCGGCGCCCGCCAGTGGGGCGTCGACATGGGTGCGACGGTCGGTGAGGTCGGCCTGTCGGTGCGCCGCTTCGATCGATCGAGCGATGGCTGGCGCGATCACAGCGCTAGCCGGCGCGAGCAATGGGGGGCCAGGCTGGTGCGCGAGAGCCCCGAGGGCTCGCGCCTTTCCCTCGTCGTCGCAACGCTCGAGCAGCCCGAGGCCCAGGATCCGCTCGGCCTGACCCGGGCGCAGTTCGACGAGGATCCGCGCCAGGCCGGCACCGGCGCGATCGAGTTCGGCACCCGCAAGTCGGTCGAGCACCGGCAGGGCGGGGTGGAATTGCGCCAGCGGCTGGGCGGTGGCGACGAGATCAAGCTGCGTGCCTACGGCGGCGAGCGTCGCATGCGCCAGTACCTCGCCTTCGCCGGCGATGGCGCCACGTCGGCCGGCGGCGTGGTCGATCTCGACCGGGGCTTCGGCGGGATCGGCGCGCAGTGGGCCCGCGCGAGCGAGCTCGGCGGCGCGCCCGTCGCCTACACCATCGGGGCCGAGTTCGACCGCATGAGCGAGCGTCGCCGTGGCTTCGTCAACGATTCGGGCGTGGCGGGCGCACTACGGCGCGACGAGCGCGACACGGTCGACAGCCTCGGCGCCTACGCGGTCGCGCGATGGGACCTCACCGAACGCTGGCAGCTCGCCGGCGGCCTACGTTATTCGAGGGTGCGCTTCCGGATCGCGGATGATTTCATCACTGGCACCAATCCCGACGACTCCGGCGCCCGCAGCGATGCCGCGACCCGCGCCGTCGTCGGCGTGCAGTACCGGCTTGCCCCGACGACGCGCTTTCATGCGGCGATCGGTGGCGGCTTCGAGACACCGACGTTCAGCGAACTCGCCTACCGGGCCGACGGGGAACCGGGGCCGAACCTCGCCCTCGAAGCGGCGACCAACACCCATCTCGAGTTCGGCGTCGATACCCGGGTGGGCGGCGCGACCCTGCTGCGCGCGAGCGTGTTTCGCATCGACACCCGCGGCGACATCGTCGCCGATCGCAACGTCGCCGGCCGCAGCACCTACCGCAACGCCGAGCGCACCCGCCGGCAGGGGCTCGAACTGGGCATCGACACGATGCTCGGCCCCTTCGATGCCGTGCTCGCCTGGACCTGGCTCGATGCCCGCTTCCACGAGGACACCAGCCTGGCCGGGGCATCGCTCGCCGGCAACAGGCTGCCCGGGGTGCCGCGCTACACGGTCGACGGGGAACTCGGCTGGCGTCATCCGGCTTCGGGCTTCTCGACCGCGATCGCGGCCCGGTGGGACGGCCGGGTCTTCGTCGACGATGCCAACGCCGAGAGCGCCGAGAGCTTCATGGTGCTCGGCTGGCGGGCGGGCATCGACCGGGAGTTCGGCGCCTGGCGGCTCGGGGCGCGCCTGCGCATCGAGAACCTCCTCGACGACACCCATGCCGGGTCGGTGATCGTCAATGCGTCGAACGCCCGCTTCTACGAGCCGGCGCCGGGGCGCCACTGGTTCGCGGGCGTGGAGGCGGCGCTGGCGTTCTGAGCCCAATCGGGCGTTATGATCGCCTTGGGGAGGAGTCCGCATGAGCCTGAAGAAGCTTTCGATGCGAAGCAAGCTCATCTGGTTCGCCACGGCGGCCGCACTGGCCGTCGTGCTGGCCCTGTCCGACGCGGGCGATGCGGACCCGCCGGGCGACGGAGCCCCGGCGACGAGCGGGGCGCCGAGGCCAGCCGACGTCGCAACGGCCGGCGGTGTCGGTATGGCCCGCGCCTCCGATGCGCCCCGTATCCTCGCGCCGACCCGCAGCGAACGCGAGGTGACGATCGTCGACCAGGGGCTCGGCATGCCGATCTCGACGGTCAGGGTGCCCAAGGGCTGGGATCTCCAGCACGACATCGCCGTCGACCCGAGCACCGGCCGGCACACCCGTTTCAAGCTGGTGGTGATCGGCCCGCGCAACCAGTACATCCGCTCGTATCTCGGCAGCTTCCCGTATGGGAATGTCAACGGCGTACCCTTCGAGCGCGCACTGCAGCAGGCGGCCGAACATGTGCTCGGCATCGAGAAGCTGGAGCGCCTCCAGGTCGGATCGCTCGCGCCGAGCCCCCATCTGGTGACGGAAGATCCGGCGGTGGCCGCGATGGCCCAGCGGCTGGCCAGCCGCGGGCAGAGGCTCGAGATATACACGGCCGGGTTCACCGGCGAGCGTGGCGGCCGAAGCTACCAGGGCGAGATCACCTTCACGAACATGGTGAATCCGGCCGGCGGCTTCGGGTTGCTGACGCCGGGCGCGGCCATGTTCGGCCTGGCCGAGGATTTCCCCGAGATGCAGCGAGTCTCCGAGGCAATCCGGCGCAGCACGGTCCGCAATCCCGAGCATGATCGTGTGATGACGAACATCAACGAGCGCCTGCGCCAGCAGTCCGATGCCTATGCCCGCCAGATGATGGACCAGTCGGCAATCGCGCATCAGCGCCGGATGGCGGACCAGAAGGCCGCCTTCGCGTCGCACCAGCGGAACATGGCGGGCCTGAACCAGCTCCAGGACGTCGCGCACGAGAGCTACATGAAGACGCTGCGCAGCCGCGGCAGCTTTGCTTCGGTCGGCGGCGACTACGGCGGCCAGCAGGCGGTGGTCGACCAGATCCATGGGCGCAGCAGCTTCACCGATCCCTGGACGAACTCGCAGGTCGCCCTCGACGGCCAGTACAAGTACAACTTCACCAACGGCCTGGGCGACTACTACCGGACCAACGACGCCAGCTTCGAACCGGCCTCGCTGCAGGGCGACTGGCGCAAGATCGATCCGCTCGGGCCCTGAACCATGCATCGGTCGCTGCAGCTACTCGGGCTCGCGGCGATGCTCGCACTGCTGGGCGGGTGCGCCGGCACGCGCCCATGGATCAACCAGCCGCTGACGCCGGAGGCCGTGGCCGCCGCCGAGGAAGAACATGTCCAGCGCATCGCCGCCCGCGATCCCAGCCTGCTCGTCGCGGTCACGCTCTCCGGCGGCGGCGCCCGCGCGGCGGCCTTCGGCTACGGCGTGCTGCGCGAGCTGCAGGAGACCGCGTTCGAATGGAACGGGCGCGCCACCGACCTGCTCGATGCCACCGACGTGATCGCCGGCGTCTCGGGCGGCAGCATCATTGCCGCCTACTACGCCGCCTTCGGGGGCGAAGGGCTCGACGGCTTCGAGCGGGACTTCCTCTACCGCAACTTCCAGAACAGCCTGATCCTGCAGACCCTCTGGCCATCCAACCTGTACCGGCTGACCTCGCCCTGGTTCGGCCGCAGCCACCTGCTCGAGCAGCGCCTCGACGAGTTGCTGCAAGGCAGCACCTTCGGCGACGTGATGCACCGCCCCCGCCATCCGCAGCTGCTGATCAGCGCAACGGACCTGACGCAGGGAGCCACCTTCGAGTTCACGGCCGAGCAGTTCGAGCTCATCTGCTCGGACATCGCGAGCGTTCCGCTGTCCTTCGCCGTTGCGTCGTCGTCATCGGTGCCGCTGCTGCTCAGCCCGATGACGCTGCGCAATCATTCGCAGACTTGCCGGGAGAAGGGAATCGCGCAGCGCCTGCCGGCGACGCGGGACGACAGCTATCGCTCCCGCCTGTATGCCCTGCAGCAGCGGAGCTATCTCGATGCCGAGGCACGGCCGTACATCCACCTGGTCGACGGCGGCGTGGCCGACAACCTGGGCGTACGGCGCCTGCTCGATCGCGCGCTGGCGGGCCCGGGCTTTCGCGAAAGCTTCCATGAGGTGGGCATCACCCCGGGCAGCGTGCGCCGGCTCGTCATCATCACGGTGAATTCCGAGCACGACCCCAGCGAGCACATCGATGCGAGCGACGAGCTGCCCGGCAACCTGCGCGTTCTCAACGCGCTGGTGTTCAGCACCGGCGCGCGCGCCACGCACGAGACGCAGGAGTTCCTCGCCGACCTGGCGCGGCAATGGGGCCGCGAGCCTGGAGCCCCGGGGGCTCCGGGACGAGAGATCTTCGCGCCGGACGCCCGTATCCATGTCGTGCAGGTGAACCTGCGCGATGCCGCCGACGCGCAGCGCGGCGCACTGCTGCATGTCCCCACCGCGCTGAGCCTGAATCCCGATGATGTGGACCACCTGATCGCCGCGGGCCGCAGCGCGTTGCGCCGCTCCGCCGCGTTCCAGGCCTTGCGCGAGGACCTGCAGGCGTCACCGGCGCCCGCTGACCGGTAGGATCAGCCGAGCAGCGGCGGCACCTTGTCGAGCCCGTCGATCGACCACACGAGGTCGATCACCCGGCGCATCTCCGCTTCGGTCGCGCCCTGCTGGTAGCCCGCGAGCCGGATCGCCTTGTCCTCGATCTCGGTGCGCGACAGGGTGTTGCCGGGATCGCCGCGCGGCTCCTCGATCCGCGACGAGAATTCGCGGCCGTCGGTGGTGCGCACCCGCAGCTTGCCGATCCAGCGGTTCGGGTAGGCGGTGTCGACCTCGGGGTCGAGCTCCATGCGGACCTTGTCCCGGAAGGCGGCGACCTCGTCGGCGAGGAAGCGCTCGTCGAACTCCGCCAGGCCGGCCCGGCCGGTGGTGGCGATCAGCCCCAGCACCGTGCCCATCGAGAACTTCGCCTGGTGCACCGTGAGCGGCCGGACCACCGCACCGAGCACATCGATCGCGCCCTGGTGGACCTGCGCCACGGCCTCGGCGATGTCGCTCGCGGCGAGGCGGTTTTCTGTCATAAGCGCGAGCAGGGCGTCGGCCGCCGGATGGGTGTGGCGGCAGGAGGCGTGGAACTTGAAGGAGGTCTCGGCGAGCGCCCAGCGGCTGCCGAGGCGGTCGGCAAGCCGGGCCGGATCGGCATCGTCCGACATGCCGGCGGCCATGCCGCGCTCGCCGTCGAGGATGCGCTGCGCGCCGGTGAAGCCGTCGGCGGCAAGGTAGGCCGCGGTCAGCCCCGCGCCGGCCGCATGCGCGGTGTGCAGCTGCTTGGAGTCGGCGGCATCGCGCAGGAACTCCCAGAGGCCGGCGGCCTGGGTGCCGGCCGAGCCGAAGGCATGGCGCATCCGCCCGGCATCCAGCCCGAGCAGGCGGCCGACCGCGGCCGCCGCTGCGATCGTCCCGGCGGTGCCGGTGGTATGGAAGACCCGGTAGTGGGAGCGGCCAAGGAATTCGCCGACCCGGATGCCGACCTCGTAGCCGACCACGCTGGCGACCAGCAGGTCGCGGCCCGAGGCGCCGATCGCCTGGGCCACCGCCAGCGCCGGCGGGAACACCACCGCGGCCGGATGGAAGACCGAGCCGTTGTGGACATCGTCCTGCTCGGCGAAGTGCGAGGCCGCCGCATTGACCATCGCGGCGAAAACCGGGCTGGTACCGCGACGCTCGACCAGGACCTCGGCGGGGCCTTCGGTCGGCCCCATGGACCGCGCGAAGCGAGCGATCGCTTCTACCGGGCGGGCGCCCTTGCCGGCCAGGGTCGAGCCGATCCAGTCGAGCAGGAGGTCTTCGGCGCGGCGCAGCACCGGTGCCGGGATGTCATCGTAGCGCAGGGTCGCCGCGAACTCGGCGAGGCGGGCGGTGGGGTCGTTGGAGTCGTTCATGGGGCCTGGCCAGGGAGTGTTCCGGTCGCCCACTGTGCTCTCGGAGAAGCGGACGGGCAATTCGCGATTCCGGAACCGGCCGT
Organism: uncultured Burkholderiaceae bacterium; assembly: GCA_964476625.1. Classification (GTDB taxonomy): domain Bacteria; phylum Pseudomonadota; class Gammaproteobacteria; order Burkholderiales; family Burkholderiaceae_E; genus JAMLIN01. The sequence goes on along the minus strand of CAYZBJ010000001.1, from coordinate 103,961 downwards.
TCGACCGGATTTGATGCGGTTGGGGGCCGAGGCCTGGCCGACAGGCAGGGGACGAATCGGGTGCGAGCGGCTTGCCCGGGGCGACGGGCGGATCCCGAAAGGTGGGATTGCGGGGATGAAGCCGCCTTTATCCGCCGATTCGACCGTTCGTCGGCGATGTGGAATGCCTCATGCCCGAACGAAAAGGAGCCTCCAGGATGTCGAACACCCAGACCCCCGATCGCCAGCGCGCCGACCTGGTCGCCAGGCCCGCATCCTCCGCCTGCCGCTTCGCCGCCCGCAGCCGCCTGATCCACGACTGGGCGACCCGGGTCCTGCGCGAGGAGGAACGCGACGAGGTCCTGGCCGTGCTCGGCTGGCTCGCCACCCATGGCGATCGCAGTTACCTCGGCGCGCTGGCCCTGGTCACGTTCCGGTTCCCCGGTGATGCCGCCGTTGCGGCGGCCACTGCCGCGGCGATCGCGCGCATCGAGGCGCGTTGATCGGCAAGTAGGAGAAATATGAACTTCTTGATGGAAACTTGCCTTTCTCAAGGAAGTTCATATTCTGTTCCGATGCCGGCACGTCGTCAGCGCCCCGTGAGCCGGTGCGCCGCCAGCACCGCCGCCTCGAGCTTCTGCGGATCGACACCTTCGGCGAGCGCCTTCACATAGGGCGCCCGCGCCCATGTGTCCGCTGCGATCCGGCCCGCGGCTTCGGCCGCATCACCCTGCAGACCAAGGTCGGTGAGCGAGCGCGGCAGGCCGATCCGGCCGTAGAAGTCGAGCAGGTCGGCGATGAAGCCGTCGGGACGCTTTTCGAGGACCAGCTGCACCAGCAGGCCGAAGGCGACCTGTTCGCCGTGGAGCGAATCGGCGACGCCCGGCACCACCGAGAAGCCGCGGGTGAGCGAGTGGGCGATCGACAGGCCGCCGTTCTCGAAGGCGAGGCCCGAGAGCAGGATGGTGGCCTCGATCGTCTGCTCGAAGGCGTCGTCGATCACCTGCGTGCGCACCGCTGCCAGCGCCTGCTCGGCGTCGGCGCGGATGATGTCGTAGCAGGCGTCGGCGATCACCTGCGCGAGGCGCGGCGGGCGGGCGCCGTAGAAGTTGTTGTTGCCGGTCGCGATGCATTGCGCGGCTTCGAACTTCTTCGAGACCGCGTCGCCGACGCCGGAGACGAAGAAGCGCTCGGGGGCGCGCACCAGCACCGCGGTGTCGACCAGCACCACGTCCGGATTGGCATGCATGGTGCGCACGGTATCCAGGACGTGCTGCGCCGTGTAGGTCACGACCAGGCGGCTGGTCGGTGAATCGTTGGAAGCCACCGTCGGCACGATGACCAGCGGTGCATCGTGGCCGATGCGCACGCCCTTGGCGGCGTCGATCGCCTTGCCGCCGCCCACCCCGATCACCACGTCGGCGCCGACGGCGCGGGCCGCCGCGACCAGCCGGTCGATTTCCGCAGCGGTGCATTCGCCACCGAAGCGGGCGAATTCGGCGCTGGCCGCGAGCGCGCCGAGGCCGGCTTCGAGCTGTGGGCGCAGCAATCCCAGGACGATGTCGTCGGCGACGATGAAGGGCCGCGAGCCGTACTCGGCGGCGAGCGTGCCGAGTTGCCCGAGGGCGCCCGCGCCCTGGACATAGCGCCGTGGCGCTCCAAAAGCGCGCATCAGTGGCCTCCGAGACCGGCGAGCCGGTGGTTGATGTCGACCAGGCGCAGGGCGGCGTCGCGGTAGATGCCGTACAGGTCGTCGTAGAGTCCGCGATGGGCGGGATTCGGCTCGTGCCGGGCGACGACCGAGACGCCCTGCTCCACTGCACTTGCCGCGTCCGGAAAGATGCCGATCCCGACCCCGGCGATCAGCGCTGCGCCGTAGGAGGCGTCGGTCTCGCGCGGCAGCAGGATCGAGACGCCCAGCACGTCGGCGACGATCTGTCGCCAGGTGGCGCTGTGCGAGCCGCCACCGATGATGCGCGCCTCCTGCAGGTCGAGGCCGCGGCCGCGCAACTGGACGAGCACGTCGCGCAGCGACAGCGCGATGCCCTCGTAGAGCGCCCGCACCATATGGCGCCGGTCGTGGGCGAAGCTCAGGCCGATGAAGTCGGCCCGCAGCAGGGGGTCCCAGTGCGGGGTGCGCTCGCCCTGGAGGTAGGGATGGAACACCAGCCCCTGGGCGCCCGGCGCGATCGCGGCGGCATGGCGATCCATGAGCTCGAACATCTCGGCGCCCGAACGGGTTTCGTCGGCGAAGAAGGCGTCGCGCAGCCAGCGATGGGCCGAGGCGCATGAATTGGTCGCGCCGATGGTGTACCAGTGGCCCGGTACGCAGAACGGATAGTTGATCACCGTCGCATCGGGCCGGGGCTCCCGGCCGACGATGCTGATCGCTGCGGCCGTTGCAAGTTTCACCGCGCCCTGGCCGCTGGCGGCCGCGCCGGCGCCGAAGGTCTCGACCGAGGTGTCCGAGCTGCCGCAGACCACCGGCGTGCCGGCGGCCAGGCCGCTGGCCGCGGCGGCTGTCGTTGTGACTTCGCCGACCACCGCGGTCGGCGCCACGATCGGCGGCAGCACGGCCGGGTCGAGGCCGATCATCTCGCATAGTCGCGCCGACCACTCGTTGCGCCGGCCGTCGAAGAGCAGGGTGCCGACCCCTTCGGTGGCATCCATTTCCCAGGTGCCGGTCAGGCGCGAACGCAGCCAGTCCTTGGCCACGTACAGGCGCCGGATCCGGGCGAAGGCCTCGGGTTCGTGGCGCGAGAGCCAGAGTAGTTGCGGCTGGGTCCAGGTCGGCGCCGGGCGGTTGCAGCCGAGCGCGAGGATCTCCTCACCGAACTTCTCCTGCAGCTCGCGGGACTCGGCGCCGCTGCGCGCATCGCTCCAGAGGATGGCCGGGCGAATCACCTGCCCTTGCGCATCCTCGAGCACCGGCGTGTGCGCGCCGGCGCTCAACGAGATCGCCGCGATCTCGCCGCCGGCAAGCCCGGCCTCGGCGAGCGCGCGCGGCACGGTATCGCACAGGGCCCGCCACCAGTCGGCCGGATCCTGCTCGCTCCAGCCCGGGTGCGGGCTGGCGGTGCGCAACTCGGCGCTGGCCGACCCGCGCACCCTGCCGTCGGCCGCGACGATCATGGTCTTCAGGCTGCCGGCGCCGATGTCGATGCCCATCAGGTGCGAGCGCTTCATGGCTCGAGTCCAGGATTCATTGTCTCCCCCGACCGTCTTCGTACGATCTACTTCATGCCCATCTTCCCGGGGCAGAGGATGTTGTGCGGATCGATCCCCGACTTGATCGATTGCATCAGCGCCATGCCGCTCGCGCCGAACTGGCGCTCCAGATGGGGCGCGAGACGCATGCCCACCCCGTGGTGGTCGTTCATGACGCCGCCCGCTTCGATCGCCGCGAGCGCCGCGGCGCCCACGATCCGGTCGTGCAGTGCGACGGCTTCATCGAGGTCGTCCGGCCCCTTCGGAACGCCGAAGCGCGGATAGATCATCGCTCCCCAGTCGAACCAGTGCGAGAGATGGGTTTTCAGGGTCAGACCCCATTTCGGTTCGATGGAGTCGCGGATCGCCCGGGTGACCTTGTCGTAGAGCCCCTCGATGTGCGCGAAGTCCGATACCGCATCCATCGTGCACCAGATCTGCGGCAGTTCGGGCGCATGCGGCGGATGGTAGAAGGCGTAGCGCCGGTCCCACCAGGTCTGCCCGATCCTTGCATCGAGGGCGCGGGCGCCATTGGCGACGCAGATCTCGTCGCACAGGGCGCCTTCGAGATCGATCATGCGCGGGTGGTCGCCATCGACCATGAGGATCATCGTCTCGCCGTCGAGCCCCGCTTCCACGGCGCGCTCGAGGCTCCTGGTGGCGGCGTCGTGATCGTAGAGGCGCATGACCGCTGGGCGCAGGCCGCTGGTCATGATCTGCCGGCCGGCCTCGATGCCCTGGGCGAGGCTCCCGAACCGGAACACGCTGAAGCGCCGTCCGGCCGGGGCCTGGCGCAGCTTGACCCGCACTGCGGTGATGACGCCCAGGATCCCTTCGCTGCCGATGAAGAGCTGGGTCAGCTCCGGGCCGACGCCGTGCTTGGGAACATTCGGCAACTCGACGATCGCGCCGTCGGGCAGCACCACCTCGGCCGAGAGCACATGGTCCTGGATGTTGCCGTACCTGGTCGACAGCACGCCGGAGCCGCGCGCGGCGACCGAACCGCCGACGCTCGCCCACTCGGCCGAAGCCGGGTAGTGGGTGAAGCTCAGGCCCTGCGCGTTCAACTGTTCCTCGAAGCGCATCACGAGCAGGCCCGGTTCGACGGTGCAGGTCAGCGAGGCCCGATCGAGCTTGCGGATGCGCGTCATGGCCGACAGGTCGAGCAGGATGCCGCCGCAGTTGGCGTTCGCCGCGCCCTGCACGCCGGAGGCGCCGCCCACCGGGGTGACCGGCACCCGCAGGCGGGTGGCGAGCTTCATGATGGCCGAGACCTGCGCGGTCGTCGTGGGCGTGACGACCACGTCCGGCCGGTTCAGCGGCTTGCCGAAATGGGCATGGATGAAGGTGAGCCAGCTCTGGTCGCCGGGATGCTTGCGCCGGGCGGCGTCGCCGACGAGGACGCGGTCCGCCCCGACGATCGTGGCGAGCTCGGCGGCGATCGACTTCGCCCGCGCATCGTCGAGTCCGCCGAAGCTGCGATAGGCCGCGTGGGTTTCGCCGCTCATGGGATCTGTCTCCTGGCCGGTGCCATTGCTCCTCCTGTTGCCTGCCATTCCCGGCGCTTCGACCAGGGCCTGAGACGCCGGTCGGGCGCGGCGCATGTCCGGATGCCTGCGCACCCGGCCCGTCGGTTACCGCCGGCGCCGGCAGGGCCCTCAGGCAGGATAGACGGAATCGGCGGACCGCAGCGTTGCCGGGCTGCGCGGGGCGATCGTCCAGGTGAGCGCCGTCCCCTCATTGCCTGGCGCAGCGTCGCAGCTCACGACGAGCCGCCGGTTGCTGGCGGCTAGAAAGCCTTCGACGGTGCCGGCGAGAGCCTGGCAGTGCATCGGATGGAATCCCGGCGCGGCGTCGGCCAGGCGCCAGCGGTCCTGCGTGATTCGCAAGCCGGTGCCGGTGTTCGTGAGTTCCGCCTGGTCGCCCTGGGCGCCGAGGAACGAGACCAGGAATTCGCCGAACGCCCGCATGTCCGTCGCGCCGCCGGCCGCGGAGATGCGCGGGGCCAGCTCTCCATGGAACTGCATGCCGATCAGCCGGCCGGTGAGGTGCAGCAGGTGGCCCGCGTCGTAGGGGCCGAACTGCTCGACTACGACGGGAAGCGCCGAGCGGACATACTCCATCGCGTAGTTGCGATAAGACTTCTCGATGCGCGAGCGCGGCCAGGCATCGCCTTCGAGCTTCGGCGCGAGCGCGGGGTCGAACTCCGGCGCTTCGAGGTGCCGGGCGAAGGCGAGCCGCTCGTGCGGGGCGAGGTCGCGATCGTATTCGTAGTAGAAGCCTTCGAGTCCATCCTGGCCGTCGGCCATCTGCTTGGTGCAGACGAAGCCGAGCCGGGGGTTGCCCAGGGACACGCCGTTGTTGGCATGCCATCCCTGCAGCATGCCGAGCGAGACCTCGCCGGGGATCGCGCAGATCGCGGTACCGCGCCACATCCAGCGTGGTGCGGGATACCGTACCCATGCCTTGCGGTCGGACTCGCGGATGTACTGCACCGGCACGCCCCCCAGCAGGTTGCCGAGGTAGTGGTACTGCGCGCAGGCCATCGCATGCGGAACATCCTGCAGGCCGAATCGCTCGATGCCGAGCAGGAAGCGCTCCTGCTGCTGTCGCCGGAAGACCCTGAACACGAAGTCGGCCGCCTGCCGCGAGCCCTTGCGGCTGGCGATGGACATGATCAGGCCGGTGAACCAGGCGTGGTACAGGTCGCCGACCGCGTGCCAGGCTTCGTACTGTCGGGTGTTCTCCGGGTCGTTCGCGTTCATGTCACGCCTCGTATAATTCCCGCATCGCTCCATGCTTGCGGGCCCCGCGCATGGTATCGCGCCCAGGTAGAACCCCATGACGACCCTTGAATTCCACTTCGACTTCGGCAGCCCCAACGCCTACCTCAGCCACCGGGTGCTGCCCGCGATCGAGCAGCGCATCGGCGCGAAGTTCACTTATGTGCCGATCCTGCTGGGCGGCGTGTTCAAGCTCACCAGCAATCGCTCGCCGGGCGAGGCGTTCTCGGGCATCCGCAACAAGCTCGACTACGAGCGGCTCGAGACGAAGCGCTTCGTCGAGCGCCACGGCCTGGCGGAGTTTCGCTGGAACCCGCACTTCCCGGTGAACACGCTGGCCCTGATGCGCGGCGCGGTCGCTGCGCAGGGTCTCGCGGTCTTCGAGCCCTATGTCGACGCGATGTTCCGCGCCATGTGGGCGGAAGGGCGCGCCATGGCCGATCCGGCGGTGTTCGCCGAGGCGATGAGGGCGGCCGGGCTGCCGGCCGACGACATCATCGAGCGTTCGTCCAGCCCCGAGGTCAAGCAGGCGCTGGTCGACAGCACCGCTCGCTCGGTGGAGCGCGGTACCTTCGGCGCGCCCACCTTCTTCGTGGACGACGCGATCTACTTCGGCAAGGATCGCCTGCGCGACGTCGAGGAAGCCGCGCTCGCCCGGCGCGGCTGATCAGGGCAGCGCGGCGAGCGCCATCCGGATCCGTTCGAGCGCCGCGTCGCGCACTCCCATCTCGCCGAGCGACGCGATGGTGCTGTCGAAGTAGTGCCGGCAATTGCCGTGGATGCCCTGGCCGGTGGCGAGCAGGTGCGCCACCTCGGCCGGCGGCAGCTTGCCGGTATAGCGTGGGTGGCCGCGGTTGACCACGAAGGTCAGCGCCCGGGTGCGGCGGCCGGCGATGGTCGCCGCGACCCAGCGCGCCTCGTAGGCCCCCGAGAGCATTTCGCGCCGCCACAGCAGGCGCAGTTCGTCGCGCACCTGGCCGGCGGCGATCCGGAAGGCGAGGCCGTAGCAGCAGCCGCCGCGATCGAGGGCGAGCATCAGGCCCGGGCGCTCGGGACTACCCCGGCCGAGCACCATGCGCAGGCAGAAGCGCCGGCTCCAGCCATGGACATGGGCGCGTTCGGCGCCGACATGCTCGATGGCGGGGTTCCACATCAGCGAGCCGTAGCCGAAGACGAGGACATCCTCGCCGGGCGAGTGGGTGGCCAGGGTGGTCTCGAGCGAGGCGTCGAGCTCCGCATCGCTGCGAATCGATCCGGGTGGCGACTTCGCCCGCCAGGTTGCGAGAAGCGACCCGTCGACCAGCCTGTCGCGGGTGATGAAGGGCGGTGGCTTGGGCAGTGCGCTGGTTTCCGAGGACATCGATACGGTTCCGACCTCAGTTCGTTTCGGCCGCGAGCAGGGCTTCGTCGAAGATCGCCACCGCCCGGGTCCAGCCCGCCGACGCGCCGCGGATCTTGTGCGGGAAGCAGCTGATGATGAAGCCGTCGCCGGGCAAGGCCTCCAGATTGTGCAGCTTCTCGATGTGGCAGTAGCCGATGTCGCGGCCGGCCTTGTGGCCTTCCCAGATCAGCGAGGCGTCGCCCGTCTCGGCGTACTTGCCGGCGGTATGCACAAAGGGGGCGTCCCAGCTCCAGGCGTCGGTGCCGGTCAGGCGCACCCCGCGCTCGAGCAGGTACATGGTGGCCTCGTAGCCCATGCCGCAGCCGGCCGACACGTAGTCCGGGTTGCCGTAGCGGCTGCCGGCGCGCGTGTTGACCACGACGATCTCGAGCGGTTGCAGGACGTGTCCGATGCGGGCGAGCTCGGCCTCGACCTCGGCGGCGCTCACGACATGGCCGTCGGGCAGGTGGCGAAAGTCGAGCTTCACTCCCGGCTGGAAGCACCATTCGAGCGGCACTTCGTCGACGGTGGTCGACGGCTTGCGCTCGCCCAGGGCCCGGTCCATGGTGCTGTGGAAGTGGTAGGGCGCATCGAGGTGGGTGCCGTTGTGGGTCGACAGCCGGACCCTTTCGACCGCCCAGCCCTCGCCATCGGGCAGGTCGCCGGGCGCGAGGCCGGGGAAGAACTTCGCGATCTGCTCGACCGAGGTGTCGTGGGTGATGTAGTCGATATGCGGTTCGAGTCCGGGCGGATCGGACGCCACGTCGTTCTCGAGGTAGATCGACAGGTCGACGAATCGTCTGGTGCTGCGGGCCATGGCCTTGTCTCCTTGCTCAGCGCTGGTGGCCGCCGATGCCCTCGTAGGCGAGGATCGCGGCGGCGAGATCCTCGAGCGCGATACCGACCGATTTGAACACGGTGCGCTCCTCGCGGCTCGTTCGCCCTGGCGCCTCGCCGCGGCACAGCGCATCGAGCGCGGCGCGCACGTCGCCGGCGGCGAACACCCCGCGCGAGATCGGCCCGATCAGCTCGCCGCTCTTGGTCAGCGCCTCGGGCGTATCGACGAAGATCGATGCGCCGGCGAAGCAGTCGTCGTCGGCTTCGCGCATCGCCGGGGTGAAGCTGCCGATCAGGTCGAGGTGGCTGCCCGGGCGCAGCCAGCGCCCCCGCAGCACCGGCTCGGTGGCCAGGGTCGCGCAGCTGACGATGTCGGCTTCGCCCGCGGCGGTGGCCAGGTCGGCGGACGGCTGCGCATCGAAGCCCTCGGCGGACAGCGACTGCGCCAGCGCGCTGGCCCTGGCCGCATCGCGCGCCCAGACCGTCACCCGCCGGATCGGTCGCACCGCGCGATAGGCCGCCGGCAGCAGGCGGGCGATGCGCCCGGCGCCCACCACCAGCAGGTGGCTGGCGTCCTCGCGGGCGAGAAAGGAAGCGGCCAGCGCCGAGGCCGCCGCGGTGCGCCGGTTGGTGACCTGGTCGCCGTCGATCACCGCCAGGGGCACGCCGGTGACCGCATCGAACAGCATGTAGGCGGCATGCAGGCCCGGCAGGCCGCGCGCGCCGTTGCCCGGCGCGATGTTGATCGTCTTGACCCCGTAGTAGCGATCCGGCACCCAGGCGGGCATCACCAGCGAGACCATCGCCGTGCCGTGCGCCGGCGCGGCGATGTCGAGCACCTGGCGTGGCGGCACCTCGCAGCCGCTGGCGAACATCGTGCGCAGGGCGTCGACGAGGGCATCGAAGGGCAGCGCCCGGCGGGTTTCATCGGCGGCGATGAGTCTCATGGCCCCGAGGATAGCGCGGCGGCGATATCACGGCCGCGCCGGCGGCCCCGGGCCGATCGCTGCTGCGCGTGGTGGGTCAGGCGGCCGGCGGCGTGTCCTCCGGCGACGGGGTCCCGGGTTCGTCCTTCGGTGGCGCGCAGTTGGCGCTCCACTCGCGCAGTTCCTGCGCGAGGATGGTGTGGCCGTCGCGCTCGGCGAGCTTCATCAGATCGGCCACGTTGCTCTCGGTGACCCGTTCGCGGGCCTTGCCATGGCGCGAGAGCTGCCGGTAGATCTCGAGTGTCTCGGGCGGCAGGCGGGACTCGTTGACTTGCTTCATGTCGGATTCTCCGTGTTGGCCTGCAGTCGCAGGGCTTCGGCGACCGCGGCGGGTTCGCCGACGATCAGCGGCAGGCGCCAGTCGCGCATGACTTCGACCGCCTCGGGGTCGGTCCCGCGCCCGAAGCCGACGAACTCCCGCCAGCGGCCGCCCTCGCGGACCCTGATCGCACGGCCGGTGGAACGGGCGAGCGCGAGGCCGCCGGCGACGTCCCAGATGTTCGGCGAGGCGAAGCGGGCGAACTGCAGCAGGCCCACCGCCGCGAAGGCGCACTCGATCGCCGCCGACCCGGTCTTGCGCATGTGCCAGGGCGCGTTCGGCACCGACTGGTCCGGTTCGCCGGCCAGCCGTCGGCGCAGGCTCGGATGGACGGGGCGGATCACCGGCTGGCCGTCGAAGCGCAGCGGCCCGCCGAGGCTGGCATGGTAGACGCCGGGACGCAGCAGGTGGCTGGTCGAGCACCAGGTCGCGCCGACCACCGGGCGGCCGCGCGCGAGCACCCCGATGGTGGCGCAGAACATCGGGAAACCGTTGACGAAATTGCTGGTGCCGTCGATCGGGTCGATTGCCCAGACCACGTCGTGGTCGTTGCCGGGGCGGTCGAGGATCTCCTCGCCGAGGATGTCGTGCGTGGGGTATTCGACGGCCAGGCGCGCCCGGATCAGTATCTCGACGCCGTTGTCGACCTCCGAGACCGGGTCGCGGAACAGGCCCTGCGGCCCCTTGTAGCGCACCGTGAGCGAGCGGCTCATGGCGGCCACGATCTGGGCGCCCGCGAGCGTCGCGAGTTCCACCGCGAGCAGCTCGATCTTCTCGCGTTCGTCCGCCGTCATCCGGTCTGCCGGCTGTCGGTGTCGTCGACGGCGTCGGCGGCCGGGAACAGGGTCGACAGGAGGGTCGGCTGCTCGCCGGTCGTCGCGGCGGTCGGCGTCCCGGGCACCCGGACGCGCAGTGCGCCGATCTGCAGCGCTGCCGTCATCCGGGCGGGCTCATGCGGAGCGGCCTCGAAGCGGTCGTCGAGATGCACCGGGTGGCCGTGCCATTCGATCTCGATGCGCTGGGCTTCGCGCAGTTTCAGGGGCGCTGGCTCGCCGTCGTCGGGGTGATGCAGCCAGTCGAGCATCTGCTCGCGACCCTCGGCGCCGAGGGTCGCGACATAGAGCCGGCCGTCGCCCGGATGGGCCTCTGGGACCAGGCGCAGGCGGGGGCCGACGCTCGGGATGCGCAGCAGCTCCAGCAGCAGGACTTCCTCGTCCGCCTTCCTGCCGTCGAGGCCGAGCGACAGCGGATCGGGCGCCATCGAGCGCAGCGCCTGTCGCAGCGCATCACGCCCGGTGGGGATCTTGTGCGCGCTCGGCAGGCGGGCCGCATTGACCGGCGCGAGCCCGCGGGCGATCAGCCCGAAGCCGACCGATTCGCAGAAGCGCCGCATGCCCCAGGGGCCCTCGGCGATGGCGATGTCGAGCGGCACCGAGTCGGCGTCAGCGAGGCCGGCGATGATCTCCCGCGGATCGCCGTCGATGCCCAGGGCCGAGGCGATGTTGTTGGCGGTGCCAAGCGGCAGCAGCGCCAGAGCCGGGGCCGGCGCGGCGATGCCATTGAGGACCCGCGCGATCGTGCCGTCGCCGCCGGCGGCCGCCACGAGGTCGAACTCGTCTCGCAGTTCGCTGCCGAGGCGCTCGACGAACTCGGCGCCGTCGCTCTTCATGTACTCGACCTCCCAGCCGGCGTCGCGAAACGCCTGGAGCAGGTCGTCGCCCGAGACCCCGTTCGCGCCCGCGCCGGGGTTATGCAGCAGCAAGGCTTTCATCGATGCGCCGCCCGACCTGGTCGCGCTCAATGTGCCGACGCCCTGGCTGCCTGGTTCCGCTTGCGGGTCTGCGCCGCTTTCTTCGCCGAAGCGGAGCGCTCGGCCGCGGTCCGCCTCGCGGCAGCCCGGCCACCGAGCCGACCGCCTTTCTTCGCCGATTCCTTCGTGTCCTGCTTGCCGCGGCCCGAGCCGGACTTGTTGCCGCCCCCGGAGTCCTTGTTCACCGTGGCCCAGGCACGGCGTTCGGCCTCGTCCTCGGGCACACCGCGCTCCTTGTAGCCCTCCTCGATGTGCTCGGCCTTGCGCCTCTGCTTGTCGGTATAGGCATCCTTGTCGCCGCGTGGCATGGCTGCGCTCCTTTGGCGGTGGCTGTCGCAACTCCCGCCTGTCAGTGGATGTCCCGCAGAGCCGGCAATCGCCATGCCCGACGGGGCGGGCGCGAGACGGTACGGACTGCCGCCGGCCGGGCCGCCCGCGGGCTTCCGCTGGCCGCGAAATCGTGGCACTGTGGCCATTGGACGGACGGCGGGCGCAGCACGACAACAGGGTAGCCGTGCAGGCGCCTCGAACAACAGACGAACGACCGCCTGGAGACGCAACCCATGGGCAATCGCAAGGACCTGCGGCTCGGCAAGCCGCTCGAGGACAGGATTCCCTTCTCGCTCGGCGTGGTCTCGTCGGGCCGCTTCCTGCATACCGCCGGCATCACCGCGCGTGACCGCAACGGCGAAATCGTCGGGGTGGGCGACATGGCTGCGCAGGCGCGCCAGTGCTACGAGAACATCGGCGACATCCTCGCGGCGGCCGGCGCCGGCTGGGGCGACATCATCAAGTACCTGATCTTCACCACCGACATCCAGGCCTTCAGCGAGCAGACCCGCGAGATCCGGGCGCAGTACTACGTCAATCGCCCGGCGGCGACCCTGGTCGAAGTGCCGCGCCTGGCCGACCCGAAGATGCTGGTCGAGATCGAGGCGATCGTCAGTCTGCCGGAAGAAGGGAGCGCGCCATGAGAACCGGCACCATCGCAGGCACGACCGCAGGCACGGCCCCCGCCGACAACCCGGCCGCCACTGCCACGGCTGGCGGCGACCTCGCCACCTTCCTGCGCGACGCCGCCGAGCGCATCGACGAAGCCTGCGTGCGTTGCGGGCGCTGCGTCGAGGTCTGCCCGGTCACGCCGTACTCGGCGGTCAAGGATGCCGACCCGATCGCAACGGTCACCAACGTGCTCGACGCCCTGCTGCGCGATGCGAGCCTGGATGAAGGCGCCGAAGGCTGGATCCGCAGCTGCAACAGTTGCGGCATCTGCATCGACGAGTGTCCCGAGAAGGTCAACCCGCGGCGTATGCTGACCCTGTCGACCACCAAGCTCGCGAGCGAGGGCACGAAGACGCCCGAGCTCTTCAAGCGGATGTCGCGCTCGATCAAGCTGATGCTCGCGATGCAGGTGGTGCCCGAGGAGTTCAAGCGGCTGTTCGTGCCCGAGCCCAAGCGCAGCGCGCCCTTCGTCTTCTATGGCGGCTGCAATCCGCTCAAGACGCCGCACCTGCTGTTCAACACCATGACGGTGCTCGATGCGATCGGTATCGACTATGCCTTCGCCGGCGGCCCCTCGGCCTGCTGCGGCGTGATCGCCGCCAAGTGGGAAGGCCAGGTCGACCAGGGCGGCCGGGTCGCCCAGTCGGTGATGCGTCGCTTCGACCGCTTCGAGCCACAGCGGGTGCTCAACTGGTGCCCGACCTGCGAGATCCATCTCGGCGAGATGCTCGAGGGTTTCACCGAATCGAGCTTCCAGTTCGACCATGTCACCAACCTGCTGGTCGAGCGGCTCGAGGCCGGCGAGCTGCGCTTCACGCATCCGGTCCCGCGGCGGGTGGTGCTCCATGGCCATGTCGCCGGCGGGGCGCAGGTGACTGGCAACGTCGCCCGTCTGCTGGCCGCCATACCGGAACTCGAAGTCGTCGAGACCCTCTGGGAGCAGGCCTATACCTGCGGCGCCTCGGGTTGCTCCAAGACCCCGGAGCTCGCCCGGTGCGAGCATGCCGAACAGGTCGAGGCGGCCGAGCGGCATCGGGTCGATGCCTTCGTCACCCTGTACCACGGTTGCCACCAGACCTTCCTCGGCGCCGCGAAAGGGCGCCGCTTCGATGTCCTGAACTTCACCGACCTGCTGGTCGAGGGGCTCGGCGAGACCCCCCATGCCGATGCCAACAAGGGCTTGCGGGCGCTCGACGACTGGGCGCTGGTGGCAGAAACCGCCGGCCCCTGGCTCGAAGCGAACGGCGTCGACATCGACCCGGCCTTCCTGCGCCAGAACGGCGCCGAGATCTTCTCCTCGGCCGAGTTCCGGGGCGGACTCGAATGCCTGGGCGGGGCGGCCAAGTTCGGCAGTCTCCGGTCGCCGCCCCGTGGGGTCAACCCGCCGTCCTGACGCCGAATTCGCTATGCTCATCCCGTGAGCCCAGCGGTGGGCACGCTGATTGCCATCTCATGGCAAACAGGGGAGCGATCGATGAGCGAAATCATTTCCGGCCACGCCAGCCCGGTCGGGCGTCGTGAGCCCCGGGGCGGCTGGGTCGGCCCCCTGCTGGTCGTGGTCGTCGTCGCGCTGCTGGCTTCCGGCCTCTTCTCGACCGACCCCGAACTCGATCCCGCGTCCCTCATCGCGCCGATCGCCCCGGTCGGCGTTGCCGACGATCCCGGCGCCACGCCGGTGGTCGACGACCAGGCCGACTTCGTCGAGTTCGGCTTCGACAGCCAGCTCGGCGTGGTCACGCCGCGCGGCGAGCCGGTGGTGGAAGTGCCCACCGTCCATCCCGGCGATGCGCCTCGCCCTGCGCGGCAGATGTGAGCGCTGGCTTTCGTCGAAATCAAGGTGGGGTGACAATCCCGGTTGCTTGAGGCGGCGATCGGGCTGATGTCGCTGCCGCCTCATGGCTGCCAGCGTTTTGTGTGGCGGGCAGCCGTACCTGTTTACACCAGTGAGAATAGCGATGCTGATTATTAACACAAAAGCCGGTTTGTGTTAATAACTGTCGACCACGCCGTCCTGTGCGTGAACGAGGCAATCCCATGCAGCGCGGATTCACTGGTCGCTACGAGACCACCCGAACGGGTAGTGAGCCGGTGCGCGCCTTCGTGCCGGCGCTGCTGCCCCCGGCGCCACCGCTCGAACTGACTGGTCGTCGAGCGCGTCGGCATCACGAAGCCCTGCTCGCCTGCGGACGGTTGGATGCCATCACGGCGCTACTGCCCGACCCGGACCTGTTCCTGTACGCCTATGTCCGGCGCGAAGCCTTGCTGTCGAGCCAGATCGAAGGTACCCAGTCGTCGTTCTCGGACCTGTTGCTTTTCGAACTCGACGAGGCGCCGGGTGTGCCCTTCGATGATGTCGTCGAAGTGTCCAATTATGTGGCAGCCCTCGAGCATGGCCTTGCCAGGATGCGCGAAGGCTTTCCCCTGTCCAATCGCCTGCTGTGTGAGATGCACGGCAAGCTGCTCGCGCGTGGGCGCGGCGCCGACAAGCAGCCCGGCGAATTCCGCACGACTCAGAACTGGATCGGCGGGACGCGTCCGGGCAATGCCCTGTTCGTGCCGACGCCCCCCGACCTGGTGCAGGAATGCATGGCCGGGCTCGAACGATTCCTGCATGACGATACCCTGCCGTATTCATCCCTGGTTCGCGCCGCGCTCGCCCATGTCCAGTTCGAGACGATCCACCCGTTTCTCGATGGCAATGGTCGGATCGGCCGCCTGCTCATCGCGATGGTGCTCCATCACGATGGCGTGTTGCGCCAGCCGCTGCTGTACCTGAGCCTCTACCTGAAGCAGCATCGCGCCGAGTACTACCGCTTGCTGCACGCCGTGCGCCACGACGGTGACTGGGAAGCCTGGGTGGATTTCTTCCTGGAAGGGGTCGAGTGCACCTCGGCCGGGGCCGTCGATACCGCCCATCGATTGCTTGCGCTTTTTCGCGCCGACACCGAGCGGGTAGCGGCGCTTGGGCGTCCGGCTGCCAACGCATTGCGGATCTTCGACGCACTGCGCCAGCGGCCACTGGCCACCATCAACGACCTTGTCGAGCGTGCCGGCGTCAACTACCAGACGGCGGCGCGCGCTGTCCAGGCACTCCAGGAACTGGGCGTCGTGCGCGAGATCACCGGCCGCCAGCGCAATCGCGTCTTCGCCTACGACGGCTACCTGGTCATCCTGAACGAGGGTGCCGAACCGCTGTAGTCAGGAGCCTTCGCGGGTCGGCGAGTGTGGATTCCTCGTCCCCATCGCGAACAGCGCCCACATCAGCGCGACTCCGCCGCCCAGGATCCAGAAGCTCGTCGCGTCGCTGCCGGTTGCCCAGCGCAACCAGCCGATGCCGGTCGCACCCAGCACCAGGCCGAGCAGGCGGGTGACGTTGACGAGGCTGCCGGCGGTACCGCGCTCCTCGATCGGCAACAGCGATGTGGTCGCATCCATGTAGCCAACCTGGAAGAGGCCCTGGCCGAGGCCGCAGGTAAACATGCCCAGCGCCAGCAGCCAGGCCAGCGACATTGCCGGCGCCACTTGCAGGACGAGCGCGGTGGCGAGCAGCCCCACGGCGGCGATCGCCGTGCCGACCACCATCTGCCGGTCGTGCGACCAGCGCCCGGCGACCCGGCCGGCGAGGATGCTGCCGATCACGGAGCCGCCCGGGTACACCGACAGCACCAGGCCGGTCAGGACGATCGAAGCGCCGACCCTGCCGGTGAGCACATAGGGCAGCAGCAGCAGGTTGGCGAAGCAGGCGCAGCTGATCGCTACCGAAGCGAGCTGGATGCCGGTGAAGCGCCCCGAGCCGAAGTGCCCGGTACGCAGGACCGGCTGCGCAGCGCGCGCCTCGATGCGGCCGAACCCGAAGCCGCCGGCGATGCCCAGCGCGAGCATCAGCAGGCCGCGTAAGGTCGAAGCTTCCGGATCGGTCAGCACCACCAGGGCGAAGGTCAGGCAGACCAGCACCGCGGTAAGCGCGACGGTGCCCGCCCAGTCGAAACCATGGGACTGGCCGTGGACGGCGACGGTGCGTTCCGCAGTGGCATGCTGCTTGCCGTCCGCCATTGCGGTTGCGGTCGCGATCGGCAAGGGCGCGAAGCTCGGCAACAGGGGCACCAGCGCCAGCGCCACGAGTGCGATCGGCACCCGGAACCAGAAAACGCCCGGCCAGTCGAAGGCGCCGAGCAGCAGGCCGCCGATCCAGGGACCGATCGCCATCGCAAGGCTGAAGGCGGCGGCGTAGCGAGCGAGTGCCAGCGCCTTGCCGCTCGGAGGAAAGAGCAGGGTGGCGAGCGCCGGGGCGCAGGCGACCGTCATGCCGACGGCTGCTCCCTGGAAGACCCGCATCGCCACCATCACCCCGTAGTCCGGGGCGAGCGCGACCGCTGCATGCGACAGCGCACAGGCGGCCAGGCCGAGCGCGAAGATTCGCCGGTGCCCGAAGCGATCGCCCAGGTGCCCGAAGACCAGCGCGAAGATCGACTGCGCCAGCACATAGGGGATCACCACCCACTGGATGTCGGCCAGCGGGAGCGAGAACGCCGCCGTGATCACCGGGAAGGCGGTGTTGACGGTGGTGTCCAGCGGCGAGAGCAGCGCGCCGAGGCAGACGATGGCGAGGCCGAGCAGGGCCCGGCGGTCGGGGGGCATGCGGGGATTATCGGGGCAGGCGGGCGAACGCGCAGCGGGTCGACGCGCCTGTCGGGCTCGGGCATCCTTCGGGCATCCAGGCCATGCCGCAGCGGCCAGCGCCATCGAACCCAGGAGAAGGGATATGAGACTCGAGAACAGGACCGCCATCGTCACCGGCGGCGCGCAGGGCATCGGCCGGGCGATCGCCGAGCGCTTCGTCGCCGAGGGCGCGAAGGTGATGATCGCCGATGTCGACGCGAAGAAGGTCGCGGCCGCCGCCAGCGAGATCGGCTGCGCGTCCGCCGCCGCGGACGTGTCGAAGAAGGACGACGTCGACCGCCTGGTCGCTGCGGCGATCGCCGAGCTCGGCCACATCGACATCCTGGTGAACAACGCCGGGACGATCCACGCGGCGAACTTCCTCGAGCTGGAGGTCGCGGACTTCGACCGGGTGCTCGCCACCAACCTGCGCGGCGCGTTCATGGTTGGCCAGGCGGTGGCCCGGCACATGGTGACGCGCGCGCAGGGCACGATCATCAACATGTCCTCGGTCAACGCGGTGCTGGCCATCCCCAACCAGGTGCCCTACGTCGTCTCCAAGGGCGGCATGGCCCAGCTCACCAAGGTGATGGCGCTCGCCTTGGCGCCGCACGGCATCCGCGTCAACGCCATCGGCCCAGGCACGATCATGACCGAGCTTGCGAAGACGCTGATGACCGACGAAGCCGCGATGAAGAAGATCCTCTCGCGCACCCCGATCGGCCGCTGCGGCGAGCCGTCGGAGGTCGCGTCGGTCGCGGTCTTTCTCGCGAGCGAGGATGCGTCGTACATGATGGGGCAGACGATCTACCCGGATGGCGGGCGGATGGCGTTGAACTACACGGTGTGAGCAGCCCGGCCAGCCGCGCACGCTCCCGCCCATGCCACTGCAGAATCGCGTCACCCCCACCGGCCGCCTCGAAGCGGTACCGGCGCGCGGCGCGTGGACGGGCAACCGCGGCATCATCCACAACGACCGTCGCGAAGTCGTCGCGCAATGGCGCAGCAAGGCGTGGATCACCTGCCTGCTGGACTTCCAGGGTCGGCGCCGCAAGGTGTTCAGCCCCGGCCATTGGACCGAACTCTTCTTCCTGGATGAGGCCACGGCGTTTGCGGCCGGTCACCGGCCGTGTGCGTACTGTCGGCGACCGCGTTACCGGGAGTTCCGGGACGCCTGGCACCGGGCCAATCCCGGTTTCGTCGAATCACCCCGGCCACTCGCCACGCAGATCGACGCCTGCCTGCATGCCGAGCGCGTCGGCCCAGGCCGCGAAAAGCGGATGTGGCGTGAGCGCTTCGACGCGTTGCCGCCGGGCAGCTTCATCCTGGTGGACGGCACACCGTGCCTGCTGTGGAACGGCCGGGCGCTGCCGTGGTCGTATGACGGCTACGGCCAGCCGCTGCCGGTGCCTTCAGTTGGGGAAGAAGTCGACGTACTCACGCCGACGTCGATCGTCGCGATGTTCCGGACGGGGTTCGAGCCGCAGGTGCACGAATCCGCGATGACACCGCGTCCTGATTCGACGGGTTAGCGACGCTAGACCTTCTGGAGGATCGCTTCGGGGTCCCGGGTTAGGCATCTTCAGGCATCGCCCTCACCGCCCATGCGTGCTATCATTGATAGCACCCCGCGAAGGAGATCCGCGCCATGTCCAGCCTGATTGTCCGCAACGTCGAGGAAGCGATCGTCAGCGCCCTGAAGAAGCGCGCCGCACGTCACGGCCGAAGCGCCGAGGCCGAGCATCGCATCCTGCTCGCCGAGGTCTTGCTGCAACCACGGCGACGCTCGTTGGCGGACGTGCTGGCCGCCATGCCGAACGTGGGCCGGGACGAGGATTTCGCTCGCGAACAGTCGACGGAAACCAAGCGTGTATTTGATTGATACCAATGTGATCAGCGAAGCACGCAAGGGCCCGGCGGCCCGAACCGGCGTGATCGATTTCTTCAGGCATTGCCTCGAGCAGGACGCGCCCGTCTATCTATCGGCCGTGACTATTGGCGAACTGCGCCGTGGCGTGGACCTGATTCGGCATCGTGGCGATGCGTCCCAAGCCGATCGACTAGAGGCGTGGCTGCAGCACGTAATCGAGGGATATCGGGATCACGTCCTGCCCTTCGACCTGGATGCTGCGCAAGTCTGGGGCCGCCTGCGCGTGCCTCGTTCGGAAAATGCCTTGGACAAACAGATCGCTGCCACTGCCTTGCTGTACGACCTGACGCTGGTGACACGCAACACCAAGGACTTCGCGGATACCGGCGTACGCTACATCGATCCGTTCGACGTTGGCACTTGAGCGCACGGGGCTATGCGGCCGTACGGTTAGGTCCCGCCGAGCCCCACCGGCGCCGGCGCATCGTTCGCGATCCGGGTAAAGAGCGCCTCATAGATCCCTTCGGCGGGATGCTTGCCGGTGAGCGGATCGCGATTGGCTTCGAAGGCGCGATCCACCAGCGCCCAGTCCTCATCCGTGAGCACTTCCTGCGCCACCGGCAGGATCTCGTGCTCCTCGGCATCCATGTGCTCGAGGTATGACGCGCGGTAGCGGGTGAAGGCGTCCTCGAAAGCCGGTCGGCGGGCGTCGCCGAGGAACTCCCAGCCCACGAGAAGATGCATCAGGCCCTTGACGGCGTGCTCGCTGCGTTCATGGTCGGCATCCAATCGCTTGATGGCGGCCTGCACGCCCGGACGCTTGGCCAGGACTCGCGGGAACAAGAGAGCTGTTTCCTTGGGGTGGTGCAGCCGCTCGGGGTACTCGTCCATATAGAGCAACATCGCCCGGAGGGCGCGGAAGAACCGCAGGGGATCATCGCCCGGGCCGCGCCCGACGAGTTGTTGCATCGACAGCAGCATCACCCGCAATGCGCGGTGCTCGTCCCGGATCACTGTCAGCGCCTTGCTGGTCATAGTCGCCCCCAAGTTCCGCTCTTCCCCCGGAACTTGATTGTGCCCCTATCGAGGCGTCAGCGGCGTAGCATCTGCAGTGCCGGCGTCATGCAATCGGTGGATGACCGGGCGCTCGCCCCTGCGACAGTGACCGGGATCGCGACGAGATCGGAGGCCCGCCATGTTCCTGCCACTCGACGATGCGGATCTGTTCGTCACCGATTTCGGCAACGGGCCTCGGACCCTGGTCGCCCATGGCGGCTGGGTTGGCAGTGGCGAACTCTGGCAGTTGGCCTTCGGCCCCCTGAGCAATCGATGGCGCACCGTCACCTACGACCACCGCGGCACCGGGGCGACCCGGCACCAGACTCCAGTCATCAGCTTCGAGCGGCTGGTGCAGGACCTCTTCGACGTCCTCGATGCGCTGGACATCCACGAATGCGTGCTGGCTGGCGAGTCTTCCGGGACCATGGTGGTGCTGGAGGCAGCCCTGCGGCAGCCCGAGAGGTTCAGCGGCCTCGTGCTGGTCGATGGGCGCTTCTCGTCTCGGATCTCGCCGGGTGGTCGAGCCTTCCTCGAGGGTTGCAAGACGGACTTCCCGGCCACGATGAAGGCCTTCATCGACGCCTGCCTAAGCGAGGATGACTGTGAACCCGAGCGGCGATGGGGCCTTCAGATCGTCATGCGCTCCAGCGGACCCGAGGCGGTCCAGCTGATGGAGTGCCTCCAGGACGTGGACCTGGAGCCGCGGCTGGCGTCGATCCGGCAACCCACGCTCCTGATCCACGGACGGCTGGATCGGATTACCCGCCTTGCCAACTCGGAAGCCATGGCAAACGCGATCTCCGACAGCCGCCTGATCGTGATCGAAGATGCCGGCCATGTGCCGATCATCACTCGACCGCAGGTGGTGGCGGGGGCAATCGACGAGTTCATGGCAACCCTGCCCGGGTGAGAGCCGGGGTGCCCGTAGAGTTCAGGCCTCAACGATCGGCATGAAGCCGCCGTAGATCATCCGCTTGCCGTCGAAGGGCATCTCGTCGCCCATCTCCTTCATCCGCGGATCGGCCGTCACCTTCTCGTTGGCCGCATCGCGAACCGCCTTCGAGGGATATTCGATCCAGCTGAAGACCACGACCTCGTCCTTCTCCGCCTTCACCGCACGACGAAAGTCGGTTGTTTCCCCGTCCGGGACATCGTCGCCCCAGCATTCGACGAACCGGGTCGCGCCGAACTCCTTGAACAGCGGCGCCGCCTTCGCGGCCAGCTCGCGGTACGCCTCCTTCTTGGCCGCGGGAACGGCCACGACGAATCCGTCGATATAGCTCATGGGGAATCTCCAATCGGTTGAGGGTCGGGGCACCAGCATCGCGCCGCCGGCTGGCCGGCGTGCCCATGACCTTATGAGCGGTTTCCGTAATGGGTTGACGATCGAGGAGGGCGGGTTTCGACGGGTGGGGTGGAAAAAGTTCCGGTGTGCGGGTCAGGGGTGCGTTGGTCGGTTCCGCGACCTGTCGGATTCGGGCGGATGCCGCGCAGCGGCGGCATCACTGTCTTCGACGTCCGAAGTCATTCCAGCACCACCGTCTGCGCCATTTCCAGGTATCGGCAGAAGCCGTTCGCCATCCGCATCTGCTTCGGGTTCCTACATTCCGGCTCGAACAGCGGCTGGTTGCCGACCAGCACGCACATCGCCCTTGCCCGCGAGGTGGCGACGTTGAAGCGATGAGGGTCGTATAGGAAGTCCATGCCGCGCGGCGCGTCCTCTGGGCTCGAGGTCGTCATCGAATAAATCACCACCGCCGCCTCCTGACCCTGAAAGCGATCGACCGTGCCGATGCGCTCCCGCATGTTCGGCATCGCCTCCGCCAGTGCGGCGACCTGCGCGTTGTAAGGAGCGACGACCAGAATGTCGTTCTCAGTGATCGGCGCCCGCGAGCCATCGGCATTCGTCCAGTCCGCCTTGCCGAGCAGCTCGCGAACCAGGTTGGCGATCGCCGTCGCCTCTTCGATGCTCCGCGCCGGGTTGCCCTGGTGCGCGACCTCGATGAAGCGCAGGCCGGAGCCGGTCAGCGCGCAATCCTGCCCCTCGCGGGCAATGATTACCTGACGCTCGCAGCCTTCCACTGCCTCCAACTTGGTCTCGTAGTAGACCTCCGAGGTGAAGCGCGCAATCTCAGGATGCAGACGGTAGGTTTCGGCCAGAAACAGTCCGCGATCCGGCGGCATCGTTTCGTGGCCTTGCAGCCAGTGCTGCAGCGCCGATACCTCGCTGCCCTCGGGATGGCTGCTTTGCAGAGGCTGCTCGAGCTGCTGTGGGTCGCCAAGCAGGATCAGGGACCTTCCGGCCTGCGCCGTGGCGAGCACGTTCGCGAGCGACATCTGCCCCGCCTCGTCGACCACCAGCACGTCCACAGATTGCGCGAATTCCGGGCGCGACCAGCACCAGGCGGTGGCGCCGAGGAGGTCGATCGAGCCATCGGCGAGGCCGGCACGGACCATGCCGTTGTCGTCGACGCATCGGACTGTCGTGTTGGCCGGGTACCCCCCGCCGGTCTTGTGGGCAGCACGTAGGTCGAGGCCCTCGCCCGCGGCCTGGCGCATCGCTCCCTGCAGCAGGTTTTGTATCACCTTGTGGCTGACCGCGGTGACGCCCACCTTCAGCCCAAGCCGCTTGAGCGCGCAGATGACGTGCGCGCCGGTGTAGGTCTTGCCCGTGCCGGGCGGGCCCTGGATGGCCAGCACCTGGCCGTTCAGCGAAGCGGCGACCCGGCAGGCCGCCTGCAGGGTCGACTCCCCGGGTTGCTGCAAGGCGCCGCAGTCGGAATCCGCCAGCGTGCATTCGCGCTGGAGCAGACGCAGGCTTGCTTCGTACGGCGGTTGCGGGGCCAGTCCGTTATCGAGGACGGCGCGACCTAGCCGCATCAGCGACTCGCGCAGCGGGTCCGACCGAACGAACGAGTGGAACAACACGGCGGACGGATGATTCCCCGCGGTGCGAACGCGCTTCTTGATGTCGATCGTGCAGCCGGCGAAATCCACCGCCTCGACGCTGCCCACGATGTCGCCGTCCGGGTCGTACGCATCGTCACCGACACGCGCATCCAGTTCCTGTTGTGGAAACCGATAGCGGTGTACCGGCGCCCGAGCGTTCGTCACCATTTCCGTGAACGTCATGTCGGTCAGCGACCTGCGTTCGTCGGCCCGGTCTTCGGGATCAAGCCCCAACAGCCGGAAGTACTCCCACCAGGCGGCCTTGTCCTCTCGCCGATGGAACTCCATCAGGTGCGCGAGCGTGAATCGGGCGGTCTGGTCGACGGTTCGATCGGACGGGTCGGCCGGCACCCCCTCGAGCAAGGCATCGCGTAGTCTTTGCAGGTCTCGGTCCAGCGCGCCGATCTCCGGGGAGGCTGCGCCATCCTGAGGTTCTGGCCGCGGTAGGTCGTATCCCTCGGACACCGCCTTCGCGCGCAGTTGTTCCAGCCAGTCGCGAAGCCTTGAAGCTGACTCGCAGTCCTCCCGGTTGTAGCGCTCGACAATCTCGCGGTGCGCCGCCATTGATTCGTCCAAGTCGCCGTCTTCGATTGCGGCTTCCACGAGGCGTCTGCTCAGCGATGCTTCGCGAAGGTCCTGGGCGCGCGCATAGCCGAAGAACGGCTCCAGGTCCTTGATCGAGTAGCGTTCGACGCTCGCAATCAGCGAGCGGCGCACCACCGCGTGCAGGTCCACGAACGTGGCGCCCCGGAGCAGCTCGTCGAGTTCGACCTCGCGGGTTGCGTACCGACCGACTAGGCGCTTGAGTGCGGTCGGCTCATAGGGCGCATAGTGGTAAATGTGCGCGCCTGGATTGCGCCGCCGCATGGCGATCGCCAAGTCGATGAACGCTTCGACAGAGGCCTTCTCCTCCGCCATCGTGCGGGCCCAGAGGGGCGTGTAGGACGGGCCGTCGGTGCCGGGAGCGACGTAGCCGGTCAGGTATTCCTGCACGCCGGATTCCGCGAAATGGCTGCCTTCGAAATCCAGGAAAATGTCGTCCGGGGTCGGCGCAGGCAACATCGCGAGGCCGTGCGACGAGTCGATAGGTGCGAGCAGCTCATGCACCGGCGCTCCCAGGTTGCGGCCGTCCCGCTGCACCCGGGCTTGGTCGCGTACACGCACCAGCGCCTCGCGCGAACCGCGCTTTGGACGGGGCACATCGGCAAGCAGGGCCAGCGCCTCCAGGCGCGTGATGTCCATCTCCGTTAGCGTGCGCATCTGTGACGTTCGGATACCCGCCACGTAGCCGAGGTGGTCGTCGGTGCGCCGTCGCTCGTCGCAGCGGGGCCACCAGGTGCACACGTCGCAATGGCTCACCGGCTCGGGATAGGTGTCGGATGGTTCCGCCAGAAAGCCGTCGATCTTCCGGCAGAGGAAGCGGTAGTAGGCGCCATAGTCGTCGACGCGATAGCGCTGCGGCTCGAAGGCGTCGCCGGGTCGAACGATTCCCATCCAGATCGGCAACCGGCCCTGCGCCGCTTGCAGCAAGTGCGAGTAAACGCAAAGCTGCAACAGGGCACCGGCGCGAGTCTGGCGGGCGAGCTTTGCGTCCAACGCCTCATACGACCAGCTACCCAGGCCGCTGGACATGTCCACCTTCAGCAGGAAATCGGCCCGGCCCGCCCAGCGTGCGTCCAACAGTGCCGCCTGGTAGATGACGTCTACGCCGGCGCGCATCGCGGCAAGCGTGCGGTCTTTCCCAACGCTTGCGGGCTCGTCCGCCTGCTCGTCCACATCGAGCGTAGCCGGCTCCGACACCGACAGGCCTCGCGCCTTCAGGTGTGCGACGACTCCGCGTTCATGCTCGAGGCCGCGACGCTGCAGTTGCTCCAGATAGTCGTTGAATCGGTGCGGCCGCACTGCCCGGCCCAGCGCGGCATCCAGTTCCAGGCGTGCGAGGTGTCGGCACCCCAGGTAGTTGCCCAGGTCGGTCGGCGCAAGCCTGATGCGGCCGGCGTGCATTCTCATGGAGCCCCCTTCGCGCCCGGCGATGCCGGAGCAGTTCTTCGATGCTTCGAGCGTATCGAAGCACAGGACAAGGTTGTCGGGGAAGGGTGCAGTTCACGGATCGGTGGAACACGATCGACTATGAAGCGGAGCGCCTCTATTGATCGTCGGGTCGATCCGAGCGACAATGTGAACAGCATCAAGAAGGGTTTCGGCCCTGCCAACCTGCCTGCCCGGGCAAGGTGGCGCGCGAAAGCGGATGCGGCTTGTTCAACAGCAACCAAACGGGTGTCGCATGACCTCCTTTTCTTTCCCTGCGTTCCCCTATTCTACCGAGCCGCGGTCGCCCGCTCCTGCTCCTCTGATTGGGCGTGTCTTCACTGCTCGCTTCGGCCAGGCCCTGCGCTTTGCCGACGACTGGCACCGTGGCCACTTTCGCAAGGGAACCGACCTCCCGTACATCTCGCACCTGATTTCGGTGGCTGCCCTGGTGATGGAGCATGGCGGCGACGAAAACCAGGCCATCTCGGCCTTGCTGCATGACGTGATCGAGGACCGCGCCGGTCCCGACCCGGAACCGCTCAAGCGCGACATCGAATCCCAGTTCGGCACTCGCGTGCTGGCCACGGTGCTCGGGTGCTCGGACGCACATGGGCCAGAGCAGAAGGCACCATGGAAAGCGCGCAAGCAGGCCTACATCGCGCACCTGGCCGAGGCCAGCGATGATGTGCTGCTCGTGTCCTGCGCGGACAAGGTGCACAACCTGCGCACCATCCTGGTCGACTACCGCCGGCTGGGCGAAGGATTCTGGACCCGCTTCAGCGTCGCCGGTGGCGATCCATGGGTGGGGCGCGCGGAGACGCTCTGGTACTACCGCGAACTGGCGTGCGCCTTCCGCGCACGGCTGCCCGCACTGCCCGCCGCGATGGTGGACGAACTGGTCGATGTGCTGCGCGCGGTGCAGGAGCTTGCCGCCCAGCGCGGCGCTCGCTTCAGCGAAGACGAACTGCGGATCTAGGTGCTGTCGCTGATTGCGACCCGCCACCGACGGCGGGGCGCACGGCTGGCCCACGCACGGGCCGGGGGAGTTGAACCAGCTTGCGGCCCCGGCGTTTCGCCAAACTCGCTAAATCGGAGATGAACCATGAGCGAAGTCGCCTTTCTTCCCGCACGAGCCGCCGTGCGGATGGCCCGAGTGCGGCCCGAGCACTACCTGCACCAGCAGGAGATCGCCGACGTCCGACGCTGGCTGCAGCAACCCGGCATCGAGGACACGGATCTGAGCTATCGGGTCGCCCGCGTCTGCCTCGATTCCGTCCAGGACCAGCTTCCGCAGTGGGGTTGCGTGCGTGGCGGCGAGATAACCCTGGCCAGACCGATCCACCCACGGCGCGGCGTCGTGGTCGAGCTGGCCCCACAGCATCTCTTCACCATCAACTGGGCCGACAGCGGCCCCGGCTACTCCTGGCCCGAGGCCTACTACGCCACCTGGTTGTCAGGGTTCAGGCGGTGGATCGTGACCGCCTCGGTCGACAGCACCGATACTTGGGGCGTCACAGACCTGGCGATCGGCGTCGTCGGAGCACGTGGCGACCTGGTTCGCTGTTGCGGGCGGGTGATTGTGCAGTACTGGAGGCAGTGGCACTACTGCGAGGAGATGGAAGGTTGGGAGTGCCTTTGGGACACGGGCCGCGTCGATGCCGGGCTGGCGCTCGAGTGGCGAGAGCGTGTGTGGGGGAGTCGGCGGCGGCGAAGCCGGAGCACGGGTCCTGGGCGAGGGTCTGGGCCTGGGTGACGCTGGTTGTGGTCGAGGGCGCCGGACATGTTCCGATTGTTGCTCGGTCCCAGGTCGTGGTGGGGGCGAACGATGAGTCTGCGGGGCGTTGACGGGGTGAGCGTTGGAAGGGGCCGTGACGACTCAGCAAGTCCCAAAGTAGTTCAGCCGATGCTGTAAGTCCGGAATTCTCTATCGATCGGCCGCAGTCACCAAGATGGGTGAGGACACCCAGTGAGCGGGTCAAAGGCCGCGCTGGTCGGCTCCGCCGCTGGGCGAGCGGGTTGGGCGACGACAATCACCACAACTGCCGCGGGCGGCATGTGGCCAGAAGGTCGCGGACCTCCACGAACCAGTCTCTACATCGCCCGGTCGGGGGAATGGCCATCGGCGCTTGACGACGGATGCGGTAAGCACTGTATAATTATACAGGTCCGCGCTGGGATGAGGTTGTGTTACAAACCGACGGACACAACAGAGATGCAAAGAAGACCTACGGCGCCGGCTGACCATGCCGGATGCGCTTGGAAGGCAAGGTGCACAGGTTCAAATTTATCGATCTCTTCGCGGGGCTTGGCGGATTTCATGTGGCCTTGGATAAACTCGGCGGCACGTGCGTGTTCGCGGCCGAGTTGCAGACTCACCTCCAAGACCTGTATTTCGAGAACTTTGGCATTAAACCGCAAGGTGACATCCGTGATGTGAAGCCGGCATTAGTGCCGGACCACGACTTGCTATGCGCGGGATTCCCGTGCCAGCCTTTCTCGAAGGCTGGCGAGCAACTCGGCTTCGAGTGCACCCGGCAAGGCGACCTCTTCTTCAACGTCGCCGCCATCATCGAGGCGAAGACGCCGTCCTATTTCATTCTCGAGAATGTTCCCAACCTGCTGCAACACCACGGCGGCAAGACTTTCGAGCGCATCAAGACCACGCTTGTCCGGCTTGGCTACGAGGTCGACGCAAGGCGCTTTTCGCCACATCAGTTCGGGATTCCGCAAATCCGCGAGCGCGTCTACATCGTCGGCTCGCGCGCAGGCCTCAATAGCTTTGCGTGGCCCGAGCCGACCACCAAGCCGACCAGCATAAAGTCGGTCCTCGAGTGCCAACCGGCCGACGCGAAACCGCTTTCGCCGCAGGTCGAGAAGTGCCTGGAGGTTTGGGGCGACTTTCTGAGGCGTAGTCCTGCGTCCGTCGAATTGCCGTCCTTCCCCATCTGGTCAATGGAGTTCGGCGCGGACTACCCGTATGCCGATGGCACGCCGTACGCGGTACTTAGTGAGAAAGGAACGCGCGGCCTCACAAAGTTCCGCGGTTCCCATGGCGTACCCCTCAGGGCTCTCAAGCCAAACGACCGCTGGGGAGCGCTCCCTAGCCACGCGCGCACCGAGCAGTTCGAGTTCCCGAAGTGGAAGCGGGACTTCATTCGACAGAACCGTGAATTCTACGCGCGCAATCGGAAATGGATTGACCCGTGGGTGCGCAAGGTCCTGCCATTCCCCTCAAGCCTTCAGAAGTTCGAATGGAACATCAAGGGCGGTGAGCGCGACATCTGGCGTTATGTGATTCAGTTCCGCGCATCGGGCGTCCGCATCAAGCGGCCGACCACTGCACCCAGCCTCATAGCAATGACAGACACGCAGGTCCCCATTATCGGCTGGGAGAAGCGGTACATGACTCCGAGGGAGTGTGCAGGACTGCAAAGCCTCGGGAACCTGGCGCTGCCCGAGAGCCGCACGCGCGCATTCGCGGCACTCGGCAACGCGGTCAATGCCAACGTCGTCGGCAGCATTGCATCGAACCTCGTCGCCGACTTCAACGAATCGCTTTCCTCGTGGACGCAACCCATTTACCGGCAGGTCGCGCACGCATGACCGGTATCACAACCAAAGTCAACATCCGGCCGGAAGTCAACATCCTCTCGGTGTTGCGACACCTGAACTACCGGCCGTGGTTTGCACTCGCGGAGTTCGTTGACAACGCCATCCAGAGCTATATCGCCAACCGAGAGCAGTTGTGCGAGGCAGATGGTGTCGATGCGGCGCTTCGGGTGACTATAACCATCGAGCCCGAGGGCGCGGGCCGAATCATCGTCACTGATAACGCCGCCGGCATCGCGCTTCGTGATTTCCCTCGCGCTTTCCGGCCGGCGCAGATACCACCTGATCGAGATGGCTTGTCCGAGTTCGGCATGGGCATGAAGAGTGCGGCGTGCTGGTTCGCGAAGAAGTGGAGCGTCCGCACGAAGGCTCTTGGGGAGAATGTTGAGCGAGTCGTCCGATTCGACATCGACGAAATCGTCGAAGACCGCATTGAGGAATTGGCGATTGCTGAAGTTCCTTCGCAGCCGCAGAGGCACTACACGGTCCTCGAACTCACTGACCTCTGTCACGTGCCGAAGAGGCGCACGATAGGAAAGATTAAGGAGCACCTCGCCAGCATCTATCGGACCTTCCTGCGCGACAGGACACTGACGCTGGTTTTCGGTCGGGATGAGTTGGCCTTCGAGGAGACGCCCGTCCTCCAGGCGGCGCCGTATCGCGAGCCGGCAGGCGAGCAGATTGTCTGGCGCAAGGCTATAGACATGGACATGGGAGGGGCGCATAAGGTGACTGGCTTTGCAGCTTTGCGTGAGGTCGGTTCCACGACACATGCGGGGTTTGCACTCCTTCGCCGCGGCCGCCTCATAGAAGGAAGCGCCGACGAGTCTTATCGGCCAGAGCAGATATTCGGCAAGAGCAACAGCTACGCCTTTCAACGTCTGTTTGGCGAGCTTCATCTCTCAGGGTTCGAAGTGAGCCACACGAAGGACGGGTTCCGCTGGGAAGAGCACGAAGAGCTCTTCTTGGGACTGCTCAAGGACGAGTTGAAGGCGGCGCCGATGAACCTGCTGGACCAGGCCGAAGGCTACCGGGCAAAGCACCGCAAGCGTACTCGTGACCTTGATAACATCGCCGAGACCGCGACGAAAAATGTCGCCTACGTCGTTGAGCGCGAACTCGCCCCGGTCCTCGCGGAAGAAGCGCTGCATCCAGCGAATCCGCCTGACGTCCCATCGGAAATCGAGGCGCCATCCGTTTCGGGCTTCGAGCGCACGGTCGAGATTCGTGTGTCAACAACCGTCTGGGTCTTGACGATCAGGGCAAGCACGGATCCGACCGTGAGCGACTGGCTGCGAGTTGGCGATGCTACGAAGCCGACCGATGACGGAATGCAGCGGCGCAGCGTACAAGTCGACGTCTCGTTGGTGCATCCGTTTGTCGAGCGGTTCGCCGGTGCCGGCTCCGAGAACATAGAAGTGTTCTTGCGTTTCGCGAGCGCGGCGGCGCTGGCTGCAGCCCTCAGTTCAGAAGCTGGCGGGAGGCCTCAATTCTTTCTTTACCATCTCAATAGGCTTCTCCGCGAGACGTTCGCGGCCCCATAATATGAACATAGTCGTTGAGCGCCTTGGCGGTGGCACACTGGACACCCGCTGGACTCCCACAGTGGGACCCTTCACCAACGAGTTCATCGCGCGCAAGCTGATGCAGCGAGGAGCGCCGGACGAGGATGCGATGGCCCGCGTCGTGACCGAGGCGGCGATTATTCTTGGGCGCTGCGTTCCACCCACTGAGTCTGCTGGACAGGACGCAGGGCTGGTCGTCGGCTACGTGCAATCCGGCAAGACCTTGTCGTTCACTACCGTTACAGCGCTTGCGAGAGACAACGGGTACGGTGTGGTCATCCTGCTGGCCGGCACGGCCGTGGCCCTCAAGGGCCAATCCGAGAAGCGGCTAACAATTGATCTCGGCATGAGCGAAATCCAGCATGACTGGCGCAAGTTCGAGAATCCCGAGATCAAGGGCGGCCACGCGGCTGACATCGAGAAGGTGCTTCGCGTGTGGAGCGGCAGCCGCGGAGGCGCGCCGGGCACGGCCAAACGCTCCGTCCTCATCACAGTGCTGAAGCACCACCAGCGCCTCAGGAATCTGCGCGAGGTTCTTGAGCATATAGACCTCAATGGCGTGCCCGTCCTCATTATTGACGACGAGAGTGATCAAGCTGGCCTCAATGCCAAGGCGGGAAAGAATCTGCGGACGGGCGCGAACGAGTTGAGTTCGACGTACCGGCGCATCCTCGAACTCAAGGCGGTCATCCCTCACCACACCTATTTGCAGTACACGGCAACGCCCCAGGCGAATCTACTGATTGCCGTTGCCGATGTCCTGAGCCCATCGTTCGCCGAGTTGGTTTCGCCAGGAGCGGGCTATGTCGGTGGCAAGGACTTCTTCAGCGAGGACAAGCCGCTGTGCTTCAAGATTCCAGCGGCGCAGGTGCCGACTCTGCAGAATCCGCTGACAGCCGCGCCCCAGACCTTGCAGCAGGCGCTGCAACTCTTCGTTCTTGGGGCTGCCCATCACAGCGTCACGCGTGGCAAGGGCAACCGCTCGATGATGGTCCATCCGTCGCAGCGCACGGCGCCTCACACGGACTACAAAGAATGGATCGACGGTCTTCTCAAGCACTGGCGGGAGTTCCTGGAGCAGCCCAAGGGCAGTGCTGTGCGAACGGAACTGGAGCGCGGTCTTCGTGAGAGCCACGATGAGTTGCTGAGAACGTTCCCAGCGCTCGAGTCATTCGACACGCTCGTGAATGCACTGCCTGAAGTCTTCAGCGAAATTAAGGTCGTGAAGGTGAACTCCAACTCCGACGGCCAAAAGGCGGTGAAGTGGAACGACTGGCCCTACTGGATTCTCGTCGGAGGCCAAAAGCTTGATCGAGGGTTCACGGTCGAGGGGCTCACTATCAGCTATATGCCGCGTACTGCATCGACGAACGCGGACACCTTGCAGCAGCGTGCCCGGTTCTTCGGATATAAGAGATCATATGAAGGGTTGTGCCGGGTCTTCCTGCTCGACGACGTCATTGACGCTTTCGAGAGCTACGTGGAGTCTGAAGAGTTTGTTCGGAAGGCTCTCGTCGCGCACCGAGGCAAGCCGCTCCAAGAATGGAAGCGCGACTTTATTCTGAATCGTGCGCTGCGCCCAACGCGCAAGGCCGTCGTCGGTCGAAGCGTGGTCCGAGTTGGACTTGACCATGGATGGGTCGTGCCTGGCTCGCTGTATTTCGACACAGAGGCCGTCCTGCACAATCGTCAGTTGTTCGAGCGCAAGGCTGCAGCCTGGAAGCGGTCATATGGCGCTGTTGATGCGGCGCAGCGACCGAGGTTCAAGGACGTGCGCCGCGACTCACCTCGCAATATCCTGATTGAAGGCGTGCCCATCGACGAGGTAATCGAATTCCTGCTCGATACGCGCATCCGCAGCCTTGACGACTCAACGGATATCGCTGCCACAGCGATTTCGCTCGTCAAGCATCGCGACGAATCGGACGAGCCCGTGCTTGTGGACGTCGTCTTGGTCGGTGACCTCAGCACGTCGAGTCTTATCGGGCGAAGTCTTACTGCGGACGGAAAAATCAACAATCTCTTCGTCGGCGAGAGCCCGAAGGGTGCAACATCCATCGACCAACTCAATTACGTTGGTGATCGCGCCCTCTTCACCTCGGGCCGCGTGACGCTGCACCTGCGCTATCTTGTATTCAGGCCAGATGCCAGGATTGACGCGCGTATAGCGGACGGTGTGCCCTGGTTTTCCATCCATCTGCCCGAGGCGGTCGCAAGGGACTGTGTCGTCGAAGAACTCTGAGATGCGCAGCAAGCTCTACGACGCGTACCGCGAGGCGGCGTTAGCAGCGCCACAGGTCGGCGGTGCGTTGCCAGCATCTGTAGCGCCAGGCCGCGCTCATGATTACGTCTCCCTAGGGTTGCAACAGCAACCAGTACTCCTGCTTTCCTGCGTCTCATCGGCCGCTCTCAAGCGCCCGCCAATCAACCTTCAGCACCTAACCGTGGAGTTCGGGATTCGCTTCCGGGTGTGCACACCTACGGGAGTCGTCGAAGATGACTTCGTAGTGGTCTCGCTTCGTGGGGACGACCTTGGGTTTGCCGAAGCCTTCTGCTTGGCGGCAGACGCTCTTGTGGCTGCCTTGCCGGAGGCGCCCTCGGCTTCAGACATTGAGAGGGCGGTTCGCGAGTTTGTCGAGGTACTCAGCGCGCTGTCGCTTCCCTCTTCGCGTGCCGTCGCCGGACTTTGGGCTGAACTCTGGCTGATGTCTGTCGCGTCGGATCCGCAGGGTGCGATCACGGCATGGCACCGGGATCCCACGGACCGGTTTGATTTCTCGTTCGTCGCGCATTCTGTCGAGGTAAAGGCCACCGAACAAGAGGGGCGCAATCACGATTTCTCATATGAGCAACTCCGGGGGAGCGAGGTGCCCGTCAGCGTCGCATCGTTGCGGCTTCGTCGCGCGCAGGGTGGCAAATCCATTGCCGACCTCGTTGCCGCACTGCAGGAAGGTCTCAGCGCTGAACTGCGGACGAAGCTGGTCAAGAATGTGTTCGGCGCTATCGGCAGTGCCGTCTCAGAAGCGTCGGAAATCCGGTACGACGAAGGGTTCGCCGAGTCGAACCTGCGTGTCATCGTGGCCGACCGAGTGCCGGTGGTAGTGATACCTGAAGGAAGCCCCATCTCTGCGGTTCGTTTCCGAGTAAATCTTGATGACTCGTCGTTTGCAGCCGGCCTGCTGAAACCCCTGGTTCACCGAGCGCTGGAGATTCCCTAGTGCTGCCACGAGAGAATGAATCTGACGACGGATCAGTAGAGGCGAGCCACATAGGTTGCCGGATCCAAACGTACGCGTGTTTCGAGGTGGCCTGGCAACGTGAACATTCGAGGCTTATTGCGGAAATCGAAGACGCGGTATAGACGGAATTGCTCCGCGCATTGTCTGGAACGCTCCAACTCGGGCCGCGTGACGTAGAAGGGCGTCAGGTTGCCGAATGCGGTTGTCTTTACTTCGATGAAGCGCTCCTGTCCGGAGGGTTCGAAAGAAAGAACGTCATAGCCGAGTCCGTCTCCTTTGGTCTTCGATACCTGTTCAACTCGGTCGCTTAGCCGAGGCTGTCCCAGGGCTCGCAGCCGCCGCTGCTCGTAATCGAAAACGAAGGCTTCTCCCGCTTCTCCCAGGGATCGGTTGCTTGCTTCTCTGGCGAGATAATCTCGAAAGATTCCGCGTTCGCGGAGCCTGTACGGAGTGGGCGTGTCCCTCGCTGTCGAATCGACGGCTGGAGCCTCTACAAGAACCTCGTCGACCTTCGGATCCAATGGCGCGATTGCGGCTCTACCGACAGCCTCGAGCGCAAGCTGATCGAACATCGGGTCGTCCTCTATACGGTGCGCGACGACGTCGAACAGCAAGGCCTGATAGTTGGCGAGCGGCTTGTAGCCGGGGATGTATGGGCAGTTGAGCTCCAGGAGAATCGCGCTGATGTTCTGGTGCTTTCGCTCTATGGAGCCCTCGCTGCGGTCGGTCAGTTGTTGTGCGAGGCGTCGACGGTGAGCGGTCTTGTTGTAGGTCTGACCGGCTAGCTCCTGAGTGAGCATATGAAAGTGGTCGACGACTATCGTCTCGATCTCGGTCTTGCTCCAAGGGCTGCCTGTAGCCATCTTTGTCTAGTGTGGGTTCGTGAAAATATGCGGATGGAGATTGGGAGCGATTGCGAGTCGCGCGCGTATACCGTTCCTAGCCTCTGGCAAGTGGAATCATAAGGCACGATAATCGGTTGGCTGACCCCCGTTACTTCTTCAGTACGTCCGCGCCGTGGTTCACGCTGGCGACTGCCACGTCTACCGCTACCGTGATCAGCGGCTTGAACTGCTGATCGAGGCCCGCACGGTGCTCCGGCGAATGATTCGGGATCGTTCTGCCGGGCCCGGTCAGGCCTTCCACTGCCGCCGCAACGGCACCATGATGTCCTCGGCCAGCCGCGCGGCGTTGAACTTCAACGCCGCCCGCGGCTTGTCCAGCGTGGCGGCGCGGCTAGGCGCCTCCCCCATGCGCATAGATCCCGAGTTTGGGCTCGCGTCCTGCTCGGCCTGCGTGCGCCAACCCAAATGCTCCGAGGCCTCGACCTTCGCCGCCATGGCGACGTGGGCGATGCGCTGCGTGGCATCCAGGTGGTCCAGAAGCCAAGCCGAGAAGGAGATGGCATTGGCGAGTTCGCGCACGACCGATTCCTGAATGATCGCGAGCATGAAGCCGCCGAAGCCGCGGCTCTGTCCGGTCTCGCGCTCCAACGGCAGACGCAATTCGATGCGCCCGTGTTCGTCCAGCGATATGCGCGCCCCGCTCTCCTGCTCAAGAACCAGCGCGTCGCCGTCGATCCGCCGCTCGGCTCCTG
The DNA here is from genome assembly GCA_964476625.1 of uncultured Burkholderiaceae bacterium. Classification (GTDB taxonomy): domain Bacteria; phylum Pseudomonadota; class Gammaproteobacteria; order Burkholderiales; family Burkholderiaceae_E; genus JAMLIN01. The sequence continues at coordinate 69,079 of CAYZBJ010000001.1, read as the reverse complement.
CGTCGCGTTCGAAGAGCCGAGGCGAGCCGAACATGGCGCGCTGCTGGATCGCGTCGGCGAGTCCCTCGTCCTCCAACTCCGCGGGCCGCAGCAGTCGCCGAAGCGGGCCGCCAGCGAGCGCGAAGCGAAGCGTCGGTCCTCCCTGGCCGCGATCGCGGTGCCGGTCGGCCAGCAGGGCCTCGGCGTCCCGGGCGAGTGTCCGGACGTCCAAGGGAGCGGATGCGTGAGAGAGCTCGTAGCCGTGGATCGCGCGGGTGATCAGTTGACGTAGTTGCTCGGCATCGCGAAAGCTCTCGCGAAACAAGCCCCCTTGCCATCCCTGCGCCTCGCGTAGCAGCTCGGCCTGGCGCGACTCCGGATCTACGCCCTCCTGGACGAAGAGCAGGATCGGCTTGGCCCCGCGTGCCTCCAGGTATTCCTCATGAGTCGGCGACACCCCGGAGCCAGGTTGCGGGGAGCCGTAGCGGTCGACCAGGATCAAGACGACCAGCTCGGCCGAGCGCAGGCCTTGCAGGCAGGCGACTTGTGGCGAGTTGGGCTGCGCCCAGAAGTCCTCGGCCATGACTGGCTCGTAACCCAATGACGTAATGGCGTCACGCGCCGCCTGCCGCAGCGGCTCGTAGCCATTGATGAGAGAGCTGACGAAGACTTTCATGTGGCCATTCTGCCGCGTGCGTCGAACCTCAGGTCCGCTGCGGCACGGCGGCGGCCGCCAGCTCGTATGCCAACCGGATCATGTTCCTCGATCGCCAACCGTCCTGCCAGTCGTCCATCTGCAAGTGGTCGGGCTCCGGCCCCGCTCCGAAGTGCGCCGCGCCGTCGGCGAACACGCGCACCGCGTAGACCTCCTGGGGGTCCTTGCGCAGGGCGTTGGGCGCGCGGAAAAACACGATGCGCGCCATCAGGTCGAACTCGACCCGGGCGAGCTCCTCGGCCACTTCGAAGCGTCCCAGCGGCGTCTGCACGGCCACCACGCGGCCATCCTCGACGGCCGGGGTGACGTGCTTCTGCTCCACCTCCTTGGCCGCCGCGATCATCCAGGCGTGGAAGGCGTCGACGCGCTCCGCCAGCTTGGGCGCCGCTCCTAGCATGCGCCGCCCCACGTCCGTTCTTTGCCGCGTCTCATCCGCCATGGTTCCTCCGGTTGCGGCGCTCCGTCGCGCGCTCAAACTATAGCCGAAGCCTCAGGGCGGCTGGGAACCGGCTGCACTGCGTTGCACCACGAGCAGCTGCCAGGCTGCCAAACGCCTTGCCGCCTTGGGCGGCGCGAAGCCGGACATGCAGGATGTTCCCCGGCGCCGCGAGAGGGTCGAGTGAACGGAGTACTCGTCGACACCTCGGTATGGATTGATCACTTTCGCCGCCGCAACAGCGCGCTTGTCAATCTGCTCGAGCTCGATCTTGTGCTCGCGCATCCCCTGATCGTGGGCGCGCATCCCCTGATCGTGGGCGAGATCGCGTGCGGAACGCCGCCGGAGCGCACGCCGACGCTCTCGAATCTCAACGCTTTGCAGGCATCCCGGCAGGGCAGCGTCCGGGAGGTCATCGACTTTGTCGAGCGCGAGCGCCTATTCGGGCTGGGCTGCGGCCTCGTGGATCTGCTGCTGCTCGCGTCTAGCGGACGTCGCCGAGAAGCTCGACTACACCCCCGGCGTGTTCACGGTCGAGCGGCACATCCGCGGCAAATGGGCGTGCGCGGCCTGCCAGACGCCCGTGCAGGCGCCGGTGCCGGCGCAGGTGATCGACAAGGGCATCCCGACGGCCGGGCTGCTCGCGCAGGTGCTGGTCTCGAAGTACGCGGACCATGCGCCGCTCTACCGGCAGGAACAGATGTTCGGCCGAGCGGGCCTGGCGATCGCCCGCTCGACGCAGGGCGCCTGGGTGGGGGCTGCGGTGTACGGCTGCAGCCCCTGGTGGACGCGTTGCGCGCGGCGATGCTCGCGTCCGGCGTTCTGCATGCCGACGAGACGCCGGTGCAGATGCTCAAGCCCGGCAACGGCAAGACGCATCGCGCCTACCTCTGGAGTTGCGGCACGACGCCGTACGACCAGGTCAGGGCCGTGGTCTACGACTTCGCCGACAGCCGTGCCAGGCGCCACGCCCGGGATTACCTCGGCGACTGGCGCGGCACGCTCGTGTGCGACGACAACGCGGGCTACAAGGCGCTGTTCGAAGGCGGCGTGACCGAGGCCGGCTGCATGGCACATGCGCGGCGCAAGTTCCACGAGCTGTGGGCCAATCACCATAGCGAGCTGGCCGGCGAAGCGCTCAAGTTGTTCGCAGCGCTCTACGACATCGAGCGCCTGGCCGCCGATCTCTACGCCGAAGGCGACCGACGGCACGGCGATGGCCAGGGCCATCGACCACAGCCTCAGGCGCTGGGCCGCCCTCACGCGGTTCCTCATCGATCCGGCCGTGCCGATCGACAACAACTGGATCGAGAACCGCATCCGGCCGATCGCGATCGGGCGCTCGAACTGGCCGTTCGCCGGATCGCTGCGTGCCGGCCAGCGCGCGGCGGCGGTGATGAGCCTGATCCAGTCGGCGCGGATCAACGCGCACGATCCGTACGCCTACCTGCGCGATGTGCTCGAGCGGCTGCCCACGCAGCCGAACCGCCGCATCGACGAGCTGTTGCCGCACCGCTGGGAGCCAGGCTCGGCGACCTGACACGGATCAGACCGCCGAGCAAGACGAGTTGCCCGGCCGCTTACGAACGTTAGAAGTACTACTAAAGAATTGAACGCGGAGGCTTGAACTCCGCGTCCGCATCGCATGGATTGCCACGGCGCGCGATTATGCCAACCCCGACATTCCCGCCTCACTCCATTCCGGCGCCATCGCCAGCAATGCGTACTCCGCCCCTTTGCACCCGAGCGCCGCATAAGCATGCCGAAGCCGAGCGAGGTTGAGGTATGCATATAGCTGGAACTGCTCCGCCCCATCGCGAACGTAGACCCCATACCGCAAACCGTCGGTGACGATCAGTCGGTGGCATCCGGTCTTGCCCTGGGAGTAGGCGAGCGCCTGCGACATCGCGCTGAGGCACGACTTGTCCATCTTCTTTGCTTCGACGACGACCCGCAGGGTCTCGTTGCTGCGCGGCAGCGCCTCGAACAGCGCCACGTCGACCCGATTCCATTCGACGGCCATCCGTTGGGGCGTCCAGCCGAGGGCGCGCAACAGCGGCACGACGAGATACGCGACGGTTTCATGCTCCGAGGGCATATGCGCCCGCTGATACCACTTGGCAATCCGGACCAGCTCGTCGATCTCGTCGAGCAGCCGCGCGATGGACCCGCTTGCGACGCCCTGATCGAACAGGAACTCCGCTATACGGCCGACTGCGTTGTCGCTGACCTCCCCGTCGGTTGGCAGCGTCGGCAGTACGCTGGCGTCAACCGCCTCGGGGAGCGTCGCGATCCAGTCCTTGACCGGTCCTTCGGCGAGCGGCTGGGTGGTGTCGCCCTGCTTGAGCGCATAGGTGTTGAAGCGCATCGGTTCGTCGAGGCCGCGCCAGTGCCATCGAATTCGCCGCACATGCTGAAGATCCCACCCGTCGACGTCGCCGAACTCGTCGTGCCAGGCGTAGGTACCCACGATCGTCCCGACTGCAACCACGCAGGACGTGCCGAGGCGCAGTGCAACCAGGTCGCCTTCCTGCATGGCTTCCGCGAAACGCCGAAGGTCGCTGATCTTTCGGGGCGACCACAAACCCCGGCGCAGCGCTTCCTGACAGTCAGGCCAAGGCCCAGCCGAACCCGGTCCGTTCAGAATCACGCCCCACTTCAGACACAGCTCGGCGTAGTTGCGATCAGTGTCGCCGGCGGCTTGTTGCCAGATGACTCGCCCGTCGATTCGCATGGCCTTGCTCCCCTTTCCGTTCTCCTTGGTCCACTCGTCCGATCGTCGAGCTGGGACTGGCGATGCGCAAGCAGGCGAGCTACTACGACGCGGAACCGCAGGTCAACGTCCTCGGACATGGTACGGTCGCGTCGCTGCTATAGCTGGGTTGCTGTCCTTCGGGACAACGTATGCTCCTTGAAGTTTCCTTCGCCACCACACCGGGCAACACCTACGCCGAGAACCAGGACGCAGTCCTCCTCGACGGCATGGTCCATCAGGGTCGGCACGAGGGTGGAGCGATGCTCAACACGCCGCGCGTCCTGCTCGCAATCGCAGACGGTCTGGCCGTGTCACCGTGCGCCGCGCGGGCGAGTCGGACAGCGCTCGAGTTGCTCGACGCGGCCTACCGCAAGAGCGCGCCCTTGTCGGACGGACTGCTGAAGACGGTCCACGCCGGGATGATTGACGAGGCCGGCAGGCATTGCCGGGGCATGGCCTGCACGATCGCGGCGGGGTCGCTCCATGCTGCGGGGGCGACGATCGTCCACGCCGGTGATTGCCGGGTCTATCTCTATCGCGACGGCCGGCTCGATGCCTTGACCAAGGACCACACAGTGCTGCGGCGGATGATCCGCGATGGCCTGGTCGCCGGCGCAGGCCGAAGAGCTGGGCGCTGCCTATCTCGACCCGGACAGTGCGCTGATCGCCGACCCATACGAGGACGAGTTGGAAGTCGGTGTTTGCGAGATCGACCTTCGCGACGACGACATCCTGGTTCTCGCGAGCGACGGACTCTCGGCGGTGCTGTCGGGTTCGACGGCCGCGTCGCTCATCGAGGGTGGTCTGACGGGTGGGTCCCTGCTCGGGATTGCCCACAGTCTGGTCGCGGCAGCGGTCGCCGATCCAGCCAACGATGACAACGTCTCGGTCATCGTTGCCCGCCTGTTAAACGCCCGGTCTATCTAGATCCGGATCCTCGGCAGCGTGTTCCGGATTGGACCTTGCTGTGAGTTCGCGGACACCGTCATGATGATGGCCACAGTCGGGCCACATGCAGAACGCGCAGTACACGCACGCGATCTCCACTCAGATCGTAGACAAGAATGTAATTCTGATGCGCCATCAGCTCGCGGGTGCCGGCTACGCGACCAGGTCGGCCCAGGTGAGGATGATCGATCAGATTATTCGCTTTCTCCGCGAACAGATCGTCGAGGGATAGCGCGGCAATCGGATTGTCTGCCTCGATGTGGTCGTAGATCTCTTCGCGGTCTTCGATCGCCTCCGGCGTCCAGAACAGTTCGATCATTCAGAGGTTTCAAGTCGGCGGCGTGTGGTTGCCCGCTTGGTTGCGAATCTGGCTTCAACCTCGGCAGCCGGGATCAGATTGCCGGCGTTGGCCGAATCCAGGCCGATCTTCACCTGGCGACGGAACCATGCGTCGTGCTCGGCTGCTTCCTGCTGCTGTCGAACGAAGTCACGCATGAAGTCGCGCAGAAGCTGCGCGCCGGTCCGGTCGCGGGCCTTCGCGGCCGTGGCGAACTCGCTCTTCAGGGTTTCGTCGACCCGAAAGGTAAAAGTCGTCTCGCTCATGGCCTTGTCCATATGTGTTACACGATAAGTACATGGTAGCGCATTATCGTCCGGCCTTCACCCGTATCCAGCGGTACAGTACCGGGGTGCTACGTGTTGGCGCGCCCTAGCCGATACACCACCGTACCCAGCGTCGTGAGCCCGGCCGCCGCGAAGTCCGGCCGCATCCCGAGGATATCGCGCCGATCGGAGTTCGCCGACATAGCGCTGGCGCATCGGCGGCGGCAGGGCGAACAGCGCGGCGCGGTCGTAGACGCCGACTTAGTCGGCCAGCACCGCGGCATCGAGCGCGAACGCGTCGCCGCAGATCAGCTCGATGTTGCCGGCGATGTGGTGGACACCGTATGGCGATTCCTGCATCGTCGGCGACAGCCCGTTCTGGGTAAAGAACTGCCGAAGAAAGTTGGCTCGCAGCGCTCTCAGCTACGCATCACCCGCAACGCTTCGGTCCAGCGCAGCAGCTCGTCCAGCATGGTGGTGGCGGACGCATCGATCAGCTCGTTCGAGGCGAACTCGCCGTCTTCCCTGATTTGCTTGGCGACCATCGGCACGGCGACGCCTTCCACCATGGGCATCATCTTCAGGGTCGTCACCTGTAGCTTGGCCGCCTGAACGGCGCGCAGGCCACCGGAAACGCCGCCGTAGCTGACGAAACCGCAGGGCTTGTAGTTCCATTCCTTGTAGACGAAGTCCAGCGCATTGACCAGGGCCGGCGGCGGCGAGTAGTTGTACTCGGGGGTCACGAACACATAGGCATCGGCCGCGGCCACGCTCGCGCTCCAGCGCTTGGTGTGCTCATGCTCGTACTTCTGCATGCGGGGATGCATGGGCTCGTCGTATACGGGCAGCTTGAAATCGGCGAGGTCGATCAGCCGGGGCTCGAACTTGCCGTGTGTCCGGGCGAAGCCGTCGAACCAGCGGGCCACCGCGGGCCCGACGCGACCGGGCCGTGTGCTGCAAATGATGATCTGGAGTTCGAATGCCATGATGATCCTTCTTTCGGGGCGGGTGCCGGGGCTTGCCCTGGCAATATGGAGGCGCCGAAGGCGCTCGCTGCCTCGATTATCCCGGATCGGTGCGGAGAGCGGCCAAGCGTGAAGCTCCTAGGACAGCCGCTCGCAGATCACCCCCTCCGCCCTCTCCGACGCCACCAGGGCCAGCTTCAGCCTTGCCCGTGTCAGCCCGACGAAGAGCCGGCGCCTGACGTCCTTGTTCCATTCGTCGAAGTCGACTTCGGTGAGCACGATGCAGTCGGCGGCCTGGCCCTTGAAGCGGAAGAGGGTGTCGAGGACGAGTTCGCCATCGGACAGGACCGGCTGGCCGTCTTCGGTATGGCGGCTGGTGAAGCGCCGGGTGCGCTGGCCGCCGAGCGAGTCCTGGCCGATGACTTCGGAGCCGCTCATGCCGCGCCAGGTCAGCACGGCGATGTCGGCGGGCGCATGGCCCGCGTCGATCAACTCGCGGACCGCGGCTGATGTCTGCTCGACGAGGCTACCCGCATCGACGTACCAGTGAATCATCGGGTCGAAGCCGTGGACCGAGCCGCCGGCTTCCTGTGGCGGCTCGGTCAGCCCGAGCACGTTGGCGATGGTGACCAGCACATGCGGCGAGCGGTAGTTGATCGGCGAGCGCAGCACCGCCCACCCGGGCAGCGGTACCGGTTCGCGCCGGTACAGGTTCTGCGACGGGTCTTCGAGCCATATGCCGCGTCCCTCGGGCCGGACGAGTTGCAGGAGCGCCCCTGCCCAGGGAGTCTCGAAGTCCTGGCCTTCGTCGATGACCAGCAGGTCGACCGATTCACGCATGGCCGGGGCCGCTTCGATGAAGGCCTGGGCAATCCGGTCGAATACGCCCGGTGTCGAGTAGTCGATGTTCGCTTCGCCCTGGCGCATCACCCAGGCGCCGAGTTCGTGGAAGGTCATGCAGCTGTCGGGGGCCGGCGCCGCGGCGCGCATCGCATCGGCAAGCGGCCGGTTGAAGCAGACGTAGAGCGCGCTCTTGCCGGCGGCATGGGCGGCGCGCAGCTCCTCGAGCGCGAGCTGGGTCTTGCCCGAGCCGGCGGTGCCGACGATGCGCAGGCGATGCGGTGCGAGCTCGAGTTGTCGCGCCCAGGTAGCGAGCCCTCCCGAGAGTCTCCGGTAGTGCGACTTCGCCAGCCGGCTGATGGCGTCGACGCTGGGCACCACGTCGACCAGGTCCGACAGGAACTGGTGGATGTCGCACGCGTCGGCCGGGCGGGCGCCCGGCGTCGATGTGGATGGGGCCGAGGATTCCTCGAGGATCTCGACGATCCGCGCTGCCAGCGGTTTGCGACTGCCCGCATCGACGACCCGGCCCGGGTCGATCGACGACGGCAGGGGGCCGGCGATCGTCAGGTCGGGCAGGTAGAGCAGGTGCTCGATGTCGATCCGCTGGCCGGGGTGGCGGCTGCCGAATTCGTTGCGCAGGTGGTTGAGGTTGCGCGTGAGCTGGGCTCGCACGCCCTTGGCGCCGCTGGGATAGTGCTTGATCAGGTCGTCCGGGCCGATGCTCACCGCCCCGTTCTTCTGCTCGATCGCGAGTGCCCGGCCGAGCCGGTCGACGACGATGAAGTCGATCTCGCCGTAGACGCTCGCCCGGTCCGCGGCACTCGCCCAGTGCACCCCATGGTAGACGGTGTACTCGCTCGAGAGCTGCTGCTCGAGCATCTCGAGTGTCTCGATCTCGCGCGCGGCATGGCCGCGACGGGCAGCGGCGTCGATCTCTTCGGGAATGATGTTGGCCATGCGGAACTCCGCGTCGTGGCATTGCGCTCACGATAGCGGTGCAGTGCCGGAAAGGCGGAGGGATCGTTCACGAGCGGCCGCTGGGGCGCTACGGTCGGTCCGTCAGCTCCACAAGGACGACAAGGGCGCCGCAGCCAGCTTGTCGCCGAAGGGCACGAAATCCGTGCTGTCGTAGAGCACGACGCCAAAAGCGAACCGCTTCCCGCAGGCTTCGGCGAGGGTCCGCAGCCCCGCGAAGTCGCCAGGCCTTACCGTTGCGGCGGCCTTCACCTCGATGCCCACGACCATGCCGTCGTCGCGCTCCAGCACGATGTCCACTTCGTTCATCTGCTGGTTGCGGAAATGGTAGGGGGTCAGGCGCAAGTCCGATGCCGTCATCAGCTTCAGGATTTCGGAGAACACGAAGCTCTCGAGCAGCGCACCAAACAAGTCGCGGTCTGCCTTCACCCGATCGAAGCCCAGGCCGCGTGCCGTGGCCAGCAGGCCGGAATCGAGAAAATGCAGCTTCGGCGTTTTGGCGACCCGCTTCAGGGTGTTCGTGAACCACGGCTGCAACGTGGAGACGAGGAAGATCTGTTCCAGCAGCGCGACGTAGCGCTGGGCTGTCTTGTAGCTGACATCGATGCTTGAGCCGAAGCGAGAATGGCTGATCAGCTTCCCGGACAGCTCCGCGAGCAACCGAACGAACTTCGGCAGCTCGGCCAGCTTCTCGATTTCAGCAATGTCGCGCAGGTCGCGCGTCAGGATCGACGTCAGGTAGGAACGCGCCCAATGCTGTCGCCGCCGTTCGCTCTCGCGGCTGAGCGCCTCCGGGAAGCCTCCGAGCAGTGCGAGCTGGATGAGGTTGTCGCCGACGGTGGCTTCCGGTATTGGCACGAGTTTTCCGGCGAACAGGCGGTCCAGGAAGGTCGGTTGCCTACCCAGGATCTCGGCGCGCGCCAGCGGCAACATCGACAAGGTTTCCATCCGCCCCGCCAGGCTGTCGGCGACCCGGGGCAAGGTCAGGACATTGGCGGAGCCGGTCAGCAGGAATCGACCGGGGCGATAGTCCTCGTCTACGGTCTTCTTGATTGCCAGCAGCAGCTCGGGGGCGCGCTGAATCTCGTCGATGATGGCTTTGTCCAGGCCGCGAATGAAACCGGCCGGATCGGACCGCGCGGCGTGGAGGACTGTCTGGTCATCGAGCGTGATGTAGGTCCGACCCGCTTCTCCCATCTTCCGGACGAGCGTGGTCTTGCCGGCCCGGCGAGGCCCGACTATCAACACCACCGGCGTGTCGGCCAGGGCTTCCTCGGCCCGATGCTGTATGAATCGCCCGTACATTGGCCCTAGGAGCCATGATAATTAGAACGCCTAGGCATGTTAATTAGAAGTTTGTGGCTTGTAAATCAGAAGCCACGGCTGCCTGCATGCGGCGAGGCGGGCGCGGCGCTCCACCGCAGGCCCGACGCGACCGGGGCGCGTGCTGCAAATGATGATCTGGAGCTCGAACGTCGTCATGATTCCCTCTCGGAGTGCCGGTCGGGCGTTCGCGCGGCGTCATGTGCCTGGCCCTCGGATGCGCTCCTTCGTTCCATGATAATTGGAAGCCCGAGCCCTGATGACTGGAGATCCCGAATCCATGACCGACGACAAACCCACTCCGGACGGCTCGCCCCCGGCGCTCGATTCGCGCGAGATCGAGTCCATCGTTGCTGATCTGCTCGAGGCCCGGACTACCCGCCAGCCGTTATCGCTGCCGGCCGACTTCGCGCGACGTTGCAGCCTCGAGCAGGCTGGCGAGATCGCCACCCTGCACGTCGCGCGCCTGCTCGAACTGGGCGGCGGGACGGTGGCCGGCGCCAAGCTCGGCGCGACCAATCCCGAGTTGATGGCCAGGCTCGGCTTGTCGAAACCCTTCTCCGGACCTCTGCTCTCGACGGGGTTGCTGCCCAGCCCGGCCCGCGTCGAGCGTGGCGACTACCTGCTGTGCGTGATCGAGGCGGAGATCGCGGTGCGATTCGCCCGCCCGGTGGCTGCTGCCGCAGGCACGCCTTCGCGCGAGGAACTCACCGGCGCCATCGGCGAGATCTTTCCGGTCATCGAGATCGCCGACAGTCGCCTGGCGGGATTCCCGGCGCAGCCGCCCGCGGCAATCACCGCCGACCTGGGCTTCTCGGGTTCGCTGGTGACCGGAGCTCCGGTTGCCGATTGGCGCGGTATCGATCTCGCGCAGGCGACGGCGACCTTGTCGGTCAACGGGGAAGAGGTGCGCCAGGGCGCCGGCAGCGCGGTCCTGGGCCATCCGTTCGATGCCCTTGCCCAGTACGTTGCCGAACGTGCCGAGGCGGGGCGCGGTGTGGCGGCCGGCGAGATCGTCAGTACCGGCACCTGGACGGCGCCGTACCTGGGGCAGCCGGGCGACCGGATCGTCGCCGACTTCGGGCCGCTCGGCCGGGTGGAACTCGAACTGGCCTGATTGTCCGGGCGCCAGCGCCGTCAGGCCGATCCCGGGAAGATCAATGGCTCATGCGATCAGCGGCGATCTTCCGAGCCAAGCAGGGGGCCAGGCGTAACGGCCGGGCCCGCCGAGTGGGGCAGCACGCCTCGCAGGGCCGAGGCAGCCGAGCGTGCCCAGCCGACGAAACGCTCTCTTCGCATCGCAATCGCCCGCTCCAGGTTGCGCGTGGCCGCCTGGTCGCCCGGGTGGAAACGTTGTCGTTGGATCATGGGGCGCCTCGATGCCTGTGGACGATGCGGCAAGCTTCATCCCCGGCGCCGGCAAAGTCCTTGTGCCGATATCAAATGTTCTTAAGACACCTTAAGACGAGCGGCGAGCGATAATCCTCGACTGGGGGGAGAGCCCGCATGCTGATGAAGAGGCAATCCGGCGCCGCTACTTTCGGTTTCGGGCGTTTCCACGTGGACGCCGAGCGGCGTTCGCTTTCGATCGACGGCGTGCCTGCGAAGCTGGGGCCGCGCGCCTTCGACGTGCTGCTCGCGCTGGTCGAGCGGCGCGACCGCATCGTCGGCAAGAACGAGTTGCTCGCCCTGGTCTGGCCGGACGTGGTCGTCGAGGAGGGCAACCTGTACGTGCAGGTCAGCGCGCTGCGCAAGCTGTTCGGACAGGATGTCATCGCAACGATCCCCGGTCGCGGATATCGCTTCACCGCGGGTATCGACGCTTCCCCCGACGAGCGGCCTGCGCCTGGACTCCCTGGTGTTCCCGGGTCGGCGATGTATGCGCGCACGTCGGGCGATGCGGCGCCCGGCGCGGTGGTTCCCGACGGCAGCGTTCCCGGCAATCTCCCGGTCGCCGATCAGCCACTGTATGGGCGCGACGATGCGGTAGGGGCGGTGTGCCGCCTGCTCGAGCGCTCACGACTGGTCACCGTCGTCGGGGCCGGCGGCATCGGGAAGTCGCGAGTCGGCCTGGCGGTGGCTGCCACGCTTCGTGATCGCCATCCGGACGGCATCTGGCTTGTCGAGCTGGCTCCGCTCATCGATCACGCGATGTTCCCGGGCAGCATCGCCAGCGTGCTGGGCCTGCAACTGAACGGCACGCGCGCGCCGTCCGAGGAACTGGCCTCGACGCTCGAGTCGCAACGCCTGATGCTGATTCTCGACAACTGCGAGCACATGCTCGAGCCGGCGAACGAGTTGGCCCGGGCCCTGCTGGCAAGGGCGCCCGGTGTGCAGCTGCTCGTCACGAGCCAGGAGCCGCTGGGCCTGCCGGGCGAGCAGGTGTTCCGCCTTGGCACCTTGGCTGTTCCGGCCGTTGGTGACGACGCATGCACCGATCCCTTGCGGGCAATCGACTACGGTGCGATCCGCCTGTTCGTCGAGCGCGTGCAGTCCCTCGGATGCCGTTTCGGGCTCGACCGGCGCAATACCGGCACCGTCGTGGACATCTGCCGGAAACTCGATGGCCTGGCGCTGGCGATCGAGTTCGCCGCGGCGCGCGTGCCGGCACTCGGTGTGCAGGGCGTTCGCGATCGGCTCGGCGAACGCTTGCGCATGCTGCGAACCGGCAAGCGTGCCGTGCCGCCCCGGCACCAGACGCTGCGCGCCGCGCTCGACTGGAGCCATGGCCTGCTGGATCCGCAGGAGCAGGCGGTATTCAGGCGGCTCGGCGTGTTCCGCGGCGACTGGACGATCGAGGCGGCGCAGCGGGTCGTCTCCGACGACGGCTGCGACGAGTGGGCGGCGCTCGACACGATAGGCCACCTGATCGACAAGTCGCTCGTCGTCGTCGATGCTGCCGAATCGCCGCGCTACCGGCTGCTCGAGAGCGCGCGCGCCTATGCCATCGAGAAGCTGGCCGCGGCGCAGGAGTTCGATGCGATGTCGCGTCGGCACGCTGCGCACTTCACCCTGTACTTCGAGCGCCTCGCCGATACCTTGTTCTCGGGTATCGCCACCGAAGACGAGTTCGCAGCCGGGCGCGCCGTCGAGATCGACAACCTGCGTGGCGCGATGGCCTGGTCACTCGGCGGGCACGGCGACGCCGATACGGCGCTGGCCCTGCTCGCGCACACGGCGCCGTATTCGTTCCTGTTGCCGCTGCGACACGAGAGCGAGCAATGGTGGGATGCGCTACTGGCAAAGCTCGGCGGCTCGCCACTGTCGGCAAGGCAGGCCGCGATGCTTGCGCAGGCGAAGATCCACTGGCGGATGCATCGATTCCGCCAGCCTGCGCTCGACAGCGAAATCATCGATCTGGAGCCGCGGGTGCTGCGCGCGCTCGACGCGCCGCGCCGGCAGGCGCTCGCCTTGTGCACGCTCACGATCTATGCGGCGTGGGCCGGCGACCTGGCCCAGGCCCAGGCGGCGCTGGACGAGTTCGCGACGCTCGATCCGGCGGCGCTCACGCTGCAGTTGCAGGCCTACGCGCTGCACGCGTCGATCGCGACTGCTCGCATGGCTGGGGATCGGAGCAGCCGTGCCGTCGAACTGGCCGACATGCTCGCGTCCTTGCGTGCATCGGGCGGCGGCGATGGCAGGATGGCCTTCGTGGTCGAGACCGATGCAGCCGAGGACTGCCTGCAGCAGGGCCGGCTCGATGATGCGATCGGGCGTTTCCGGGCGCTCGCCGATTTGGGGCGCCGGCAGCGCCGCGACGACTACCGGATGAGCTACGTCCTGATGCCGCTGGCGCTGGCCCTGATCGAACTGGATCGGCTCGACGAAGCCGGGCAGACGATCCGCGACGCGTTGCCCTGCCTGCAACGGACCGCGATGTGGGCGGACTACGGGCCGGTACTGGCGCTGTACCTGGCGTGTCGAGGTTGCCATGAGTCGGCGGCCCTGATGCTTGGTCTCGGCGATGCCTTCCTGGCGCGGGCCGGAGGCTGCCATTCGCTACTCGAGCGGCGAGCGCGCCAGCAGACGCTGTCGTTGCTCGGGTCGATTCCGCAGGCCAAGGTCGATGCCTGGCTCGACGAAGGGGCTGCGCTTCGCGAGGAAGATGTCGCGCGGCTGGCGATTGCCGGCGACGGGTGTACGCCCGGTTGAGAGCGTCGAGCCGCCGCCTGATGGCCGTCCTGCTGCTCGCTGCGTCTCAGACTACCCGCACCGGATCACCGTAGCCCGCAAGCATCGCATCGGAGGTCACGAACAGCATGCCTTCGGTGCGCGCCTGGGCTATCTGTATCCGGTCGAAGGGATCGCGGTGTATGTCCGGAAGGCTCGCGACGGCGAGCGTGTGCGGGCCTTCGATCGGCAGCTCCAGATAGCCGTGGTCGAGGAGGCCGCGCCGTAGTCGACTCGCGTCGACGACGAAATCCGAGCGGCCGAGCGCCCCCTTGATCACGATTTCCCAGAGGCAGGCGGCGCTGAAGCAGGGCTGATGGCTTGCGTCGCCGAGCAGGGCGCGCGCTGCAGCCGAAAGCCGGGATGGCCGTGACGCCGCCCAGAGCAGCAGGTGCGTGTCGACCAGCAGCTTCAATGGTCGAGCCCGAATTGCTCGAGGATCTCGTCGTTGCCCATCGTGTCGAAATCGTCGGGGATTTCGAACTCGGATGCGAGGAAACCGAGCCGATCCGGAACAGCCGGTGCCGGCGTTTCCAATGCCTCGACTTTGACCAAGGGCTTACCTGCTTTGGCGATGATGAAGGGCTCCCCATTGAGTGCCGCCTCGATCAGGCGGGACAGATGGGTCTTGGCTTCGTGGATGTTGACGGTTTTCATGGGCATTGAATCCGTGAATGGACTTAGTCTAGTGAACTAAGTCCATTCAGGCAAGCTTTCGGCCTCGGCCGTTGGCCTCTTCGTGATCTGCTCGATCTTGTTCTCGTTCATCCGCTGGTTGTCGGCGAGATCGCGTGCGGAACGCCGCCGCAGCGCAACCAGACGCTATCGGGTCTCAGCGCTTTGCAGCCATCCCGACAGGCCAGCGTCGCTGAGGTCATGGACTTCGTCGAACGCGAACGGCTGTTCGGTCTGGGCTATGGCCTGGTGGACCTGCTGCTGCTCGCGTCCAGCCTGATGACTCCAGGTGCAGAACTCTGGACCCTGGACAAGCGGCTGCGCGCACTGACGGACCGATTCGGCGTCATGCATCGGCCCGGTCCTCACTGACGCACGCATGGCATGCGCGCTGCGCCTCCACCTGGCACCGCGCTGACGACGCCTATATCGCCCCGATCAGCCGACGCGCATCCTTGAGCAGCAGGAGCAGTTGCTGTTCCCTGACAGGCGATGCTTCGAAGCCGAAACGCAGATAGAAGCGTGATGCTTCTTCGTCGATCGGATGAGTCAAGAGCGCTCGAACGCCCGCTTGCCCGGCGATTGCCAAGGTACGGCGGATCGCATCCTGCAACATGCCAATGCCGATTCCACGTCCCTGATCCTGCTGCGCGACCGCCATGCGTGCCAGGATGACGACGGGTACGGGATAGCCGCCCATGCCTTTGCGTACGCGCTCGGGTGCTTCCAGAGTGTCGATCTGCCCCACGGTCAGGCTGTAGTAGCCCACGACGCGAGCGGCGTCAGTCACTATATAGGTCCTGGCCGAGCCGCTGGCCTGTGACTGCCGGGCATGGCGCACCAGCCAGTCATCCAGGCTCGGCTTGCCGCAGTCGAATCCGTCCAGCGCATGACCGACATCCAGCGCCGCCGGTGCGGCCGGGGACATCAGCTACCCCAGGGCGTCGATCGAGAGAACAGGTCCCTCAGGCCGGGATTGTCCTGGGCGGGCCGATCCAGCATATCCAGCAAGGCCTGCGATTGGTTGCCGGACACCAGGAACAGGCGCTGATCCAGCAAGGTCTGCTCGGCAGCCCGGCAGGCGCTGTCGAGGATGAAGTCGGTCATCGACTTGTGCGCGACCTCGGCAGCGCGGCGCAGCACCGCTTCCTGCTGTGGAGTGGCGCGCAGTCCCAGGCGGGCAGAGCGGGTAGTGGTCGTCATGGTCTTGATTCAAGAAAACTTGTACGTCATGTTACCACAATAGGCGTACAAATCTCGATCTTCAAACCGCCTTCACCTCTCCCTTCACCCACTGCTCCCTGAGCCGGAACTTCTGGATCTTGCCGGAGCCGGTCATGGGAAAGGCCTCGACGATGAACCATTGCTTCGGCGCCTTGTGCGGGGCGAGGTGCTCGCGCACATAGGCGGTGAGCTCGTCCTGGTCGATGGCGGCGCCGGCGGCAGGCCGCACGAAGGCGGCGACCGTTTCACCCAGGCGATCGTCGGGCAGGCCGACGACGGCGACTTCGCCGATGCTCGGGTGCTTGAAGAGCAGCTCCTCGAGTTCGCGTGGATAGATGTTCTCACCGCCGCGGATGATCATGTCCTTCAGACGCCCTTCGACCTTGCAGTACCCGCGTTCGTCCATCGAGCACAGGTCTCCGGTATGCAGCCAGCCATCGGCGTCGATCGCTTCGGCGGTCGCTTCGGGGTTCTCGAAGTAGCCGAGCATGATGTGGTAGCCGCGGGTGCAGTACTCGCCGACCTGGTTGGTCGGCAGGGTTTCGCCGGTGGCGGGGTCGATGATCTTCACTTCCACATGCGGCATCGGCGGGCCGATGGTGTCGGCCTTGTCCTCGATGGTGTCGGTCGGGCGGGTCATCGAGGCCACCGGCGAGCACTCGGTCTGGCCGAACACGATGGTGAAGGGCGCGCCCAGCTTGTCCTCGAGCTTGCGCACCAGGGCCGCGGGCACGGTCGAGCCGCCCGAGCAGATCGCCCGGGTCGATGACAGGTCGGTGCTGCCGTAATTCGGGTGTTCGGTCATGGCAATCAGCATGGTCGGCACGCCGAGCATCGCGTTGATCCGGTAGGTCTGGAAGAGCTCCAGCACCAGGCCGGGGTCGAAGGCCTCGACCAGGACCTGGGTCGTCCGCTTGCTGACCGCTCCCAGCACGCACAGCACGCAGCCGCCGGTGTGGAACAGGGGCATGGTCGTGAGGGTGACCGAGCCGTCCTCGATGCCGAGCCGGTCCATGGTGTGGGCGCCGTTGTTCAGGATGCCGCGGTGGTGCAGCAGCGCGCCCTTCGGAAAGCCGGTGGTCCCCGAGGTGTACTGGATCATCACCGCATCATCGGGCCGCACCGTCGGCAGCGCGATCGAGGCGTCGTCGCCGGCGGCGACGAATTCTTCCCAGGTATCGAGCGCAACGATCTCGCGCAGCTCCGGGCAACGCGGCGCGACCTGCCGGACGGTGTCGAGCATCGGGTTGCCCCGGAAGTTCGGCAGCGCGAATACGCCCGCCGCACGCGACTGCTTCAGGACGTATTCGAGCTCGGTGGCCCGGAAGCCGGGGTTGACCGTGACCAGCACCAGACCGGCCATGGCGGCGCCGAACTCCAGCATCAGCCACTCGGGCACATTGGGCGCCCAGACGGCGATCCGTTCGCCGGGCTCGAATCGGCTTCGCAGTGCACGCGCGGTGCGCAGCGATTGCGTGTGCAGTTCGGCGTAGGTCCATTGCCGCCGGGCGGCCGGGTCGGGAACGCCGGCGATCAGCGCGACCCGGTCAGGCGTGGTCTCGGCCGCCCAGCCGAGCAGCTCGCCGAGGGTAAGGTCGCGAATCGGCGGCTCGGACTGGCCGACCGCGTACGAAAGTCGGGCGCTCGCGCCGGGGTCCTGCGTTGGGGTCGCGGGCATGTCTCGCTCCTCGTTCCATTGGATCGTCGTCGCGCGATCGGGCGCTGATCGACCTGTCGTGCGCGTACGATAAACCGCCGGCGAATACGGCGCCAGTAGGCGGCTCGGCCGCGGGCTTCACGTTACCCGTGGTTCTCCTTGGCGCGCGCCCGGAGCCGGTATCGCCATCCGCCCAGCTGGGTCGTCGAACACCACGCCCTCGTAGTCCATCGCCGCGATCCCGCCGATGATCTTGCGGTATTTCGGCATGCCGCCGTTGTAGATGAAGTAGCGGATGCGGCCGGCTTCGTGGCCCTCGACGTTCGAGTTGTAGCCGGTGAACCAGGACTTCGCCTTGCGCATCAGCAGCTTCTGGTACATCTCGGCGACGTGCGCGGCCCAGCGTTCCTCGGCTTCGCGGGTCGGTTCGGCCCGGGCATGGCCATGGGCGCGCATGTACTCGATGAGCTTCGTGCACCAGTCGACGCCGACCTCGATGCCGCGCGGATAGTTGGTCGATGCGGAGCCGCTTTGGGGTCCGTTGGGCATTAGCAGGTTCGGGAAGCCGTGGATCATCATGCCGACGAAGGTCGAGGGGCCGTCGCGCCATTTGTCGCGCAGGGACTCGCCGTCGACGCCGCGGATGTCGATATGGTCGTAGGCGCCGGTGATCGCGTCGAACCCGGTCGCGTAGACGATGACATCGAACTCGAGGTCCTCCGCGCTGGTGCGGATGCCGCGCTCGGTGATGCGCTCGATCGGCGTCTCGGAGATGTCGACCAGGCGCACATTGTCGCGGTTGTAGGCCTCGAAGTAGCCGGATTCCATCGGCACCCGCTGCACGCCGAAGCCGTGGTCGCGCGGAATGAGCTTCTCGGCGAGCGCCGGGTCGTTCACCCGCTGGCGGATCCGGTCGGCGAGGTAGTCGGAGAGTTCGGCGTTGGCGGCCTCGTCGCTGAAGATCTCGAGGAAGTTTGCGAGCCAGATCGCGAAGCCGGGCTCGTCGTAGAGCCGGTCCCAGAGCGCGAGGCGCTCCTCGCGCGGAATCTCCCAGAAGCCGCGGCGGTCGGGCTCGTGGACGAAGCCGTAGGGTGATCGGTCGCAGATGGCGAAGATCTCGTCGTAGCGCGCCCGGATCGCGTCCATCTCGGCCGGCGTGATCGGCCGGTTGTTGAGCGGCGCCGCCCAGTTCGGCCGGCGCTGGAACACGGTCAGCTGCGCGGCCGCCTTGGCGACTTCCGGGATCAGCTGGATCGCGGTGGCGCCGGTGCCGATCACCGCGATCCGCTTGCCGGCGAGATCGAGCGGCTCGTGCGGCCAGTCGAAGGTATGGAAGGCCCGGCCGCGGAAGTCCTCGCGGCCGGGTACGCGTGGCAGGGTCGGGGTCGAGAGCAGGCCGACCGCCATCACAAGGAATCGACAGGAGAGGTCCCGGCCGTCGGATACGTGCAGCCGCCAGAGGCCGGCGGCGCTGTCGAAATGCGCGGACTCGACCCGGCAGTTGAACTGCATGTGCCGGCGCAGGTCGAGCCGGTCGGCGACGAAGTTCAGGTAGCGCAGGTTCTCGGGCTGGGCCGAGAAGTGCTCCTTCCAGTGCCACTCGGCGAGCACTTCCCTGGAGAAGGTGTAGCCGTAGGTGTAGCTCTCGGAGTCGAAGCGCGCGCCGGGATAGCGGTTGTTGTACCAGGTGCCGCCGAGGTCCGGCGCCGCCTCGAGCACGGTCGCGCTGATGCCGAGGTCGACGAGCCGCTTGATCTGGTAGATGCCGGCGACGCCCGCGCCGATGACGATCGCCTCGAAATCCGGGTGTGCCGCTCCGGCCATGCGTGTCTCCATGCCGGCCCGGGAAGGCCGGTCGTGTGTCGGGTTCGTGACTTTGCGCCCAGTATGGCGCAGGCCGGGCGTCGGCGCGACTTTCCCGCAAGCGTCGGCGCCCGCGGCGGCAAGGGTGATGCGCCTGCGCGCCTTCGCCGAACGGGAAGGCGCG
>CAYZBJ010000001.1:0-49814 GCA_964476625.1 uncultured Burkholderiaceae bacterium | reverse complement strand
CATCATGGGTGAACGCATCGTGATCGTCGGCGGCGGCGCCGGCGGCCTGGAGCTGGCGTGCAAGCTCGGCCGCAAGCTGGGCGCCGAAGCGGTGACCCTGGTCGACCGGCATCTCTTTCATGTCTGGAAGCCTTCCTTGCACGAAGTTGCGGCGGGCACGCTCGACATTCACCAGGAGGGCCTGTCCTACGAGATGCTTGCCCACGACAACCGCTTTCGCTTCGTGTTCGGCGCGATGACGGGGCTCGATGCCGATGCGCGCGAGGTATCGGTGGCGGCGGTCCCGGATGAGGCCGGTAACGAGCTGATCCCGGCGCGCCAGGTTCCCTACGACGTGCTCGTCATTGCCGTCGGCAGCACTTCGAACTACTTCGGCGTGCCTGGCGCGGCCGAGCATACGGTGTCGCTGAACTCGCCCGCCGATGCCGAGCAGTTCCGCATGACGATGCTCAAGCTGCTGGTCGCCGCCGAGCGGCGCAGCGCCGAGGGCGTGGAGGCGGCGGTCGACATCGTGATCATCGGCGCCGGCGCCACCGGCGTCGAACTCGCCGCCGAATTGCGCGAGGCGAGCGTGGTGCATTCCCACTACGGGTTCCGGCGGATCGACCCGGTGCGCGACGTGCGGATCACCCTGCTCGAGGGGGCCGATCGGATCCTCGCGCCGCTGCCCGAGAAGGTGTCGAACGCCGCCGCGACCCTGCTGGGCGAGCGCCATGTCCGCATCGAGACCGGCTGCAGGGTTGCCTCGATCACCGCGACCGAGGTGGCCGATGCGCAGGGACGGACCTTTCCGGCCGATCTCGTCGTCTGGGCCGCCGGCATCAAGGCGCCGAAGCTGCTGGCGGAGCTCGGCCTGCCGACGGCGCGCAACGGCGCGATCCAGGTCGGGCCCGACCTGCGGGTGGCTGGCCATGACGGGGTGTTCGCGCTCGGTGACTGCGCCTTCTGCGTGCTGGGGGACGGCGCACCAGTCCCGCCGCGCGCCCAGGCGGCGCACCAGCAGGCGAGCTTCCTGTACAAGGCGCTGGTCGCCCGCGCCCGGGGTGATCGCGGCGCTCCCCATGGTCGCTATGTCTACAAGGACTATGGTTCGCTGGTCTCGATCGGGACCCGTGATTCGGTCGGCAACCTGATGGGCAACCTGTTCCGCTCGACCTGGTTCGTGCAGGGCCTCATCGCCCGGTTCATGTACGCGAGCCTGCACCTGATGCACCATCGCGCGGTGCTCGGCACCATCCGCACCGGGGTGCTGGCGGTCGCGCGCTTCCTCGTGCGCCGCGCCACGCCGCAGGTGAAACTGCACTGAGTATTCCACCGGACCACCCCCAGGGAAGGAGACCTCATGTCGATCGCGCGCCATCTGTTCATCGTCAATTCCGCCGTCCCGCCCGAGATCGAGGACGACTGGAACCGCTGGTACAACGAAGTCCACCTGCCGGAGATCGGCGATTGCCCCGGCTTCCTGTCGGCGCAGCGCTTCGTGTGCGAGGACGCCTCGGGCCGGCGCTACACTGCGATCTACGAGCTCGACGGCCCCGAGGCGATGAAGAGCGCCGAGCTGGCGGCGCGCCGCGGCTGGGCGCAGTTCACCGGCAAGGTCGCATTCAAGTCGGGGGTGTTCTCGAAGATCGCCGAGCATGTCGTCTCCCGGAGTTGATGCCGCCTCCCTCGAGCAGGACTGGAACCGCCGGCATCTCGAGGCGGATGCCACTCGCCCGGCCTTCCGGGTCACCCGCTACGCCCGGCCCGCGATCGTGCTCGGCGTCTCCCAGCGGGCCCGGCTCGACGGGATTCGCGAGCGGGCGGGCAGCCGCGTCGATGTCCTCGTGCGCGAGTCCGGCGGCGGCGCGGTACTGACCTGGCCGGGCTTCGTGAGCCTGTCGGTGGCGCTGCCGCACGGCCATCCGGGCGCGGCGCCCAGGGTCCACGACAGCTATCGCTGGCTGGGCGATATCCACCTGCGGGCGCTCGCGGCGCTCGGCGTCGACGCCCAGCTGGTCGCGCCCGAACGGTTGCGCGCCACGGCCGAGGCGCGCCGCAGGACCGACATCGGCTGGGCCTGCTTCGGCAGCCTCGCTCCCTGGGAGGTGGTTTCCGGCGA
The DNA here is from genome assembly GCA_964476625.1 of uncultured Burkholderiaceae bacterium. Classification (GTDB taxonomy): domain Bacteria; phylum Pseudomonadota; class Gammaproteobacteria; order Burkholderiales; family Burkholderiaceae_E; genus JAMLIN01. Next base: position 47,713 of record CAYZBJ010000001.1, on the reverse strand, counting down.
CGGCCGCAAGCTCTCGGGCTTCGCCCAGAAGCGGGGCCGCCACGGGGTGCTGCTGGTGGCCGGCACCCTCGTGACCCCGCCCGACTGGTCCCTGCTTGCCGAGGTCGTGGGCGAGCCACGGGACGCCGCGGCCCTGACCCGGCTGACGGTGTGCGCGAGCGAGGTCGCCGGCCGGCCGGTGGACCCGACGGACTTCGCGGGGCAGCTCGAGGCGCGGGTACGCGATGTGCTCGACTTGCCAGGTAGCCCCGCGCGCGAATCCTGAGCGCCCTCGGGCAGCGCCCGGCGCAAGTACCGCGCCGTCGCTCGTCGATGCCCGCCCGCGCGCGCGGAACCCGATCTTCGTCAAGTTCCCGGTCGATTTCCTGTCTATGCTGGAAGGGGTGGCGCTCCGTTCAACCCGATAACCGTAGAGAGAGGTCTGCCCATGTACGATCGAATCCTGGTTCCCCTGGACGGCTCGAAGTTCTCGGAAGAGATGCTGCCCCATGCTGCGGGCCTTGCCGGTGTGCATGGCATCGCGCTGGTGCTCATGCGGGTCGTCGAGAAGGAAGGCGAGAAGCCCGACGCCTACGCCTACGCCACGGCGCTGGCCGGCCCGCTCGGGGCGCAGGGCCTCTGCGTCGTGGCGCATGGCGACATTGCCGATGCGATCGCCGAGGAAGCGCGCCGGGTGCCGAATACCCTCGTCGCCATGACTTCGCACGGCCGCAGCGGCCTCATGGAGGCGATGCTCGGCAGCGTCGCGCTGGAACTGATACGCGGCGGCGGCACGGCACTCGTCTATCGGCCCTCCGGGACGGATGGGCAGGGGGATACGCCGATCAAGCCGACCCGGGTCATGTTGCCGCTCGATGGCACGGCGGTTTCAGAGACCGTGGCGCCGCAGGCCGCAGAACTCGCACAATGGCTCGACGCCGAACTGATGGTCATCGGCGTGATCGATCCGGCGGCGCACAGGGAGGCCGGGATCACTCCGGGCGACGTGATGGAGTCGTCCCATGTGCGCAGCAGGGCGGAACGCTACTCCACCGAGTATGGTGTGCGGGTGTCCTGGGACGTGCTCTATGGTGAGCCGGCCGAGGCGATCGCCGAGTTCATCAACGGCAGCAAGGACGTGATCCTGGCGATGACCACCCATGGCCGCAAGGGGCTGGAGGCCGCCTTCCTCGGCAGCGTGACCGCCGGCTGCCTGCGCAAGGCCGGCGTGCCGGTACTGATCCGCATGCCGTAGGAGCGCCCGCGTCCCGGACTGCGGCCCGGCGCGGCGCGCGAGTGCGCGCCGGATGCCGAGCTCGGGAGCCTGTTCTCGGGCGCCTATTTCTTCTCGGCGGGGGCGGGCGTCGTCTCCGCCGTGCCCGGTGCCTTCTCCGCCGGCGCGGGCGTTTGCTCGCCAGCGGCCGGGGCAGGGGTCGGAACAGGGGCCGGAGCTGGCACCGGCGCCGACCGCAGGGCTTCGAAATCCTTGTCGAGTTGTGCGAGCGCGTCCGCGATCGCCTTGCGCTTGCCGTCGATCCACGCCTTCTGGGCCGCGAGGTCTTCCTGCGCTGCGGCGATCATCCGCGTCATCTCCGCCGGCTGGGGGCCGCCGGCGGTGGCGCGATGCCCGATGATCGCCACCGGGTCGAGGGTTGCCCTGAACTCGGCCTCGTCCATGGGCAGGGCCTGGGGGTACTCGGCGCCGTGGACGGCTTCCGCATAGATGCGCTGCGCTTCGGCGTACGGGAAGTCGAGCGGCTTGATGTCCTTCTGCTTGGCGTAGCTGACCACTTCGGAGGCGAAGTGATGCCCGACCCGGAACGGCAGCCCGTACTTGCGCATCAGGACATCGGCCAGTTCCTGCGAGGCCGTCCAGTCACTGTTGAGTTCTTCCAGCGCCCGGTCCGGGCTCACCACGAGCGCCTTGAGGACCGCATCCCAGTCCTTCAGCGTCGTGACCGCACTGCGCACGACGGCGCGGTTGGTCCTGACGCTCTTGGGGTCGGCCATGCCCGGCGTGATGTTGTGCGCCTGGATCGCGGGGCCCAGCGCCAAGGTGATCGCGGTCGAGGCGCTGCTGCGGGTGCGATTGAGCAGGCCCGGGTTGCGCTTTTGCGGCATCGCGCTCGACACGTAGGTGTTGTCGCCGCCTTCCTGGAGCAGGATCCACGGCCGGGGCTGCGCGTATTGCGTGAGGAGATCCTCGATGAAGTGGCCGGTATGCAGGGCGATGCTCGTCACGATCGAGCCCGCCTCGACGGGATGCTCCATCGAGGAGATCTGGGATGCATCGTAGGCATTGTCCACCGTGGCGGCGAAGCCGAGGTAGTGGGCCATGCGGTCGCGATCGAGCGGCCAGCTGGTGCCGTTGAGCACCGTCGTGCCCATGGCCGAGCGATCGACGCGGGCGTAGGCCTCGCGGATGCGCTGCGCATCGCGCTGCAGGCCCGCCGCATGGCCGAGCAGGTAATGCCCGTAGCTGTTGGGCTGGGCGGCAACCCCGTTGGTGTAGTTCGGCACGATCGTGCCTGCATGCTTCTGCGCCAGGCCGACCAGGGTCGCCGAGGTCCTGTGCAACTGCTGGGCGAGCCCGAGCAGTTCGTCGCGCATGATCGCGGCACGATAGGTGGCATGCATGTCCTGGCTCGAGCGCCCGGCGTGCAGCAGGGTGATCTCGGGGCTGGCCGCCTTGATCAGCAGTGGTTCGAAGGAGATGACCGTGGACGGGCGCTTGGCACCCTCCTTGGCGCCGTCGGCCAGCACCTTCGCGATGCCGTTGGCGAACTCGGGTGCGCGTGCCTTGTCGAGCAGGCCCTGCTCGGTGTTGATCACCAGGCTGGCCTTGTTGATCTCGCCCAGCCAGTAGAACTCGTCCCGATCGGCGTCCTGTGCCGCACCGGGGGTAGCCCAGGCGGCGAGGGCGAGGCAGAGGCCGGGAGCGAGCGCGCGCTTCATGGAGGGTGTCTTCATCATGCGGGGTGTCTCCGAATCGGGTGCGGCCGAATTTTTTGAGGGAGGGCCGGATCGCGAATACTGCCATGACACCAGCCCCATGGGCAGTGCCTCGACCCGCAGCCTCGACCTCGTCGGTCGCTTTGTGTCATCCTTTTCGCCATGAGCGCCCAGGTCGATCCGGACTACCGGACCATCGAAGTCGCCCCGATCGCCGGCGCACTCGGTGCCGAGATCCGCGGCGTCGACCTGCGCCGTGCGCCGGTCGGCGCCCAGCTCGCCGAGATCCGGCGGGCCTGGCTCGAGCACCTCGTCATCGTGTTCCGCGACCAGCCACTGGCGCCGGCCGGGATGATGGGCTTTGCCCGCGCGATCGGCACGCCGATCGAGTACCCGTTCGTGCGCGGCATCGAGGGATGGCCCGAAATCATCGAGGTCAAGAAGCTCGAGCACGAGCGGGTGAACTTCGGCGGCGTCTGGCATTCGGACACGACCTATCTCGACGAGCCGCCGATGGCGTCGATGCTGCTCGCGCGCGAAGTGCCGCCTTTCGGGGGCGATACCCTGTTCGCCAACATGTACCTCGCCTACGAGGCGCTCTCGCCGGGCCTGCGGGCCACGCTCGATGGCCTGGTCGGCGTCAGTTCCTCGGCCAAGGCCGACGTCACGAAGACCCGCGAGGACCGCATCCGCTCGGGTGGCCGCGACGATGCGCGCACCGAATACATGGCCGAGCATCCGGTGGTGCGCACCCATCCCGAGACCGGCCGCCGGGCGCTGTTCATCAACACCGCGCACACCACCCGCTTCGTCGGCTGGACCGAGGAGGAGTCGGCGCCGCTGCTCGCGTTCCTGTGCGCCCACCTGCCCCGGCCCGAACCCACCTGCCGGCTCGCCTGGCGAACCGATACCCTGGCGATGTGGGACAACCGCTGCGCGCAGCACAATCCGGTCAACGACTACCACGGCCATCGCCGGGTGATGCACCGGATCACCCTGGCGGGCGACCGGCCGCGCTAGACCTGCGCTGGCCGCGGTCGCTTCGCCCGCCCCGGTTCAGCCGGGCTTCCTCACCAGTTCCAGCACCGCGTCCGCGAATACCCGCGGCGCTTCCTGCGGCATGTTGTGGCCCACGCCCGGCAGCACATGGTGCGAGCGTGGCGCCGCAAAGCGATGCGCATGAGCGGCGGCAGCGGCCGGGGGCCGGACGCCGTCGTCCACGCCATCGAAGGTGATGGCCGGCACGGTGATCGCCGGCTGCGCGGCGAGCCGGCGTTCGATTCCCGCATAGGCAGGATCGCCCGCCACCAGGCCGAAGCGATGCCGGTACGAGTGGATCACCACGTCGACGAAGTCCGGGTTGTCGAAGGCGGGTGCCGACCGTGCGAACGCGGCATCGTCGAATTGCCAGGTGGGAGACCACAGCTGCCACAGCAGCCGGATGAACGCCTGGCGGTGCTGCGCCAGCCCCGCGCGCCCGCGTTCGGAGTGGAAGTAGTACTGGTACCAGATTCCGTGCTCCCGGGCCGGCGCGTCCGGTTCCAGCGCCCCTGCGATGTCCTGGATGTTGTAGCTGTTGTATGAGACCAGGCCGGCGCAGCGCTGCGGCCACAACGCCGCCACGACGCAGGCGGCGCGGCCGCCCCAGTCGTAGCCGGCCAGTACGGCACGCTCGATCCGCAGCGCGTCGAGCAAGGCCAGCAGGTCGGCGCCGAGGGCCGCCTGCTCGCCCGAGCGCGGCGTGGCGGCGTCGAGAAAGCGGGTCGGCCCGAAACCGCGCAGGAAGGGGACGATCACCCGGCAGCCAGCCCCGGCCAGCATCGGCGCAACCTCGGCGTAGGCGTGGATGTCGTACGGGAAGCCGTGCAGGAGCACCACGGGTGGGCCGTCCTGCGGACCGGCGGTGAAGTACGACACGCGCAGGACGCCGGCGTCGATGGTGTGCAAGGGCTGGAGGGGATTCATGATGGGACTCGGGTCATGGTGGTCCGCGGCGGATGCTTGCGCCGGGCTTTGCTTCAGGCTGCTGCACCTGGCCGGCCTGCCAGCATCCGCTTGGCGGTGTAGGTCATCACTTTCGTGCCGTGCTGATTGAAGACTTCGATCGTCGAGTCGACGATTGCGCGGTTGTGCTTCGATGTCGGTCGGATGCCGGTGACTTCGACCTGCGCGCTGATCGTGTCGCCCACCACGACCGGCGCATGGATGTGCTGGACCAGTTCGAGCATCGCCAGGCCAGTGCCCTGGATCATCGACTGCAGCAGCAGGCCCTCGATGAGGCAGTAGGTCAGGGCGCCGGGTACCGGGCGGCCGACGATCGCGCCGCCGTCGAATTCGGCATCGATGAAGATCGCCTCGAGCATGCCGGTCACGCCGGTGAAGTTCACCAGGTCGGTTTCGGTGACGGTGCGCCGGTAGGTGCGCATGCGCTGGCCGATATGCAGGTCCTGCCAGTGGAACCCCTGGCCGAGCAGGGGGAGGTCGGGGGCGGGGGCGGGGGTGCTCATTCGCTGTGGGTCCTTGGGGTGGAAGGTCTGATCTCAGCCGAGTGGCTCGGCGGCGGTCACTCCCTGGCGCGCGGCCAGTGCCTGGGCGACTTCCTCGGCCTGCGCCGCGATGGTGCGCAACAGTCCGCCGGCCTGGCGGGTGTCGAAGCCGACGAAGCCGAGCCCGCTGCGATCGCCGCGGCCGACCGTCTCGAGCGGCAGCCCGCCCGCATCGAGCGGCAGCCGGGTCGCCGGGAACATCGCCTGCACGGCCGGTTCGAAGCCGGTCGCCATCAGCACCGTGTCGAAGCGCTCGGTGCGGCCGTCGGTGAATACGATCCCATCGGCCTCGAAGCGTTCGATGCCCGGCCGCACCAGGATCTCGCCGCGCCGGATCGCGGCGACGGTACCGATGTCGATGACGGGGGTGCGCCCTTCGAGGCGCAACTGGCGCAGCGGCGACTGCTGAGCGGTCGTGATGCCCCAGCGACCGAGGTCGCCGACGGTCAGGTCGCGCAGGAATCTGGCTACCGGTTCGCCCACGCGCGGCGGCAGCCGGTCGAGCATGATCGAGGTCAGCTGGGTCGGTCTGCCGAGGACGTCACGCCGCACGATGTTGAGCGGCGAGCGCACCGCCAATGTCGCGGTGATGCCCCGTTCGGCGAGGTCGAGCGCGATCTCGGCGCCGGTATTGCCCATGCCGACCACCAGGACCCGCTGCCCGGCGAAGGCATCGGCGTTGCGGTAGTCGCGGCTGTGCAGTACCCGGCCGCCGAAGCCTTCCTGGCCGGGAAAGGTCGGCATGCGCGGCACCCGGTTCGCGCCGGTCGCGACGACGACCGCGTGGGCGTGGACATCGATCCCGCTCGCCGTGACGACCCGCCAGCCCTCGCCGGTGGGCAGCACCGCGACCACCGGCTCGCCGAACTCCGGTGCGATCCGATGGTGTCGCGCATAGGCTTCGAGGTAGGCGATCACTTCGTGGCGCGACGGGTATTTCGGGACGTCGGCGGGAAACGCCAGGCCCGGCAGCGCCGAGTGCGACTTCACCGTATGCAGGTGGAGCCGGTCGTAGTGGGAACGCCATGTCGAGCCGACGTTGGCGGCCTGCTCGAACACCCGCGCCGCGATGCCGCGTCGCGACAGGCAGGCCGCGCTCGCCAGCCCGGCCGGTCCGGCGCCGATCACGATCGCGGCGGGCGCGCCGCGATCGGGGCGGGGGCCAGGCCCGGGGCCAGGGCTGGAGCGATTGCTCATCATGTCCTCCGGCGGACGCGGGAGCGGGTTCAGTCGGCGTCGGTGGGCGCCGCCTGGACTGGCAGGCCCCGGAAGAAGACGTCGAGCAGTGCCTCGGCGCTGTCTTCGAGGGGAAAGGACGCGGGTTCGCGCAGCCAGCTACTGTAGATGCCGCGTACGTAGGTCTGCAACGCCCAGGCGGCGGTTCGCGGTGACATCGAGGCGGCCATGTCGCCGGCCTCGCGTGCCTGCGTGAAGAGTTGCTCGAAGCGATCCAGCGCCCGGTCCTCGACTTCCTGGATATGGGCCAGCGCCGCGACCGAGGCCGGCGTCTTCTCGAGCCGGTGGAGCAGGATGGTGTAGACGCGCTGGCGGCGGGGATCGTGGGCGAGGTCGTGCAGGGCGTACAGGCAGATGGCGCGCAGGGTGGCCAGCGGCCGGGCCGAAGGTTCCTGCCCGAGCCGCTCGACCAGCTCGTCGAGCGGGAAGCTCACCCGCAGGGCGAGCGCGTTGAACACATCGGCCTTGTCGCGGAAATGCCAGTAGATCGCCCCGCGGGTCATGCCGGCGTGGCGGGCAATCTGCTCGAGCGAGGTGTTCGCATAGCCGCGCTCGAACAGGACCTGTTCGGCGGCATCGAGCAACAGGTCGCGCGTGGCCTCGGCCTGGGCGCGTGTTCGTCTGGCCATGGCGATACAATACCAACATACATGCGCGTCTGTATGCTGGCCGATACTTCATCGACCGGGCAGGTACGCCGTGTTCCAGGCGGTGGAGACAAGGATGCATCGGACAGGGCTCATGCGATGGCTGGCGCAGGGCGCCGCGCCGCGATCCGGCGCGCGGCGACCGGGCATGTGGCGATCCGGCGCGGCGCGCCGATCCGGCATGGCAGGCCTTGCCCTGCTGGCCGCGGTCGCCGCCGGCTGCGCCGACAAGGACGCCGCGGCTCCGCCCGCGCCCGCGGCAGCGCCGGCGGTGGTGTCGACCGTGGTCGTCGAGCCGCGCACGGCCACGCTCGAGCGCATTTATCCGGCCCGGGTACGCGCGGTCAACGAGGTCGAAGTGCGCGCCCAGGTCGCCGGCATCCTGCGCGAGCGCAAGTACGACGAAGGCGCCAGCGTCAAGGCAGGCGCGGTGCTCTTCGAGATCGACCCGGCGCCGTACGAGGCGCGCATGGCGCAGGCCGAGGCCGAGCGCGAGCGCGCCCGGGCGGACCTTCGCCAGGCGCAGCGCGAATGGCAGCGCATGGAGTCGCTCTTCAAGTCGAACACGGTCAGCGCCCGGCAGCATGACGAGTCGCGCTCCGCGCTGGAACTCGCGCAGGCGGCGCTGGCCACCGCGGAAGCGGCCCGCCGAACCGCGACCATCAACCTCGGCTACACCCGGGTGATCGCACCGATCGCTGGCGTCACTGGCCTGCAGGCGGTTTCGCCAGGCAACCTGGTCGAGGCCGGCACCTTGCTGACCACCATCCGCCAGCTCGATCCGGTGCATGTCCTGTTCTCGACTTCCGAAGCCGACGCCCTGGCGCAGCGACGCCAGTTCGGCTTCGTCGGCGCCGCCGGCAAGAACCGGCCGCATGCCCGGGTGCTCCTGTCCGACGGCACGGCCCACGAGGCCGAGGGCGAAATCGACTACATGGCAGCCAACGTCGATGCGCAGACCGGCACCGTCCAGGCCCGCGCGGTGTTCCCCAACGCACAAGGAGTGCTGGTGCCCGGCCAGTTCGTGCGGATCTCGGTGCTCGGCCTGACGGTGGCCGATGCCATCGTGGTGCCGCCCAAGGCCGTCATCGAGGGACCGCTCGGCCCGAGCGTCTATGTGCTCGACGACAAGTCCGTGGCCCAGACCCGCCCGGTCAGGCTCGGTGCGGTCACCGAGCAGGGCCAGGCGATCCAGGACGGCCTGAAGGCCGGCGAGCGGATCGTGGTCGACGGCATCGGCAGCGTGAAACCAGGCAGCGAAGTCCGCGAAGGACAGCCCGCGGCGCCGGGCGCTGCGGCAACCCCGGCGGCAGGTGGCGGGGCGGGCGGCGGGGCGGGCGAAGGGGCAAGAGACGGGGCGGGCGGCGCGAGCAAGGCTGGCAGCGGCAACGACGCCGGGAGCGCCCGGTGATCTCGCGCTTCTTCATCGACCGCCCGGTGTTCGCGACGGTCCTGTCGGTCGTGATCATGCTCGCCGGCATCGGATCGATGTTCGCGCTACCGGTCGAGCAGTACCCGTCGATCGTGCCGCCCGAAGTGGTGGTGCAGGCGCGCTATCCGGGCGCCAGCGCCCAGACCATTTCCGAGACGGTGGCCGCGCCGATCGAACAGCAGGTCAACGGCGTCGACGGCATGATCTACATGCGCTCGGCCAGTTCCGATGCCGGCTCGATGCGCATGTCGGTGTACTTCGACATCGGCACCGATCCCGACCAGGCGACGATCGACGTCAACAACCGGGTTTCGGCCGCGCTCGCGCGCCTGCCCGAGCAGGTGCGCCAGCAGGGCGTCACCGTGCAGAAGCGCTCGAGCTCGATCCTCGCGATGATCGCGCTGTCCTCGCCGGGCGGCAGCTACGACCGCCTGTTCATGAGCAACTACGCGCTGCTCAACATGATCGACGAGCTGAAGCGGGTGCCCGGCATCGGCGATGCGGCCCTGTTCGGCGCCGCCAACTACTCGATGCGCATCTGGCTCAATCCGGCCAAGCTCGCGGAGTTCGCCCTGACGCCGAGCGACATCGTCCGGGTGCTGCGCGAGCAGAACACCCAGGCCTCGGTGGGCTCGCTCGGCGCCGAGCCGGCCGGCGACGGCGTGGAGTTCACCTACGGCGTCACCATGCAGGGGCAGCTTTCGCAGGTCGCGGAGTTCGAGGACATCATCGTGCGCTCGAACCCGGATGGCTCGGCGCTGCGCCTGCGCGACGTCGCCCGGCTCGAGCTCGGCGCCCAGAACTACCAGTTCACCGCAACCTTCAATGGCGAGCCGACGGTGCCGGTCGCGCTCTACCTGCAGCCCGGCGCCAACGCGATCGACACCATGGCGGCGGTGCGGGTCCAGGTCGAGGAGATCGCGGCGCGATTCCCCGCCGACCTCACCTACACCATTCCCTTCACCACCACCCGCTTCGTCGAAGTCTCGATCGACGAGGTCATCAAGACCTTCATCGAGGCCCTGCTGCTGGTCGTGGTGGTGGTCTTCGTGTTCCTGCAGAACTGGCGCGCGACCCTGATTCCGCTGCTGGCGATCCCGGTCTCGCTGGTCGGCACCTTTGCCGGCATGTACCTGCTCGGCTTCTCGATCAACCTGCTCACCCTGTTCGGCATGATCCTCGCGATCGGGATCGTGGTCGACGACGCCATCGTGGTGCTCGAGAACGTCGAGCGCATCATGAGCGAGCAGAAGCTCCCGCCGCGCCAGGCGGCGATCAAGGCCATGGAAGAGGTCACCGGGCCGGTCATCGCGATCGTGCTGGTGCTGGCGGCGGTGTTCATCCCGGTCGGCTTCCTCGAGGGCCTGACGGGGGTGATGTACCGGCAGTTCGCGATCACCATCGCGGTCTCGGTGATCATCTCGGGAATCGTCGCCCTCACCCTGACCCCGGCCTTGTGCGCGCTGATCCTCAAGCCGGTGCATGCCGAGCCGATCGCGCCGTTTCGCTGGTTCAATCGCTTCTTCGACCGGGTGACCCGCGGCTACCTCGGCAGCGTGAACTTCCTGCTCAAGCGCGCGGTGCTGGGCACAGTGCTGTTCGCCGCCATGATCGGCGTGACCGTCATGCTGTTCGACCGGGTGCCCGGCAGCCTCGTGCCCGAAGAGGACCAGGGCTATGTGATCGCGGTCACCCAGCTGCCGGCGGCCGCGGCGCTCTCGCGCACCCGCGGTGCGATGGACGGCTTCACGGACCAGGTGCTCGACACCGGGCTGGTGGGCGGGATGACCAGCTTCGCCGGCTACGACCTGCTCGCCGGCGCGCTCAAGAGCTATGGCGGGGCCTCGTTCATCACGCTCAAGGACTGGAGCGAGCGTACCGGGCCGGGCGAGGACTCGTTCTCCTTCGTCCAGCGGGTGTTGGCGATCGGCGCCGGCATTCCCGAGGCCAACGTGGTTGCCTTCAATCCGCCGCCGATCACCGGCATGTCGACCACCGGCGGTTTCGAGGCCTACCTGCAGAGCCGGGTCGCCGCGCCGCCCGCGGAGATCGAGGCGGTGGCGCAGAAACTGGTCGCCGCCGCCAACGCGCGGCCCGAGCTGTCGGCGGTGCGCACCACCTTGAGCACCCAGATCCCGAGCTACGACATGCATGTCGACCGGGAGAAGGCGCGCGCGCTTCGGGTACCGATCAATACCGTCTACGAAGCGATGCAGAGCACCTTCGGCGCGCTCTACGTCAACGACTTCACCCTGTTCGGACGCAACTACCAGGTCAACCTGCAGTCCGAGGCGCCGTTTCGCGCCAGCGCCGAGGACCTCAAGCAGGTGTTCGTGCGCTCCGACGATGGTCACATGGTCCCGCTGTCGACCCTGGTGGAGGCCAGGCGCAGCCGGGGCCCGGACCTGATCGAGCGCTTCAACGTCTTCCCGGCGGCCAAGATCATGGGCAACCCGGCGCCGGGATTCAGCTCGGGGCAGGCGATCGCGGCGATGCAGGCGGTGTCGGCCGAGGTGCTGTCGAACGAGTACCAGATCGGCTGGACCGGATCGGCCTACCAGGAACTGCAGGCGAGCGGCACCGGGCAGCTCGCCTTCATCTTCGGCATCCTGATGGTCTTCCTGATCCTCGCGGCGCAGTACGAGCGCTGGTCACTCCCGCTGGCGGTGGTGACCGCGGTGCCCTTCGCGGTGTTCGGGGCGATCCTCGCGATCTGGTTGCGCGGGCTGAACGTGGATCTCTACTTCCAGGTCGGCATGCTGGTGCTGATCGGCCTGGCGGCGAAGAACGCGATCCTGATCGTCGAGTTCGCGGTGCTCAGCCGCAACGAAGGCAAGTCGATCCGGGAGGCGGCGGTCAATGCGGCGCGGCTGCGTTTCCGCCCGATCGTGATGACCTCGCTGGCGTTCATCATGGGGGTCCTGCCGCTGGCGGTCGCCACCGGCGCCGGCGCGAACAGCCGGCATTCGATCGGCACCGGCGTGATCGGCGGGATGCTCGGCGCGACCGTGATCGCGATCATCTTCGTGCCGCTGTTCTACCGGCTCGTCGAGCAGGCGTCCGAGAAACTGACCGGCCGGCGCGGGAAAGCGCCGGCTGATACCTCCGGGGGATGAGATCAGACAGGAGGTTGTGCTGGCTGAAGTCCAATCCAGTTGGGGTTCTTGCCGGCACACATGGAATGTCCGGTGCGAGCCTCTTTCTTTCGGTCATCGTCGTGCGGGAACTGGAGATCGGCGTCCTGCAGACCGAGCGCCGTGACCCAGCCCAGGGCGCCTTGCTACGAGCGTGGTTGGAGGGGCAGGTATTGTCGAGCTTCGCCCACAGAATCCTGCCGATCGACACGGCCGTGGCGCGTCGTAGCGCCACGCTACACGTTCCCGACCCGCGTCCTTATCGGGACGGGCTGGTCGCAGCCACCGCGCTGGTACACGGCATGACGCTGGTCACGCGCAATGTGGACGACTTCGCGCCGATGGGCGTGGCGCTGCTCGATCCCTGGGAGCCGAAGGCATCGGCCTGACTGCGGCACGAAAAAAAAGACGCCCGGTCGCGGCAGCGACCGGACGCCCCCGACGACCGGCGCCCGCGGGCGCCGGCAGTGATCAGAAGACTTCGAACAGCCCCGCGGCACCCATGCCGCCGCCGATGCACATCGACACCACGACGTTCTTCGCGCCCCGGCGCTTGCCTTCCATCAGCACATGGCCGGTCAGGCGCGCGCCGGTCATGCCGAAGGGATGGCCGATCGCGATCGAGCCGCCGTTGACGTTGTAGATGTCGGGGTTGATGCCGAGCTTGTCACGGCTGTAGAGGCACTGGCTCGCGAAGGCTTCGTTCAGTTCCCACAGGTCGATGTCGTCGATCTTCAGGCCGTGGTTCTTGAGCAGCTTGGGGATCGCGAAAACCGGGCCGATGCCCATCTCGTCGGGTTCGCAGCCGGCGACCGCCCAGCCCTTGAAGGCCCCCAGCGGCTGCAGGCCACGGCGCTCGGCTTCCTTCGCTTCCATCACCACGACGGCGGCGGCGCCGTCCGAGAGCTGGCTCGCGTTGCCGGCGGTGACGAACTTGTCGGGGCCCTTGACCGGCTGCAGCTTGGCGAGGCCCTCGAGGGTGGTATCGGGACGGTTGCACTCGTCACGATCGACCACGACGTCGACCATCGATTCGGCGCCGGTGGCCTTGTCGACCTTCTTCATCCGGGTCTTGACCGGGATGATCTCGTCCTTGAACTTGCCGGCTTCCTGGGCGGCGGCCATCAGCTTCTGGCTGCGCAGCGAATACTCGTCCTGGTATTCGCGGCTGACGTTGTAGCGCGCGGCGACGACGTCGGCGGTATCGATCATCGGCATCCAGAAGTCGGGATACATGTCGGTGAGCCGGTCATCCTTGCCGCCACCGCCGCCGCCCTGGTAGCTGATCGAGTCGACGCCGCAGCCGACGGCGACCTGGACGTTCTCGTTGAGCACCATGTGCGCGGCGTGGGTGATCGCGTTCAGGCCCGAGGAGCAGGCGCGGTGCATGGTCACGCCGGCAGTGGTGACCGGCAGGCCGGCCAGCAGTGCCGCGGCGCGGGCGACGTTGCCCGAGGCCGCCACGCAGCCGGCGATGACGTCCTCGACTTCCTTCGGGTCGACCTTCGAGCGGGCGACCGCATGCTCGATCGCGTGACCGAGCATGGTCATGTTCGAGGTGTTGTTGAAGCCACCGCGGCCGGCCTTGGCGAGGCCGGTGCGGGCGTATGAAACGATGACGGCTTGGCGCATTTTCTGTCTCCGATTGACATGTACGGTGGCCGGCGCTGCCGAGGCGCGGGCCGCGAACGCGTCACTTTAGCGCAGTCGGGGCCGCAGGGGATCGGCGAGCAGGTACGGCGGCTAAAATGGCAGGCTCAAAATGGGGTCAGACTCCATTTCTTAATGGGGTCTGACCCCATTTTGAAGTCAGGCCCCGGCGCGCAGGGCGATCGCGGCCGGCCGGAAGTACTCCAGCAGCCGGGCCGGGTTCTCGGTCATGGGGAAGTGGCCAAGCCCGCTCATCTCGGTGAAGTGCGCTCCGGGCACCGCATCGGCGACTCGTTTCGAGTCGGCCGGGCTTGCCGAGTAATCGTAGTCGCCGGTCATCAACCACAGCGGGGTACGGCGGGTATCGATCGCGCCGACATGGTCGGCGGCGTCGAATTCGTCGCTGTAGAAGCCGAGGTCGCCTTCGTAGACGCCGGGTCCGGCCTGCGAGTAGATCCAGGTCGCGAAGCGGCGTTCCGCCGCCGGGCTGTGGGGGCTCAGGAGGGCCTGGACCCAGGCCGCCCCGAAGCGGCCGCCATGGACGGCCGGGTGGTCGAGCATCGGGGTGCGCCGCCCTGGCGAGCGGAACGGGGTCTCGAGCAGGATGCCGCCGAGCGCGAGTTCCGGGTGCCGGGCGAGGAAGGCGAGCCCGATCGCCGCCCCCATCGAGCAGCCGGCGATCGCCACCCGGGCGTGGCCGGCCGCCTGCATCCAGGCCCGGATGCAGGCGAGGTAGCCGTCGGTGTCGAGCTGCCAGGGCTCGCCCCGCCAGCCCGCGGGCGGGCGCGAGCGACCGTGGCAGGGCATGTCGAAGGCCACCAGCCGCCAGTGCCGGCCGAGCTCGGCGTCGGTCATGACCGCCTGCCACTGGCGCGAGTCGGCGCCGGCGGTATGCAGGAGCAACAGGACCGGCTGGGACGGATCGCCGGCGGCCTCCTCGAAGACCCAGCAATGGTCGTCCACCGGCCAGTCGATGCGCAGGTAGCGTGATTCGAGCCGTTCGAGCGCCACCGGCGCTGGCTCCGTCGCCGCGGCGGGGCCGCTGGCGGCGCCCCGCATGGCCTCGATCAGCAGTTCGAGCAGCGGAATCGCCTGGGCGATGGCCAGCGGCTGGCCGCGCAGCTCGAAGCCGCAGCCGGCTCGCATCGCGGCGCCCATCGACTGGCGGCCGGGCGGCGGCAGCGCGGCCAGCATCTCGCGCCACACCGCCACCGGCGCGTGGGCGCTCACTATCGATCCGTCATCGGTGCCGACGGTCACCGGCAGGCTGCCTTCGTCGACGACCAGCACCAGCCGGTGCGGCAGCCGGTCCGCCAGGTGGGATACCGCTGGGTCGGCGAGGGCGCTCGCCACGAGGCCGCGCAACCAGGCTCGGGCGCTCATCGGATCCGGGACGCCGGGATTGACAACATGGCTCGATCGCTCCACATTCCGCATCGTGTCTGGCAATCAGACAATACGACAAACATATGGATGATAACCATCCACCGCCTGGAGGCATGACATGAAGTCCGATCGCAAGCCTGTTTCGAGCCGACCCGTCGATTCGACCCGCCGAGGCCTGGTCGCCGCCGCGAGCGTGGCTACCGTGGCGGCCGGCTTCCCGGCGATCGTGCGGGCCCAGCCCAAGGCGGTCAACGTCGGGGTGATCATGCCGCTGTCGGGCGCCAATGCGCAGTTCGGCATCAACTCGCGCAACGGCATCGAGCTGGTGGCCGACGAAATCAACGCGGCGGGGGGCATCAAGGGCCTGGGCGGCGCGAAGATCAACCTGATCGTCGCCGACGGCACCTCCACCCCGACCACGGCGGCCAACGTCGCCCAGCGGATGATCTCGCAGAACCAGGTGGTCGCGATCCTCGGCGCCTTCGCCTCTTCGCTCACCATCGCGATCTCGGAAGTCACCGAGCGGCGCGGCATTCCCCTGCTGACGATGTCCTTCGCCGACCAGATCACCGGCCGCGGCTTCAAGAACATCTTCCAGGTGGTGTCGAAGGCCTCGACCATCGGCCGCGCGCAGTTCGACGATGCGCTGGCGATCGCGAAGGCTGCCGGCGAGACGGTGTCGAAGGCCGCGATCATGTACGAGGACACCGCCTACGGCACCGCCCAGGCCAAGGGCCTGCGCGCGGCGGCCGAGCAGGCCGGGGTGCAACTGGTGATGGACGACGCCTATCCGCTGGGCATCACCGACGTCACGCCGCTGATCACCAAGCTGCGCGGTTCGGGCGCCCAGATGGTGTTCCCGGTCTCCTACCTCAACGACAGCCTGCTGATCATCCGCACCATGCGCCAGCAGCAGATCGACATCCCGGCGATCGGCGGCGCGGCCGGCTACGTGATCCCCGACTTCGTGAAGGGGCTGGGCGAGTTCTCCGACGACGTCCTGTCGGTGTCGCCCGCCAACTACGACCGGGTGCCGGAGATGACCAATCGCTTCCGCGAGCGCTTCGGCTACTTCATGGTCCACGAGGCGCTCGAGCACGCGGTCTGCCTCGGCGTGCTCGCCGAGGCGATGGACATCGCACAGTCGGCCGATCCGGCCAAGGTCCGAGACACCCTCCACAAGGAGCGCTTCGACAAGGGCTGGTCGACCGCCATGACCGGCGCGGTGAAGTTCGACGAGACGGGGCTCAACACCCTCGCCAAGCCGGTGATGGTGCAGTGGCAGGGTGGCGAGCTGGTCACCGTCTGGCCGAAGGAACTGGCGATGGCGCCGGCCCGCTGGAAGGGCAAGCCGATCAGCGTCTGACGGCGGATCCCGATGGAGCTTATCCAGGCGCTGGTCAACGGACTGTTGATCGGCGGGGTCTATGCGGTGATCTCGATCGGCCTCACGCTGGTGTTTGGCGTGATGTCGATCATCAACTTCGCCCAGGCCGAGTTCCTCATGCTCGGCATGTTCATCGCGTTCTTCTGCTGGCAGTACCTGGGACTCGACCCGATGCTCGGCGCCCTGGTCGCCTTCGTGGTGGTGTTCGCCCTGGGGATGCTGGTCCAGCGCACCCTGATCGAACCGGTCATGAAGGCGCCCGACGTCGCGCAGATCTTCCTGACGGTCGGCCTGCTGATCGTGATGGAAAACGCGGCGCTGCTCGCCTTCGGTTCGGACTTCCGCTCGGTGCGGGTGCCCTACCAGACCTCGGCGGTGCAGTTCGCCGGCCTGATCATCGGTGTGCCCTACCTGCTTGCGTTCGCGGTGTCGCTGGTCGCCGGGATCCTGCTGTGGGCCTTCATGCGCTTTACCTGGCTCGGCCAGGCGATGCGCGCGACCTCGCAGGATGCCGCCGCCGCGCTGAGCCTCGGCATGGACGTGCGTCGCATCCGCCAGATCGCGTTCGGGCTGGGCGTGGCCATGACCGCGCTGGGCGGCGCGGTGATCTTGCCCTACTTCACCGCCTCGCCGACGATCGGCGGGCAGTTCGTGGTGCTGATGTTCACCGCCGTGGTGCTCGGCGGGCTCGGCAACGTGCTGGGCGCCGTGATCGGCGGGCTCGCGGTCGGGGTGATCCAGACGCTGTCGACCCTGGTGCTGCCGATCCAGTTGCAGAACCTGGTGCTGTTCATCGTCTTCATCCTGGTGCTCGCCCTGCGCCCCGAAGGACTCCTGAGACAGAAATGAGCCAAGAGCCCCTCGATCGAAGCGCGTCCGATGCCGCTGTCCGCCGCCGCCACCGGATCGGCTGGGGGCTGGCGCTGCTCGTCGCGCTCGTGCTGCCGTGGTTGCTGCCCGAGCAGGGCTACAGCCTGCGCGTTGCCTGCCTGATCCTGCTCTTCGCCGCGCTGGCGCAGGCCTGGAACATCGCCGCCGGCCTCTCGGGCCTGATCTCGCTCGGCCATGCCGGTTTCTTCGGCGCCGGCGCGTACGTCTCGACCCTGCTGCTGATCAACTTCGGGATTTCCCCCTGGTTCGGCATGATCGCGGCCTTCGTATTCGGTGGCCTGCTCGCCGCCCTGCTCAGCCTGCCGACCCTGCGCCTGCGTGGCCACTACTTCGCCCTGGCGACCCTGGCCTTCGGCGAGGTGATGCGGGTAATCGGCAACAGCTGGAGCGATGTCACCGGCGGACCGGTGGGCCTGTCGGTGCCGTTCGCGCAGCCGAGCCTGGCCATCATGAGTTTCCATTCGCTGCGGCCGCACTATTTCCTGCTCCTGGCCGCGCTGGTCATCACCTGCCTCGTGTTCGAGCGCATCCGCGGCGGCGCCCTCGGCCTGCGGCTGCGGGCGCTGAAGAACCATCCCGATGCGGCCGCCTCGCTGGGTGTCGACACCACCCGGGCGAAGTTCACCGTCGCGGTCATCTCGGGCGCGATCACCGCGGTGATCGGGGTGCTCTACGCCCAGTTCATGTTCTTCTTCGATCCCGACACCGTGTTCAGCCTGGCCGGTATCTCGGTGCGCGCGGCGCTGATCGCGATCATCGGCGGCATGGGCGCGGTAGCCGGGCCGCTGATCGGCGCGGTCCTGATCATCCCGATCGAGGAACTCTCCAACATGCTGTTCTCCTCGACCGCGGCGGGCCTCTCGCAGCTGGTGTTCGGGGCGGTGCTGATCGCGATCGTGATCTGGCAGCCGCGCGGCCTGCTGGCGCTGTTCCGTCGCTGGGGGGGCCGAAGATGAGCGCATTGCTCGAGGTGCGCGGGCTGCGCAAGCGCTTCGGCGGCCTGGTCGCCACCGATGACGTCTCCTTCGAGATCGCGCCCGGCGAGATCGTCGGCCTGATCGGTCCCAACGGCGCCGGCAAGACCACCATCTTCAACCAGCTCTCGGGGCTGATCCGCCCCGACGCCGGCACGATCGTGTTCGACGGCGTGTCGCTCGCCGGCATGCCGGCGCATCGCATCTGCCGCACCGGCGTGGTCAAGACCTTCCAGAACGTGGCTTCCTTCGGCGACATGACGGTGCTCGAGAACGCCACCATCGGCGGACTGGCCCGGGTGGGGCTGGCCGAGGCGCGCGAGCGCGCCCACGCCGCCATCGACCGGGTCGGGCTGGCCGGTCGCGAGGAGGTGATGGCCGCCGATCTCTCGCTGCCCGAGAAGGCGCGCCTCGAGCTTGCCCGCGCGCTCGCGACGCAGCCCCGGATGATGCTGCTCGACGAGGCGATGGCCACCCTGACGCCGCAGGAGCAGCGCGAGATCGTCGCGCTGGTGCGCGAGCTGCGCGGCGAGGGAATCACCTTCCTCGTCATCGAACACCACATGAAGACGATCATGTCGATGTGCGAACGAATCCTGGTGCTGAACTTCGGCCAGCTGATCGCGTCGGGCACGCCGGCCGAGGTTTCGCGCGACCCGAAGGTGGTGGCGGCCTATCTCGGCTCCTCGGTGCAGGAGGCGGGCGATGCTTGAGATCCGCGAACTGCGCGCCGGCTACGGCCCGGTGGAGATCCTCCACGGCATTTCGATCACGGTGAACGGCGGCGAGATCGTTTCCCTGATCGGTCCCAACACCGCCGGCAAGAGCACCCTGCTGCGTGGCATCTCGCGCCTCGGCGAGGGCTGGTACAGGGGCGGGATCGCCTTCGAAGGCAAGTCGCTGCTCGACGAGCCGGCGCACCGGATCGCGGGCCTGGGCATCGCGCATGTGCTCGAAGGCCGGCACATCTTCCCGCGCCTCACGGTTGCCGAGAACCTGCGCATGGGCGCCTGGAGCCATCGGCGCGCCGATGCGGCGAAGATCGACGAGAGCATCGAGCGGGTGGTGTCGCTGTTCCCCCGCGTCGGCGAACGCATGGCGCAGGCCGCCGGCACCCTGTCGGGCGGCGAGCAGCAGATGGTCGCGATCGGCCGGGCGCTGATGCTGCGCCCGCGCCTGTTGCTGCTCGACGAGCCGAGCCATGGGCTGGCGCCGAAGGTGGTCGAGGAAGTGCACGTCGCACTGGAGGCGATCAACCGCGAAGGAGTCGCGATCCTGCTCGTCGAGCAGAACGCGCAGCTCGCGCTCAGCGTCGCTTCGCGCGCCTACGTCCTGTCGGCGGGCGAGATCGCCAAGGAGGGCGCTTCCGATGCCCTGCTGCACGACGACGAAGTGCGCAGCGCGTACCTCGGCATATGACGGACCGCGCCCGCGCCGCTGTCGGCCGGCTCGAGCGGCCCAGGTGAGCGGCATGGCCGACGGATCCGACTTCGACCTCGACGTCTCGCGCGATGTCGTTTCCCTGCGCCAGCGCGTCACCGACAAGCTGCGCGAGGCCATTCTCGCCGGGCGCTTCGCGCCGGGCCAGCGGCTGGTCGAGCGCGACCTCTGGCAATCGCTCGGCATCAGCCGCACCGTGGTGCGCGAAGCCCTGCAACACCTGCAGGCCGAGGGCCTGATCCGGATCATTCCCCACAAGGGGCCGGTGGTGAGCACCCTGTCGGCCGACGAAGTCCACGAACTCTACGTGGTGCGCGGCGCGCTCGAAGCGCTGGCGGGCGAAGGCTTCGCCCGCCACGCGAGCGATGCGCAGGTCGCGCGGCTGCGCGAAGCGCTCGAGTTCCTTCGCACCCCCGAGGCTTCCGCGAGTACCGAAGCGCTGCTCGCGGCGAAGAACGCCTTCTACGCCATCCTGCTCGAGGGCTGCGGCAACCGGATCATCGGGCAGTTGCTCACCCAGCTCAACAACCGGGTGACCCTGCTGCGCCGTGTCTCGCTCGGGACCGCCGGCCGGCTGCCGCAGACGATTGCCGAGCTCGAGGCGGTGGTGGCCGCGATCGAGGCGCGCGACCCGCAGCGCGCCGGCGTCATGTGCGCGCGACATGTGGAGGCCGCGGCCGAGATCGTGCGCAAGTCGTATACCGGCGCCTGATCAGGCCGGTCCCATTTCGGCAAGGTCGCGATCAACGCGAGTCCTCGCGGGCTGGAGGCTCTTGCCAGATTCCGGTCACATCGGGCGTGTATCGTATCGGCATGAGCGCAACCACCGTTTCCAGGGAACAGACCATCGGCGAGGAGATCGCCAATGCGACCAGCCACGGCATCGGGCTGCTGCTGGCGATCGCTTCGCTGCCGATCCTGGTCTGGCAGGCCAGTCGGATGGGCGGCGCTGCCGATGTCGTCGGCGCCAGCGTTTTCGCCGGCACGATGATTCTGCTCTACCTCGTCTCCACCGTGTACCACGCCTTGCCCGCCGGTCGCGCCAAGGCCTGGGCGAACCGCTTCGACCATGCGGCGATCTACATCTTCATCGCGGGCAGCTACACCCCGTTCACGCTCGGCGTGCTGAGCGGCGCCTGGGGCTGGACCCTGTTCGGCCTGGTCTGGGCGATGGCCGCCGTCGGCGTCGTCGTCAAGTTGGCCGACCGCCTGCGCCACCCCTGGCTGTC
The DNA here is from genome assembly GCA_964476625.1 of uncultured Burkholderiaceae bacterium. Classification (GTDB taxonomy): domain Bacteria; phylum Pseudomonadota; class Gammaproteobacteria; order Burkholderiales; family Burkholderiaceae_E; genus JAMLIN01. Next base: position 26,830 of record CAYZBJ010000001.1, on the reverse strand, counting down.
GACCGGCCTCTACGTCGCCATGGGGTGGACGGTGATCCTCGCGATCGCGCCGCTGCTCGAGCGGGTGCCGGGCCCGGGGCTGCTCTTGCTGCTGGCGGGCGGGCTGTCCTACACGGTCGGGGCGATGGTGTTCCTGTTCGACGACCGGGTCCGGTACGCCCACTTCGCCTGGCATCTCTTCGTGCTGGGCGGGACCGCCTGCCACTTTTTCGCGGCGTTCCGGTACGCGACCGCCTGACTCCGGACCGAGGGTCAGATGCCGGAGATGAGGAAATCCAGCGCCGCCACCAACTCGGCACGGTACGTCGCGAGACTGGCGATCGGCTCGCCGACATGATTGCGGCCGATTCCCGCGATCTGGGGTGTCAGGACGACCCATGGTTTGCCGTCGAACTCGACGAGCGGTGTGAGGCGATCGAAGACCAGCTTCGCAGCCCGGTTGGCCGGGACCAGCGGAATGACGACGGTGGTGTGCAAGCCAGCCAATAAATCCGACTGGATATCCAGTAGGTAGGGGTAGGTTCTCCGGGACGTCTTGTCCGGATTTTCGTAGACATCGAACTGGCCCATCAGAAAGTCCTCAGCTCGTCTGCCAGGCTGCCATGGGTTGCTACGAGTTCGTTGTAGGCTTCGATCGCGTCCCGGTTCCGCTGCTTCCAGAGTTCTCGCTGGTGAGCGCCAACTTGCACGGCCAAGGCCGATTCCAGTGTTGCGGAGAGGTTGATCTTCATCTCCCTGGCCTTCGCCAGCAGGTCGCTGTTGATGCTGACGTTGGTTGCTTTCCTCGGGGCCTCGATGTCGAAGATCGAATTCATGGGAATAATCCTCCTCACGATTGATGCGCATATTTTATGCGCATCAATCATGGGAGCCAATAGCCGCCTGGCTAGATTGTGACCGCCTCGAGCGCGCCGCGTGCGGCGGCGAGCGCTGCTTCGCGTTGCTCGACGCCGATCGCCAGTCCCTCGGCGACGACCACCTCGATGTCGGCGATGCCGAGGAAGCCGAGCAGGAACTTCAGGTAGTCGGCGTGGGCAGCGCTGCTGGGCTGGCCGGCATGCTGGCCGCCCGCGGTCGCCGCGATGATGACGCGCTTGTCGCCGGCCAGGCCCTGCGGGCCGTCCTCGGTGTAGCGGAAGGTCACCCCGGCGACGGCGATCAGGTCGATCCAGGTCTTGAGCTGGCTCGGCAGGCCGAAGTTGTACATCGGCGCGCCGATCACGATCACGTCGGCGGCGAGGAACTCGGCCATCACCGCCTCGGCGTGCTCGGCCAGCGCATGGGCTTCGGCGCTGCGCACTTCCGGCGGCGTCGAGCGGGCGGCCAGCAGGGCGGCGTCGAAGTGGCCCGACACGCTGGCGCCGAGGTCACGGTAGGCCACCATAGCGCCAGGGTGGGTGCGCACGAGGGTGGCGACGATGTCGCGCGTCAGGCCGCGCGAGGCGGAGGCATCGCCGAGGATGCTCGAATCGAGGTGCAGGATGTTCATGAGGGGCTCCGGTTTTCGGTTCATGTGGAGGCGCCGGTCGGTGACCGACACCATGGCCTCATGATGAATTCGTGGCAAATCGATCGGTAGTCGGCGAAAATGCGATTGATCGTTCCATTGATGGGGCAAATCGATGAACCCAGTCGAGTCCGTGGACCTCAACGACTATCGCTATTTCGCCGCGGTGGTCGATGCCGGCGGCTTCTCGGCGGCCGAGCGGGTGCTCGGGGTACCGAAGTCACGCCTGTCGCGGCGGGTTGCCGCGCTCGAGCATCGGCTCGGGGTGCGCCTGCTCCAGCGCAGTACCCGGCGGATCACCCTGACCGATACCGGCAGCCAGGTGGCCGAACATGCCCGGGCGATGATGCGCGAGGCCGAGGCGGCCGACTGCATCGCCAGTTCGAGACGGGTCGAGCCATCGGGCGCCCTGCGGGTGAGCATGCCGCCGCAATTGGTGGAAAGCGAACTCCTTTGCCAGGTGTTCAGCGATTTCCTCGCCGCCAACCCGCGGGTGGTGCTCGAGCTGGTGATGACGCCCCGGCGGGTGGATCTCGTCGCCGAAGGCATCGACCTTGCGATCCGGGTGCGCAGTCCCGGCGACGAAGAGCCGCAATGGGCGATCCGCCGGCTGCGCGTCGCGCGGGGGATACTCGTCGCGAGCCCCGCCTTCGTCGCCGCCCATGGTGGGTTGCCGACGCTCGATGCCTTGCGCGAAGTGCCTGCGCTCGGGACGGTCAATCCGGACCGGCGGGTGCACTGGACCCTGGCGGCGCCCGACGGGCGTGAAGTCGAAGTGGCCGCGCCGGCACGGCTCGTCTGCGAGGACTTCCAGCTGCGGGCCAGGGCGGCGATCGCCGGGCTGGGGGTGACGATGCTGCCCGACGACTACGCCGCCGCGGCCATCGCCGAGGGCCGGCTCGCCCGGGTGCTACCCGAATGGGCCATGCCCACGGGCACCCTGCAAGTGGTCTATCCGACCCAGCGCGGCCTGTCGGTGGCGGTGCGAGCGTTGCTCGATGCGCTGATCGCGGCGTTCGACCCGGCCCCTTGAATCTCCCGCGCGGAGATCGCGGGCTGCGGGGCTGGGGCCTCGGCCCTCAGGGCCTGAGCGTCTCCGTCGAGCTCGCGTGGCGCGCGATCTCCTTCCAGTCGTAGCGCATCGGCACCATCTCGCCGCGGGCCCAGAGGGGGTTCTGGTCGAAGCGGTTGGGCGAACCGGCCTCGCCCGAGGCGCCGTCGAGCACGACCCAGCGGCTCGCGTCCCAGTTGCCTATGTCGAAGGCGTAGCGGGCCACCGAGCCGGAGGCGGCGGCCAGCCCGCTGGCGGGCACGCAACCGTTGGCCATGACCGTCTCGTTGTCGCCGGGCAGCGGCAAGGCTGGCCCCGCCAGCCGGTCGCGCGCCGCCGCCGACAAGGACTGCAGCGGATGGGCCAGCCGCGCCCGGTGATGCTCGCCCCAGGGACGGCCATCGAAGCGCTCGCCTGCTTCGCCCAACGCGGCGGCCACCACTTGCGGCCAGGTTTCACCGCCCAGCAGGGCGTTGTCGTCGTTGCGCACCAGGCTCGGCAGCAGCCACCAGACCTGCATGGTCGGCGACACTCCGGGCGGCAGCCGCAGCAGCTCGTGGCCGGCGAGCGTCGCCAGGCCGCTGCGGCGGGCGACATGCTCGGCGAGGGTCCAGCGCAGGGTTTCGTAGGCGGCCGCGCCGATCGAGTCGACATCGAGTTCGCCGTCCCAGTCGAGGATCTGCTGGCGCAGTGCGAGCGCCGCGCCGCCGAGCCCCTCGGCCCGGCCGACCAGCGTCTGGAAGAGGGTCGCGTTCGGGCTGCGGACATCGCGATGCAGTGCCGCCATGTCGTCGAGCGTGGCGGCCGGCAGCGCGGCGATCAGCTCCTCGAGCCGGCGCGCCCGGTACGGCGGATGGCAGTCGGTGCAGAGGTAGTAGGGCGAATCGTCGGCGACGAAACGATTGTTGGCGGTGACGATGAAGCCGCGCGCCGGGTCGGTGGCATGCGGCATGGCCTCGAAGGGCACCATGCCCTGCCACTCGTGCTCGCCGGTCCAGCCCGGTACCGGCAACCAGCCGTTGATGCGCGGCCGGATCGGCACGATCGCGCGCACCCGGTGGGCGATATGGCCGGCGGTGTCGGCGGCGACGACGTTGTGGTCGATCAGGCCCCAGCCCCGGGTCGCCTCGAAGAAGTCGTCGGTGTTGCGGGCGCAGAGCATCCGCAGCAGGCATTCGAACGAGCGGTCCGTCTCGGCGAACTGCATCGAGCGCAGCGCGAGCACAGGGCCGCGTCCGGGCTCGCCGACGATGACCGGGCCGTGGTGGGTCTCGTGGATATCGATCACCCGGTCCTCGCCATCGCGCACATGGATGGTCTCGCGCCGCGAGCGCACCGGCAGCCAGCGATCCTCGAAGAGGTAGTGCCATCCGCCGTTGCGCTCTTCGACGCGCTCGACGAAGAGGTCGTGCAGGTCGGCGAAGGCGTGGGTGACGCCCCAGGCGACATGGCCGTTGTGGGCGAAGTGCGGGAAGCCAGGCACGCCGGGAATCTCGAGGCCGACCGCATCGAACTCGTCGCAGCCGACATGGCCCTGGGCGTACATCCCCGGCATCTCGAAGACGCGGTGCGGGTCGCCGGCGAGCAGTGGCCTGCCACTGGCGGTGTGCTCGCCCGCGATCGCCCAGTTGTTGCTGCCGCCGCCGGTCATGTCGGGCGATGCGATCGCCTCGAGGGCGGCAATCGATGGCGCGAGTTCGGCAAGGCTGGCGACCCAGCGCTGCGCATCGACGCCCGGCGGGATGCACAGGCGATCGATGCCGCCGTCGTCGATACGCAGTTTCGCGACCTGGTCGGCTGGCAGCACCGCGAGCGCGGCGGCGCGCCACAGCTTGAACCAGAGCGAGCCCATCAGCCAGCCGCGCCAGCGCATCGCGGCGATGCAATGCCACGGCGCCCAGGGTTCTGGCGCGCCCGTGAGGAAGGCATACTCGGGCGTCGGCAGGGGTTCGCCGGTGCCCAGCCAGGCATTCACGCCGGCGGCATAGGCGTCGATGATCTCCCGGGCCTCGTCGTCGATCGCGTCGTAGTCGCGACGACAGGCCGCGGCTGCGCCGAGCCGGCGGGCGAGCGCATCGGATTCGACGCCAGCCTCGCCGACCCATTCGGCCCATCGCCCTTCGACCCGGCGGCGGGCCGCGTCCATCTGCCAGAAGCGATCCTCGGCGTGGACGTAGCCCTGGGCGAAGAAGGCGTCGCGGCGATGGCGCGCCCGCACATGGGCGATGCCCCATTCGTCACGGTAGATCGTGGCCGACGCGTCGAGCCCGGGAAGTCGTTTCGACATGCTGTCTCCGACAGGGATGGCGCTGAAAGTCTCGCACGAAGGGCGGGATTCGCGCGATAAGATCGATCTGCCATGAATGAAATGCCGGGGACCGATATCGCTTCATCGATCGAGACATCGGCCGAAGCTTCGATCGAGACTCCGGTCGCCGCGCCACTCGATACGCCTGCCGCGCTGGCCGCCCGGCGTCGCGACGCGGCCTTGCTCGTAGTCGGCCTCGCCCAGGGGGTCGTGCTGTGGGCGCTCTGGTATTTCGCCGCCGAGGGCCGGATGCTGGCCGGCTCGCCACGCATCGTGATGCCGATCGTGTTCGCCGCGCTCGCCATGCCGATCGCGCTCTACTGGAGCATCGACGCGGTCATCGGCCGGACCGAAAGGCTGCTGATGGTGCTCGTGCTCGGCCTGCTCTTCGGCTTCATCGGCTGGCACCAGGCAGCCACCAGCATCGATCCGTCCGGCCGGGGGATCGCCTCGCCCTTCCAGGGGGTTCGGCCCCAGGTCGTGGTTGCGGCTTTCGTGGCAGGCGCCATGCTGCTGCATCTCTGGGTTTGCCGGCGCTCACATCGCTACCATGAGTACTTCGACCTGACCTGGCGCAATGCGATCGCCACCGCGTTCGCGATCCTCTTCGCCGGCGCGACCTGGGCGATCCTCTTCGCTGGCGCCGGCCTGCTGCGCACGGTGCACATAACGACGGTGCGCGACCTGCTTGGCGAGGCCTGGTTCCGGCTGCCGGTGACCACGCTGGCGATCGCCTTCGGTTTCGTGATGGCGCGGCGCTGGTCGGCCATGACCCTGGCCCTGCGACGCGCCTGGCTCAGCCTCAATGCCTGGTTGCTGCCGGTCGCATTGGGCTTTGGCGTGGTGTGGGTCCTCGCGATCCCGTTCGCGGGCCGGGCAGGGGACGGCGACCGGACGCTGACCAGCGCCCGGTTGCTCTGGTTCCTCGCGCTCGCGGTCTGCTTCCTCAACGCGGCCTGGCAGGATGGCCGCAGCCCGGCCATCACGAGCCGCCGCTTGCGGCGCGCCCTGCGCTGGGCCTGGCTCGCGACGATCCCGATCGCGCTCTTTGCCGCCTGGTCCATCGTGCCCCGCGTAGGGCAGTACGGCTGGACCGAGGACCGCATCTGGGGGGCGCTGGTGGCCGCGATGGCGCTCGCCTATGCGGTCGGCTATCCCGCACCGCGCGTCCATGATCCGCGCTGGATGCCCTGGGTCGGCCGGATCAACGTATGGGTCGCGGTCCTTGCGAGCCTCGCCATCATCGCCCTGCTCACGCCGATCGCCGATGCTCGCAGGCTGGCGGTTGCGAGCCAGGTCGACCGGGCGCTGGCCAATGGCACCGCGGGCGTCGACCCTCCTCGCGTCGATACCGCCTGGCTGCGCTGGCAGGCCGGTAGCTACGGCATCGAGGGGCTGCGCCGGCTCGCGGCCGAGGGCGGGCCGGATATCGCCGATGCCGCCCGCGCCGAACTTGCAAGGACCCGGCGCTACCCGGGCGCCGCCATGGCCGAAGCGCCGGACGCCGCGGGCGCCGCGATCGAGGCCTGGCGCGACCCGGACGCCGAAGCGTCGATCGCCGCCCTGCGGGCATGGGCGGAGGCGGACGACGACGTCGCCGATCGCGACCGTCCCCGCGGCGAGCGTCGCTGGAGCGCGGATCGGCGGTTCGTGGGCGATTGCTTCGCGAGCGGATGGCGCTGCGGCGCCTGGCTGCAGCAGATAGACGGCGAGGGTGAGCCCGAGCTCATGCTGCTCCTGTTCGGCGCGCATCCGGGCAGCGATCGCCTGCTGGTCTATCGCCAGCAGGCCGGCGCCTTCGAGCGGATCGGCCTGGCCGAATTGCCGAGACGGGAGAGCTTCGGCGCCTGGCGCGATGCGATCGAGGCCACGCTGCCGCAAGTGGTGTCCCCGCGGCTACCGGAGCTCCAGTTCGGCGAAGACCGGATTCATCTCGCGCCGCGGGAGTGATGCGGCGCCCGCATCGCCCGTGCACGGCGCAGCCCGTCGAGCAGCTTCAGCCGGTCCGGCTGCCGTCCTTGCGGCTCGACCACTGCGGATGCAGGGTCGCGACGACCATCCCGTCCGAGGCCCAGGCGTGGCAGCCGTCGATGAAGCCGGGCTTGCCCCCGGCCCGGGCCGGCCCGAAGCGCACGGGGCCGTCCGGGCCGTCCTCGGGCCAGCTGAACACGGTCTGGAAGGCCACCGTCGCCATCGGGAAGAGCAGCTCGCGCACATGGGTGCAGCCGCGGGTGGCGCCGACCGTCTCGTTGACCGACTTGCGCCAGCCGCGCGCGATGCATGCGCCGACCAGGCCGTCGAAGTTCGGCTTGGCGCCGACGCAGGTCGGGTAGGGCGTCTGCGGCATGTCGACCGCGATCGCGTGGACCACGAGGTCATCGTCGATGGTCAGCCGGACCGCCATGTGGTGCACTTCGCTGTTGGGCTCGCGCACCCCGCGAAACGGTTCGGTGTACTGGAAGGGCTTGGTGTCGATGATCCGGCCCTCGATGTCCCACAGGCCGTCCTCGCGCAGGAAGCCCTCGCAGTGGACGCGACGGGTGTGGGTGTGGCGACGCGGGGCGGGATCGGGCAGGGACATCTCAGTGGCGCCCGGCCGCCCGAAGCCACTGAGGCGATTCCTCGGGAGGCGGCGAGCAGAGCGAGCGTGGGGGGCGTTTCATATCGGGCCTTCGATGATGCGGGATTCGGGCCAGTTTAAGCCAGCGGGGACCAGGTCGCCGACCGGCCTGGCGGCATACCCGGCGGCGGGCCGGCACAACACTTCGGCGCCGCTTGCGTCACAATCCATGCTTCGTTCGACTTACCCGGTGCCCGTCCGATGAAAACTCCGCTCGAAGGGATCAAGGTTCTCGACCTGTCGCATGCGCTGGCCGGACCCCATTGCTCCACCCTGCTCGCCGACTTCGGCGCCGACGTCTACAAGCTCGAGACTCCGGGTTTCGGCGACATCGCCCGCGCCTGGGGCTCGCCCTTGCCTGGCGACGAGAGCTCCTACTTCACGTCGCTGCACCGGAACAAGCGCGGCCTGTCGATCGATCTCAAGAGCGAGGAAGGCAAGGCACTCTTTTTCGAGCTCGCCGGCAAGGTCGACGTGATCCTCGAGAACTTCCGTGTCGGCGCGCTGAGAAGGCTCGGCCTCGGCTACGAGGAGGTACGCAAGCGCAACCCGGGCATCGTGTACTGCTCGATCTCGGGTTTCGGCCAGGACGGCCCCTACACCGACCGGGCGGCGATGGACCTGATCGTGCAGGCCGAGAGCGGCATGATCAGCATCACCGGTGACGAAGGCACCCACGGGGCGCGCTGCGGCGTGTCGATCGCCGACCTGACCGCCGGCATGTACGCCGCGCTCGGCATCGTGATGGCGATGCGGGTCAGGGAAAAGACCGGCGTCGGCCAGCATGTCGACATTTCCATGCTCGAGGGCCAGTTGTCGCTGCTCAATGTGCTGATTGCCGGCTACATGGCCGACGGTGAGATGCCCGAGCCGCTCGGCACCGCCTACAAGGCGCTGGCGCCTTACCAGACCTTCCGCACCGCCACACGGGATCTCGCCATCGCGGTCGGCAGCCAGAAGCTCTGGGACATCTTCTGTCCGGCGATCGGGCGGCCCGAGCTCACCCGGCATCCGCACTACGCAACCAATATCGGACGCAACCAGAATCGCGAGGCGATGATCGCGACCCTGCAGGAGACCTTCCTGACGCGCAGCTACGAGGAGTGGGAGAAGATCCTCGTCGACGCCGGCGTTCCGGTGGGCGCCGTCAACAAGATCGACCAGGTGGTCGCGCATCCCCAGGTCAGGGCGCGCGGTGCGATCGTCGAGCAGGAGCATCCTCGCGCCGGCAAGGTTCCGATGATGGGTGTCCCGTTTCGCCTGTCCGAGACCCCGGGCGCGATCCGCTCGCCTTCGCCTTCGCTCGGTGAGCATACGGCCGAAGTCCTGCGCGAACTGCTTGGCCTGTCCGATGCGCAGGTCGGCGACCTGGCCGCGCGCGGCATCGTGGTCAGCCCGAAGGGCGCCTGAACGATCAGCCGGCGCCTTCGCGCGGCGGCGTCGGCGGGTTCGAGAACTGCACCGTGTCGGGCGAGGTGGTGCCGCCGGTCATGACGAAGGTCATCGCCTCCTCGACGCTCCAGTCGAGGAAGATCACCTCGTCGACCGGCACCACCTCGATGTAGCCGGAGGTCGGGTTGGGCGCCGTCGGTACGTAGACGACCGCGAGCTCGCGTCCCGAGACGGAGTCCTGGATGGTGCGCATGACCATGCCGATGGTCTTCATCCTGTCGTTGGGGAATGCGATCAGCACCACGCGCTGGCCGGTGGCCGGCGGGGTGCGCAGGCTGTGCAGCAGCCGCTTGGTGCCGCCGTAGATCGTCTGCACCAGGGGCAGGCGGGCCATCACGGATTCGAACCAGCCGATCAGCTTGCGCCCGATCAGGATGGTGGCGAACACGCCGATGCCGTAGAGCGCGGCAAGGACGATCACCAGCGCGACGGCCTGCTCGAACGCCGATTCGAGCATCCAGGATGCGAGAGTCGGCGAGAAGTTGCTGACGGCGCGGGCCGCGGCGTAGAGCAGCGGCCGCCCCGCCCGCGCGAGCATGCCGATCACGAAGTCGAACACCAGCCAGGTGACCCAGAGCGGGGCGACCGTGAAGAATCCGACGAGGATGAAGCGGCCGATGTGGCCGAGTCCGCGGGCCCGGGATTTTTCTTTATTCATGGATCGATTGTCGCAGTCGGCCCTGCCATTGGGGGCGTCGACCTGCGCGACGCCTTGATCGCTTCATCGAGCGAGCGACGCAGTCCGCTTGCCGCCCGCAACCAGCTTTCCATCGTGTCCAGCGGCAGGTCGCCCCTCGCGCCGCTCGCCAGTAGGCCCGACTTGAAGCGATCGTAGGCCGCCGTGAAGTCGGCGCTTGCCTGTGCGTCCGGCAACTCGTCGTCGGCGGGCGCACCCGGCGATGCCCGCGCGAGCAGCCGTTGCGCCGCCTCGCGAAATGCAGGATACCCGAGTGCGGCCGCGTCGAGCCTGGCCGCCGGTTCGCACAATGCCCGCGCCGCCTCGAGCGCGAAGTAGGCGGCCGACTCGTAATGCCTCGCGACGCGCAGGATCTCGGGCAGCCGATGGGCCGATTCGTCCGACATGCTTTCCCGGCTCAGCTGGATGATGAACTCGCCGATCGCGTCGCCGCTGGCTTCGAGCCGGCGCATCCCGGCCTCGGGCGGCGCCCGCGGGTCGGCAAGAGTCTCGAGCAGGAGGCGCCGGCTCGCTTCGCCCATCGCGTGCAGCTCGCGCTCGAGCGCGGCGATGGCGATCTCCGGCACGGCGAGGACCGTCCGGTCGAGGAACTGCGGCCGCGCCTCGTCGTCCGGCGCCGCCCGGAAGCGCGATTGCAGGAAGACGATCATGCGGTTGGCCAGCGGCCAGACCAGGGCCACGCCGAGCAGGTTGAACGCGGTGTGGTAGAGCGCGATGGTGGGCGCCGGGGCGGCCCCGAGCCCGATCCATTCGCTGGTCGCGACGATGGCGCGCAGCATCCAGGGCAGCAGCGCCAGCGCGACGATCGCGGCGATCACGTTGAGCAGCACATGGGCGGCGGCCACCCTGCGTGCGCTGGGCGTGGCGCCGATGGCAGCGATCACCGCCGTCGCCGTGGTGCCCACGTTGGCGCCGATCACCACCGCTGCCGCGCCCTGGATCGTCAGCAGGCCGCCTTCGGCGGCGGTCAGCGCGATCGTCAGCGAGGCGGCCGAGGACTGCATCACCAGGGTCATCATGAATCCGGCAAGCACCTGGACCAGTACGCTCGTCCAGTCCTCTCCGGCCGGCAGGGTGAAGTCCGCCGGCAGCGCGGCGAAGGCGTCGCGCAACATGTCGATGCCGAGGAAGAGCAGGCCGAAGCCGGCCAGCGCGGTGCCGAGCGAACCGCGCCGGGTGCCCTGGCCGGTCAGCCGCAGGACCATGCCGATGCCGATCAGCGGCAGGGCCAGCGCCTGGATGTCGAACTGCAGGCCCACCAGGGCAACCAGCCAGCCGGTCATGGTGCTGCCGACGTTCGAGCCGAAGACCACCCAGATCGCCTGCGAGAGATTCAGCAGCCCCGCATTGACGAAGCCGATCGTGGCGACGGTGATCGCGGTCGAGGACTGGACCAGCGCGGTGACCAGGGCGCCCGAGGCGAGCCCGCGGATCCGGGTGCTCGTCGAGCGGGCGAGGATGCGCTCGAGCGCCGGGCCGGCGGCGAGCTTGAGCCCGTCGGTCATCAGGCCCATGCCGAGCATGAACAGGCCGATGCCGCCGGCGAGCCCCCCGAGGATCGCGAGCATGCTCATGGATGGGTCGACCGGCCCGGCCGTTCGTCGGGCCGCCTGTGCCGCTGGTCGCTCGTGCCGCTAGTCAGTGATCACCACATTGTCGGGGCAATCCGTCAGCGCGCCAATCGGGCGTCCTGCGGCGGCGCTGCTTGGGGTACGCTTCGGCTACTTGGCAACATTCCCGATTGGAGACAGGATGCCCGTCAATCTCGATGCGATCGGCCAGCAGGCTGGCCCGGTGGAAGTCGGCTGGGACTCGCGCGACGTGATGCTCTATGCCCTGGGCGTCGGCGCCGGGCAGGCCGACCCACTGGCCGAGCTCGACCTGACCACCGAGAACACCGCGGGGGTCAACCTGCGGGTGCTGCCGACCTTCGGGCTGATCCTCACGCAACTCGCGAAGGTGCGGCCCGACTTCGGCGAGATCGACCACACCAAGCTGGTGCATGCGGAGCAGAGCCTCGAGCTCGACGGACCCCTTCCGCTCGAGGGCCGGGCCCGGCTGGAAGCGCGGATCGAGTCGATCGTCGACAAGGGTTCCGGCGCGCTGGTGACCACCGCCTTCGAGGCCACCGATGCCGCCAGCGGCAAGCGCCTGTTCACCTCGCGGGCCTCGGCCTTCATCCGCGGCGAAGGCGGCTTCGACCCCAATCGGAAGTCCGGCGGCCAGCGACCGGCGGTGCCCGATCGCGCGCCGGACATCGAGGTGTCGGTGCAGACCCGGCCCGACCAGGCATTGCTCTATCGGCTATGCGCCGATCGCAACCCTCTGCACAGCGATCCGGCCTTCGCGACCCGGGGCGGTTTCCCGCGGCCGATCCTCCATGGCCTGTGCACCTACGGGATCACCGCCCGGGTGCTGCTGGGCGCCCTCGGCGCCCAGCACCTGAGCTCGATCTCGGCCCGGTTCACCAAGCCGGTACTGCCGGGCGAACTCCTGGTGGTGCAAGGCTGGCGCGGCAACGAGTCGGTTGCTTTCCGCACCCTCGACAGCAGTGGCGCGGCGGTCATCGACGGCGGCATGCTGGTGCCGGCCTGAACGCCATGGCCGGCCCCGTCCTGCTGCGCGCCGTCGATCCGGCGGTCGCGCGGGACTGGCCGGCCGGGCCGAAGTAGCGCGTTGCAAAGCGAAGCCGGGGCGCCGCAGGCCAAGGGGCCGGTCATTGCGTTGCTGGCCGTCGCCTGCGGCGTGCTGGTGGCGAACAACTACCTGAGCCAGACCCTCATCGCCGAGATCGGCGCCGACATCGGCTTGTCGAGCGAGATGACGGGCGCCACCGTCACCCTGACCCAGGTCGGCAGCGGCCTCGGGTTCGCGTTGCTCGTGCCGCTTGCCGACCGCTACGAGAACCGCCGGCTGATCCTGCTGGCGGTGGCCGGGGTGGTCCTCTCGCTGGCCGCGGTGGCGATGGCGACCACGGCCGCCGTCTTCCTCCTCGCCTGCGCGATGCTCGGCGTCTGCGCGACCGCATCGCAGGTGATGGTGCCGATGGCTTCCTTCCTCGTGCCGGCCGAGAGGCAGGGGCGGGTCATCGGACTGGTGACCGGCGGCCTGCTCGGCGGCATCATGCTCGCGCGCCCCTTCGCGAGCTTCGTCACCTGGCTTGCCGACTGGCGCGCGGTGTTCTGGACCGCGCTGGTCCTGACGGTCCTGCTCGGCCTGCTGCTCGCCCGCTACCTGCCGCGACGGGAACCACCCCGTCGTCCCGATCCCGGGGAGTTGTTCGGCTCCTTGCGAACCCTCTGGCGCGACGAGCCCCTGATCCGCCGGCGCGCCACTTGGCAGGCGCTGCTGTTCCTCGCCTTCAACATGTTCTGGACCGCCGCCCCGCTCGAACTCGCGGCCCGCTTCGGCCTCGGGCAGGACGGCATCGCCCTGTTCGCGCTCGCCGGGGCCGGCGGCGCGCTGGCCGCGCCCCTGGCGGGACGCCTTGCCGACCGGGGCCATGGCCGGGTCGCGACCGGGGTGGCGATCGTCGGTACCTGCGCGATGCTGCTGCTCTCGGGCTGGGTGGTGCCCGCCGGCGCCCTGGTCGGCTTCGGCCTCGGGGCGCTCGTGATCGATGCGCTGGTGCAGACCAACCAGGTCGTCGGCCAGAGGGCGCTCTACCAGTTGTCGGCGTCGGCCCGCAGCCGGATCAACGCGCTCTACATGACGGTGGTGTTCGGTATCGGCGCCTTCGGCCCGCTGCTCGGCACGGTGCTGCATGCCCGCTTCGGCTGGCCGGGCCCTGCGTTTGGCGGCGCGGCATTCGCCGCGATCGCAGTGGCGCTCTGGGTGGGCGCCGAGCGACGCTAGCCCCGGGCCGGGCTTGCGGCACAATGCACTGCAACAAGACCGACGACATGAATCGATGAACCCGCTCCATCCCTTCGACGAAGCCTGCCGGCTCACCCGGCGCGACGACGGCGTCCTCGTCGGCCACACCTCGCCCGCCTACTGGAATTTCGCCGGCCCCTTCGGCGGGCTGACCGCCGCGGTCATGCTGCGCGCGGTGCTCGACGATCCCGCTCGCCAGGGCACCCCGGTGGCGATGACGATCAACTTCGGCGGGCTGATCGGCGAGGGCGAGTTCGACCTCGTCGCGACCCTGGTGCGGGGCGGACGGACCACCCAGCACTGGTCGGTCGAGCTGCGCCAGCGCGACAAGGTGCTGTCGACCGCCACGTTCGTGTTCGCCAACCGGGTCGAGACCTGGGCCCACCAGCCCGCGACGATGCCCGATGCGCCGCCGCCCGAATCAATCGAGCCCTTCGACACTACCCGCTGGATGCCCTGGCTGCAGAACTACCGGTTCCGCTTCGTCGCCGGCCGGCCCGTGCTCTCGCGCAGCATCCATGACCCCCTGCACAGTCAGCGATCGGTCGTCTGGCTCGACGATCGCCAACCCCGACCGCTCGACTGGTTCTCGCTCGCGGCCCTGTCCGATGCCTTCTTCCCGCGGGTGCTGCATGCGCGCGGCATCGGGGCGAAGATGGGCACCGTGACCCTGAGCACCTACTTCCATGTCGACGAAGCCGAGCTGGCCGCCCAGGGTACGACCCCGGTGCTCGGCGTGGCCGATGGCGACCGCTTCTGCCGCAACTTCCAGGACCAGCGCATCCAGCTGTGGGGCCGGGACGGCCGCCTGCTGGCGGTGGGCAGCCAGGTGCTCTGGTACGACAGCTGATCAGCCGCCCGGCTGGCCGGCCGCGACCGGCTGCCCGGCATTGCGCCGCGGCGCATCGCGGCGGCTACGGCCGCGCGCCGGGGGCAGGGCCCTCGTGCGCGGCCTGCCGGAGCGCGTCGCACAGTACCCCGGTATCGAAAACATAGTTGCCCATGGAGGCATACGCCAGGCCGGGATCGAGGGGCATGGGCGCCGGATGGTCCGGCTTCTCCTGGAATCCGGTGATCCGGCCGTCGGCCTCGGTCTGCAGCACGCCGAACCCGCGTGCCTCCGCAAGCGGCACGGGGAGGGCGGACACGGTGATGCCGGCCCGGGTGCGGCGATGGGCATCGATCATCTGCGCCACGTCCATCCGGTAGACATGGTCGGCCGCGAAGACCGCTACGCAGGATGGGTCGAGCCCGGATCCGTGTACTGCAAGGAATGCGCCTGTCGCGGCGACCCCCAAAGCTACCGACCGGCTGCCGGATCGCGATCAGGATGTGCCGGCGGCGTCCTTGCCGATCGCTTCGCCGGCAATATTCGCCAGGACCGCGCAGGGCAGCGTGCCGAGCAGGCTCGCGACCGGCACGATGCCTTCGTCGACGCGGCAGTCGCGGCCGTCGAGGAGGTCGCGGTAGCGGCCTGGCGGCAGCGCGGCGCCAGCGATATCGATCGCGGTGCCTTCCCAGAGCTTCGCCTCGTCGAGGCGGCGGCCCGGCTCGAGTGCGAGTGCCAGCGGCAAGCGCAGCGCGAGGACGAGCAGTACGCGTTCGCCGCTCGAATCGGCGAGCCGGCGGGCAAATGCCACCAGGTGGCGCGCGCGTGGTCCGCGCACGACCACCGGCAGGTAGTCGGCGCGTGCGAACAGCGCCGGTTCGTCGCGGCGCGCCACGAGCAGGCGATGCAGGCACCAGAGCTTGAGCCGGTCGAAATCGTGCGCCGCCCACCAGGCGTCGAGGTGCGCCGCGATCGCATCGGGTGCGACTGCGCCCAGCTCGTCGAGCAGCATCCGTCGCCGCTCGAAGTCGACCGGACGCCGGTTGTCCGGGTCGACCAGCGAGTCGTCGACGAGTTCGGCGCCACGATAGATGTCGGCCACCCCCGGCGCCGTGAGCTTGAGCACGGCCAGGGCCAGTGAATTGATGCCGCCGTACCAGCGAAGATGGGCGGCGAACCAGGTCGGTTCGCCATGGGTCGCTGCGAGCAGCCGCCCGACCGTCGCCGCGATCGATGCCTCGTAGCGGGAATCGGGCGCGGTCCACCGGGTTTCGCGCTTCGCCTCGCGGCAGGCCTTGGTCATGTACGCGACGAGCCTTTCGGCAAAGGCCGCGCGCTGCGCGCCGGACAGGGGTGATTCGCCCGCCGGCGGGGGCGGAGTCGGCCATGCGCCGAGCGCCGTCTGCATCAGCAGGTACAGGTCGCCCGGATTCGGTGGCGGCAGGGGCCCGGCGTCGTCACGCGGCGGATCGTCGGCGAGGCGCATGGCATCGCGCCAGCCGGACGCGATCGTGGCCCATGCTTCGGGCGCCTCGCTGATGACGTCGATCCGCATCGTGACGTCCTCGCTGCGCTTGTTGTCATGGGTCGAGGTCGCCAGCATCGCATCGGGCCACTCGGCGAGCCGGCGCTCGCAGGCCTGGTGGAAGCGGTCGACCGAAAGCCCGACGAGGTCCGGATCGCCGCCCACGCCATTGACAGAGGCGATCCGGGCGAAGCGATAGATCGCGGTGTCCTCGACGCCCTTGGCGGCGACCGGCGCGGTGAGCTGCTGGAACCGCGCGATGAACTCCCAGGCCGTCGGGTCCTCCGGCATGCCGAGCAGGAGCTCGGCGAGCGATTCGAGCGAAGCGAGCGCCAGTTCGCGCTGCTCCCCTTCGGTGGCTTCGATCTGCGATCGCGCGACCCGGCAGGCCTGTTCGATCGCAGCGCGGTCGGCGGCGCCGGGCGGCTCGCCCGGCACCCGGTAGCTGCGATAGACCGGGAACGCGGCGATCACTTCGACCAGCGCCGGCCAGATCCCCGGCTCGTCGCCGGCCTTCGCCGCGAGCGCGAGTCCGACGAGCCGGCGCAGTTCGCTGCCGAAGGCATCGAACAGGATCTCCCGGCGCGCGCCGCGGGCCACGTCGGCGAAGGTGGCCACGCTTGCATCCGTGAAATCGCGCCAGGCGGCATCGAGCGCCGGGACCCGGTCGCCGTCGACCATCAGGCCGGCGACCTGGTTCGCGAAGTCGTAGCCGGTCGTGCCGGCGACCGGCCAGTCCGCCGGCAGTGCTTCGCCGGGCGCCAGGATTTTCTCGACGGCGATGTGGAACGGCGGGGCACCGTCCGGCCGGCGCGCCGCGATCGCCGCCTGCAGGTGCCGGAGATAGCCGGCCGGATCACGCAGTCCGTCCGGATGGTCGATGCGCAAGGCGTCGATGAGGCCGTGCTCGACGAGCCCGAGGAGCCGTTCGTGCATCAGGTCGAAGACGGCCGGGTCTTCGACGCGCACACCGGCCAGGGTCGAGACCTCGAAGAAGCGCCGGTAGTTGATCGTGCGTGCCGCTTCGGTCCAGTGCAGCAGGCGGTAGTGCTGGGCGTCGAGCAGGGCATCGAGCGCGTCGGGATCGCGCAGCACGCCGGCGTGCGCCGGCTCGCCCGTGCGCTCGCGCAATGCGGCGATGCCGGCCGGTGCGACCGGCAGGTCGTGCTCGCGGTAGCGAAGGCGCCAGTCGCCACCGGCGATTGGCTGCAGTTCGAAGTGGCCGGCATCACGGGCCTCGTCGATGGATTCCCCGAGGATGGGCAGGCGCAGGCGTCGCCCGGGATCGGCGTCCCAGTCGATATCGAATACGCGCGCATGCGGCGAGTCGGCGCCGTGAAGCAATACATCGTCCCACCACCGGTTCGCGGGCCCGGCGACGCCCATGTGGTTGGGCACGATGTCGACCATGATCCCCAGGCCGGCGGCATGCGCCGTCCGGGCGAACGCTTCGAAGCCAGCGTCGCCGCCGAGGGCGGGATCGATCCGGGACGGATCGACGAGGTCGTAGCCATGCGTGCTGCCGGGCTGCGCCGCGAGGATCGGCGAGCAGTAGGCATGGCTCACGCCCAGGCGGGCGAGATACGGGACCAGCCGCGTCGCCGCGGCGAAATCGAAATCCCGGTTGAGCTGCAGCCGGTAGGTGGCACGCAGTGGTGCGGGACCGTCGGCGCCGGGCAAGGGTCGGTCAGGCGCGCTGGTCATGGAGCGTCAGCGCATGGCCGCCGAGCAAGATCGAATCGGGTCCGATCGTGGCGTCGCCGAGCTGGTAGGTGGCCCGTCCCGGCATGGCGATCGGCGGCCGGATCGATGTCTCGTGTGGTCCATAGTTCGCGAACAGCACCAGGCGGCGGTCGCCCCCGAATTCCCAGTCGACCGACAGGGCGGCGTCGCCGGCGCGACGCCAGGTCGATTCGGCGAGCGCGCCGTTGGCGAGCAGGGGCACGACGACCCGGCGGCGCACCGCGATGGTCGCCTTGACGAAGTCACGCATCGCGCGCTGCTGCTCGTCCAGCCCGGCGAGCGGCTCGATCCGCGAGGCGGCGAAGCTCGCCTCGGCGAGCGGGTCGGGGATGTCCCGGGCATCGAGGCCGCTGGCCGCGATGAAGTCGGCGAATTCGCGCTGCCGCCCCTCGCGCACCACCTTGCCGAGTTCGCCGGCGTGGTCGCAGAAGAACAGGAAGGGCGAGCGGCTGTCGAATTCCTCGCCCATGAACAGCATCGGGATCCCCGGGGCGAGCAGTACGGTGGCAAGCGCGAGCCGCAGGATCCGCTCGGCGTTCGCCGGATCGCGCTGCCGCAGCAGCATGCCGAGCCGCTCGCCGAAGACGCGGTTGCCGACCTGGTCATGGTTCTGGGCGAAATTGACGAACGCGGTCGTCGGCAGTTGCCGGCTCGGCTCGCCGCGCGGCCGATCGCCTCGCAGCGAGGAGGGCTCCCCCTGGTAGACGAAGCCTTCGGCCAATGCCCGGGCCAGCCGGCTGGCGGGATCGTGGGCGAAATCGGCGTAGTAGCCGTCGCGCTCGCCGGTCAGCAGCACATGGAGCGCATTGTGCAGGTCGTCGTTCCATTGTGCGGTTGCGCCGGGCGCCCCGCCGCCATCCGGTTCGAGCAGCCGCGCCGAATTGTCCTCGTTCTCGAGCAACAGGAACACCGTCCGGCCGGCGCCGGCCTCGGCGGCCGCCCTTCGCGCGATCTCGCGGACCAGGTGCGGATCGGAGTCGTCGAGGATCGCATGCACCGCATCGAGGCGCAGGCCGTCGAAGCCGTAGCCCCGGATCCAGTGGACTGCGTTGTCGACGAAGAACTCGCGGACCGGCGCGGCATCGGGCGCGTCGAACGCGATCGCCTCGCCCCAGGGCGTGTTGCGCCGCGCGTCGAAGAACCGCGGCGCGTACAGGTGCAGGTAGTTGCCGTCCGGGCCGAAGTGGTTGTAGACGACGTCGAGCAGCATTGCGAGCCCGCGTTCGTGGGCGGCGTCGACGAGCGCCACCAGGTCGGCGGGCTCGCCATAGCAAGCGTCCGGTGCGAACGGCAGCACACCATCGTAGCCCCAGTTGCGCTGCCCCGGGAAGTCCGCGACCGGCATCAGCTCGATCGCGGTGATGCCGAGTTCGACCAGTTCGTCGAGCCGGTCGATCGCCGCGCGAAAGGAGCCCTCCGCGGTGAAGGTGCCCACATGCAGTTCATAGATGACCTGCTCGTACCAGGGCCGGATGCGCCAGGGCGAGCCTGGCGCGGGCGGCTGGATCCAGCGGCTCGGCCCATGCACGTCGGCGGGCTGGCAGCGGGAGGCGGGATCCGGGACCGCGAGGCCGTCGGGCAACCCGAAGCGGTAGTACGCGCCTTCGGCGAGCGGCTCGGCCGCCTCGTGCCAGCCGTCGGGCCGGCGCAGCATCGCGCGCGTGTCGGCGAGGCGTTCGCCGGCCGCGTCCGCATAGACGAGCAGCCCGATGCGCTCGACCGCGGGCGCCCAGAGGCGCGGGTGTCGCATCGCCCGTGGCCCGGAGGTTGCGTTCTCGTCCCGAATCGGTTCAGGCGCCTGCATGGAGCCGCGCCTTGAGCGCGTCGAGCATCGCACCGGTTTCCCCATCGGACTCCAGCGCGAAGAGCAGGGTCGAGCGACCCGTCACCAGGTAGGTTTCGCGCGGCCGCAGCACCGGCAGCGATTCCGGCGTCGGGTTGTTGGTGTCGACGAGGCAGCTCCAGTGCATCCCGCCCGGGCTGCCGGGCAGGGTGAACTCGACCACGTCGTGATAGGCGTTGAGGACCCACAGCAGGGTTGCGTCCGCGCCCGGGCGCGGGATGTTCGTCTCGCGCGCCCGGCCATCGAGCACCAGGCCGAAGCAGCGCATGTGGTCGTCGTTCCACTGGTCGCTGGTGAGGTCCTCGCCGGCCGGCGACAGCCAGCGCAACTCGGTCACGTCGCCGACGCGGTCGTAGGTGGTGCCGAGGAAGCGGCCGCGATGCAGCAGCGGCAAGGTCCGCCGTACGCCCAGCAGCGAACGGGTGAACGCGAGCAGCGAGCCGCCGGCCTCGGTGTCGGGCAGGCTCCAGTCGACCCAGCTGATCTCGTTGTCCTGACAGTACGCATTGTTGTTGCCCTGCTGGGTACGGCCGAACTCGTCGCCGGCGGTGATCATCGGCGTGCCCTGCGAGAACAGCAAGGTGGCGAGCAGATTGCGCTTCTGGCGCTCGCGCAGTCGCTGGATTCCGGGATCGTCGGTGGGCCCTTCGTGGCCATGGTTCCAGGACAGGTTGTGCGAATGGCCGTCGCGGTTGTGCTCGCCATTGGCTTCGTTGTGCTTGTGGTCGTAGCTGACGAGGTCGTTCAGGGTGAAGCCGTCGTGCGAGGTGATGAAGTTGATGCTCGCCCAGGGTTTGCGGCCGCGCTTGTCGAAGAGGTCCGCCGAGCCGGTCATCCGGCTCGCCAGCGCGCGCGCTGCCCCGTCGTCGCCCTTCCAGAAGGCGCGGGTGGAATCGCGGAAGCGATCGTTCCATTCGGCCCAGCCGGGCAGGAACTGGCCGACCTGGTAGCCGCCCGGCCCGCAGTCCCAGGGCTCGGCGATCAGCTTGGCGGCGCCGAGAACCGGGTCCTGCAGGCAGGTCTGCAGGAAGCCGCAGCTCTCGGTGAAGCCGGTATCGAGCCGGCACAGGATGGTGGCGAGATCGAAGCGAAAGCCGTCGACGCCGATCACCTCGCTCCAGTAGCGCAGGCTGTCGGTGACCATCTGCAGGACCCGCGGATGGCTCAGGTCGACGGTGTTGCCGGTGCCGGTGTCATTGACGTAGTAGCGGGGCCGATCCGCCATCAGGCGGTAGTACGAGAGGTTGTCGATGCCCCGGAAGCACAGGGTCGGGCCGAGTTCGTTGCCTTCGGCGGTGTGGTTGTAGACCACATCGAGGATGATCTCGAGGCCGGCACGATGGTAGTCGTCGACGATGTCGCCGAGATCGGTCCAGCGGCCGGGCGGGAACAGCCGGGGATCGGCGGCGAAGAAGCCGATCGAGTCGTAGCCCCAGAAGTTGCGCAGGCCGCGCTCGAGCAGGTGGGCGCTGTCGGGCCAGGCATGGATCGGCAGCCATTCGACCGCGCTCACGCCGAGCGAGCGCAGGTGCTCGAGGACCGCGGGGTGGCCGATGCCGGCGAAGGTGCCGCGGTCCTGCTCCGGCACCTGCGGATGGCGCATCGTGAAGCCTCGCACCGACATCTCGTAGATGACGGTGCGCTCCCAGGCGGTGCGTGGCTTCGGCGGTCGGTCGGTGCGTGCCGGCGGGTTCGGCATCACCACGCACCTGGGCACGAAGGGGGCGCTGTCGCGGGTGTCGAAGGTGAGGTCGCGGGTGCGGGCGCCGACCTTGTAGCCGAAGATCTCGGGGCGCCACTGCAGCCTGCCCCGATGCGCGCGCGCATAGGGGTCGAGCAGCAGCTTGTTCGGATTGAAGCGGTGTCCGAGCTTCGGGGCGTAGGGGCCATGCACGCGGAACCCGTAGAGGGTGCCGGCTTCCACACCACCGATGTGGCCGTGGAAGACTTCGTTGCTGTACTCGGGCAGCGGGATCCGGGCGGTCTCGTGACCGTCATGCGGGTCGAACAGGCAGACTTCCACCTTTTCGGCATGGGCCGAGAAGAGCGCGAAGTTGGCGCCATCGGCATCGAGCGTGACACCGAGTGGGTAGGGCCGTCCCTCGGAAAGGCGGTGTTCGCGCATCGTGGTTCCTTCAGGTCATGTGACGCGAACCGCGTCGCGCCGGGCGTCGACTCCGGCGGTGCCGCCATGCAATCGGCATGCCTCGGGCGGCGTCGGCCGCCGTCGGCCGCCGTCGGGTGAACAACCGCGCCGGGCTCCGGCTTCAGTACTTCTGCGCCAGCTTGTCGGCGCCGCGATAGTCCGGCGGAACCCCTTCGACGAGGAATGCGATACCGCGCGAGTTCTCGGTTCGAAGCGGCAGGATCGCCTGGTAACCGGGGGATTGGTACCAGGCGTGCGCCGCATCGATATCGGGGAACTCTAACACTACGATGGCGGCATCGAACTCGCCCTCGAGTGGATGGACGCGCCCGCCGTGCACGAGGAAATGTCCCCCGTAGGGTTCGAGCGTGGCATCGATGCGCCGCAGGTACTCGGCGATCCGTTCGTTGAAGTCGACATCGCGCAGGTGCGCCACCGCATAGGCTTTCATGGTGTTCTCCTCACTGGAACGGGTTGGCGGTGGCGAACCACATCGCGATGCCGGTTGCGATGATGAAGGCGCCATCGGTGACGCCGACCCCCAGGAAGAACTGGCTTTGCAGCCGCGGGATCAGTTCGGGCTGGCGCGCCGACGCCTCGAGGAACTTCGCCGTGGCGATGCCGATTCCGAGGCAGGAACCGAGGGCGGGAATCGCGATCAGCAGGGCGACCGCGAGGGGGAGGAAGTCGGATGTCGGCATGGCATGGCTCCTTGGGGTGTGTGCTTCGGGTCTGGAGCCAGTGTCGACGCCCGTGCGCGGACGATCAATTACCCGCCGGGTAGTGGCGCTGCGTCAGCCGGGGGGCAGTTTCACCTTAGGTGAGCTGGGGCCTTCGCATGACGGCGAGCGTTTCCTGCACCAGGCGGTGGATCCAGGCCATCTTGCGGATCACCGCCGGCGGCGGCGCGAACGGATACGGCGCCTCGCGGCCCTGCCGGCGACTGAGGCGGTTGGCGCGCAGCGAGGCGGGCAGCCACCTGCGCAACAGCGCCCGAAAGCCTTCATCACGCCCGGCGACTCCCGCCAGGGCCAGCACCTCGCGCTCGGGGTAGCCGGCGAGCGAGCGTCCGCGGGCATCGGTCGCCGCGACCAGGGCGACCAGGTGCAGGTAGTAGGACCAGGTTTCCGCGAAATCCTCCCAGGGGTGGGCCGATGCGTAAGGGCTCACGTATTCGGATTGCCAGTTGGCGGGCGGGCCATCGTGGTAGTGGTTGCGCAGGGCCTGCGCGTAGTCGCGCCGCTCGTCGCCGAAATGGGCACGGCAGGCCGCCAGCCGTGCGGGATCGTCGGCCACCAGCACCTGCCAGTAGTAATGGCCGGACTCCTGGCGGAAGTGGAGCAGGACGCCGAGAAAGAACTCGTGCAGCGCCTCGAGCCGCGCCGAGGCGGCGGGGTCGGGCTTGGCGATGACTTCGGCCGGCCGCAGGTGGAGTTCCTCGGCCACCAGTCCGCGCACCGCGCCGCAACGTCGGCAGCGGGGTTTCTCGAAGAAGGCGGGGTGCGCGCAGTGGTTGCAGCGATACAGGCGCATGGGGGTACCTCGTGATGCATTGGCGAACCGGAAGCGATCCGGGCCAGCAATCGGCATTCCCGATACCGTCTGTCGAATCGCCCGGTCCGGCCCGGCCCGTTCGGGCGGTTTGCCGAATCCGCCACCGCGGGTGCGCTTGCCCCCGCCGATTGCGGTACTGTTGTCCGTTGCAGCATGCTGCCACCAGGTGACGCCCCGATGGCGCGTCCGTAACAGGCCGTAACACAAAGAGGCCATCAGAAAGGAGATTGGCATGAGCCAGGCATCGACGGGCAGTGCGGTTGCATTCGAGCGCAGCCACGAGATCGTCATCGACGCGCCGGCCGGGGCCGTCTTCGACTACGTCACCAATCCGCAATCCTGGCCGGAATGGATCGCCGTCTCGCACCGGGTCGAGAGCGCCGACCGGCCGCTCGGGCGCGGCGAGACCTTCACCGAGCAATGGTTCTCCCGCCACGAGGTCCAGCTCGACTGGACCGTGCTCGAGGCGGACTGGCCCCGGCGCTGGGTCGCCGAGACCCGCGCCGAGTTCCTCGGCCCCATCGTCATCCGCTACGACTTCGAGCCGCTCGCCGGCGGCGCGAGCCGCTTCACCCGGACCGTCGGCAATCCGGCGCGGCCCAAGGCGCCGTCGGCCGAGGTCGTCGCCCGGATCGACGCCGAGGCGGCGACCGCGCTGGGCAACATCAAGTCCCGGGTCGAGCGCAACTACGCGGCGCGCGCCGCCGCCCGGCACGAAGCGATCGCCGCGGCGATGACCGACATCCACGGGCTCGTCGGGACGACCGCGCCCGACCGCAGCGTGCTCTCGAAGGTCCGCGAGCGCCTGGTCGGGCTCGCGTCGCGCGCCGACCTGTTCCCGCGCGGCGACCTGCCGCCGCCGTTTCCCGGCGACGGCAATCGCTCGATCCTCTACCGGCTCGCCGAGGACGACGACCACGGCTTCGCGCTGTATGCCAACGCGTCGCTCGGCGGCTACGGCACGCCGGCGCACAACCACACCACCTGGGCGGTGATCGCCGGGGTATACGGCAGGGAGCTCAACCGCTTCTACGAGCGCAGCGACGACGGCGGGGTCGAGCAGCGCGGCGAGTTCGAGGTCGTCGCCGGTCGCGGCGTGGCCTTCCTGCCCGAGGACCTGCATTCGATCCACATCGATGCGCCCTTGCTGAACTTCCATCTCTACGGCCTCGGTCTCGAGCAGCTGCACCGCCGCGAGTACTACGATTCCGCTACCGGGCGCTGGGATGTCTTCCCGGCTCACTCGGACATCCGCGACGCCCGCTCGGGACGCGCATGAGCCGCGCGACGATTCGCCGCATCGGCGCCGACGCCCTGCGCGGCCTGCTCGCGGCCGGTGGCGAGCTGGCCCTGCTCGATGTGCGCGAGCAGGGGGTCCATTGCCAGGGCCACCCGTTCTTCGCGGTCTGCGCGCCGCTCTCGCGCCTCGAACTGGTCGCGCCGGCGCTGTTGCCGCGCCCGGGCCTGCCGGTGGTGCTGCTCGACGGCGGCGACGAGGATCTCGCCGAGCGCGCCGCCGCCGTCCTGGCGCGCCTCGGTTACCGCGATCTCGCGATCCTCGACGGCGGCTGCGCCGCCTGGGCCGCGGCCGGCCACGAAGTCTTCTCGGGCATCAACGTGCCTTCGAAGGCTTTCGGGGAGTTCGTCGAGCACCACGAGGACACGCCGCGGATCCCGCCCGCCGAACTGCAGGCGATGATCGACGCCGGCGAGCCGGTCGTCATCCTCGACTCGCGGCCCATCGAGGAGTTCCATCGCATGAGCATCCCGGGGGCGATCGACGTTCCCGGCGCCGAACTGGCCTGGCGGGTGCACGACCTCGCGCCGGACCCGGCCACCACGGTGGTGGTCAACTGCGCCGGCCGCACCCGCAGCATCATCGGTTGCCAGTCCCTGCGCAATGCCGGGATCCCCAACCGGGTGCTGGCCCTCAAGGACGGGACCATGGGCTGGGAGCTCGCCGGCATGCAGTGCGAGCGTGGTTCGCGGCGCGAAGCCCCGGCGCCGTCGGCCGAGGGCGTGGCCCGCGCGCGCGCCGCCGCCGAGCGGGTCGCCGAGCGTTTCGGCGTGTCGTTCGTCGATGCCGCTACCGCGCGGCGGTGGTGGCTCGACGAAACCCGCGCGATGTACCTGCTCGATGTCCGCAGCCCCGCCGAGTTCGCTGCGCGACACATTGCCGGCTCGCGCAACGCGCCGGGGGGGCAGCTGGTGCAGGCGACCGACGAGTATGTCGCGGCGCGCGCCGCGCGCATCGTGCTGGTCGACCCCGAGCAGGTACGCGCGATCATGACTGCGTCCTGGCTCGAGCAGATGGGCCTGCCCGCGGTCCATGTCCTGTGGCCCAGGGGCGAGGACGGCTTCGCCGGCTGGCCGGTCGCCACCGGCCCGGCAGCGCTGCGCGCCGAACCCGAGGTCGCGCCGTGGCGCGAGACCGAACCGGAGTCGCTCGCCGCCCGGCTCGCCGACCCCGGCATCGCGGTGCTCGATCTCGCCAGCAGCCTGCGCCATCGCGAACGCCATGTGGCCGGCGCCTGGTGGGCGGTGCGCTCGCGTCTCGGACAGGCTCGCGACGCCCTGGCTGCGTTGCCGGCACTGCGCGAACTGGTGCTGACCGCCGACGACCCGGCGCTCGCCCGGCTCGCGGCGCCCGAGGCGGCGGCCCTGTGGCCGGGCGTCGAGGTGACGGTGCTCGCCGGCGGCAATCCGCGCTGGTTCGAGGCGCGCCTGCCGGTCGGCGCCGGGCTCGACCGGGCGACCTGCGCGACCGATGACGTCTGGTACAAGCCCTACGACCACGCGAGCGACTACGAGCGCCATGCCCGCGCCTATCTCGAGTGGGAGGTCGGGCTGGTCGGGCAGATCGCGCGCGATTCGACGATCCGCTTCCGGCGCTACTGAACGCCGCGTTTCCCGTCCAGTCATCCGAAGGGCTGTTGACGGATGCCTGGCAGCGATTCGAGCGCCTGGCGGCGAACGACCTGCGGCTGCTGCCTGTCGAGCCGGTGGATTTCCACCGTGCCGCGATGCTCACGCTGGACGCCGCGAGCGCTATTCGGGCTGGCGATGCGTTACACCTTGCCTGCGCCGAACGGGCCGGGGCCGGGGCCAGGCGCCTGGTGACGCTCGACAGCGTGATGGCGAGGAATGCGCAGCGGGTCAGGCTCGAGTCCGCAGCGAGCGGCACCAGCCGTGCGTAGGGCTTGCCGCTCTTCGCGAGGATGATCTCCTGTCCGTCGTGCGCCTGGTCCATGAGCCGGGACAGATGCGTCTTGGCTTCCTGCACGTTGACGATGATCGGCATGCCGGTCGCGGATCATCGACGCCTTCGCCACGAAAGAAGGGCGCGCTGCGGTCGCAAAAGCCTAGCTGCGGATCCGGTATCCGGTGCGGAAGATCCAGGTCACGAGTCCGATGCACAGCGCGAGGAAGGCCGCGATCATGCCGAGGCTCACCCAGATGTTGACGTCGGCGATCTCGAAGAAGGCCCACCGAAAGCCGCTCACGAGGTAGAGCACCGGATTGGCGAGGCTGACCGCCTGCCAGAACGGCGTCAGCATGTGGATCGAGTAGAAGGTGCCGCCGAGGAAGGCGAGCGGGGTGATGATCAGCAGCGGCACCAGCTGCAGCTTCTCGAAATTGTCGGCCCAGATGCCGATGATGAAGCCGAGCAGGCTGAAGC